>NZ_JALNUD010000015.1:0-125550 GCF_026540445.1 Chryseobacterium sp. GM_Chr_2
CGGTCACTCAACAGGTGGTGGCGAAGTTATTCGTTATGTCAACAAATACGCCAACGGCAGAGCAAAAAAAGCGGTTTTAATCAGTGCGATTCCTCCGGTAATGGTACAAAGCGAAAACAATCCAGACGGTGTTCCAATGTCAGTTTTTGATGGGATCAGAGAACAAACCTTAAACAACAGAAATCAGTTTTACTATGATCTTACTTTCCCTTTCTACGGTTACAACAGAGAAGGAGCGAATGTAAAAGATGGTGTACAGAGAAACTGGTGGAGACAGGGATTAATGGGAGGAATTGTGGCTCATTATGATGGAATTAAAGCATTTTCTGAAACAGACTTAACAGAAGATCTGAAAGCAGTTGAACTTCCTGTTTTGGTTCTTCACGGTGAAGATGATCAGATTGTACCAATTGAAAATTCAGCAATAAAATCTGCCAAATTATTAAAGAACGGAAAATTGATCACGTATCCGGGTTTCCCTCACGGAATGCCGACTACAGAGCATGAAACCATCAATAAAGATTTATTAGAATTCATCACAGAATAATTCAACTATTTTTTTAAAATGAATACACAGCCAGCTTTTGATACGTTGACTGAGGCAGTTCAGTGGCTGAATCAAAAAGGTTTTACAGAAGATTTTAATCTGAAGAACGACTGCATCATCCTCAACAATTTCCTTAATCTCTATCCAAAAGATTTCAGAATAGAATACACCTTCCGTTTTGAAGGCGATACCGATCAGGGAGACGAAGATGTAGTCTACGGAATCGCTTCCGAAAAGCATTCTATTAAAGGAATTATGACGAGCGCCTATGGAATTTATGCCGATGAAATGAGCACGGAACTGATTAAAAAACTGTCTGTAAACTAATTGATTTTTTGATGAGAAAACCGTCGTCAGTTCGAGTGTTTTTCGTAATGAAATGAAGAAAAATGTATCGAGAACTTTAATCATAGTAAAAACTTCTCGATACGATTTTTATCCAAAATCTATTCGAAGTGACGCAGCTTATCAAAAAACTTAACCAAATCAAAAACTCAACGGTTCAAAATTTTATCATAGATAAAATCCTTGTGCCTTAAAAACAAAACAAATTTAAAATCACTTTGCGCCTTTGCGATAAATCGACAAATCCAACAATAAAATAGTAACAAACAACTAAAATAAAAGTATATGAAACCATCATCAAAACTACTTTCTCCGGAAAATCACGCCTTAGTATTAATCGATTTTGAAGGTCAAATGGCATTTGCCACAAAAAGTATTTCCATGAACGAACTACGTAACAACGTTGCAGTCGTTTGCGGAGCTTCAAAAATTTTCAACGTTCCGACCATCGTAACAACCGTTGCTGAAGAAAGCTTTGCAGGACCTGTTTTCCCGGAAATTGAAGAAGCATTTCCCATCGCTACTTCAGGCTATATCGACAGAACAACGATGAATACTTGGGAAGACGAAAACGCTTACAAAGCAATCACAGGAACTCAGAAACAGAAGCTTGTTTTTGCTGGGTTATGGACGGGCGTTTGCATCGTAGGACCTGCTTTATCTGCAATGGAAGAAGGCTATGACGTGTATGTAATCACCGACGCTTGTGGAGATGTGACAGACGAAGCTCATGAAAGAGCCGTTCAGAGAATGATTCACGCGGGAGTAAAACCAGTGACTTCCATTCAGTATATTCTTGAACTTCAGAGAGACTGGGCGCGTCAGGAAACATATGTTCCGGTAACGAATCTGATGAAAAAATACGGCGGTTCTTACGGATTGGGAATTCACTACGCTCACAATATGTTGAATCACTAATATTTATATACAATTTTCAATGTTGAAATCTACTTCCATATCGTTTTTTAAAATCACCATTGTTTTGATTCTTTTATGTTCAGAAATGCTTTCGGCTCAGAGTTTTAAGCTCCTGCGCTATGATGAGAATTATGAATATTTAAAAGATTCGGCAGATAGTTTTTATAATAAGGTTAAATTTCTTCCGCTCAACGAAAAGAAGGATATCTATCTATCTTTCGGTGGCGAAGCGCGGTATGAATATGTAGATTTCAACAACGAAGATTGGGGCAGACTGAATATTGGGCACAACAACTTTTTCCTGCAACGGTATGATCTTCATGCAGATTTACATCTCGGAAAAAATATCAGAATATTTTCACAAGTCCGAAGTGCTTTACAAAACGGAAGAAAAAATGGTTCCAGAGGAATTGATGAAGATCAGTTAAGCATTCAGAACTTATTTATTGATGCTGATTTGATTCATAAAAATGATCATAAACTGACATTCAGAGTGGGGCGACAGGAACTGGATTATGGTTCGGGAAGATTAATTTCTGTAAGAGAAGGTCCCAATGCAAGACTTTCTTTTACCGGAGCTAAAGCGATGTATTCTCATAAAAATGTTTCTGTAGATGCGTTTGCAATGATGGCAGACAGCATCAACACCGGAGTTTTTGATAATAAAGTCTCAAAACAGCTTAATCTTTGGGGTGCGTATTCGAAAATCATTATTCCGAAAGCCGGAAATCTGGATTTATATTACATTGGAATTCGAAGAGATGAATCTGTTTTTGAAGTAGGAACAGCCAAAGAAAAACGCCATACTATTGGCGGAAGACTCTGGAAATATGGTGGCGGATTCATATATAATCTGGAGGCAGCCTATCAGTTCGGAACTTTTGGAAACAAAGACATCAGCGCATGGACGGGTTCTGTCGACATTGGATATCTATTTGAAAATGTAAAATTCAAACCGAGCATCAATCTTCGAAACGACTATATTTCTGGAGATAAATCCAAAGAAGATGGAAAGCTCAATACGTTCAATCCTTTGTATCCGAAAGGCGGATATTTTGGTTTCAGTCCACAGGTTGGGCCCGTCAATTTAATAGATATTCATCCCTATGCGACGCTGGATTTAACGTCAAAACTGAAAATGCAGGTCGATGTCGTTTTCAACTGGCGATATTCCCTAAACGACGGGGTTTACCGACCAAGCGGTGTCCTGAATCGTCCCGGAAGCAGCTCAGACAAAAGATATATCGGAACAGCTTATTTAACCAATTTCACCTATAGTTTTAACAAATATTTCAATTTAGTAAGTGGGTTTCAGTACTTCCAGAAAGGATCTTTTATCGAAGATATTATTCCGAATGCGAAAAGCGGTGTCTTTTATAACATTCGCGTAGGATTTAAATTTTAATCATAAAAAAATCAACTCTAAAACCCTAAAACACTCTTACTCTAAAACTTTTTAAGAAGCTTAATCCCGCTTTCCACTGTATCTTTTTGATTACGGGCTCCGCTTCGCTTCGCCCGCAACCAAAAAGGATGCCGTTGCAATCGGGGCTAGGGTGTCAATCATCAATTTGAAGGGAAGAAAATAACCCCAAAGTTTGTCATCCCGTAGGGATCTCAACGAGAATATTTCCAAGATCAATCATCATCTTGGATTTGTCACCGTCAGTTCGAGTGTTTTTCGTAATGAAATGAAGAAAAATGTAGCGAGAACACTAAACAAAACTTCTCGATACGGTTTTTGCAAAACCTACTCGAAGTGACGACAGTTTATCAATAGAATTTAAAAAGTAAAAAAGTAATATAAAATTTTATCACAGATAAAATCCTTGTGCCTTAAAATATAACAATAGCAAAAAAGCTTTGCGCCTTTGCGATTTCCAACATTAAAACAAAAATCATTTAATTATGCAAAAATCAATTTCAAAATACATCAGCTGGTCTAAAACAATGTTCACCGCATTGATTTTAACCACTTCAACAACAACTTTTATTTCAGCACAAACCGCTGAAACAAAGACCGCAATCGGAACCACAAAAATTTGGGGAAACGTCGACGGAATTTCCGTGGTCGGGCTTGTTCAGGGACCTTCTGCCGCAGTCGCAGACTTACAGATTGCCTGTGTTTTCGAATATACAGACGGTGATATTTTCAACCCACCTGCGCTTCCCAAAGAACTCAACGGAATGGTTCATTTAGATGATGCGTTAAAAGGAGCCGTTACCGAAGTCAGAAAAACCGGAAAATTTAAAGCTCACGCATTAGAAACGCTACTAATTGTGCCTCCAAAAGGAAGTTTGTCTTCTAAAAAATTATTACTGATAGGTTTAGGAAACAGAAATTCTTTCGATGCCGAATTAATGAAAGAAATCGGAAGCGTGGCGATGAGAGAAGCGTTAAAATTACAGGTGAAAACCGTTTCTTTTGCGAGCGACATTAAAGATGCAGGAATCGATTCTCCAACGGCTCTGGTGGCAGAAAATGTGGTTTTGGGAGCTTTCGATGCTTACAGAACGCAGACGTATTTAAATGCTCAGCATTTATCAGATAAAATCAAATTGCAGAAGCTGATTTTACTGGCAGGACCATCATTTTTTACCATTGCCGGAGGAGGAATTCAGGAAGCCATTTCAAAACTAAACACCAAATAAGAAAAAATGAAAGCAGACCTAATTTTATATAACGGAAAAGTTCACAGTTTCAATAAAGAAACACCTGAAATTTCCGCAGTTGCCATTAAAGACGGTAAAATTATCGCCGTTGGAAATGATGGCTTAAGCGAACAATTTTCAGATGATTCCACTCAAATGATCGATTTGAAAAAGAAAAGAGTCGTTCCCGGAATTAATGATTCTCACATTCACTTGATTCGTGGCGGATTAAATTATAATCTTGAACTGCGATGGGACGGTGTGCCTTCTTTATCAGATGCACTTCGAATGCTGAAAGATCAGGTCGACCGTACGCCTTCTCCGCAATGGGTTCGTGTGGTTGGCGGTTGGTCAGAGTTCCAGTTTGCGGAAAGAAGAATGCCAACTTTGGAAGAAATCAATGCGATTGCTCCTGAAACTCCCGTTTTTATTCTGCATTTATACGACAGAGCTTTAATGAACAGAGCGGCTTTGAAAGCTGTTGGATTCAACAAAAATACACCGGCTCCGGCCGGCGGACACATCGAAAGAGACGCAAACGGAGAACCTACAGGATTAATTATTGCAACACCAAACGCCATGATCTTGTATTCCACATTGGCACAGGGTCCGAAATTGTCCTATGAACATCAGCTGAATTCAACAAGACATTTTATGACGGAACTCAACCGTTTCGGGATTACAAGTGTGATTGATGCCGGGGGTGGTTTCCAGAACTTTCCGGATGATTATCAGGTAGTGAATGAACTGAACGAGAAAAAGCAGTTAACGGTAAGAATCGCCTACAATTTATTCACCCAAAAACCGAAGCACGAGTTCGAAGATTTCAGCGATTGGATTGATACGGTAAAACTATATCAGGGTGATGATATGTACCGTCACAACGGGGCAGGAGAGATGTTGGTGTTTTCGGCAGCAGATTTTGAAGATTTTCTTCAGCCAAGACCCGATTTGCCTGAAAATATGGAAGCCGATCTTGAAAAAGTAGTCCGTTTACTGGTTGAAAACCGTTGGCCTTTCAGACTTCACGCAACATACAATGAAAGTATTTCCCGATTTTTAAATGTTTTTGAAAAAGTAAATCAGGATATTCCTTTCAACGGATTGCCGTGGATTTTTGATCATGCCGAAACGATTGATGAAAAAAATATCGAAAGGGTAAAAATGCTCGGCGGAGGAATCGCAATCCAAAGCAGAATGGCTTATCAGGGAGAATATTTTACCGATCAGTATGGTTCTGCCGCTGCTGAAAGTACACCACACATCAAAAAAATGCTGGAAATGGAAGTGCCTGTTGGTGGTGGTTCGGATGCAACGAGAGTAAGCAGTTACAATCCGTGGGTTTCCATGTATTGGCTGACGGTTGGGAAAACGGTTGGCGGACTTCAATTGTATCATGAAACGAGGTTAGATAGAGCAACCGCGCTGGAATTATACACTAAAGGAAGCGCGTGGTTTTCTCAGGAACAGGAGAAAAAAGGAGATATTCAGGTGGGAATGTTTGCGGATTTGGCGGTTCTTAATCAGGATTTTTTTACCGTTGAAGATGAAGAAATCAAAAATATTGAATCTGAAATAACGGTTGTTGACGGAAAAATTGTTTATGCAAAAGGAGAGTTTTCAAGCTTTGCACCGCCATCAATTCCTGTTCTTCCGGATTGGTCTCCAACGAATTTGTATAACGGTTATTCTCCTGTCGGTGGACATTTTCAGAAAGAAATAGAGAAAAATGCACAATCTCAAATGAAAACTCCTTTGATTTCACAGATTCATAGTTGTGTTGGAAGTTGTGATGTTCACGAACATAATCATAATGCAGCGAGAATGAGCAACCTTCCGGTGAATAATTATCACACATTTTGGGGAGCTTTAGGCTGTTCTTGTTTTGCTTTTTAAACTTAAAAATTATGGAAATTTTAAAACAAATTTTAACCTCAAATTTGGGTTCATCTTTCAACGATATTGCATTTCTTATTTTTCGTGTACTTTTTGCTGTTCAGCTATTTAGAGTTCATGGCTTAAAGAAATTCAGACTGGAAAACGGACAGAAAGAAATTATCCCCAATCCGCTTGGGCTTCCTGATAAAATAAATGCTTTGGTGGCTTCATTTGCAGATTTGGTGGTTCCTTTTTTAATCATTTTAGGATTGGGAACAAGGCTCGCTGTTTTACCGACAATTGGTGTGACGGCCCTTGGATATTTTGTGGTTCACAGAAAAGATTCTTTGGAGGTGCGCGATGTTCCGTTTATGTACACTTTATCATTATTACTCATTCTTGCGTTGGGCGCAGGAAAATATTCACTTGATTATTATTTATTAAATCTTATTTAAAATGAAAACTTCAATTGGAATTAAAAACGAAAATTTGGCAAAAGTTGCTGAAATTTTAATACAGACGCTAGCTGACGAATTTATTCTGTACACCAAAACAAGAAAAGCGCATTGGAACGTAGAAGGAAAAGATTTTTATAACAAACATTTGTTTTTTGAATCTCAATATCAGCAGTTAGACGGAATAATTGATGATTTGGCGGAGAGAATTAGAATGTTGGGACATTACGCTCCGGCGACGTTGAGAGAATATCTTTCGTTAACTCATCTTTCTGAAAGTCATTTAGAATCGAATGACAGTTTAACGTATATGAAAGAATTATTATCAGATCACGAAAGTATTTTAATTCATTTACGTGAAAATATAGAAAATTTTGCGGTAGAATTTAAAGATGCCGGAACAAGCGATTATATCACCGGATTATTGGAAACTCACGAAAAAATGGCGTGGATGCTTCGTTCACATTTAAAATAAAATCATGGAGATAAAACATAATATTGGCTTTGTTACGTTGTTGCTGACGATGATTGCAGGCTATTGTGATACAGTGACTTTTGTGGCGGCAGATTCCATTTTTTCTGCCCATGTTACGGGAAACTTTATCGTGTTTGCCTACCAGTTTGTGAAAGGTTCAGATGTTCATGCGTGGGTGAAACTGTTGACTTTTCCTGTCTTTATTTTAGCAGTAATTGCAGGAGGAAGAATCGCCGGAAAAGCCCTTAATCATTACACTATTTTATGCTGGGAAGGTGTTTTGTTATTATTGAGTGGAGTCATTGTAGCTATTTTAAATTATAATAATGCCTTTGAAGAATGGATGATGTATGCAATAACCATGATGGCGGTTTTTGCAATGGGACTTCAGAATGCCTTCGGAAAATTGTATGCGAAAGAAACGCACGGCCCAACGACGATGATGACAGGAAATGTTACACAGGCTTCTTTGGATTTCGGAACATTGCTGAAAAACGGTTTTCATCATCCCGAAGCTTTATCAAGTCTGAAAAAACAATTGATTACCATTTTAGGTTTTTTAGTTGGCTGTTTTTTAGGAGCGTATGCAGGAAAGCAGTTTGGATTGGTAACGCTGGTTTTACCGGGTGTGGCGATGATTATCTGCTATCTGTATCACCGGGAAAAATAGCTGATAAAACCTGAAAATAAAAGGATAATAGATTATCTTTAAAAAATGAATAAGAGCCCTTGTTTTATTAATGAAAATCCATTAAAGATATTTTGTTTTTCATTGGTTTTGATGTTTTTAAGTATATCATTAAAAGCTCAATCCAAAGAAAACCCTGCACTGTTGAGAACACAGATTGCTTCTTCCAAAGAAAATTCTCAGAAAATAGCTTTGCTGCAAAAACTGAGCGATTTTTATATAAACAAAAAAGGAGAAGCGAAAAAAGATCTCGACAGTGCGGTGATTCTTAATAAAGAAGCCATAAACCTGAGCCTGAAAATAAAAGATAATTTAGGAAAAGGAAAATCTATGCTTCTGGATGCAAAAATAGATAGGGAAAGAGGGAATAAAGATGCTGCGTTATCCAAAATAAAAAATTCTATTACTTATTTTGAAACACATAAAATGACGGAGCAAACCGGAGAAGGCTACGAAGAACTTTCTTTTATATATGATAATGATCCTAAAAATTTTGATGCTAAAATCAAGCTTAAAGAAAAAGCATTGGCATTATTTAAAAATTCGGGATCCAAAATAAAACAAGCATCTGTATTAAAAGATTTGGGCGAACTGTATCTTTTAAAAGGAGATTCAGATAAGTCGATTGATCTGTTGAAACAATCACTGGCTGTTTATCAGTCGGTAAAGTTCAAAGAAACGCAAGCCGTTTATAATTTTCTTTCACAGGCTGAAATTCAGAAAGCCAATTACGAAGAAGCATTGAAAAATGGTCTTGCTGCAGAAAAAATTGCACTAAGTGTAAATGATAACTCTTTGCAAATGAGTTCTATTTGTAGCAATGTCGGTATGGTATATTATTATCTGCGTCAGAATGACGATGCGATGAGATATTGGGAAAAAGCTCTTATTATTGCCAAAAAAAATAAAGATAACGGCTACGTAAGGACGGTTGCCAATAATATGTCTACCATGTTGATCAGACAGAAAAAGTTTGATCAAGCAATTGCTATGATTAAAGAATATAAGGCTAAGTATCCCATTGATGACCAGCAGTTTGAGATGAGAGAAGATTATATTCTTTTCAGCACTTATACGATCACGAAGCAGTTCAAAAATGCGGAAGCTTATTATAAAAAATTAGTCGGTCATTACGGAGAAAATGGCGAAAAATTTGATAATCAGACTTCATTATTAAGGAGTTTTGTTTTTTATCATTATCAGACGAAAAATTATCCCGCAATGTATCGTGAAGCAACTTTGTTTGACTCTTTGGCAAAGAAAAGCGGAAATGATATGTTGCGTTCAGAAAATCATCTGATTTTGTTTAAAGCAGATTCTACACAGAGAAAATATGCGGATGCCATTACCCACTATCAGTTGTATAAAAAATTCTCGGATTCTGTTTTTAATGGTGAAAAAAGCAAACAGATCGGCAGTTTAAAAATTCAGTTTGAAACTGAGCAGAAAGATAAAAATATTCAGTTGCTGACTCAAAAAGGAAAGCTTCAGGATATTCAGATTGAGAATGATGCATTCATTAAATATGTTTTTATAGGAAGCATTTTAGTATTAATTCTCTTTGCGGCTTTGCTTTATAATCGATCAAGGCTTAAAAATAATGCTAATAAAAAATTAGAATTAAAACGTAAGCAGATCGACGAACAAAATGAGCAACTTAAAAAACTCCTCGCTGAAAAAGAATGGTTGTTAAAAGAAATTCATCATCGCGTAAAAAATAATTTGCAGATTGTAATTAGTTTACTGAATACACAGTCCGCTTATTTGGATAATGAAGACGCCTTGATGGCAATCCAAAACAGTCAGCACAGAATGCATGCGATGTCGTTGATTCATCAGAAATTATATCAGTCGGATAACCTGTCGATGATCGATATGTCTTGGTATATGTATGAGTTAATTAATTATATCAGAGAATGTTATTCCTCTGAAAATAAGATTAAATTTACCGTAAATGCAGAAAAAGTCTTTTTGGATGTCGCACAGGCAGTTCCGATGGGGCTTATTATTAATGAAGCGGTGATTAATACGACAAAATATGCCTTTCCTGATGATAAAAAAGGAGAAGTTATTGTCTCTTTTAAAAATACAGGAAATGATAATTATGAATTAATAATTTCTGATAATGGAGTAGGCCTTCCCGCAGGTTTTGATATGGATGCAACTGAATCTCTCGGGATGAACTTAATGAGGGGCTTAACCGATCAGCTTGACGGAAATTTTTCAATTGAAAACAACAACGGATTGAAAATTACCATAACATTTAGAAAAAATACAGAAATTGAAGCTCACGAAAAGTAAGTGGATCATATAAAAAATGAAAGAAAAAATCTTAATTGTAGAAGATGAATTTATTGTAGCCAATGATCTTAAAATCATGCTGATAAAGGCGGGCTACCAAATCACAGGAATTGCTTCATCAGTGGTTCAGGCCAGGAAATCTATTGCCGAAAAAAAGCCCGATTGGGTGTTGCTTGATATTATGCTGAAAGGCGATCTTACAGGAATTGATCTTGCGTGGGAATTGCGTGAGATCAATCTGCCGTTTTTATATATTTCTGCCAATACCAACCAAACCACGTTGGAAGCGGTAAAAGAAACACAACCTTACGGATTTATGGTAAAACCTTTCCGTGAGCGTGATCTGATTGTGATGCTCGACATTGCAAAATATCGTTTTGATATTGAAAAAGGTTGTGAATTCATTCAAAATTCAGACGACGAATCAATTGAAGGAATCATCGGAAAAAGCAAAGTTCTTCAGGATGTTGTTGAAAAAGTGAGGGTGGTTGCTCCAACAGAAACTTCGGTTTTGGTGGTCGGAGAAAGTGGAACAGGAAAGGAAAAAATTGCCCATTCTGTCCATGAATTATCAGACCGGAAAGATCAGCCAATCGTGATTGTCAATTGTGCGGCATTACCTTTATCTTTAATTGAATCCGAACTTTTCGGACATGAAAAAGGAAGCTTTACAGGAGCAAATACCCAAAGGATCGGGAAATTTGAACAGGCGAATAACGGAACCATTTTCCTGGATGAAATTGGTGAATTACCTTTAGATTCTCAGGTTAAATTATTGAGAGTTTTACAGGAAAAAGAAATCGAAAGATTGGGCGGAAACAAAACATTTAAAGTCAATGTACGAATTGTTGCCGCAACCAATCGTTCTTTGGAAAAAGAAGTTGCAGAAGGCAGATTCAGACTAGATTTATATTATAGGTTAAATGTATTCCCGATAGAATTACCGCCTTTGCGAGAAAGAAAAGAAGACATCGAATTATTAGCTAATTTTTTCCTGAATAAATATGCAACAGCTTCAAGAAGAAATATTTCTTCCATTAGTAAAAATGCTTTAGAGCAATTATTACACTATAAGTGGCCCGGAAATATTCGAGAGCTAGAACACTTAATTGAAAGAAGCGTTCTCTTGGCAAAAACCACTGAAATCGAAAATTTCGAACTTCCAAAATCGGTTGAGCAATCTGCGGAACCATTTCACGGACAGTTAAAATCAATGGAAGAAATGGAAAGAGATCACATTCTGAATGCCCTCGAAAGTTGTGGCGGAAAAGTTTCCGGAACTGGCGGAGCCGCAGAATTATTGAAAATCCAGCCCCAAACTTTGTATTCTAAAATGAAAAAACTGGGAATTGATAAAGGATATAAATAAATTGTAACGAATAATTTCATTTAATAGAAGTAGACTTTAGTCTGCTTTCAAAAAATAAAATAAAGGCTTTAACCAAAAACCTATTAAAATTTTTCAAAAAATCAATCTTCAATTTTATCGAAGATAAAATCCTTGCGCCTTACAAGCACTACAATATAAAATGAACTTAGCTCCTTTGCGTTACCCAACAAGCAACAATTAACAAGAAATCATGGAAAAAGAAACCGGCCGTATAGAAGGCTTCAGCGACGGCGTTTTTGCCATTGCCATCACGCTTTTGGTACTCGATCTTCATGTACCGGAAGCAGATGCTATTAACAATGGAAACGAGATATTAATTTTTATGAAAAACCAATGGCCAACGTTTTTGGCGTTTATCCTTTCGTTTTTCAGTATTTTCATTATGTGGGTAAATCACCATAAAATTTTCAAACAGATTTACAGCAGGAATTCAGGAATTATGTTTGCCAACGGATTGATTCTCTTTCTGGTTTCCGCGGTTTCATATCCGACGGCATTATTGGCAAAATATTTCAATGGCGAAGCAGCTTCTGTAGTCGTGGCAATCTATACGGGAATTTTTGTTCTGATTAATTTAGCCTACAATTTATTATGGTATCTGGCGAGTAAAAACAAAAAACTTTTACGTCCCGGAATTACCGATGAAGCCATTAGAAAAATTCACAATAACTATCTGTACGGACTTCCGATTTACATTATTGCGTTGGCATTTTCCTTTTGGATTCCAGTTGTTGCACTAATGATCATTCTCGGATTGTGGATTTTCTGGGCGCTTTCCTCAGGAAAGATTGAAATGAGTATGAAAGTCTGAGTATTTTAAACCATTAAGATTTTGATTAAGAAGTTTAGAATATTAAGATTAGCTTCGCTTTTCAGTATAATGTTTATAAAGCCTATAAAATTTTCTTCATTAAACTTAATAACTTAAATGTTCTTAATGGTTAAAAAATTATTCAATTTTTTTGAAATGGTGCTTTTTCTCAATACCTAATTTCTGCATTTTAGAAATCAACGTGGTAGAAGGTAATCCCAGCAAAACGGCAGCTCCATTTTTACCGGAAATTCTGCCCTTGCATTTTTCCACGACTTTTACAATATATTCCTTTTCAAATTCATAAAGAGGTTTAATTTGAAAATGATCTTCCGTATTTTTAGTTTCAACCGTTTTCGGAAAAGCCATTTCTGTGATAGTAGCTGTTTTCGTGGTCAGAATACTTCGTTCTACCATATTTTCGAGTTCACGGATATTTCCTAACCATGAATTTTCAATCATGGAATCCATCACTTTTTTAGAAAAACCTTTCACTTTCTTCCCTAATTTTTCAGAATGTTTTTCAAGAAAAAAATTAGCCAGCAACGGAATATCCTCTTTTCTGTCTCTTAAAGGCGGAAGGTGAATTGGAAAAACATTCAGTCGGTAAAAAAGATCACTTCTGAAATTACCTTTCTCCACTTCATGATCCAGATTTCTGTTCGTGGCGGTAATTACTCGAGCATTCACTTTTATTCTTTGATTTCCGCCGATTCTTTCGATTTCTTTTTCCTGTAAAACCCTCAGTAAGCGCCCTTGAAGTTCCAGAGGAAGTTCGCCAATTTCATCTAAAAAGATGGTGCTATTGTGTGCCTGTTCAAATTTTCCTTTGCGTTGTTCGGTGGCTCCGGTAAAGCTGCCTTTTTCGTGTCCGAAAAGTTCAGACTCAATAAGATGGGCTGGAATTGCTGCACAATTGATCCGGATCATGGGTTGATTTGAAGCATCAGAAAGTTCATGGATGGCGTTAGCTATCAGTTCTTTTCCTGTTCCCGTTTCACCATAAATAATGACATTAGACTGAGAAGGAGCCACCTGTGAAATCTGTTCATATACTTTCTGCATCATATCGCTGTCGCCAATAATTCCGTGAAATCCCTTTTTAGCTTCCTGTTTTTCAGTATTAATTTCCGATGCAGAAGAAATTGGATGATTTTGAAATAATTTTAATTGTTGCTGAATAGAAATATTCCTAATCGTAATCGAAAGTTGGGTGGAAATTCCTTCTAAAATTCTTTCGCGGATATCGTCTGTCGAAATAAAATTCTTATAAAATAGAAAAACAACTTCCTGACTTTTCTGAATGGAAGGTAAGGAAAAACCCACTGCCATTCGCATTCCTAAACTTTTTGCTGTTTTACAGTAAAAAGGGGCAGAATCATTCTTTTCAGAGAGATCTTTTAAATCAAATAAAACGGGCTCCGGAGATTGTAAACATTGCTCAAAATAGAGATCCATTGGTTTTTCCTGATCTTTTTCTATTGAAAAACTGCTGTAAAAACTTTTAACAGTGGAATTTTCAGCTTTCAGAATGATAATTTCATTACATCTTACTTCATTTTTAAAATTTTGATTCAAAATAAAATGAAATTCTTCTTTGTCTAAAACCTTAGCAAAGGAAAGATTAAAAGCAGATATCGTCAGTTGCTCTTTCTGCATTTCCTGAAGCCGTTTCATAAGAAGAAGGTGCTGATCTGACTGTTTATCCATAGTTAATGAAAAGAAAGTTTAAAGGTAATCAATCAAAACGAGTTTTTATAATGGGTTGTTTATATTTTCGGAACTTTAGATTGTATCTCAATTTTTGATGTCATTTTTCACTGATTCACAAAATTGTAATGCCAGTGTGAAAATTGGGTAAAATAATTTCTCTAATTCTAATCATTTTATATCAAAATTGATGTTTTTGATCATTATTTTTAAAAAAAATATTAAAATATTTTATGTTTTTTCTTATCATAAATTTAATGAAAAGAAAGATTTATTTTTTTTGAGTTAAAGTTTTATTTTTTAATGATTTATAAAAATTATATCATGTTTTTTATGATAATCTTATCATTAAATTTATGGTATAGTTGTCATTAAAAATAGATAAGTAAGTGGTTGATAAACAGTAGATAGTTTGCAATTTATTTTTTTATTCAACTGAATTTTTATATTTGTCATGTTACATGATGCTTTCTTCACGCGAAACGGCGGTTGATTATATGATGCCTTCAGGACTTCACCATATTTTTGCGTCGGGACATCATTACGGATCCGAACCTTGGAGAGATTATCAAGGTGGAAGACCTGACTGGTCGCCGGTTTATTATCATAAAGCAGATGCCAACGGAATTGGGTTCGACAGAACGAAAACGGGAAGTGATGCCGTTTCGCAATATTTTTCTCCATTAAATAATATCTATGGAAATATAGAAACCTGTCCGGAAAATTTGATCTTATGGTTTCATCATGTTCCGTGGAATTATAAAATGAAAAATGGAAAGACATTGTGGGAAGAATTGGCTTTCAAATATGATACGGGCGTTCAGAAGGTTCGTGAATATCAGAAGACTTGGGATAAAATGGAAAAGTATGTTGATGCGGAAAGGTTTAGATCGGTTCAGTCTAAATTAAAAATTCAGGTGAAGGATGCCGTTTGGTGGAAAGATGCTTGTCTACTATATTTTCAGACTTTTTCAAAAATGCCGATTCCTTATGATATTGAAAGACCTGGTCATGAATTGGAAGATTTGAAGAAGATAAAACTGGATCTTAAGCATCATAATTAATTTTCAGTACAGATTCCAAATAATTTAGGAGTTAATTAAACCATTAAGATTTTTGTTAAGAAGTTTAGAATATTAAGGTAATCTTTGCTTTCAGTGTAATGTTTTAAAAAAATCAAATTTATTTTTTCTTAATTAACCTTAATTGCTAAAATATTCTTAATGGTTCCGAAAATTTACAATCAGATTTTTACTATCTTTTATAAAAAAATTAAGGCAACTCATTCTCCGTGATTTAAAGAAAGAAGAGTTGCCTCAATACTAACTGTACGTAAAATTTTAGTTCCGATATAAATACGGAAATATATGAATCTCTTAATTTTAGTTAAGAGTAACTATTTTGTTAAAAACATTTCCCATTTCTTCAACGCTGATGATGTATTTATCAGCCGTTTTAGGGTTTAAGTCAAAACTCATTTCCAACTCTCCGTTTTCCGGACTTTTTGTTGCTGTGTAATAAGAGTTTCCTGCAAAATCAGATACGGAAATCGTTGCTTTACTTTTCAGATTGGAAAGGTGAAGTTTTGCGACATTTCCTGAAACCGTATATTCCGGTTTGTTGATTTCTGAAAAAGGCGTTTTTTCTATTTCAAGCGTATTGTTATTGCCGATTTTTATTCTATATTTTTCAATTTTCTGATCAGATTCTGCTACCAAATAATAAGTTCCGGAATTCAGATCTTTCAAATCATACGACTTTGCCACATGATTTTCTGTACCTAATTTTTCAGAAAATAATTCTCCATAAGTATCGTTATAAACTACTAAAGAGATGTTTTTCGCATTAAGTACTTCAAAATTTACAGTTTTTTCGTTTGCCGTTCCGAAAGAAAGAGAAAAATCTTTGTCTTTGCTCATGGCAGTTGCCGAGATGCTTAAAAATCCTACAAGGAAAGCTGATTTTAATATTTTATTCATAATGACAATTTTTTATCTGTTATTGATACTGCAAATTTAGAACAGTCAATGATCTTAATCTACAATACAATTTTCATATTTGTGTTCTATTTTACCCTAACAATTGTTTTATTTTAAATTAATTGTTAATTTTGTACATGAATTTATTAATTTAGTTATGAAACATTCAAATCCAGCCTTTGAAGCGATAAAACCGAATATAGGAAGCAGTTTTACGAGTTTAAAATTTCTTAAAAATGACAATATAAAGTCTCACGTATGGCATTATCATCCCGAAGTGGAACTTATTTTTGTATGTGGAGGTTCAGGAAAAAGGCAAATCGGTAGTAATATTTCCTACTTTACAGATGGCGATCTAGTGATGATGGGAAGTAATCTTCCACATTGTGGGATGACGAATGAAAACACGAATAACGATTATGAAATGGTGATTCAGTTTAAGCCTGATTTTCTGGGGGAAGGGATTTGGGAACTTCCTGAAATGCATAGAATTGCCAATTTGCTGGAAAAGGCAAAAGCGGGCATTGTTTTCAGCGAAAATATCAAAAAATCAATCGGGAAAAAAATCTTGGAAATGCACGAATCTTCCTCTTTGGACAGGTTGGTGAAATTCATTGAAATACTTGATGCATTGGCTTCTACACAGGATTACAGGATTTTGAATGCCGGAAAATATTATCTCCAAACGCAGGTAGAGGATAATGAGAGAATTAACCTGATTTTTAATTATGTAAAAGACCATTTTAAAGAGCAGATCACGCTGGATGAAGTGGCAGATCTTGCGAATATGAAGGTGCCCTCTTTCTGTCGTTATTTCAAAAAAATTACCAATAAAACGTTTACGCAATTTGTTAATGAATATCGAATTACACATTCCCTCAAACTGCTTGCTGAAAAGCCATTGAGCATCACAGAGGTTTGTTTTGAATCGGGTTTTAATAATTTCAGTTATTTCAACAAAACATTTAAAGAATATATGAAGAAAAACCCTTCTCAGTACAGAAAAGAGTTTAATTTTTTTATTGAATAGTTTTAGGAGCTTTTTCGCGCTTTCCGCACTCGCTATTTTATGAGTTTTGGGCGGCGGCTGGCTTTGCCAGCCGCCGCCCAAAACTCATAAAATGAGCTCAAACAAAGCTGCAATCACGGCTAGGAGGGAGTTTGTAAATTGATATTTGTATCAACAATAAAATTTAGATAAAATTAAAAAATACCACAAAAAATTGTGTCATAAAAAATAACAAAACTCTTCAAAAAGGCAAGATTTTAAAAATGAATTAAGTAGTTTTACTTTAAATTTCAATATTATTTTCACAGAACAGCATTATGAAAGATATTAAACTGATTGTAACGGATATGGACGGAACTTTTCTGAATTCTTCACACGAAGTAAGTCCGGAATTTCCCGAAATTTATGAGGAACTGAAAAAAAGAAATATCCTGTTCGTTCCTGCGAGCGGCAGACAGATGTTGGGCATCACCAAATATTTTGGAGATATTGAAAACGAAATGGCTTTCATTGCAGAAAACGGAGGGTATGTTATTTATAAAAACGAAGAGCTTTTTGCGGATCAATTAGATCAACAATATATTGCAGAAATCATCAGAGCAATCCGTAAGATTCAGGGGGCAACGGCTGTTTTATCAGGCAAGAAAAAAGCCTATGTAGAAACCGATAATCAGGATTTTATCGATTATATTTCACAATTTTATACGGATAATGAAAGGAGAGAGGATCTTACAGAACCTGTGGACGACAGTATTTTTAAGATCGCCATTTATCATCCCGAAGGTTCAGAGCAAAATGTATATCCTGTTGCTAAAGAATTTGAAAAATATGATCTTGAAGTGGTAGTTTCCGGTCAGTACTGGCTTGATATTATGAATAAAAATATCAATAAAGGAATCGCTTTAGAGAAACTTCAGAAATCATTAAATATTACTCCCGAACAAACCATGGCTTTCGGAGATTATATGAATGATATTCAGATGCTTGAAAACTCAAAATATTCTTATGCAATGAGAAATGCCCATCCTTCCGTAAAAAAAGCGGCTAACTTTGAAGCTTGCTCTAATGATCAATTTGGCGTGCTGGAAACTATTAAGGAATATCTGAAAAGCAATTAATTTTTTTTACCGCGAATGCACGAATGCTGCTGCTTTATTATTTCCCACAGATGACACACATTTTCACAGATGATGCGATAATCTTGAAATAAATCTTTGTGGGCTTTTATAAGTAGAACGACTTGGTGAAACTTAAAACGGTTAGTTTTCAAAGCACTTTGCGGACTTAGTGTTCATCAATTAAAGGTTTTGAAAAATCAATCTGCTCAATCTGCAAGAGTCGATTAATTCTAAAAATCAGATCAAAATAAAAGGCTATTTCAATGCGAAATAGCCTTTCTTATTTTACTGAATTACTGTACTTCTCTTTCTCACCGTATGTGCAGAGAAATATCCCAATGCACCATTGCTGATATTACTCGGTGGATTGGTCGGAGTCACGCCGCCGCCAGGACCACCTCCTGAAAGCTGCAAAAGAGCAGAGTAGTATGTATAAACACTTTGGTCAATACACTGCATTTCTACATGAATAGTATCTCCTACAACCACTTTAATGTCATCCACTTCTTCATCATCATTAGGAAGGATCAAAGGTCTTTGATTGGGCATTCCGTTGTTCACATTATCAGAAAATTCTGAGAAAAATTTCTTTGGATTATTATTTACCGTATAGCTGAAAAGGTAACGATTTCCTAAAGCTGGAGGGTCTGTGAAAACAGGTAAAAGTGTATAACTTGTTTCGCCACCAACTGCAAAAGAATCCTGTTCCAGATCTTCAAAATCCACGGCATCGGGCATTGTACTTTGTGCCGTGTATTGCTGTCCTTCTGCAGTGATTTTTAAAGTATAAATGTTTCCAGGTTGTCCCACAAAAGTAGAGGTTTGATAGGTTCCGTTTCCTACATATTGCAAGGTTTCGGTTTGTCCTGAATTATCACTTAAAATCACCTCGGCATCGGCAATTACAGGATACTGATTGGCTTCTGTAAAAGCCACAGACTTCGTAATTTTTACAAAATACGGCCCTGCCTGATCAGTTACATTGCCTTCAATAACAATTTGCCCGCTCTGATCTTTTAAATCGAGGTCGATTTCCTTTTCACAAGAGGTCAATAAAAACAGCGATAATATGATTAAAAATATATTTTTCATGAATTAAAATTTGAAATTATAAGTGATGTTGGGTACCCAACGGAATAGGGAAGTCTGCATAGCGCGGGTTGTTCCCGGCTTGTCAGGATTATCTTCAAAGGTAATGGTGTAGGCATTCTCACGTCCGTAAACATTATAAATACCAAAAGACCAAGATCCTTTAAAACGTTTGTTGGAACCTGCACTTGGTTCATACGTTGCACTCAGATCCATTCTGTGATAAGCTGGCATTCTGTCTGCATTTCTGTTGCTGTACTGGAAAACGGTTTGTCCGTTCAGCTCATATTTTCCGGTTGGGAAAGTGACTGCATTTCCTGTGCTGTAAAGGAATAATCCTGAGAAAGACCATTTTGGATTCAGCTGATAGGTTGCCACAATAGAAAGATCGTGGGTTTTATCCTGTCTGGCATTGTACCAGTCGTTATCGTTAATTCCGTTTATTTTTCTTTCGGTTTTAGATAAAGTATAAGAAATCCATCCGGTCAGTTTTCCGCTTTTCTTTTTCGCGATTAATTCAAGACCGTAAGCTCTTCCTTTTCCGAATAGCAATTCACTTTCTACATCGGCTGCCGTGTCAAATGAAATCTGGGCTCCGTTTTTGAAATCGATTTGATTTTGCATAGATTTATAATAAACCTCGGCATTCAATTCATAATTATTATTGTTGAAATTTCTGCTGTAGCCAACGCTTACCTGATCTGCAATTTCAGGTTTTACGCTGTAGCTGCTTCCAATCCACTGGTCGGTAGGATTTCCGCTGCCGCTGTTGCTTAATAAATGAAGATTCTGCGTGTTTCTGGAGTAACCTCCTTTAATGCTGCTCACTTCATTAATTCTATAATTTGCACTAATTCTAGGCTCTACATTCACATACGTTTTCCCGAATTTTCCTTTTTCCAAAAACTCAGAACCGACAAGATTTCCGTTTTCATAAGTATTGAAGGTATCTCCGCCCAAAACACTGAACATTGAAAGTCTTAAACCATAATTAAGCGTTAATTTTTCAGTTGCTTTAAAATCATCATTAATGTAAAGCGCGTTTTCCCATGAAGATCTAGGATTTCTCGGAAAACTGCTTACACTCGTTCCGGAAGCGCTGCTTGGCGTAATCGTGTGATAAATAGATTGTAAACCAAAACGAACCGAATGTTTATTTACCGCAAACCAAGTGAAATCCTGCTTTAAATTCCAGTCTTCAATTTGGGAATCCAGTCCGAAAGTATTGTCGTTGCTGGTTAAACTTACGTTATAGTTATAATTACTATAAATTAATGATGTATTTGAGAATAATTTACTGTTAATGATGCTGTTCCAACGAAGAGTTGCCGTCGTATTTCCCCAATCGGTTGAAAAAGTATCGCCCAATCCCAAAACATCTCTTCCGAAATATCCTGATAAATAAAGACGGTTGTTATCATTGATCTGATAATTGGCTTTTAAGTTTAAATCATAAAAATAAAGCTTACTGTCTTTAAAATCATCCGTCGATTTTAAAAATAAATCGGCATACGTTCTTCTTCCCGAAACGATAAAAGATGATTTTTCCTTTTGAATAGGACCTTCTACGCTCAATCGGCTGCTGATTAAACCAATTCCACCGTTTACGTTATAATCTTTGTTATTTCCGTCCTTCATTTTAACATCCATCACAGAAGAAAGTCGACCTCCGTATTGTGCCGGGCTATTTCCTTTAATGATGCTGGCATCTTTCAATGCATCACTGTTGAATGTACTGAAGAAGCCTAATAAGTGAGAAGCATTATAAACAGGTGCTTCATCCAACAATATTAAATTTTGATCTGATGCGCCGCCTCTTACGCTGAAACCGCTACTTCCTTCACCATTACTTTTAATTCCCGGCAAAAGCTGAATCGTCTTCATTACATCTTTTTCACCAAACAAAACGGGAAGTTTTTCGATGTTTTTGATGCTTAAAGTTTCCATCCCCATTTGTGCGGAGGTCAGGTTTTTATCTTTTTTAACGCCAGAAATCACGACTTCATCAATTTTTCCTGTTCTTTCCTCTGCTTTTTCTTCTTCCTCTCCGGAACTCAGTTCGAGATTTTGTTTGATATTATCTTCAACATTGATGCTCTGCTGAAAATCTTTATATCCCGGATTGGAAACAATTAGGTTATAAGTTCCTTTCGGAAGCGATAAAGAATAAAAACCGTACTCGTTGGCAACCACTGAAATCGTGGGATCTTCGGCAACCTTCACGGTGACGCCGATTAATAATTCTCCATTCTTTTTATCTTTTACAGTGCCGCTTACCGAGTACTTTTGTTGCGCAAAAACGATTGTGCTGAAACAAATTGCTGCTGCGGAAGTGGCAATTTTCAAGGATAATGTCTGCATTTATAGGTGTTTAATGTGATGAAAATCTAAAAATATTAAATATAATTTTCTTTAGACCAATTTAGATGAACGGAAAATGAATTTTTCCCGTAATGTCTTTATATTGTAAAGGGTAATTTGAATAAACTGGTTAAAGTTTTTAAATGTGGTACAGTATATTATCGTAATAGGAAGGAAAATATTGTTTGACATATGAATAAACGTTTATTTAAATTTTTCTTACGTCACCTTTTGACGCCTGCCAGAGATATCTTTGGACTATTAAACCAATAAAAATAAAGTATGATTTTTACAAATGATTTTTTTACTTCAGGTAACAATTATCCTGCAGATAACTTAGTGCAGTTAGTCGATAGCAGAACAAATGAGAATGTAAATTTTAGAAAAACTACATTATGGTATGACGGTACTTTAATAGATGATACTAAAATTAATGGTGATGAGGTTATTTACAGAAAAAAGGATGACAATATTTATTATGTGGATGTTTCTTACTTGGAAGGGAAAAATATTTCAATGAATAGATTTATTGATTTTTTTCATGCATTTGAAGTCTGTAAGATATTAGATTTTAAAATTGAGATTGCTAGCACTGTAAATTTGAACGCTCAAACAGTTGATTTAAAAAATGTATCCATAGATTTTGGTATTAATGGGCAGTTTATAAATGGAAAAATTAACTTGTCAGATAATTATATAACAGGATATGAAAATCATTTTTTGTGTACCGTAGCTGGAACTCACAGTTCTTTACCAATTGAATTTTTTGGTGTTAGTCCTAATAATACCAAGCAACAAAATTCACAGAACATTTCAAATATTATTTCAAGAAAAATTCAATTTAACTTTTCCGGCAGTAAATATTGTTTTTCCGACAGAATTTCTTATAATGGCAGCCATTTTATTGGAAATGGAGGTACATTTTTAAGTTTTCCAGACAGTAGTGGAATCGTTTTGGATAGAGATTTTAAAAGTGAATATGCAAGTGATGTTCAAGAAGGTCTGAAACATGTATCATGGAAAAAATTCAAAAGTTTTAAAATAAAAAGTAAATACGAAGCATTTAATTTCCATACCATTACAGATAAAAAAGTAGAATCATTTAATTACTGTCAATTCCATGATTTGGAAGTCATTTCTGAGACTTCATGTTTTTATTCTTCATTAATACCAACTGATGATACTTATTCTTTTTGTTATGCAAATGATTTTAAAAATATAATTGCATCATCAAAAGTTAGCATTTTTGAAAATATTCCTCTAACGGTAATTACATCCATCGATAATCTACACGATATTGGTACTCCAGTTATATTTAAAAATTGCTTAATGAAGAATCTTTTGTGCCAAAATATGAATATGGGGTATTCATTGAATATAAAGCATATTATTTTTAATGATGTTGTGGAGAGTAATTTTCAACGAATCAAATTTGTTAACTGTAATTTTGAACAAATGGTATCAAACGCTGTTGTAAATATATGTGAAAATTCAATTTTTAATATTTCTTTTGAAAATTGTTATATTCATTATGGTACAGAGAAGGAAAATAATGATTTGCCAGGCAATGAAATTTTTAATTATAATGCAGCATCAAAAAAAATTGAAAAAATAAATTATGTCTTATCTGAAGAATTTTATCCAATAATTGGTTATAATCTTTTTGTGAAATATATTAATGGTATTTATGATCCAATTGTTGATGTTCCCAATAAAAATGACTTATTAATGACAATTACGGTAAATACTGAAAATGTTTTTTCGAAATTATCTTATTGTGATTTAGATCAATATAATCTTGTTAGAGTTTATAGAGAGAATAATGATATTGTTCGTTATCATTCTGAAGATTTAGTACAAAGAGTCTTTAATGTCGAAAATGACTGGAGCAGCTACAAAGCACACTTTTCAAGACAGATGTTTTCAAATCTTTTAGTAAATTCTTTAAACCTAAATAAAACTATAATTAATACCTATAATAGCGGTGAGTTCATTGAAGGGTCAAATATTGTTTTTGAGAGTAGCCAAGATTTGTCTATTGATTTTGATCGTATAAATAAAGATAATTATGGTTTCTGCTTTCTAAGCAATGCAGGTTCTGGAAATGTTTCTATCTATGTTAATCAAAGTCTACAATTGAACTTAGAGCAAGGAAAAATTTACAGATATAGTTATTTATTTAGAGTCTTTGAAGATTTGACGCAAGTAACGTTTTAACTTTTTAATAAAAAGAAGCTGACCAAAAAAAGGTCAGCTTCTTAGATTTTAATCCCTATTCTTCATCAAAATCCAACCTGTGAGTTTAATTTGCGGGTTATCTTTTTTCGATGGTTCGTCCCACGAAATATGATACCAATATGTTTGTGTAGGCACTTTTCTTCCCTGAATGGTTCCGTCCCATGTATAATTGTTGAACGCGTTTCCTTCAAAAATTTTATTCCCGTAGCGGTCGTAGATCACGAATGATAAATTTTTCTTGTAACCAAGTTCAGAATAATTAATCGTATCGTTGTATCCGTCACCGTTTGGAGTAATTACATTCACCAAATTCGGAACGGTAACAGTCACCACAACAGGATCACAATTGTAAAAATCTTTAACGTAAAAAGTATTTTCGCCTCTTATTAAGTTTGAAAATACATTAGATTCCTGCCATTTGATGCCGTCTAATGAATATTGATAAGGAGATTTTCCTCCTTTAACTTCAACTGTCGCGGTATTTCCTTCCTGATGAATTTCCTTGATTATGGGAGATTCTGATGGAATCACTTTTACTTCCTGTCTCAAAACGCAGTCTCCGATTTTCAGATCAACCCAATAGGTTCCAACTCCAACATTGCTAATGCTTTGTGTAGTCGCTCCGGTACTCCATAGATACGAAGTAAAACCAGACCCCGCATCAAGAGTGGTTGTATTTTCAATACAAATGATCTGATCTTTCAGTATCGTAGAATAAACAGGCGGAATAACATTTAAATTTACTTTCGCAATACTTCCGCAACCATTGCTGTTAATGACTTTAATATACGCCGTTCCGTTGGCTGAAATATAGGCTAGGGGATTGGGAATTTCGTTAATTTCTGCAAGGGCGTCATTATAATTGGTGAAGTACTTTTTAGTGATTCCCGTTTCGGTAGTTACTGCTGCTGTAGTAAGATTAAATGTTCCTGTGGATACGTTATTGGTATTAAAACAGGTTCTGATCGTTGCTTCCATCACGTTGGGAGCAGGGTAAAGTTTTAACGTAATCTTAGCAATCGCCGTACAGCCGGTTGACGTATTTATTTTAACATAAACATCCGTTTCAACCGATGAAAAAGTAGCAGGATTTGTAATTTCATTAATTTCTGAATTTAAATCTGCCAGCGTTCTGTAATATTGTTTTGTAACATTGGTAAGCGTTGTCACATTAGCCTGTGTAAGGTCAAAAAACTGCCAAACCGTTAATCGGGCAACCGAATAGGGTAGCATCTGTTTTATTAACGAGTTGCGGAGTCAGAATAATTTTTGCATCGGGATTATCACAAAATGTTCCGCTGTCGTCTTTTACGATCACATTTACGGTAGTATTTGCCGAAAACTGATAGCTGGAAGGGTTTGTAACCGGAGTTCCGTTCACCATATAAGTAAAAGTATAGTTTGCCGGATTGTTTACGAATTGGGAATTGAATGATGTTAAATCTGTCGTAACTACTCCTGTTAGTGCATTCGGGCACGTTTCTGAAGGCGTTATCGTTTCCTGAAGTAAGGGAACTTTATTTACATATACTTTTACATTTTTGATGGAATGTCTCGCGCTTGCCGCACCTGTAGAAGCTGAAAATCCAAAGTATCCCTGTGTCATCGTTGCTGCTCCGCCTGACGGGGCAAAAGACTGATTGACAACTGTATTGTTATCAATTTTAATGGTGATGATCCAATTCGAGATATTACTTGGATCTATTTCTCCGTTTACCTCAACATGTCGGTAAGTGCTTCCAACAAAAGGAATTGTTGAAATAAGATCTGGCGTGTGGAAAGTACTGTTGGGCGTATTGTTATATTCAATATTATTATTTCCCGCAGGAAGATTATTGGTTCCATATAATACGTGAACTTTACTCATCTGACCTTCAGAACTGTTGTTGAATATGTCGAATGCAACCATCAAACCACTTGCATTACTCGGAATTCCCAAACCTCCGCCCTGAACATACGATGCCGGCGGATTGGCCAGATACCAAAATGCAAAACCGTCTCCTCTTCCGTAGCTGGTGGTTCCGTTTCCGTCTATTCTGAAATCAAATTCTACTTTCCATTTATCACAGTATTTAAGATTGATAGGATCATCAAGTTTAATTCCTCCTACCTGACTGATTTGATCTGCCGTAAGCTGTATAAAATCTGTATTTACCGTTGCAGAAGGAACTAAACTCCATCCTGTAGTGTTCACCGGATTGCCTGAAAGTTGATAAGATTGAGCATTGATTTTATTACAGAAAGCCAAAAGCGCCACAAAACCTGTAACTAAAAACTTCTTCATGATATAAATTGTTTAAACGCAAAACAAAAGGCTCTCAGAAAAAGCCCTTTGTTTTATAATCAAGTGTATAGAATATTAATTTTTAATAATTTTTTTAGTAATTGTGTTTCCACCTTTTAATTTAATTTCTACAATATACAATCCTTTTGGAGCAGATTCCAGATCAACTTGGTTGTTGCTGAAAGCTACATTTAATTTTTGTCCTGTTACATTGTAAACATTTACACTGTCAATTAAAGTATCTGCTTTAATGTAAAGAATACCTTTTGTAGGGTTTGGATAAATTCCAACATTTGTTTTTGATTTAACAATATCTGAAGTTCCCAACGCTGCAAAATCTTTAATACATCTTACCGATTGTCCGCCGTCTCTTCCCATACTGTTGGTGATTGCTACATTTGCACTTACATATAAATGTTGCCCGTTTCCTTCGTAAGGTGATGAACTGGAAGACCATAAATAAAGTCTCACTCCTGGATCGAAAATTCCGCTGTAGTCTTTATATCCGGCAGGAACAAATTTTAAATTACTTGCCAATGCCGAGGTTGTATTTGAAATATTTTCTACACTTAAGATATTTTCAATCTCATCTACTGTAGGTAATCTCCAGTTAGTTCCGATGGCTTTACAAGGATCAACTCCAGTTGTGCTGCTCGCTGAAGATGTGGTTTCTCCGTCCCATTTGTCAGTTGTTGCCCCGTTTTTCCACCAGTTTGAAGCTGAATTGTAACCCGCTGAATAGAAAGAAGTACTTCCGTTGGCAATCCCCTGAGGATTATTTGGATTAGGAGTGGTTCCGATCAATGGTGAATTTCTTTTTTGATGCCCGTCTGCCCATCTTCCCCATTGGAAGAAGTCTCCGTAAGCATTTTCGTCGGTAAGACTTTCCGCTACTTTGGTACTTCCTAAGTTTTGCTGTAGCCAAACTTTTCCGTCATTACCTCTCACTGTATTATATATAACCGATTGCCCTGCATACTGAAAAGTTACACAGCCAATATCTCCAGGATTACTTCCCGGATCTGCGTTGTTGCATGCTTGTGAATTATCTGTCGGCAAAGCAATTCTTTTAACGATGGTATTATCTTCAGAATAAGCTAAAACAAGGTAATTATTTGTATTATCTACCGCAAGATCATTGTATGTAGCTTCTCCGGTAGAAACAAAATCTCCACCGAAAGTTTCCCAGTTTTGAGCATGTAAACTACCCAAAACAAGTAATCCAAATCCGATTCCCAATTTTTTTAATAAGGGATGTGCAATCGTATACATAAATTTAATTTTTAATTATTCTAAATTAACACTGCAAAATTATATGGTACACTAATATTTTTATTATCATTTCCGAATATCTTGTTATCGGGGATTATCATTTTTAATAAAAAATTTGATTTTTGGGTAAAGAAATAAAGCCAGCGCACTTTTATATTCACTGACTTTATTGATAACATTAATAAAAATTGTAAGGTTTTTGCTCATTACTTTTCGGTAAGCCATTGATTAAGATCAGACAACATGGAAGAGTTGATGGTATGATCTTCATTGTATTTGTGAAACTGCGGCTGTAAATTTTTCGACTGTAAAAAATCAAAAGCATCAACGGCATATTGAAATTTCAGAACCGAATCGTGGGTTTCGTGTGATATAAATATCTTAAGCTTTTGCAATTCGCTATCTTTTGCAATGAGAGGTTTTACTTCAGGAAGAAGTCGCCCACTCATTACGGCAATACCTTTTATTTTTTCGGGAGCGGTGAGAGCTACGCTGTAGCTCATAATTCCGCCCTGGCTGAAACCTACGAGATAGACATTATTTTCATCAAATTGTTCTACCTTCTTTAAATCATCAATAAATCTAATGATTTCTTTTCGTGAATTTTCTGCCTGCTGCTCATTGATGACAGAACCGTCTGGGGTAAACTGTACCTGAAACCAGGTATAACTGTTTTCCCTCAATATTAATGGACCTCTTGCCGAAACGATGAGAAAATCATCAGGTAAAGATTCTGTATAGGAAAACATATTTTTTTCATTGCTTCTGACGCCGTGCAAAAGAATGATAAGCGGTGGATTGGGTGAAGATGTTTTTGGTTTTCTCATCAAATACTGTAAACGGGGAGATGGTGAAGTTGTTGTCATTTTAAAACTGAAAAAAATTAATAATAAGGTAACTGAACAGGCAGATAAAAGCAGATGTTTTGTTTTTATCATGATTTATCAATTTTCACGGACATCATATTGAGTGAACCGCCCACCAGCTCATCATTGAAAATCGTTACTTTTTCATCTTTTTCCTGAAGCCCTAAAATATAAAGCAGAGGAAGATAATGCTCAGGAGTAGGAATAGACAGCAGAACCTCTTTTCCTAATTTATCATACTGAATTAGAGATTTATGATCACCTTCTGTAATCAGCTGCTTTAATTTTTCGTTGGCGGTAATTGCCCAGTCATAGCCGAACCCGGGAGTCATCATTTTGTCCCACGCTGCCATTCGGAGGTTGTGTACGGAATTTCCGCTTCCGATAATAAGGATGCCTTTTCTTCGTAATGCGGCCAGTTCTTTACCTAATGTATAATGAAACTCCGGCTCTTTTGTATAATCGATGCTCATTTCGATGATCGGAATATCAGCATGGGGAAAGAGAAATTTTACAACCGTCCAGCATCCGTGATCCAGACCTCATTCTTCGGTAAGACCTATATCGACAGATGAGATGAGTTTTTTTGTTTCCAAGGCCAGGTCGGGGCTGCCGGGAGCAGAATACTGCACATCAAATAGAGCCTGAGGAAATCCTCCGAAATCATGAATGGTTTCCGGATGTTCCATGGCGGTGACAAAGGTTCCTTTGGTTTCCCAATGTGCCGAAATACATAATATTGCCCTTGGTTTCGGAAGTTTTTGGGCAACTGCCTGAAACCCTTGGGTGAAAGTATTGTCTTCCAGCGCATTCATCGGATTGCCGTGCCCCAGAAATAAAACGGGCATTCGTTCCGTAGGCGCTAGGTTATTGATCCTAAAAAAGAAAATTTGTAAGTGAAAATTTTAAATCTTTTACTACTTTTATATGCATTAAATTCAAATTACAACGTATGAATATTGATCTGACCTCAAAAAATGCTTTAGTAGGGGCTGCCACACAGGGAATCGGAGCGGGAATTGCTTCTGAACTGGCGAAAAGTGGTGCCAATGTAACGGTGATGGCTCGAAATGAAGATAAGCTGAAAAGTTTTGTTGCTTCGCTTCCCATCGTAAATGCTCATCAGAAACATCATTATCTGGTGGCAGATTTTGGTAATTTTGAGCAGTATAGAAAGATAATTACTCAGTATTTCCAGCATCATTCTATTGATATTCTGGTGAATAATACAAATGGCCCTGAGCCTGGAATTGCTTTAGACAAAGTGGTGGATGATTATCAGAAAGCTTTTGATCTGGTTTTTAAAGTGGTTTGTGAAACCACAACTTTAGCATTGCCTTATATGATTAAGCAAAAGCATGGTCGTATTATTAATGTTTCTTCTTTATCGGTAAAAGAACCGATCAATAATCTGGTGTTATCAAATTCTATACGTTCTGCAACGGCAGCGTGGGCAAAAACTTTGGCAAATGAAGTGGCACAGTATAATGTAACGGTGAATAATATCTTAACAGGTTTTTTTGATACAGATCGCATTAAAAAATTAATCAACCATGAAGCAGAGCAAAGCAATACTTCAGTTGAAGAAATAAAAAAAGGCAGAGAAAGCAAAATACCTATGAAAAGATTGGGAAGAACTGAAGAGTACGGACATTTGGTGACTTTTTTAGCTTCAGATTATGCTGCTTATCTTACAGGAACGAACATTCCTTTGGATGGTGGACTCAATAATTCTTATTAAAAATTAATTTTTATATAATTTATGCCTTTAATCCGTTGGGTTAGAGGTTTTTTATGCTTCATTATGAAACAAAAGATGATTTTTAACACTTTTTAATTCAATAAAAATACCTAGATTTGTAATTATTTTTATTGATTCTAATTAAGATTTTCATGAGGAAGGTTTTTCAACACTATCATTTTATTTCTAGTTATATTTCACAAAGTCAGGCTTTTAACGATGGTTCTAATTCGGAAAATTATCAATATTCTTTTATTTTAAATTAATCTCATTCAGCTGTAATGAATAAATCTGTCGCAAGCATTCTGATGATTTGTGGTGCCGTTTACATCAATGCCCAAACTTCATCAAACTTAAAAAATGATTCGTTAAAAGTGCAATCGATTGAAGAGGTAATTGTTACCTCTTCGTACGGAACCCAAAAACTGAAAGAAGAGGTTGTCGGCTCCATCGTGACGCTTACAGAAAAAGATATTCAGACTTCACAACCGTATGAAAGTATTGATAAGATGATTGCCGGACAGGCGCCGGGTGTTCAGATTGTGAATAATACGGAGTTGGGGAAGCCTGTGAGTATTAATATCAGAGGGCTTGGTTCTTTAGTTCAAACTACTAAAAAGTTCGGAACATCAACCCAGCCTTTAATCGTAGTAGATGGCGTTATCATGAGAGAAGATAATGGTTTTGATGCAGCAAGTTTTGATGGAGGTGAAAATGCAGAAATGAATATTAATCCACTGGCAAGATTTAATTCTGATAATGTAGAAAGCATAAATATTCTAAAAGATGCGGCGGCTGTAGCTTTGTATGGTGCTGAATCTGCTAACGGAGTGATATTAATTACAACTAAAAAAGGTAAAAAGAGTAAAATACCTCAATTTTCACTCACTAGCCAGTATGGTGTTTCACAAAGCATCAACAAAATAAAATATTTGAGTGGACAACAGTATTCACAACTTTTCAGAGACTTTCAGAATAATAATAAACCGGGAAGTGGGGTAGAGTGGAATGGAGTAGATGTCAACTGGTTTGATTTAATGAATGGCAATGGCGATTTTTTCAGAACCAATTTAACAACCAGCGGGGGTGGGAAATATATTACGTACCGTGTTGGTTTGGATTATTCCAATAATAATGAATCTAAGATCATGAATTCATTAGAGAAAAAAGGAATTGATGCTACCATAGGGTTTAATTATAAAAAGCTTCAGGTTAGTCTTTATGCTGCTTATAATAATTTGGATAAAAATCAGCCTAATACCTATTTCAATTTTATTCTGGCACCCAACAGAGCTGCCTATGATGAAAATGGAGATTATGCGCTGTCCGGAAATACAGGAATTCCTAATCCTTTAGCAGCAGCAAATCAAAATTTAGTCAATATTAAAAATAATTCATTGCTGTCAAGCTTAAATGTCAGTTATGAACTTTTAAAAGATCTTAAAATAAGCAGTTTATTCGGTGTAGATCTATCCAAAAAAGAAAATATTGATTGGAGATCGGGATTGAACCAAAGTGGAATTGCTAATAAGATATTAGGGAGAAGCCGATTGAATGATTCGGATGGCGAAAAATGGAACTGGAGTTCACACCTGATGTATGAAAAGAATTTTCTTAAAAAACATCATGCAGATATTTTGGTAGGAATGGAGCTAAGACAAAATAAAGATTCCAAAGAATATAGAAGCGGAACCAACTTTGAAGATTTCATCAATTATCAGGATCCTTCCAAGGGTTCAAATTATACTACCAGAACGCTTACTTTAAGAGATAGCGGAAGAAGTTTTTTCTCACAATTGAATTATGATTATGATAAAAAATATTTTCTTTCAGCAAGTATGAGAAGAGATGAAAGTTCTGCATTTGGTACGGATACAAAAGCTGCTATGAATGGTGGGGTGGGTGCCTCTTGGTTGATTTCAAAAGAAAATTTTCTTAAAAATAACTCTGTTTTAAACTTTTTGAGGCTTCGAGGATCTTGGGGAATAACGGGAAATTCACGAATTGGAAGCTATCGTTCCTCAGGTTTATACAAATTGTATCAAAATGGCTTTACCTACGACTATGATTATGCTTATCCGGAAAATTCATCACCTCCGAATCGTATGCTTTCATGGGAAAAAAATGAAAAGTTGAATATAGGTGTTGACTTTACGCTATTCAAAAAATTAGATTTCACCGTTGAAGTTTATAGAAATAATATTTCTGATATGATTGTAAGCAGAGAAGTTCCTTTAGAAACAGGATACAGCTCTGCAGAAATCAACGGGGCAGCTATGTATAATCAAGGTATTGAAATATCCATGCGTGGAAATTGGATCACAACACCAAACTTCAAATGGAGCTCAATGTTTAATATTTCCACGGTAAAAAATAGAGTGACCTATTTATTAGGCCTTGAAGATCAGTATTCTACTGCAGCTATGGCGAGAGCCCAAAAAATTGGAGTTTCAACCTCTGCAATTTGGGGATACCAATGGTTGGGCATCAATCCGGATAACGGCCAGGATATCTTCATGGTTAATGGAGTTCCTACGGATGCTAATCAATTTACTGCTAATTCTTCTACCTACACGATAATAGGTAATTCACAACCAGATGCCATTGGCGGGTTTAGTAATACTATGCGCTATAAAAATATTAGCCTTTCATTTTTAATAAACTTTGAAATTGGAGGAGATGTATTGGTAGCCGGAGAACTTATAGATCAATATAATATTTTATCTAACAGAAATATGAGCGTTAATGCTTTAGATTATTGGACGGGTGCCGGTGATATCTCTGCAATCAATCATATTCCTAAAAGCAATGCTAAAATTGTTCCCAACAGTACAAAGCATTTATACGATAATACCTATGTTAAGCTTCAGAACATTAATTTAAATTACCAGCTTCCACTTCACAGCATAAAAAACAGTTTTATTAAAAGCGCTAGTATTTTTGCCGACTGCACCAATGTTTTGTATTGGTATAAAGAAAAATCTCCTGCAGGAAAAAATGGAATAAGGGAATTCAGGTATTTATATCCAGAGATGAGAACTTTCAGTTTTGGAGTTAAGTTTAATTTTTAAATCAAAAAATTTATGAAAAAAATAATTGTAGGTACTGTTTTTTGGATGTCGGTGGTTTCATGTAGTGACTTTCTTGTTAGTGAGCCCGTGGAACAGATTTCTATTGTAGATCAGCTTAGTAATAAAAAAGGAATGCTACAGGCATTAAACGGAGCCTATTATCAGGTACGTTTTACATACAATAGTGAGGCTTCCTATATTTATGGAGATCTGCTTTCAGGAAATATAGCATTTACGCCTTCTTCTACAGGCATAATAAGTATTCCTACAAGAGTTGTTAGAATTTATAATTTTGATGATCAGCCAGCGAGTAGCAATATTTCAGGGATTTATAGTAGCAGTTATCAGCTGATTAATAATGTTAATTTAATTTTGCAATATGCAGATGCCTTGCCAGACGCTACAGATCAGGAAATTAATGAAATTAAAGCTGAGGCATTGGCATTAAGAGCATTTTCACATTTTCAGTTGTTTAAATATTATGCTCAAAATTATACCTACACTTCTAATGCGTCTCATCCTGGAATAGTTTATAATACTGAGCCATTAAAAGTGGGAGTTGATTATCCTTCAAGAAAAACCACAGCAGAAACCTTTGCTTTGCTGCAAGATGATATTGATAGTGCTTTAAGCTTGATTCAACCAGACAAAGCTATTCCTGCGGGAGAAAGCAAGAATTTTATCACTCCTGTTGCTTTAAAGACCATTGCTGCTGAAATCGCATTATACAGAAATGACTGGCAAAAAGCTTATGATTACAGTATAGACATTATCAATAATTCGGGCTTACAATTAACGGCTCAAAGTGATTTGGTAAATAATTGGGGAAATGCTGAATCTATTTGGGAGTTGGCAAATACAGATGAAAATGATTCTCCATTGTCATTAATATACACTTTTGTCAAGGCAATAGGAGACGAAACCCAAACATGGCCATTGTACTCAGCTTCTAATGATGTATATAATATGTACAGTCAGGATGATCTAAGAAAACAGCTGTTTGATACTTATAATATCAGTACGAAAAGCTCAGCAGGAACTGCAAGTCTTCCATATCATTTCACTAAAAAACATAATGGAACAACAACGAATATAGTCTACAGGCTTAGCTTACTCTATTTCATCCGTGCTGAGGCCGCTCTTCATTTAGGGAACACCGCTCAGGCATTGGCAGACATCAATATCATCCGAAACAGAGCAGGACTTAATACTCTGAATTCTATAACGATTGATGTACTTATTGAAGAAAAGCGAAAAGAATTTGCCTTCGAAAACCAATACTTTTTTGATCTGATGAGAAATCACAAAAATATTGTAAGAAATAATGGTTGCATCTCTACCCACTGCAGTCCTTCTTATCCAAATGATAAGTTTGTGGCATCGATTCCTCAGGCAGCCCTGGAGGTCAACAGCAACATGCAGCAAAACCCAGGATATTAACAGAATATTAATATATTTTAATGTAAACCTTCCGATGCATTTGTTTCGGCAGGTTTTTTATGTTTAAATTGAATAGGTTTCTCGGAATCAATAAAAATAATTTCAGAATACCTATTTTTGCCAAAATTTCAAGGATCAATGAAGAATGTTATAAGCTGGATTGTTGTTTTATTTGTAACCGTTTCTCTTTTAAATAATTGCCTGAGCAATAAAGTAAATAAAGAGATCAACGATAAAATTTCGTTTATGACAAAACTGAGAAAGCTATATTCATCAGGAGATTCTTCCAATTGGCCAAAGCCATTACTTGATCCTGAAGCCGTTCCGCATTTTTCCGAGATCGGGCATTTACCAGATGTTCAGTATCCGTCAGATAATCAGTATTCTGCAGAAAAGGCTTTTTTAGGAAAAACACTTTTTTATGATCCTCGACTTTCGGGCTCCAATCAGATTGCTTGTGCTTCATGCCATGATCCCGAGCTGGGTTGGTGTGATAACCGAACATTTTCTTTCGGTCACGACAGGCAAATCGGAACCAGAAATGCTATGAGCATCCTTAATGTAGCCTATGCAACAAGCTTATTTTGGGATGGTCGTGCAGAATCTTTAGAAGCGCAGTCTCAAATGCCGATTCAGGATAAAAAGGAAATGAGCGAGCACATTGACATTGCTGCCGGAAAAATTGCCAAGATTAAAGGGTACGAGATTTTATTTGAAAAAGCCTTTGGCGATAAAACTGTCACAAAAGATAAAATTGCCAAAGCCATTGCGACTTTTGAACGAACCATTAAAAGTCCGCCAAGTAAGTTTGATCAGTTTATTGATGGTAAGGCAGATGCTTTTACGGATAATGAAGTGATGGGACTTCACCTTTTCAGAACCAAAGCACAATGTATCAACTGTCATAATTCAGGATATTTTTCCAACAACCGTTTTGAAAATACGGGAACTTCTTTATTGGGTTCTAAACAGGAAGATTTGGGAAGATATTTGGTGACTAAAAATCCTGAAGATGCCGGAAAATTCAGAGTGACTTCATTAAGAGAAATCACGCGCACAGGGCCTTGGATGCATAACGGAGCATTCATGACCATGGTAGATGTCATTCAGTTTTACAGCAAAGGAAATCCCGAACCTCCCAAAAAACGCTCAACGGTTTATGAAGGTATAACTTTACATTCTGAGAAATCGCAAATGTTGAGGTTGTTGGAGCTGACTGATGAAGAAGTAGCTCAGTTAGAAGCATTTTTAGGAACTTTATCTACGAAAACACAAAGAATAACTCCACCACAGTTGCCTCAATAATTTTTCATTTTATCCTTATTTTAAAAGGTTTTTTTAGATTTTAAGAAAAATAGGTTAAATTTAAACTTGCTATCTTTACGGGATGAAGAAGATTTTGGCAGGTTTATTTTTAGGAACAGTTGGGGTTGCAAACGCACAAATCAGTCCACCCGGACTTGGAGATGCAAAAACAGCATTTTGGACAGCCTTCGGTGTAAAGAAACAAATGGACTCTTTAGGAAAAAAACATTCCATGAGTTATATTGCACTCGGAAGAAAAAGCAGCCCAAATGATTATAATTTGCTTTCAAAACAGGCTATTTTTGTTTTAAACCACGAGGTTTTTCATTCTTTTGCCAAAAATCAGCAGTACAGTTATGCGCTCAGCTACAGAAGACAACCTTCTTATGCAAGCGATTCTCCTTACGAAAATGAAGGTACTGAGCAGGAATTTCGCGTATATGGAAGGTATTCTTATACTTTTAGCCTAAATGATAAGCTTAAACTTAAAAATACCGTTCGTCAGGAGTTTAGAAAATTTTTTGATGCTGATTTTCATGAAGTGGAAGAAGATTTTCAGCTGAGAACAAGACTAAAAAGCCAGCTCACCTACAATCTGTCGGAAAAAAACAGTCAGAAGCTCTCTCTTGGTGTAGAAGCTTTGTTGGCAACAAGTTTTCTGAATAGTCCTGAATCAAAATGGACTTCATTTGATTATAAAGAATTGCGCGTTACAGCTTATTATATGTTTAAAATTCCAAATTCGCCTTTCACCATGGATATTGGCTATATGGATGATTTAATTGATGGAACAGAAAGTATTAAACACGGCGGCGTGCATTATTTTGCTGCCGATCTGGTCTGGAATTTACCTTTTAAACATCAATAAAGAAATAGATTAATCGAATTTTTTGTCAAATCTGCCTTCAACAATATTGATGATTCCTTCACCTGCATAACGGTTGAGTTTTAATTCAAATGTTCCGGAAACGATTTGGTTTTCAAGATCGAGGCGGGTGATTTTAAGTTTACAATAGTATTTGGTATTATAAAAAATATCATCAAGACTTCGCGAAAAGTAAATGGTATTGTCGCTTTCCCCATTATTGGGAGTGATGGTGTATGTTTTATTTAATTCAAAATGATCTGCCTGATAACTGATGTATATACTGTTATTATCCTTAATTCCTTTTAAATAGATTTTTATATAGGTTCTGTCTTTGATTTTTTCGCAATACGTGTGGATTCCTGGCCCGTCGTTGGTGTAATTTTTTGTAGCAACCCATACTTTTCCCTCAATAATCGCTCCACCGGTTCTCGCTCCGGTTTGTGTTGCGGCAGGTAAAGTATCCGTGTCTATATTTTTATCGTAATCACGATGACAAGAAGTGAAAATTGAAAATATAACGAGTAAAAAATAGAAATTTTTCATATTAATTTCAGTTCAAATGGTTTTTATATAGTTTATTTTCCAAAAAACTTGTTTAAACTTTTTTACCACAAAAGAAACAAAAGATTTTAACACTTTAGTTATTTTAAGTTTAAGATTTAAATAAAAAAAGATCACATAAGTTTAAAAAAAATCTTTGATTTTTTCTCTTTGCAGACTTTTGAACTCCTTTAAACAAATCCAATAAGATCTTTTGCTTCTTTTGCGGTTAAATTTAAAATTAATTTAAACAAACTTATAGTTTATTTTCCAAAGATATAAAAAGAGCAAAACTTCATTTTTATTCGAAATTAAAATTTAATGAATTCTCTATTTTCCATTGAAATAATTAATTTTGAGGTAGTTTATGCGAAAAGAAAATTCTACCAATTCTATGAATGAAAAAGCACTGCAAAATTTTTGCAATGCTTCAAAAACGTTAATGATGATCAGCGGTCGCTGGAAACTTTCGATTGTATTTAAATTGATGGATCAAGACGTCAATTATTCTGAATTTAAAATTCTTTTACCTGAAATCAGTGACAGAAGCCTTTCAAAACAATTAAAAGAATTAATCGAGGATGGTTTGATTTCAAAAGAAAAAAATAAAACCTCTTCCGTTTATTCACTCACCGAAAAAGGGAAAAATTTACAATCTGTTTTATTGGCTTTATCAGATTTTCAAAAGTAAAATATTAACTAAAATTTACATTTTCCAAAAATTCAATAACTTCTCCATTCGGACTGTAGACCAAGCTGTTTTTTACGGTCACCGATTTATTTTTATTGATTAAATCTAATTGAAAAGTTCCTTTGCTAAGGTCTTTTGCGCCGCATTCTATTGCTTTTTCTCTCGCTGTTTCTGCATTTTTTACAATAAAACAGATATGAAGTAAAGCATTTTCAACATATTCTTCATTTTCCATTCGCTTTCTTCCCTGTGTTGGCATATCTGCATTTTTATCACATATTTCAAGATAATAATTGATGTTTGGATGATGAAGCATCGCGCATTTTTCAAGGCTAAATTCCGGTAACGACCAATCGTGAGCGACTGTAAATCCTAACTTTTCATAAAAAACAATTGTTTCTTCAAAATTCTGCGCTTTAATTGAAACATGGTGAAAAGCCGTAATGTTTTCTGATAATTCCATTTCTTTGATTTAATTTGTATCAAAGGTAAAAAGTGGAATCTTCTCTTGAAAGGACTTACAAAATTGTAAGTCGATCATTAAAAAATAAGTAAATTGTACAGCAATTTTTAGAAAATGATTTTACAAAAAATAGCCATTGCTGCTTTCACATGTTTAAACATTTCCTTTTTTGCCCAAAGTAAAAAAGAGATGTCTAAACTGATTCAAAATGAATTCGAATTTGCCAATCAGCAATATAAATATTTAATGAAAACGGTTCCCGCTGATCAAATGCCTCAATCTTATAAAAACGGAAAATTAATCACAAAAGATATTTCGTGGTGGTGTTCAGGCTTTTATCCGGGTTCTCTTTGGATGATTTTTGAGCAGACGAAAGATCCTGAAATAAAAAAAGAAGCCGAACAAAGATTGAAAATTATTGAATCCAATAAAACCTTTACCCGAGATCACGATTTGGGTTTTATGATGTTTTGCAGCTTCGGAAACGCGTACAGAATTACTAAAAATCCTGAATATAAAAATGTGATTCTTACTTCAGCCGAGTCCCTTTCAACAAGATTTCGTCCGAAAATGAAGGCTATTCTTTCTTGGGATAAAATGGCTGATTTCAAAGGTCCAGTGATTATTGATAATATGATGAACCTTGAAATGTTGATGTGGGCGTCTCAAAATGGAGGCTCTAAAAAGCTTAAAGAAGTGGCTGTTACCCATGCCAATACCACCATAAGAAATCATTTCCGTCCAGATTTTAGTTCGTATCATGTGATTGATTATGATGTGAATACGGGAGATGTTTTAAGCAAAAAAACATTTCAGGGATATGCGGATTCTTCAGCTTGGGCACGAGGTCAGGGTTGGGCTTTGTATGGTTATACGATGATGTATCGAATGACGAAAGATAGAAAATATTTACAGCAGGCTCAGAATATTGCTAAATTTATTTTGAATAATCCTGCGATGCCTGAAGATAAGATTCCGTATTGGGATTTTAATGATCCTAAAATTCCGGATGTTCCCAGAGATGCTTCGGCTGCAGCGATTATAGCTTCTGCTTTACTTGAACTAGGACAATACTCAAATGGAGAAGAAAAGAGTAGATATATTCTAACTGCGAAACAGATGATTGTGAATTTATCCACCGAAAAGTATCATGCGAAACTGAATGAAAACGGCGGTTTCTTATTAATGCACAGCACAGGTGGACTTCCTTTGAATTCGGAGATTGATGTCCCATTGATTTATGCAGATTATTATTTTCTGGAAGCGTTAAAAAGATATAAAGACTGGTATTTATAAAGGCTCGGGCAAATCGAAGATTTGCCCGAGTTTTATTTTAATCTAATTTATGATTTTAATGAATTCTTTTTATGGCATGATAATAGGTTGATTTTACAAACAGAATCACCAAAATTAGTATAATATGAAATCAAAAGAAGCTTTTAGAGAAAGTCTTATAGGGAAAACGGTCGTTATAACAGGAGGAACAAGTGGAGTAGGACGTGCGACTGCAGAAGCCTTCGCATTGGAAGGCTGTAATATTATCATTGCGGCGAGAGGGCAGGAAGCACTGGACGAAACTGTTGCCTTATGCAGAGACTTAGGAGTGGGTGCCAAAGGTATTCCGACGGATGTTTCGATTGCTTCCGATGTTCAGAATTTGGCCAATAAAGCATTACAATTTAACGGAAGAATAGATATTTGGGTGAACAATGCAGGCGTCATGTCAAGCGGTAAATTTGAAGAAATTCCAATGGATATTAATGAACAGGTCATTAAAACCAATCTTTTCGGATATATGCACGGAGCTTACAGCGTGTTGCCTATTTTCAAAAAACAGGAAGATGGAATCCTAATCAATAATGTTTCTATTGGCGGGTTCATGCCGGCTCCCTACAGCGCGGTTTATTCGGCTACAAAATTTGGAATCCGCGGAATGATGGAGTGTCTTCACGGCGAAATTTCAGATTTTAAGAATATTCATATTTGTAATTTATATCCTCAAATTCAACGTTCTACAGGAAATATGCATTCGGCAAAATTTTCGGGATTGGATTTTAAAATTCCCCCATTTGCAGCAGATCCGAGAGATACCGCCGCGAAAATTGTGGAGCTGGCAAAAAATCCAAGAAAAGATCTGTTTCCGGATTTTACTTCTCTGATGCTTAAAAATATATATGGTTTATTTCCAAAACCGATTATCAACACAGCATCAGCGGGAATGCGACTGATGATGAGGGTTAAAAATGCGCCGCCAGATTCAGGGAATGTACTTGAACCTTCTTCAGAACCTCATAGAATTTACGGGGAAACTATTTTACCTGTTCCGTCCAAAAATACAAAAATAGCCATGTTAGCAGGGCTTGGTTTAGGTTTGGCGTATACGTTTTTGAAAGTGAAAACTTCGAAGAAATAGAAATATGTAAGACAATAGACGGATAGAAAATAAACCTTAAAAGTTTTGCCTATAATCCATCCGTCTATCATTTCTAGTCAAATAAAATATTTTGAAATATTCTCTCCAACCACTTGGCTCTTTTTACTTTTACCTTTTTACTTTAATTTTAAGGATTAGATTTCACAGCATCATACATCATTGAATCTTTTTGCTGATCGGTATAATCGTATTTGTAATGATAAAATGAAGATTCCCAATCACCATAGCCTACATTAGGAATAATAATGAATTTCTTTCCAAACTCATTAGCTGAATTTTTTACAGCAGATGATCTTTCAACTTCCGTTTTTTTATCAAAAATATTAGAGAAATCTGCAAGATTATCGCCTAAAAATAAAACAATATTATAATTTTTAGCAATATCATTTCGCCTCGTTTCTTTACTGCTTTCTTTAGAACGTACGATCAGGTTATTTTCATTCTGAAGTGGGAAATTATATTTTTTCAGATTTTTCAAAGTTCCGGCACGTTCATTTTCTGTACGGTTGGTTACATAATATACCTGAACCCCTTTGCTTGCCGCATATTGGTAAAACTCCTGAGAACCGGTCAACGGAGTGGCGGCACCTTTTGCAGTCCATTCTTCCCAGGTTTTCTGATCGTAACCTTTCCCCATTTTTGCTCTTTCAACAGCGTAATAGGAATTATCAAGAAAAGTCTCGTCAATATCTGAAACAATGGCTAAAGGTTTATTTGATTTTTGTGCTAAAGCTTCATCCAGACGCAATTTTGCAATATTATAAGCCTGAAGACAAAGCGCTTCATATTCCGCGGCTCTTTGCTGATAGAAAGCGGCATATATTTTCCCGTCACGAGTAAGATTTTCGTAAGCCGTATGTTGAGTTGAAGTCCCTGATGCTGCTGTTTTGCACGAAGTCATTAAAGCCAGCGCACAGCTTCCGATGATAAGACTGAAATTTTTCATTGAAATAAATTAGAGAAAAACAAAGCTATGACAATTTGATTTTTGCCACAACTTTTTTCCTAATTTCGGATGATTTCAAATCTTTATCAACTGATTTACTATGAATTATAGCATGAATTTAACCTAGCCAAAATTTGACTTATTCAATTAAAATTTATAAACAATTGCATTAATATTCATTCCTGCGCCAACAGAAGCAAAAAGTACAATATCTCCTTTTTCGATCTGATGAAGGTCTAATTCATCCTTCAGAATCATCGATAACAAAGAAGGAATAGTTGCCACACTGCTGTTTCCTAATTTTTCAATAACCATCGGCATTACATTTTCGGGAACAGACCTGTCATACAGTTGGAAAAATCTTTCAACAATCGCTTCATCCATCTTTTCATTAGCCTGATGAATAATGATTTTATTCAACTGATCAATAGAATATCCACTTTTATCAAGACACTGTTTCATCGCATCCGGAACGTTTACCAAAGCAAATTCATAAATCTTTCTACCATCCATTTTAATATATCGAGTATCCTGGCATCCTTCATTATTATAGGATTTGCCGAAATATAAATAATCTTTTTCTTTGAAAGTATAAGAAGCCGAAAGGTGAGATTTTATGCCCGAATCATCATCAGTCGTTTCTAAAACAACAGCTCCTGCGCCATCAGCATAGATCATACTGTCTCTGTCGTGAATATCAACCACTCGGGAAAGTGTTTCAGCACCGATTACTAAACATTTCTTAGCAATTCCTGATCTGATGAAAGCATTTGCCTGAATTACGCCTTCAATCCAGCCCGGACAACCGAACAGAACATCATAGGCAACACAAAAATTATTTTTTATCTGAAGTAAATGTTTCACTCGCGCCGCAAGACAAGGCACGGCATCCGATTGCACAGTTCCGAATTTTACATCACCAAAATTATGAGCAAATATGATATAATCTAGCGTTTCGGGATCAATTCCTGAATCTTCAATGGCCTTTTGAGCGGCTATTAATCCCAAATCAGAAGTTACCTGATCGACACTCGCATACCTTCTTTCTTCAATTCCGGTGATTTTTTTGAGTTTTGAAGTAATGGTTGCATTATTTTCTTTTAAAGCATTCCCATCCTGACTCAGAAATAGATGGTTATCAAAAAATAAATTGGTAATCGTTTCTGAAGGGATGTAGTTTCCTACGCCGATAATCTTGCTTGTCATTTACACTTTGATATTCAGTATTTTAAATGTTAGAGGCCTGAATAAGTGCGTAAATATAATGATTAAATAGTGAAAATTAAATTTATTATTAAAAGTTAATATAATTTAATAGAGTTTAGCATAATAACTGATCTTGATTTGATTTTGATGGAAGGAAAATTAAAGTTTAATGCTGATCTGTCAATTTAGATTGTTTCAAAATAAAAACCATTGCAAATCAATAAGATTACAATGGTTTTCACAATTTGTTAGTATGAATTTTATTTTAAACTACTTCATATATGCTTTAATTTTTTCTTCCACATTTCTCCAGTCATAGATATGAAAAACGCGACCGTTGCTCATCGCTACAAAAATACCTTTCGGATATTTGGAGCCTAAATTCACATTCGTAACTTCTGAACCATCACTTTCCTTTGTAGAAACAGGAATTTCGGCGATCATTCCTTTCGACGGATTTTCTCTTAAATAAACATTAAAAGTATCTTTCTGCTGATTGGAAACTAAAATATAACCCGTATTCGACGAAGTAGGATAAATGGAAATTCCTTCCACATCAGATTTAAAATCTCCTTTTCCGAAAACGGCTAATTCTTCATTTCCTTTTGCCGGGTCCGCGTAATATTGGTGAACACCAAACTTTTCATCAGAATAATAAATATAACCCATTTCATCATCAACCGCGATACTTTCAATCTCTTTCAAGCCGCTGTATTTTCCGAACTTTCTTACAACTTCACCGGTTATTTTTCCGTCTTTTTCAACTAATTTATATTGCCAAAGATAGCCGTCACTTGGTCCTGATTTTCTTCCGGCAATCACAAAAATTTCTTCAGTCTGAGGATTTTTATAGATTGAAATTCCCATCGGTCCACGTTCAGTTTCGCCGTCAAAAACAGAGAATTCTCCCACTTGTTTTAAATCAGGAAGAGCATATAATTTCACTTTATTGGTCTCTCTTTCGGTAACGGCAGCAAAATCGATTTTTTTTCCGTTTAAAGTAAATCCGTATTCAAGATCTACATTGTTGGGACGTTTTAATCCTACAACTTTATTAATGATCTTCCCGTCCAGATCAAAAGCGTACAAGCCACCGTCGGTATCTTTGTCTGTACCAATGATGATACTTTTTGATGCATCCTGAGGATTGATCCAAATTGCGGGATCATCCGTATCGTGAACCACTGTTTCTGTGATCGCACTTGGTTTTAATTTTTTTCCTAACTGGCTTTGTCCGATACAGCTGAGTACAAACGGTAAAACGGATAGCGCGATAATATAATTGACTCTTTTCATTTAAATTTTTCTAATTGCAGATGACAAAGGATGGTATTTTTTAATTAAAAATCAAATTTCACACCCATAGTAAATCTTGGTCTGTAATATTCAGCCTGTGCAGTTCTGCTTTGGATTCCCTGATAATATCTTAACGGCTGATTGGTTAAATTATTCGCTTCAGCAAAAACTCTCAACTGACTTGTAATTTTGTATGAAGCATTGGCATCAAGGAAAATCTGTTTGTCATAATAACGGTCTTCAAAAGCATTTCCACCCAATTCATCGATATAATGAGACGCATAATTCATGGAAACTCTTGCTGAAAAACGCTTGTTTTCCCACGAAAGCGACCCGTTGAACATATGTGGCGCAGCGCCCGGCAGTCCAACATCTGTTCTTTCATCACCGTCTTCATTAGTAATTCCTTTGGCTTTAGATTTTGTATAAGTATAGTTTATATACACTCCCAAACCTTTCCAAAACGCTCCAGGAATAAAGTCTAGCTGTCTTTGCAATGCCACTTCAAAACCATAGATATCTACATTATCTCCATTTCTCTGTTGGGTAAATCTCCAGTTGTTTTGTCCAGCCGGAATAGGATTGGATTGCCCTGCAAAATCATTCGCAAAATCGTTTGCAGAATAGTTTCTTTTAGTATAAGTATAAATAAAATTGTTTAGGTTTTTATAGAAAAGACCTCCCGAAAGAATTCCGACTGATTTGAAATATTTCTCCGCCATAAAATCCAAATTGTAAGCGTAAGTAGCTTTCAGATTCGGGTTTCCGGCTGCGATGGTTTCATCACCTGAAATTACATTTAAATAAGGAACCAGCGAATAATAGTTAGGTCGTGCCAGAGCCGTTGTGAAAGCGGCACGAAGCACTAAGTCCTGCATCGGAACATATTTGAAAGACAAGTTAGGAAGCACGTTGGTATACGTATTCATATTGGAAATTTTTCCAACTAAATCTTCTTCATCCATCACATAATTTCCTGTATAATCAATTTTTGTGGTTTCAACACGGGCTCCAATAATCATGGATAATTTATCGTTAAAATCCTGATCCCATCGGATATACCCTGCGTAAATATTCTCTTTTGCGCTGTAATTGCTGGAAAGAAATTCTTCAGGTCTCAATTCTCCGTTGAATAAATTAGGATTAAATAAATCCAAACCTCCCATATAAGAAGGGTTTACAAAAGTTCCCGGAACATAGTTTCCTGCCTGAAAATTGTTTCCGTTTAAATTAACAGTTGGAACAGAAAGTAAGCTTCCCATATCATTAATAGCCTCAAAAGCATAATAATCATTTACTCTTTCTTTTTCCTTTAAACGAAGTCGTCCTCCCACACGAATTCTACCTTTCTGATCCTGAATTACAGAAAACGGAAAACGTAAATTCACTTTAGCTCCAAATTCTTTTTCCTGAGTGAAATCGTTTGCATCAGAAAGATCACTTAATGAATAATTTCCAAGATTTTCGGCACCAATTGTTGAGATCATCGGTCTGTAAGAATCACTGAAATCGGTGTTGAATTTCAATCCATCACTTTCAAATTCAATATAACGCTGATGCGGTTTTTTCTCGCTTGCCATGGCGTAGTTCATCGACCAGTCCAAATCTATTTTTGAACCTAAAACGTGCTCTCCGCGCAATGCGTAATTCTGAACTTTCTGTCTTTCGAGACGAGAATTGTCATTATTGAAATCTCCGCCTTTATTCTGTCTTGTCATGCTTCCTTTCCAACCTGTGATCTCCGTTTCGTCGTCGTTGTAAGTAGGCTTAATTTTATAACCTAAAGCATAACGGTTTTCTCTGTCGGTTCTGAAATTATACATCGCCGAAGCATAGATCTTGTTTTTAGAATTGAATTCATAATCAAGATTAAGATCAAAACTATGTCGGATACGCTGAACATCATAATAACGGATCCCCATTTTGCTCACATAAGCCGTTTGTGCAGCATCATTGGCAAGGCTCCAGGTAGGTTCAATATTATCAGATCCAAAATTGTTGTTGTTATAAGAAAAACTGAAAACTGCACCCAATTTTTTGTTTAAAAAACGGTCACCATACACCAATCCAGCAGTATAATTTCCTTTTTCACGAATGGGGTTGTAACCTCCAGCTAAAGTTGCAGAAATTCTTCGACCGTTCGGAGAAGCTCTTGTAATAAGGTTTACAGAACCTCCGATCGCATCGGCATCCATATCGGGAGTTAAGGTTTTATTCACTTCAATGGTAGAAATCATATCAGAAGGGATCAAATCCATCTGAACATTTCTGTTGTCCCCTTCAGCAGACGGAATTCTGTCGCCGTTCAGCGTTACAGAATTTAAATTAGGCGCCAAACCTCTGATAATTAAATTTCTCGCTTCGCCTTGATCGTTCTGGATGGTAATTCCCGGAACACGCTTCAAAGCATCACCGATATTGGCATCCGGAAAACGGCCGACTTGGTCAGAAGAAATCACATTCGTGATATTGGCGTTGTTTTTCTGTTTGTTTAAAGCTCTTGCCTGGTTTTTCAGCGTTCCGCCGCTTACCACAACTTCCTGAATGGTTGTCTCTTTTTTAGCAAAAACAATATTCTGTTTTGTATTTTTATCAGATTCTACAGTTACGTTGTATTCATGCGCTCCGTAGCCTAAATAATCTACTTTCATGGTATAAGTTCCGGCCGGCACATTCAGGAAAATAAAATTTCCGTGTTCGTCTGATGTGGTGTAAATATTCCCCGGTGTCAGGGCAATTTTGGCTCCGGGCAATGCGATTTTAGAATCATCATTAATATTCCCTGAAACTGTACCACTCTGTGCATAAAAATAAATAGAAGCACACAATAAAACAGAAGTTAAAATTTTCTTCACTTTTCTTTCTTTAGATTTAAATTCTGGCAAAATTAAACGGTAGTTTAGAAAATCCTTTGAATATAAGATTAAGGTTGTTTTAACGAATTGTTAATAGAATTAATGGTTTTGAAAGATTTTGCGGATGATTTTTTACCTGATTTGTATAAATATTTTTATTATTTAATACATAATTGATTTAAATCCAATACTTTTGCAGTAGTGAATTAGTTGATGGGAATTTAGAGGTAAATAATTGATTTAATTAATATAAAAATGATCAAAAAACCTTTGCACAATTTCCATATTCCCGTAATGGGATTAGCGTATACGATAGATAGTCCTATTCGTGTGGCACAATACGGAATATCTTCCGTAGTTTCTATAATTGATGATGAGATTATAGAAAAAATGAAAAATTTTTACAGTAAGAAGTTTAATCTGAATTACTTAAGTATTTCAACAAAGATAGACGACTACCGCGCCAAGAGAATCACAGATTATCTTGATATGGTAGATGATATCGTGAATGAAAAATTTGAGACATTTAAAGAAGAGATTTCCAAAAACAGAACGGCTCTGAAAAGCTTCATGGAAATGCTTCCCAATACTTCAGAGCTGAAAGACGGTTTGCAGAATTTTCTGAACCGGAACGAACTGGCTTCTACCATTAAAAATTTCATCGAAACCCATCTTTCTCCGGGAAGTATTGATGTTAATATCATGACGAAAGTGGACAAGGACAATTTTAAAGATAAACAGCAATTGCCTGTAATCTATAATGATGCCCATGCTTCTTTACGCGGTTTTGCGAACAGTAAATTATCTTCTTCCATGGTACTTTCTGCAGGAATGAATCCTCGATTATACAGTTATATCGAAGAATTTGATGATTTTTTTCCGAATGAAAATGGTCAGCTGAAAAAGAAAATTATTCTTAAAGTCAGTGATTTTCGTTCTGCGATGATTCAGGGAAATTTTTTAGCCAAAAAAGGACTCTGGGTTTCAGAATACAGAATTGAATCGGGGTTAAATTGTGGCGGGCATGCTTTTGCGACAGAAGGTCTGCTTTTAGGACCGATTATGGAAGAGTTTAAGCAAAAGAAAAATGAACTTATCGATTCAGCACACCAATTGATGATAAAAGCTTTAGAACAAAAAGGAAAATTTACTATTTCTGAGCCGTTGGAAATGAAAATTACCGTTCAGGGCGGCGTAGGGACATCGGAAGAACATGATTTTCTTTTGCAAAATTATAACGTTGACAGTATCGGTTGGGGTTCCCCATTTTTACTGGTTCCGGAAGCGACTTCGGTGGATTCTGAAACGCGAAATTTGCTTTTACAATCTAAAGAAAAAGATTTTTATCTGAGTAATCTTTCACCGCTGGGTGTTCCTTTTAATACCGTTAAAGGTACATCCAATGAAATCATAAGAAAGAAAAAAGAAAAGAAAAACCGTTACGGAAGTTCTTGCCCGAAAAAATTACTGGCACTGAGTAAAGAATATTCTTCGGAAGGAATTTGCACCGCTTCTAAAAAGTTTCAGGATATTAAATTTACTGAATTGGAAACGGAAAAACAGCAGCTGAATGAGATTGAATATCAAAACAGAAAAGAAAATATAGCTGAAAAAGCCTGTCTGTGTGTAGGTTTGGTCAATTCTGCCTATATTGAAAATAATCTTGAAATAAAAGGTGAAAAACAGGGCGTCGTGATTTGTCCGGGACCTAATCTTGCTTTTTTTGATCAGGAAGTTTCGCTTTCCAAAATGGTTCAGCATATTTACGGAAATGATGATATTTTAGGGGATAAAAATCGTCCGAATATGTTTATCAATGAGCTTAAAATGTATGTTGAACATTTGAAGAAAGAACTCTATGACTTCATCGGAAATATTACCAATGCCCAAATAAAAAAATGGAGTTCTTTTAAACAAAATCTTTTGCTTGGCGTAGAATATTATGAAAATTTGTTTAAAGAATCCGGATTTTTCAGGACGGATATTTATTTAATGAATCAGCTTTCGGAATATAGATTGAAGATTTTGGAAGTTGAGATTCCTGAAATTTAGATATAATAAAAAACCTTCAAGTGATTTTGAAGGTTTTTGTTTTATTTGGTCTATTATGCAGTGTTTTTAATATGAGTAGTGAATTTCATTAATATATTTTACTCTTAAATTCTGCCTGATAATCTCTGAAAGCTTTTCCAAATGCTTCTGTGAATTCTAAATTACTGAATTGATATTCTTCATTAAGTCCGGTTCTGGTTTTCAATTGAATTGTTCCATAACGAACTACGGGTATCTGAAAATTATTTTTGAATCTTTTATCTCGTGTTCCGTTTCTATTTACTTTTGCCCAAGTTCGATCAATGATTTTTGAATCGGAGGGAACGGCTGATGTTTCTGTAAAACGTACATTTGATTGAAAAAGATGAAGTTCATCAATACCAATAATAGCAAAATTAGAATCACTTGTATACATTACAACAAATGTCGGATAAAAATATAAATCTGCACCATTCGCATTTTTAAAGTACAAAGCTTGATATTCTGATTTGATAAAGGGAAGAGATTTTACCGAAAAATTAACATCAATTCTTTTTACTAAAGTATTTGCCGATGAGCGTGTTACCACTCGATCTTGATAATGAGCGCTGGTAATATCCCAAATTTTTCGACTTGTTGAGAGTCTGGCGAAAGCCTGATATAATTGATCAAATTTTCTTTTAATATCAAGATCAAAATCAATTTCAAGATTAACAATACTATTCTCAATTTGATTTTTTGTTTTAATAATTGCCTCTCGTTGTGCTTTAATGTCGATATTTAGGTTGTTGGGAATTTTCTTGTTAATAAAACCATATAAAAAAATATAACTTATTGTTTTCTTTGTTTTTGTGAATGTTAAGGTTCTTTCAATTTTCGATAAATCCTTTCTAAGTTCATGTTTTTGATTTTGAGCCATAATTATAGATTCTTTAATACCTTGCATATTTTGGCTCGTTATTTCATGTACTTCTGCGCTGAAAATATTATCACTAAAATAAGGTTCTGGGTTGAAATTATTCTGTGGTCGTGAAGTATTTCCATTTGATCTTCTTCGCGAATTCGAAATATTGTAAGAGTTTGAAAATCCCATAATACTTGTATTAACTCTTGCTCCAGAAGAACTGAAATTTACACTTGCACCACGAACACCAATAGTTGTGGAAATTCCTCTTTTGCTGATATTCAAATGAACTCCGGGAATTATTTTGATTCTTTTTCTATAGCTCCAGCCCATGATGATTATTTTTTGTTTTTATAATGACAAAATTATTGGAGTTGGGGTACAACTCATTACGGTTTCACGTAAAGAATAGAAATGATTTTTAACTAATATTGCTCATCAATTTAAAGTTTAAAACTATTTAGATTATACCATGGAAATATTACTCATTATTATTTTAATTGGCGTTGTTTTCTTTTTTGTTGCCAAATCAAATAAATTAAAGAAAGAATTGCTGCAAAAAGATGCTCAAATCACCAGTTTGAATGTTGAGATCGGACAACTCAGAACCGAAATTTTTAGATTTGAATCAGATACGAGATCGTTGAATGATAAAAATAAAAGTTTGAAAACGGAAGTAGTGAATCTTCAGGTTGAAAGAAGAAATTTAGATGCTAAAATTAGACAGATTCAAACGACTAATGATACTTTAGAATCTGATAAAAAATTACTTCATGAAAAAAATCAAAGTCTAAAAACAGAAGTGACAAATCTTAAAATTGAAAGAAGAGATTTGGATATTAAGATTTTAAAAGTTCAGACTAATAATGACGCTTTAAAGAAATATCAGGATATCATTGATGTAAAAGTGGAGTGTGAATATCTTTTGCAGAAAGCAGAAAAAGACAGTCGAAAATTAATTGAAAGAACACAGCAGGATCTTATTGATGCTCAAAATGAAGCGAAAGAATCCCGAAGAGCAACCAAAGAATACAATGAAAAGAAGAACCGTGAAATCGCTTTGTTGTTTGAAAATGCAGTAAACGAAGCAAAACGTATTGTTGAAACCGCAGAGTTAAAAGCTGAATCTATTGGTGGCGATGCCTATCGAAGTTTGAGAGAAGCCGATCAGATTGAAAATAGAATTCAGGCCATGAAAAATGTAATCAAAGGATATGGAAATGAATATTTGGTTCCAACATATACTTTATTGGATGATTTAGCCCGTGATTACAGTCATAAAGAAGCGGGTGAAACATTGAAAAAACTTCGCGAAAATAATAAAAAGATGATCATTTCCCGACAGGCCGGAATCTGTGAATATATGGATGAGGAAAGAAGAAATACCGCCATCGATTTTGTGATTGATGCTTACAACGGAAAAGTAGATTCAATTATGGCATCGGTGAAAAAGGATAATTTCGGAATTTTAAAACAGAAAATAAATGATGCTTTTGAATTGGTGAATTTTAACGGATTAGCATTTAGAAAAGCAAGAATTTCCGAGGTTTATCATCACGCAAGATTGGAAGAACTAAAGTGGGCATGTATTATTCAGGAATTAAAATCTCAGGAACAGGAAGAACAACGACAGATCCGTGAGCAGATTCGCGAAGAAGAGAGAGCCCGTAGAGATTACGAAAAGGCAATGAAAGAAGCCGAAAAAGAGGAGCTAACGTTGAAAAAACTGATTGAAAAAGCAGAATCACAAGTCGCCAAGGCAAATGAAGAACAGAAATTGCTTTTCCAGCAAAAACTTGATGAATTGCAGCAGAAATTAGAAGTGGCAGAAGAGAAAAATCAAAGGGCGATTTCTATGGCACAGCAAACCCGAACGGGAAATGTGTATATTATTTCGAATATTGGCTCTTTTGGCGAAGATGTGTATAAAATTGGGATGACGAGAAGGCTGGAACCGATGGATCGTGTTCGTGAATTGGGTGATGCGAGTGTGCCTTTTGAGTTTGATGTTCATGCGATGATCTATTCCGAAGATGCTCCGGCACTGGAAAAACAGCTGCACCGAAAGTTTCTTAAAAGTCAGTTGAATAAAATTAATCCAAGAAAAGAATTCTTCAGATTAAGCATCAGTGATATTAAAAATTATGTTGAATCCATCGGAGTAGCGTGTAAATGGACGTTAGCTGCGGAAGCAAAACAATTCCGTGAAACAAAAAAATTGGAAGATGAGATGAAAAATAACCGCCAGCTAGAAGCCGACTGGGAGCATTATCAGGAAGAAATTGATCCTGTAACGTATGAAGAAGCGGAAGTTGAGGAAATGGAAATATGATTTTAAAAAAAATAGATCAATTTTATTCTATTGAATTTTAGAATTATACCGATTTTCCTTAATGTTTATCAAAAAAATATTTGGTCGGTATTAAAAATGTTTCTATATTTGCACCACTGAAAACAACGATATAATCGGAGTTTCAAAGGAGAGTTGGCAGAGTGGTCGATTGCGGCAGTCTTGAAAACTGTTGACTGTAACAGGTCCGGGGGTTCGAATCCCTCACTCTCCGCCAGGTTAGAAACCAAAATAAGCTAAAACGCTGTAAACATCAATGTTTACAGCGTTTTTTGTTTGAGCACAGTATAAAAAAAATAAAATAGGTCACTATTTATATGTCCTATTTCGTGTCCCATTCAAAAAAACACAAAAATGGGTCACGAAAAATCAGGGAAAGCCCTACCAATAGGGAGTCTAACGATTGAACATCTTGCAAAAAGTGGTAACAAAAAGTAAATTATTAAACAATTAAAGTTATCACACAATGAACAAAACATTCAACCTGTTATTCTTTATAAAAAAGAATAAAATCAGAACAAACGGAACTGCTCCTATCTACTTAAGAATTACGATAGACGGCAAGGCTGCAGAGATTGCAGCTAAAAGGTATATCGATCCAAAGAAATGGGATAATAAATCACAGAAAGCCGTAGGTAATAGTCAAGAAGCCAAAACACTGAACTCTTACCTTAAAACTTTGGAACAGCAAGTTTACGATTTCCATTACTTGATGCTCAAAGAAGAAGACTTCGTAACAGCAGAGAGTTTAAAATCTAAACTACTTGGAACTGATGTTACCACAAGAATGCTCATTCCTATTTTTCAGGATCACAATGATAAAGTTGAAGCATTAATAGGTCAGGATTTTGCTCCAGGTACATTGGAACGATACAAAACTTCCTTGAAACACACGCAGGAATTTCTAAATTGGAAATATAAAATTTCAGACATTGATATTACAAAGATCGATCACGCTTTTATTATGGATTACGATTTCTGGCTTCGTAGTGAGCGAAAATGCGCTAATAATACTGCAATAAAATATATCAAGAATTTCAAAAAGATTATGCGGCTATGTATGGCAAACGGTTGGCTATCAAAAGATCCTTTTCTGGGCTACAAAGCAAAACTTAAAGTCGTGGAACGTCCTTATCTCACAAAAGAGGAAATTCAAGCGATTTATGACAAAGAATTTGCATCAGAGAGATTGAGTCAAGTACGTGATATTTTCCTTTTTAGTTGTTATACTGGCTTTGCTTATGTTGATGTGAAGAAATTATCTAAATCTCATTAATTTTGGAATAGATGGCGACAAATGGATATTTACAAATCGCCAGAAAACAAATACTCAACAAGAGTTCCATTATTACCGCTAGCACAAGAACTGATTTTAAAATATGAAGAACATCCTGAATGTGTAAATTTAAATGTCTTGTTTCCTGTTCTTAGTAATCAGAAAATGAACTCCTATCTCAAAGAAATTGCCAATATTTGTGGAATTAACAAAGAATTGACATTTCACATTGCAAGGCACACTTTTGGGACGACAGTTACATTGTCTAATGGCGTTCCGATAGAGAGTGTAAGCAAAATGTTAGGTCATACGAACATAAAAACTACTCAATATTATGCTAAGATTTTAGATAAGAAGGTGAGTGATGATATGTCGATTCTAAAAAGCAAACTTGGAGAGAAATGTGACAACTAATGTAAGATTTCATAATTATGATAATTACAATCCCATCTCATAATCAAGATGGGATTATCTTTTAATATTTTATCAAATTGGATTTTTATAGTCCTGCCAAGGGACGTTGACGTATGTCTATACAAACACTTTTGTAGATGATTTAATTCGTTTGAGCCAAATTAAACAAGAATTGTCTACCGTCAATTTACCATTCAATTTCTGATAGTTATTTTTTTTTGCAATATAATTTTTAACATTCTAAACAAATGAAGTTGGTATAGCTTGGCTTTTGTCTACTTCGATTGTCTTAATATTAGTAGTATTTTTTCTTTAGCCACAAACTGGCTTTTACCAATAAGATAAGCACAGGAACTTCCACCAACGGTCCGATAACACCTACGAAAGCTTGTGGAGAGTGAATGCCAAAAACTGCTATTGCTACTGCTATCGCCAATTCGAAATTATTGCCAGTAGCAGTAAATGCGATTGAGGCATTTTTATCATAGGGTATGTTTAAAGATTTGTTGATAAAGAAGCTGACAAAAAACATTAGTACAAAATAAATAACCAACGGTATGGCAACTTTTATCACATCCATTGGCAGTTCTAATATTTTATCTCCTTTCAAACTAAACATAGTTACTATAGTAAATAGTAAAGGATACAATGTAACTGGTGATATTCTTGGAATAAACTTTCTGTTATACCATTCTATACCTTTCGATTTAATAAGAAAGTAACGACTTAGGAAACCTGCCAGAAATGGAATACCTAAATAAATCAACACACTTTCTGTAACATCTTTCATTGATACAGTTACATTGAAGTTGGCTAAACTTAATTTGCTTGGCAATATATTGATGAAAAGCCAAACTAAAAAACTGTAAGAAACAACTTGGAAAATACTGTTCAATGCAACCAACATAGCGGTATATTCTCTGTTTGCTTTTGCTAAATCACTCCAAACAATGACCATTGCAATACATCTCGCCAAGCCTATCAGTATCAATCCTGTCATATAATCGGGTTCATTTCGTAAGAACAAAACAGCTAATCCAAACATCAGCATCGTACCAACAAACCAATTGAGAAATAACCAAAGACCTATTACTTTTTTATCTTTGAAAGCTTGAGGTAATAATGAGTAATCAACTTTTGCCAAAGGAGGGTACATCATCAAAATCAAACCTATTGCCAATGGAATATTTGTCGTTCCTACTGACATTGCATTTGTGATTTGTGAAATTGCAGGAAAGAAATATCCTAAGCCTATACCTGTTGCCATTGCAAGGAATATCCATAAGGTAAGATAGCGGTCAATAAATTTTAGTTTTGGTTGCATAAAACTACTTTTTAATCTTAGAGAAAACGTAGAACATTTCAGAAGCTATCTGCAAACTTCTGTCTGCATATACTTGTGACTGCTGTGATGTATTATCAGAGATTTTAGGGTCTTCAAATGTGATAGGGATTCTTTTCTCTGCTCCAGCGATTAAAGGGCAGCCTCCGTCTGCTTGAGAACAGGTCATAATTGCAACAAACCCAGCTGTTGGATTGAACACGCTATCATACTTTTTTGAAAATCCAATTACAGGTAACGAATCATCGTTGTACTTAATAGAATATACAGGGTTATTTCCATGTGCAATTTTGAAGATATTAAAGCCTTGATTAATCAGCGTCTCAGCCACTTTTGGAAATAATGCTGTTTCTTCTGTACCTCCCGAATAACAATGTACGTTTGGAATATTAAAATAGGCAGCTCCAGCTTGCGCCCAGATTTGTGATAGATGGCTTCTACGCGAGTTATGTGTACAAATGAAATTGATATTAATATCTTTTCCTTCATCCATTTTTTGCTGTACAAAATCAATTAATGGTTGCAATGTGATTTTTCTTTCCTCGCTGATGTTTTGATAATGCAATTGTTCAATAGTATTTGTTAATTCTGAATACATAATTGTTGTTTAAGTTTTATTGATTATTAATCTATTCCGATATTTTTGCTTCTACGTTCCATAAGGACGTTATTCTTCCAAACCCCATTTTTCTTACCTATCTTCTCTCGATAACCAACTAATCGGAATCCGCATTTCTTGTGCAACTTGATACTGTTTTCATTTTCGGCGAATATACCAGACTGCAATGTCCAAATGCCGTTTTCTTCGCTCTGTTGAATTAATTCAGCCAAAAGAGTTTTCCCAACTCCTTTACCTCGCTCGTCTTGCGCAATATAAATGCTTACCTCTGCAACACCAGCATAAACGCATCTGCTTGAAACCGGTGTCAAAGATGCCCAGCCAATTATCTTGCCATTTTCATAAATGCCGATTCTACAAAAATCGAGATGTCCTTTATCCCATTCCTCCCATTGTGCGGAATCGTTCTGAAAAGTGGCTATGTTGGTCGACAAGCCTTGATTGTAGATTTCTATTACTTCCGAAAAGTTGTCATTGGTTATAGGTTTGATTTCCATAATGCAGTCTTTTTTTTAGCAACAACCTGACTTGGGAGTACAGCACGAAGTATTCAAATCAGATGGTTCTACAGTTTGATTTTCTGCTGGAATTCCGCAAGCTTCATTTGCCAGACAAGCAGTTTGTTTATTTTTCAGTACAAAATTATTTCCGTTAAAATCCAAATCATATTTGCCAATGGTTTCGCTTTGATATTCAACTTCTATATCTGAATCTTCGATTCCCAGTTTGTCTTCGCACAGAGAGATGATGTCTAAGAGTTTGGTAGGTTTCAATCTATGTTCAAAGTCGTTCGCATCCCACAATTGGAAATTGACAACCTTTTCATTTCTTGTATTGCCACCGCAGTCTATAAAATTCTTTGTGATAACCCCTATTTCTGTAACGTGGAAATGCTCAGGGACAAATTTTCCATTCTCTAACTGAAATTCGACATTGTTCAGTGTAGGTAAGATTGTTTTGATTAGTGATAGTTTCATAATAATTAATATTGATATTGTATTATTTGTATATTGCAATATGACGATAATAAAAAGCATAAAAAAAGTTGTTAGCAACATTGCCCAACTTTTACATCTTGTTCAAAGAATTGATTGAACAATCCTTGAACCTCTTTCCATTTTTTATCTTCGATACAATAGCAAACAGATTTTCCCTCGATAGTCCCTTGAATAATCCCGATACTTTTCAATTCTTTCAAATGTTGAGAGATCGTTGCCTGTGCCAGTCCAAGTTCATCCACTAAGTCATTACAGATACAAGCTTTCTGATTAATGATGTATTGGAGGATTGCAATTCTTGCAGGATGTGCCAAAACTTTAAAGAGAGAGGCCAGGTTATTTTGCTCATCTGTAAATATTTCTGTTTTAGTAAGTCCCATATATGATATTTTTATATTGCAATATTACGATATAAATTTTAAATAACCATATTTAATGTTTACTTTAATATTTGAAAAACTAAATTTACTAAAACATTAAAAAAGATTAATCTAGATTATTCTGGTATAAAAAATGGCTTATATTACATCCATTTGGGCGTTTGTGACCTTAACAAGACTCTATTAAAACCATTTATTAGAAGATATAAAATAATATTTTGGAAGTATTAACTAACATTTAAGTTATAAAAATGAAATCAGACAATTGTCTGCGTATAATAGTTTTCTGATAAAGAAAAAAATACTATGATATTTTTTCTCATTAAAAACATATTGAAATTAAATTGGGAGATTCAAATTTTGTTGCCATGACCATTTTACATCAATTTGAGAGAGAGAAAAAAAGTATTTAGAACATCAACGTTTATAAAAATTATTTTACACTTCCTTGTTAAATTTTATTATTCATTCCGGATATGATCCTTTTTCTATGTATAAATCCCCAGTCTGCTATAGTATTGGTAAGTTGTTTAAGAGATTTTCCATATTCTGTAATTTGATATTCTACAGCTACAGGTGCCATATTCAATACATTGCGTTCAATTAATTCATTGATTTCTAAATCCTTTAATTCACGACTGAGCATCTTGCCGGAAATTCCCTTAACCTCTTTCAGAAGCTCAGAATACCGCATAGGTTTATAGCACAAGCAAGCAATAATGGACATTTTCCACTTTCCATTTAAAATTTCCATTGTATCACTGATTGCCATTATTTTTTGACTGCAATCCTTAACTAAATCAAATTCTTGTTCCATACCATTCACTTGGTTACTCGTTTGTCACTATAACTTTTTGTCACTTGGTTACAAATATACAAGGGCTGCATGCATCGGTAATCTTGTCATTGGGCTATCGGGATTCTGACAATGATTATTTAGCATCGGTTCCAAAGGCTCGTTTGCCAATCAATGAATTTTCTACCAAAATAAATTGATGCAACTACATGTTTAAATTTTCCTATTTGAAAAAATATTATTAATCTGTACAAAAGTATATGGTATGTATCAAAGACTTTATCAGATATATTTAAAATATATAGTAATAATAAACAATTATTCAAAGTAATTAAAATGGCATCCGCTGTATTTAGTTGACGTCATTTATGCGTTTGTAAACGTTACAGAACTCTTTAGCCAGCGATTAGCAGACATTGAGATGTTGATCGCTAAGTCATAATTTATGGATACAATGCAAAATTTTTCAATTTAATTCTTCGCATGTGAAATAGACTACTGCGGGATAATTTGGCTTGGAAATACATAAAATTATATGTAAGCTTTATTTCATATTTGTGATTGAATTAATAGGCAGAATTTTCTTCCGATTTTATTTTAAAGTTTAAAACTAAAAAACATTCCGTAATTCTGTGCTATTCTTCCGCTGATTTGAGCTACAAGTTTGGCTTCGATGCGAGATAACTTTGTCCTATAAAATTAAAAAACAAAACAATTAAAATTTTTAAAAATGGAAAAGACAATTTTTATCACAGGAGCATCAAGAGGATTTGGAAAACTTTGGACAGAAGCATTCCTTAAAAGAGGTGATAAAGTAGCCGCAACATCAAGAAATATTGAAGCTTATAAAGATTTGGCAGAACAATATCCCGAAACTTTTCTCCCTATTTCTTTAGATATTACCAACAGAGAAGCGGTTTTTGAAGCGGTAAATAAAGCGAAGAATCACTTCGGAAATTTAGATGTTATCATCAATAACGCCGGCTACGGTGTTTTCGGAGCAGTGGAAGAAGTGGGAGAAAAAGTAACAAAAGATGTTTTTGAAGCCAATGTTTTCGGGACACTTTGGGTAACACAGGCGGCTTTGCCAATTTTCAGAACACAGGGAAGCGGCCATGTGATTCAGCTATCGAGCGTTTTGGGTGTTTGGAGTTTGCCGACTTTAGGAATTTATAATGCGACAAAATTTGCAGTAGAAGGCTTCAGCGAAGCTTTGGCAACAGAAGTAAAACCGTTCGGAATTAATGTAACGATGATTGAGCCCAACGGATATACAACCGATTTCGGTGGAAGTTCAGCCGTTCACGGCGATGCCATTCCGGCTTACGATGCTTTGAAATCAAGTTTGGGAGAAGCTGAAGGATTATTACCGGAAGATTATGGAAAGCCGGAAGCAACGGTTCCTGCAATTTTGAAATTAATTGACAGTGAGAATCCACCCCTTCGTTTATTCTTAGGAAAAGTAGGATTGAGAAAAACGGAAAGAGTGTACGCAGAAAAACTCCAGGTCTGGAACGACTGGAAAGAGGTTTCCGAAGCTGCGCACGGATAATTTCAAGTGTGAAAAATTAAGTAAATCCGACTTAAGATTGGATTTACTTTTTTGTTTAAAAATGTAAGGGTTTTTCCACATAAAATCAATTATCACGATGAAATTTCAAAATACAAAATATTTATACATCAGTACATTGCTGGCATTTATACTCATTCCGTTGGGTGGGTTGACAACGGATATTTACATTCCGTCACTTCCGGCAATGGCAGAAGATCTGAATGTTCCGGTCGAAAAAGTGCAGATTTCGTTGCTTTTATTTATGGTAAGTTCGGGATTCAGCCAGCTTTTTATCGGAAGTATCCTCGACAGTTTTGGAAGGTACAGAATCAATATTTTTGCGTTGATTACCTTTTCTTTGGCAAGTTTTATTATTGCTTTAGTTCCGGAAATTGATGTGATTTATTTAATGAGAATCGTTCAGGGAATCACGGTTTCATTAATTATTGTTGGGAAAAGAGCTTTTTTTGTTGACCTCTACAAAGGTGAAAAACTGAAACACTACACCAGTCTTTTTTCGATTGTCTGGGCGACTGCACCTATTGTTGCGCCGTTTATCGGAGGTTACTTGCAGGTGCTTTTCGGATGGCGGTCTAACTTTTATCTTTTGGGAATTCTTACCGTTATTATTTTATTTTTTGAACTTCGGTTTACAGGAGAATCTCTACAGAATTTTCAGGTATTTAAAAGAAAAGAAATCGCAGCAGTTTACAGGAAAATGTTGGGAACGCCTGATTTTTATTTGGGATTAATCATTATTGGTTTAAGTTATTCACTTCTGGTAATTTATGGAATGGTAAGCCCGTTTATTATCGAAAAAATATACGGATTTTCACCTGTCGTTACAGGATACAGTTCGTTGGCTTCCGGAATTGCTTTGATGAGTGGCGGAATTATTTCTAAATTAATGATTAAGAAAGGACTTTTCAAGAAAATAAATACGGCAATAATTTTACAGCTACTCATTGTTTTTGCAATGTTTGCCGTCACTTCAAAGTATGACGGATTGGTATTTTTACTCGCATTCACTTTATCACTACATCTTTTATCGGGTTTCATTTTCAACAATGTTTATGCGTACAGTTTGCAGAGATTCACGGCAAATGCAGGTATTGCAAGCGGTTTGACGGGCGGTGGTGTGTATGTGGTAAGCTCAGTTGCAGGTTACGGATTAATCAATGTATTTGAAATTAAAGATATTCAGGCATTTTCGCTGGTTAATTTTATTATTGTTACAACATTGTTTATTGTCATTTTACTGTTTAGAAAAGCAATTGTCAGCAATATAGAAATTCCTTCTCATCTTATAAAATCCAAGATATAAAAGCTCCTTTTTATTTACTAAATTTGATCATACTTAAAACTTCTAACCCCAATAAATATGGAAAAAATCAATCACTATAAAAGTATCACAGAGCTGCACGAAAAAAGCGGTTTCGAGCCTCCGAAAAATCCTCTTTTGAGTTTGATGACCTGTAAAGAACTGATGACGTACTCTGTAGGGGAAGACCGTTTTACAGGAGATTTTTATATGATTGGTTTAAAGAAGATCAAATCCGGTTACGTGTTGTATGGAAAGACCAAATACGATCACAATAACGGTTCTGCGGTTTTTATGAAGCCCAGACAGATTATTGAGGTGCAAAATGTACAGTTTGCCGAAAAGGGTTTTGTAATGTTTTTTCACGAAGATTACCTGTCGGGACATCCGTTGAATGAACAGATCAAAAAATACGGCTATTTTGAATATGAAATTAATGAAGCCCTTCATATTTCGCCTTCGGAAGAAGTGATTATGTGGGAACTTTACGAGAAAATCAGAAGAGAGTATGAAGAAAACTCTGATGAATTCAGCAGGGAAATTATCCTTTCGCATATCGATTCTATTTTAAAATATTCTGACCGTTTTTATAAAAGACAGTTCATCGATCGAAGTTCCAACGTTTCCGGAACAATGGTTAAAAAATTCCTTACGGTTTTAGATAATTATTTTAAGGAAAATAAACACGTGGAAGATGGTCTGCCTACCGTCAATTTTATGGCAAACGAATTAGCAGTTTCGCCCCGATATTTAAGTGATATTCTAAAACAGGAAACCGGAAAAACGGCATTGGAGCACGTTCATATTTACTTAATTAAAGAAGCAAAAAATCTCTTATTGAGCTCAGAAAGTAATGTCGCAGGAATTGCCTACGATTTAGGCTTCGAAAGTCCGTCTTACTTTACCCGATTATTCAAAAAAGTGGTGGGGGTAACGCCTGTTCAGTATAAAAAGGAAGCGTTTAAGTAATTTTGAATGTTTCAATTTTGCTCAGGAAACTGTTTTCTGAAGTGTAATGGAGAAATTCCGGCTTTTGTTTTGAAAATTTTGGTGAAATGGGAGGGATGTTCAAAACCGAGTTCGTAAGCAATTTCGCTTACCGATTTTGTGGTTCCCAAGAGGATATTTTTTGCCTTGTCGACCAACTTCAAATGGATGTGTTCTATCGTCGTTTTGCCTGTAAATTTACTGAGCAAATCTGATAAATAGTTAGAAGAAAGATTCAGTTTTTCGGCGAAATATTTTACTTCGGGAATCCCTTTTTCTATCAAATGGTCATCATTAAAAAAATCATTAAGGAGACTTTCAAAACGTTGTGTTATATCGTTTCCTGTTTTGTTGCGGGTGAAAAACTGCCTGTCATAAAATCGGTCGGAGTAGTTCAAAAGCATTTCAATCTGATTTAAAATCAATCCCTGCGTATGGCGGTCAATATTCTGGGAATATTCTTTTTTAATTCTTGCAATCACTTCATCAAGCAAAACTTTTTCATCTTCTGAAATGTGAAGCGCCTCATTGCTTTCGTATTGAAAAAAACTGTACTTCTGAATTTTTTTACCTAAATCTGAACCATAAATAAAATCAGGATGAAATGCCAGAAACCAACCTTCCTCAATCTCTGTATCCGCACTCGGACTCATCACCTGATTCGGAGCGGTAAACATCAAAGTTCCTTCCTGAAAATCATAATTTGAGCGTCCATATTTTAAACTTCCTTTAAATTTTTTGTAAACAATCGTGTATAAATCAAGGCTGTACAGATAGTCTGCAAAATTTTCGTCGGAACGGCTTACATTTTTCAAATCAATTACCGTAATCAAAGGATGTTTTGGACTTCTGTAATTGTAAAAATGATGAAGGTCTGCAACAGATTTTATGGAAATAAAAGCTTCTGACATTTTTCTGATTTTAGTTAAAATTAAAGATAATATTCATTACACGACATTTTTTACCACAAAAGTCTCAAAAGAAATATTTGAAAAAATTGAATTCAAAAGTTTACAAAATATTATAATTGATTTACTTTATTAAAGTTTTGTTAGCTTTTTTAAAGCTTATTCAATATTAAAATCTTTTGTGACTTTTGAGGTTTAAAATACAATGATTAATTCTGCATCAGTCTCAAAAAATCTTCCTCAGAATTTTTGTTTTTCAAATCGATATAAAACTGTGCATCTTCGCCAATTACATATCTTAATTTTGGAAGTTGATCCGTTGCAGCTCCGAAAATAGTTTCCGCAACCTCTTCTGCGCTTGCTTTCGGAAGATCTTCTGTCCGTTTGGTGAATTTCGGGATAAATGCTGCCAGTTCCGTATTATATTCTTCAATCGTATTCTGAATCATTTCGATTCCGCTTCTGAAATTGGTCGCAATACTTCCCGGTTCTACGATTTTTATATTAATTCCAAACGCCGAAACTTCAAAATGTAAAGCTTCTGAAAATCCTTCCACTGCAAATTTCGAGCTGTTGTACAAACTTGCAAAAGGTCCAGCTGTAATTCCTCCGAACGAAGAAATATTAATGATGGTTCCTTTTTTCTGGGTTCGCATTATCGGTAAAACGGCTTTGGTAACATTCATCAGACCAAAAACATTGACTTCAAACTGTTTCTGAATCTGTTCGGGACTTGAAGATTCGAAAACGCCCATCAATCCGTAGCCTGCACTGTTCAACAAAACATCAATTGAGCCGAATGTTCCTGTTCCTTTTGTTATCGCTTCCTGAATTTGCTGTGGATTGGTGACATCCAGTTTTACCAACAGAACATTTTCAAGAAGATTCAGTTCTTTTTCGTTTTCCGGCGAACGCATTGCGGCGATGACATTCCATCCGTTTTGCTGAAATAATTTAGCGCTTGCTTTTCCCAATCCCGATGAGGCTCCGGTGATCAATACTGTATTTTTCATAATGAATTTGTTTTAGAATTTCTCAGACAAAGTTCCGATAAGCAAAGACGAATCGCTTGTCGATTTTACGGAATGTCTTATACATTTCTACGATTTCGGTTGGGTAATTCTGTGCTATTCTTCCGCTGAAATGAACTACACTTTAGGCTTGAAGCGGATTTAACTTTGTATCAACAAAACGAAACAATTTAATAACACTTAAAAATTAAAAAAATGGAAACTTCAACTCAAACATTGGTCAATAAAGTTTTAGCCGCTCACGGAATCAATAATGCTGCAGAATTTCAGACGGTAAAAATCCATACCCGAATCGGTGGTGCAGTGTGGGGAATGAAAGGACAAGAAAACGCTTTAAGCGATGTACAGTTTATCGGTTCTTTAAAAGAGCAGAAAAGCATATGGGAAAATATTTTTAAAGAAAACTATACTTCATCTTTCGAGCCCGGAAAGGTTCAGTTATTTGACGAAAACGGACAACTTTTAGAATCTTTGGAAAACCCTAGAGAATCATTCAGAGGTCATACGGTTGAAACACCTTGGACAAGAGCCCAGCTTATTTATTTCTCCAGCTATGCAACCTGGAATTACGCAACGGCTCCTTTTAATTTTCTGGTTCCAGAAGTGGAAATCAATCAGCTTGAATCCTGGAATGAAAACGGTGAAATATTGGATAGACTGGAAGTGATTTATCCCGATGGCTTCGCTACGCACAGCAAAAGACAGCTCTTTTATTTTAATGAAGACGGACTTTTAAGACGTCACGACTATTGGCCAGAAGTGTTAGGAGGTTCTTCAGCGACTCAGATTATTGAAGATTATAAAGAATTTGAAGGCATAAAAACCGGAACAAAAAGAAATATTTATGTTCTGAATGATGAAGATAATTCGTACAACAAAGATTTTGTACTGGTTTCCATCGATATTCTGGATGTAAAATTTGAAAAATAAATTATAAAAAATAACATTAAAAATCATAAAAATGAAAACAATTTCAGTACCTGAAAAAGAGCAGCTAAGTTTTGGTGCACAGAGCATTTTAGAATCTGTAGAGAAAAAAATGGGGAAAATTCCTAATCTTTATGCGACTATCGGTTATTCTTCATCCGCTTTAAAATCAATGTTGGAAACTGAAGCTTCTCTGGCTCACGATTCATCATTTACCGCAAAAGAAAGAGAAGCTATCAATCTAATTGTTTCTCAAGTCAACGAATGTGATTACTGTTTGGCAGCACACACGACATTGGCAAAAATGAGAGGTTTCACAGAAGAAGATACGCTGGAAATCAGAAAAGGAAGTTTTTCAGAGGCAAAATTAGACGCTGCGATTAAGTTGGCTCAGTCTATTGCGAACAATAAAGGCAATGCAGGAAACGGAGCTTTAGAAAATTTCTTCAACGCCGGATACGACGAAAAAGCTTTGATTGAACTGACGGCTTTGGTGGCGCTGAGAAGCTTTACCAACTATGTATTTGCCAACACTCAGATTCCTATTGATTTTCCTTTGGCACAGGCTATTTAAGAAGTGTTTTAATAATAAGTATTTAGTTTTAAGTGAAAGCCTTCCGGATGTATTTTCGGAAGGCTTTTTTTATTGAGAAATTTTTTCCAAACCGTATTTCTGTGCTATTTTTCAGCTAAAATGGGCTACCTATTCGGATGGGTTTGATGATAACTTTGCTTCATTCAATAACAATAAAAAATTAAAACAATGAGTAAAATAGTTTTTATCACAGGAGCATCAAAAGGATTCGGAAAATTATGGGCTGAAGCACTTTTGGAAAGAGGAGACAAAGTAGCGGCAACAGCAAGAAACGTTTCTGCATTACAGGATTTGAAAGATAAATACGGAGACCATATTCTTCCTTTGAAGCTTGATGTCAATAGCCGTTCAGAAGTTTTTGAAGTAACGGAACAAGTAGAAAAACACTTCGGAAGAATTGATGTTTTGATTAATAATGCAGGCTTTGGTTTATTCGGAACGACGGAAGAAACTACGGAACAACAGGCGAGAGAACAGATGGAAACCAACTTTTTCGGTTCGCTTTGGGTAGCACAGGCCGTTTTACCGGTGATGAGAAAACAGAAAAGCGGGCATATTATTCAGATTTCCAGCTTTTTGGGATTAACGACTTTGCCACTTTTAGGATTGTATAACGCCTCAAAATTTGCAGTAGAAGGATTAATTGAAACCATCGGTTCTGAAACCGCACATTTGGGAATCAAAACCACTTTAATTGAACCTAACGGATTCGCAACAGATTGGGCGGGAGCTTCTGCAGTTCAGACTTCTTCGGATATTGCAGATTATAATCCGGTGCGGGCGGCTTTTGCAGAAAGTGGAGAAAATCCGGATACCTGGGGAAAACCGGAAGCGACAGTGGAACCTGTTTTAAACCTTATCGACAACCAAAATCCTCCGCAAAGATTATTGTTTGGTAAAATTGCTTATCACGTTGTGAATGAGGTTTACACAAAAAGATTAGACGAAATCCAAAACTGGAAAGAAGTGAGTATCGCCGCTCACGGTCATTAATTAAATTTAAATCCAAATCGGCGGGATAAATAATAACGTTTTTTCGTGCTAATGTTCCGCTGATTTGTGAAATTAATTTCAACCCAATATTCTCAACTTTGAATCATTAAATAACAAACAAAATCTCAATACTTATGAAAACGACAGCTTTAAACGCAGAAACATAATTTACAGAAATCAACAATAACAAAATTGCTTACAGACAATTCGGAACCGGCGCTCCGTTGTTCTTTGTCAACAGATTCAGAGGAATTATGGATACTTGGGACCCCTTGTTTTTAGATTCTTTGGCAGAAAAAAATACAGTCATTCTTTTTGATTATCCGGGAATCGGAAGTTCAGAAGGTGAGTTGCCTTTGGATATTGTAGAAGTTGCAAATACGGTTCCGGCTTTGGCAGACCATTTGGGAATCGATAAGTTTAATGTGTTGGGTTGGTCTTATGGCGGATTGGTGGCGCAGGCTGTTACTTTTCAGAATCAGGAAAGAGTATTAAAAACTGTTTTAATCGGAACCAATCCTCCGGGAGAAAATGTAATTCCAATTGAGCAGGTGTTTTTTGACCACGCTTTAAAACCAATTAACGATCTGGAAGATGAATATTATCTGTTCTTTGAGCCGGCTTCCGAAAAAAGCAGACAGGCAGCCCAAGAATCTCACAACAGAATAGCGCAGAGATTAGAACGTTCGATAATTCCTTCTACAATGGAGGTTTTCCAAAGATATATTGCGGGTTCGGGAACAATGAAAGAAGATAAACTGAACTTCAGAGAAGGCTATAAAACCCTGAAATCTCCCGTTTTGGTTATTTCCGGGGACCACGACATCAGCTTTGCGACAGAAAACTGGTTTTCCGCTGTTGAGAAATGCACCTACAATGCAGCATATTATTTTGAATGATGCGGGACACGGTCCTCAACATCAATATCCGGAGCTTACGGCAGGATACATCAACCTTTTTTTAGGATAGTATAATTTCTGTTTTTAGTTTCGGTAAAATTAATTTAACTTAGATAAAATTAAACCGATGCAACATTACAAAACCCTTACCGAATTACATTTGGGTAATCATTGGGACGCTCCGGAACATCCGCTTTTCAGTATGATCGGCTGTCAGTCGGAGTGCAAATTGGGGAACAGAGAGTTTACCACAGATTGTTATGTGATTGCTTTCAAGAAAATAAAATCAGGGATTTTTATGTACGGCCGCACACCGTATGACCACGACAATGGCTGTCTGTTTTTTGCAAAACCAAGACAGATTATCGAGATGAAAAATCTTGAGTTTGAAGAAAAAGGCTATATGCTGTTGATTCACGAAGATTATCTGAACGGCCACGAGCTTTTTAAGGAAATTGAAAAATACAGTTTCTTCGATTATGAAGTGACGGAAGCTTTGCATCTTTCGCCAAAAGAAGAACAGATTATTTTGGAGCTTCATTCGAAAATTCAGAGTGAATATTTTAATAATCCTGATGAATACAGTCGTGATATTATTTTAAGTCATATTTCATCGATTTTAAAATACGCACAACGATATTACAAACGACAGTTTATCGACAGAGCGCAGGTGACCGGAAAGACGGCTTCAAAATTCAATGACGCACTGAGAAAATACATCAGCGACGGTTTGTTGGAGAAAAACGGACTTCCAAATGTTGCATTTTTGGCCGACCAACTTTTTGTTTCGCCAAGATATCTGAGTGATTTATTAAAGCAGGAAACAGGAAAAACCGCAATGGAACTGATTCATATTTTTATGATTTCCGAAGCAAAAAATCTGTTGAGGTTGGGAGAAAAAGGAGTTGCTGAAATCGCTTATGAATTAGGCTTTGAAAATGCGTCTTATTTCACAAGATTATTCAAAAAACAGACGGGAATGAAACCTTTGGAATTCAGGAAGTCGCAGATGAATTAAATTTCAAATCATCATATTTTAGAAAAGACTGTTTCAGAAAATGGAACAGTCTTTTTTTTTATTTCTGTACTGTAAATCTGTGCTATTCTTCCCCCGAAATGGACTATTTATTCAGCCGGAATGCTTCTACCTTTGACTTATCAAAATCATCGAAAATCAATTTAAAATGAAAACTAAATTCAACCTTATTTCCTTATTTCTTTTCTTCGGATTAGCAAATGCACAATTAGAAAAAGTAGCAACATCAGATGTAGTTTGGAATGGCGTTACGACAAGCTCGGACGGAAGAATCTTCGTTAATTTTCCAAGAATTGAAGGCGATAAAGGAATGAGAATCGGAGAAGTTCTGAAAAACGGAAAAATCATTCCCTATCCAAATGAAGATTGGAACAATTGGAAATCGGGAGCAGATGTGAATGAGAAATTTGTGAGAACCAATTCACTGAGAATCGGACCCGACGGTTTACTTTGGATTGTCGATACGGGAACGCCTTCGATGGGACAAAATCCATTATCAAGAAATGCTTTGAAACTGGTTTCTATCGATACTAAAAACAATACCGTTCAGCAGATTATTCCACTTTCCGGAATCGCAAAACCTTCGACTTTTATTGATGATCTCAGAATTTCGGGAAATACGATTTATCTGACAGATGCTGGCGAACCGGCATTAATTATTTTGGATAAAACGACAGGAAAAGGTAGGAGAGTTTTGGAAAATCAACCTTCAACCACTGATAATTTACCCATAAAAGCGGAAGGAAAAATAATGAAAGATGAAAAGGGAAATGAAGTGAGAATCCACGCAGACCAACTGGAAGTTTCTCCCGATGGAAAATGGCTGTATTTCCAACCTGCAAGCGGCCCGCTTTGGAGAGTTGAAACTCAATATCTAAATGATGAAAACCTACCCGAAAAAGATTTGGCATCCAAAGTTGAATTATTCTATAAAACCCCATCAACAGGAGGAACAGCCATCGATGCAGACGGAAATATTTATGTAAGCGACGTCAATACAAGTGAAATCGTCAAAATATCACGGGACGGAAAAGAAAGCCTGGTCATTAAAGATAAAAGATTGCTTTGGGCAGACGCTTTATGGATTGATGACGAGGGATATCTGTGGATTCCGACAGGTCAACTGAACCGTTTGGCAGCATTTCAAAACGGAAAAAGTAAAGTGAAATTTCCAGTTGTGATTTACAAGCTGAAAATCAATGCAAAACCACTACGAAATTAAAATTATTTCAAGATTTAGATTAAAAAACAAAAATAAAAAACATTAAAAAATACCAACATTATGAAAGCAATTGTATTAAAAGAAGCCGGAAACGTAGATAATTTGGAATACGTAGAATTAGCAAAACCAACCATTAACGGAGGCGAAGTTTTAGTAAAAGTAAAAGCCATCAGCATCAATCCGGTAGATGTGAAAAGCCGTGCCGGAAAAGGCGTTTACGGAAGAATCAAAACAGAAAATCCCTTGATTTTGGGTTGGGATATTTCCGGAATAGTCGAAGAAACTAAGAGCCCAGACTTTAAAGTGGGCGATGAGGTTTTCGGAATGGTCAATTTCCCCGGACACGGAAAAGCATACGCAGAATTTGTCGCTGCTCCGGCCAATCAATTGGCTTTAAAACCTAAAAATATCTCTTTTGAAGATGCTGCAGCTTCCACTTTGGTTGCGCTTACAGCATACCAGGCTTTGGTTCACAATGCGAATATTCAGGAAGGGCAAAACGTTTTGGTTCACGCAGCTTCGGGTGGAGTTGGGCATATCGCGGTGCAGATTGCCAAACATTTGGGCGCAAAAGTGACGGGAACTTCTTCCGCAAAAAATAAAGATTTTGTCCTGAGTTTAGGCGCAGATTCACATATCGATTATCACGGTTTCGACTGGAAATCAGCAGGCAGAACTTTTGATTTTGTGTTGGACACGATTGGAGGAGACAATATCGACCATTCCCTTGAAGTGACCAAAGAAGGGGGTTCCATCATCAGTATTCCGACAGGTTTGAATGAACAGGTGACTTCAAAAGCAGAATCTAAAGGCGTAAAAGGCTATTTCATTCTCGTGCAATCCAATGGTGAAGATATGAAACAGATTGCTTCTTTGTTGGAAAGCGGTGCTGTAAAACCTCACGTTTCAAAAATATTTCCTTTCGAGCAAATGAGAGAAGCACATCTGGAACAGGAAACGGGCAGAACAGTTGGTAAAATCGTGGTGACTTTGTAAAATCTATCATTTAAAATTATCAAAATGAACTTAAAAAATATTGCAGTATTGGCAATGGCATTGGTGTCATTAGCCTCTTGTAAAGAGTCTTGCAAACAGCCGAAACAAGTGGCTAATAGCGAAGTTTCTACCGAAAAAAATGCACAGTTAGAAGAGGTTTTCTCTGACAGCAAGTATCAGTTAACGGGTGTTGCCGTGGCAAAAGATAACAGGGTCTTTGTGAATTATCCTTATTGGCTGGACACCCATTCTTATTCCGTGGTTGAGGTGAAAGATGGGAAACCGATTCCTTATCCTGATGCAGAATGGAATAGTTTCAAAAAAGGCGAAGATGGACAAAACAAATTTGTGACCGTACAGTCTGTAGTTACCGATGACAAAGGATTTCTTTGGGTAGTAGATGCAGCAGGAATCGGACTTGGAAAAGTCTATCAACACAGCAGTAAAGTAGTTAAAATCAATTTAGCCAACAACAAAATTGAGAAAATCTACAGATTTCCTGAAAATGTGGTAAACGAAGATGTTTATATCAATGATATCCGCATAGATAATGAAAACGGTTTTGCCTATTTAAGCAATTCAAATACAGGTGGAATCGTAGTTTTGAATATTAATACCGGCGAATCAAGATTGGTTTTAGCCAATTCTCCTTCTGTTAAATCTGATCCGAATTATCATTTTTCTCCATTGGGAACTGAACTTAAAAAAGGTGACGGCTCTTTGCTGAAAGTAAATTCAGATGGTATTGCGCTGACTCCCGATAATCAATATCTATACTACAAACCGCTTACAGATAATCGTTTGTATAGAATTAAAACAAATTTGTTGAGAGATTTTAAAACTGATGAAGCTGTTTTAAACAAAAGTGTAGAAGACTTGGGCAAATTCATCACAACAGATGGGATGATTTTCGATAAAAAAGGAAACCTGTATTTGGGAGATTTGGAGAAAAATTCAATTGTAAAAATCACTCTGGATCTGAAAATGCAGACGATTGTAAAAGACGATGAAAAACTGATCTGGCCTGACAGTTACAGTATTTCAGATGATGGATATTTATACATTTCCAATTCTCAGATTCAGCTGATGCCTTGGTTTCACGACGGAAAAGAGAAGTTTAAAAAGCCTTTTAAGGTGTTTAGAATTAAAATTTAAATCTCAATCAAATCAATTATAAAAATGAAGAATCTATTATTAATGAGAGTTATAAGAGATATGATGACCAATGAGATTCCTATTATATTTCATAAAGAAATATATGCAACAGCATGTTTTTTTGGAGCCCTGTTGTACTTAGTATTAAATAATTTCGGAATAGACCATGACTGGAATCTTGTTCTTTCAGGAAGTTTAATTGTACTTAACAGATGTTTAGCTGTTTATTTCAATTGGAGCCTGCCCAAGTTTAGAGTTGCCAAATAGCTTCTAAACTATTTTAAACAATAGAATACTGATTTAAGTATTCTATTGCTTTTGCAGGTGTTGTTGGAAATATATGAAATGATGTTCGATAGATTTACTGGCTAATAAAAGTAGTCGGAATTTTTAGTTCATCTGTCAGTTTTTTTTAATTGTCAGAATTTTTATACAGTATATCTTCAGTGCCACAATCAAAAATAAATGGTTTTTTGAAGTTTTTATTTTGTTTCAGTAATGTTGAAATACTGTATCTACTCCAATCCAGTCTATTGGGATCTCCAATATTTTTAATTAAATCATCCGACATTCTGTTCGATTTCCAAAATTGCTGGCTGGTTCTCTGAAAAGAAATAAAATCGATTTCTAATGCACCACTTGTTGAACCTCCGGTATTAAAATAATCCGGATGCATAATTAAGTAGCGCAAGGCTCCATATCCACCCATACTTAGACCGCTTATAAAAATATTACGATTGTCTATTTTAAAAGACTTATGAACTTTTGTAACAAGCTCTTTAAAGAAAAAGTCTTCATAATGAGAGGCTTTATCAAATGGGCTGTTCAAGTAATACGAAGTAAATCCATCAGGTGTAATAATTATAAAATCATATTGGTCCGACAACTTTTGTAAATCCGTTGTCTGAGACCATTGCTTATAATTTTCACTATAGCCATGAAGCAAATATACCAAAGGATATAATTTATTTTCGGTATATGTTTTTGGTTTGAAAATCAAAATAGTGTCAGGTTCGGATAAAAACTTTGATTCTAAAGTCCATTTCTGTTGTGCACATAATGAAGTCATAAAATTCAATAATATCAGCAGTATTAATTTTTTTTGTCCATACTTTTTAGGTTTGCACAAAATTCTGAAGACATTTAAAAGTTTACAATAACTAACAAAATTGTGAGTCATTCCAAAATTACTGCAGGAAGCTTAATAACAGATCTATTGTTGACAGCTATTTGTTACTTTAAGAAAATTCTGTTGTAATTGGACTTTTAATGAAATGTAGTGGAAAAGCGGAGATCTAGAATAAAATCTTTTCGCCTTTCCAAGAAGTATTAAGAAGAAACTGTTCCCAAGTTAAAGCATTTGGATCTATTTTTCGACTCCATTCCCAATCATGGTCTTTACTGAAATAACCATATTCCACCGCATATTTTGCCATGTCCAGAATTTCATTAGAACTCAATTCCGGAAAATGATCAATCATTTCTTGATGATTATAGGTTGAGCTGTATATTGCTTTTTTTCCTGTGATTTTTACAAATGTCTCAACTATTTCCTGAGGGGAAATAATTTCTCCGATTACAGGTAATGATTGTCCTATATATTTTTCAGGATTTGAAAAAATTTCTAAAACAGCTGGTCCGGTCGCTGTTAAAGGATCAACGAAAGGTGCACGAAAATCCTTCGGCAAGTAAATCGGAAAAACAGTGTATTTTCTTTTATCATTGGAATATAAAATTCTAACAGGTTGGTAAAGAAGAAAGACATAAGTATGAATGAACTTTTAATCGGCAGTGTTCGAATATATGTTTCCACTTTGGCTTTATTGGTAAAGTGTGGTGCGCATAATCTTCCTTCTGTGATTTCCTCCACATTCTCCAGACTACTGAAAATTATATGTTTAACACCCGCTTCAACAGCAGCATCTGCCAATTCTTTTCCTAATTCAAACTCGTGATTGGCAGGAGGAGTAATATTGGGTGTTACTATGAAAACACCATCAGATTCACGAAATGCTTTTACAAAATCATCTTTGTGTCCGATAGTCTTTATTTTAATTCTCCCAATTTCGAGTCCAGGTATTTAATACTTCTGCTATGGATAGAAGTTCAGCCCCTTTTTTTGTGACAGAATAAACAATTTGTACTGGTATAGTGTTTTCAATAGGTCTTTTGATAATTAGGTCTTTTTTAACAAGGTCATCAATTCTTGATGCCAGCATATGTTCAGATACGCCAGGAACTTTTTTTAAAAGAGCTGAAAACTGGTTATGACCCAATGAGACTTCGTATAGTATTGCCATGAGCCATCGTCTTCCGAGAAAACTGAAAGTATCATTCACACTACAGCTGGCTGTTAGATTTTTTTTATTTTCTTGATTTGTAGAGCTTTCTTTTGTATAATTTTTCATAAGTAACTAATAAAAAAATGAGTTATTGTAAATGAGATGTCTCCGATATACATTTGTAACAAAGTTAAATAAATAGAAAATGGAAATAATAACACTAGCAATGCCAATAGTTACAGATAACTTTGAGGGCACAGTAGATTTTTATAAAAAAATTACAGGTAAAGAGGTCAGCGTTTCCGCTTCGCATGATGGGTACCAATTAAAAATGGTTGATCGTTTTGTTATTTTGGGAGCAGTTGATGGTCCAGAAGCTTTGGAGATACCCAGTTTGGTAGATGCAATTTTTGTTGTGGATGATCTCGATGCATACTGGAGAATACTTGAAAAAGAGTCAAAAAAGATCATTATACCTGTCAATAGAGTCAGTACTGGTATCCGTTTCATTGTTGAACAAAATGATGGAAAAGTAGTTGAGTATCTTCAGCTTAATAGATAATAAAAATTTATCGTTAAACTCTAATTTAATTTTTTAGGATATTTTAGAGATTTGGTTAATGGTATAATTGTGGAGTTTTTAATTAACTTCGTAGATTATTAATACTATATAAAGAAATGTATTACTAATAATTGGTCCTTTAGTAATAGCTATTGACAGTGGGCTGCAAATGAAGATGGATTAATCTTCATTATTAATCCGTGCTAGGAAACTTCTCATTAAGCTGATAACTTTGTTTTTTGTTTCATCCAAAATAAAGTGACCACCGTCAACGATGTGCACTTCTGCAGACGGAACATCTTCTTTATACTTCCATGCTCCAGCAACAGTAAATGAGGGATCATATTTTCCCCAGATCACAAGCATCTTTGGCTGATTCTTTTTCAGCCATTTTTGCCATTCGGGATACAATTTCACATTCTTTGATAATCGTGAAAAAGGTTCAGCTGAATATCTGCCATTCCTGGTTTATTAAGAAACAGATATTCATCCGTATATGAATCCGGGTCTATTTTTTCGGGTGTTGGTGTATTTCCAATGTGCCTTTGTTTGGTGGCTTCGAAACTGATAAAGTTTTTCTTTACAGCATCATAGTACTTTTCCTTATCATTCCAAAAAGCCTTCCTTGTTTCCCATAAAGGAGAGAGTCCCTCAATGTGAGAAACCGCATTTTGTACGATAATGGCTTGTATCTTATCAGGATTTTTCTCCGCAATTCGCATTCCTATCGGACCTCCATAATCCTGCTGAACCAATATGAATTTATCTATTGAAAGAGCTACAATAAAATCATTTACATATGATGCTAAATTATCGAACGTATAATTGAAATCATTTGCGGGTGGTTGACTGCTATGTCCAAAACCAATGTAGTCTGGTGCTACAACATAGTAATTATCTGACAGCCCTTCAAGCATAGGCTGCCACATACGAGAGGAAGACGGAAAACCGTGTAATAGTAGCAGGGTCGGATTTTTAGGATCACCGGCTGCACGGTAAAAGACTGTCTGTCCATCAATTTCAACAGTGTGATACAAAACTTCAGCAGACTTAATTTTTTTTCAATTTTAGCTTTCATAGATTGCTGTGCTTTTACATTGCTTAATACCAAAGTGAGTAAAAAAAAGCAAAGAACAATTTTCTTCATTTAAATTTAATATTTATTTTCTCATTATTAGAAATACACCTGTCATCATAAAAAACAGTCCTACTAGGCGTTGTGGTTGGATAGTTTTACCTTTGCATTAAACAATCCATAATGATCAGTTAGCACTGCACATAATATCTGACCTGTTACAATAAGGCCTATTGAAGTTCCTACACCCAATTTCTGTGTTAAGATCGTTATCATTATGACATAAAAAGCTATAATGATCCACCTGAATACCCGCTAGGATGGCAGACAGTAACTGTTGAGATGAAGGGAACGCTGTTCTGCTTAGTAAAAAAAAGATCAGCATGCCGGCAAAACCCACTGTAAATATCATCAGTGCGTTTATAAAAGGATGACCGACACTCTTAGTGAATGCGGAATTTGCAGCCGCCTGCACAGGAATAAGAGTACCTGTGAATAAAGCTAGAATTAAATAGGCAATTTCATTTTTCATACAACAGTTTTTCAATTCATTGGTAAAACTTTTAAAATTTACCAGTTCCAGTCATCTGACCTTCAAAATCTCCAATTAAATGGAATGTCGTTGATGTGACAGACCAGTATCTATTAGATCTAATCAACTTAATGATTATATTATAAAGGCTTTTTCACAGCTCACCTGTTAGAAACTGCGCGCGTCCCAAACCAAACGACCAGTCTTCCTTTGTATTTTCACTCAGTGAAATAATAAGATCCGTGGGAGAGATACCAATCTCCTCAAGTTTTTGGCTCATTACGGCATACATTTTCTCCTTTTGTTCTCGATTACGACCCTGATGGGTAATCTGAAGAATTACTATTTTATCAGAACGTTGGTAACCAAGTCCTGTGTCTAAGGCTTTTATAAGTGCTTTTTATGCTCGTGAATAATCTGGTACCGATCCAGTTCTGGAGCTTCAAAAGTTTCTATTATTCTTTATTTTAATTATTACTATATTCTTCCGTTTCTTCAATCAAACGCCTCAAAAGAACAGCAGTAGATGATTCACTAGAATTCCTGAAGTTCTTGCCTGCCCAAATATTGACAAAGTCTGTATTATGATTGATTTTTGATATTCTCCTTAATTCCGCGGTCAATTTATTCTGAAAGGGAAAGGGGAGGATGTTTACCGTATCATCAATGGCTTGTGTAAAAACATTTTTAATTCCGCTTGCATATCTACCTGAAAAACTCTTAGTAAGAACAATATCGTTATCACCAATAGCTTTGAGCCTGCTTTTTTCTACCTTGGTTAAAGCACTTTCTGGTGTCCCTAATAGTAAACTTCCGACCTGATAGCCTTGAGCACCATTGCTTTGGGAGTTTATGATTTGATGACCTGTATAAACACCACCAGCGTAGATCAGAGGTATTGAAACAACTGCTGAAACCTTCTGTAAAAGCGCAATTCCCGGATCACCAATCGGTTTTTCGGCTAAGAAGTTACCTCTGTGCCCTCCGGCTTCTGATCCTTGAACACAGATGATATCTATACCATATTTTTCAAGTTTTACAGCTTCTTGCACTGTTGAGCAGGTACCTATAAGTATTACTTTATTTTCCTTAAGTTTTTGGAGGCTAACCTTATCGGGTATTCCGAATGTAAAACTCAGTATTTTACAATCTGCTGAAATAATGACATCGATCAAATCCCTATATCCTGAGAATTTCAGATCATCGATTTCGGGAAGTACTACATCCAGCTGGTGCTGTTGAGCTAAAGTTTCTATAAAGGATTTTACCCGTTTATAATTATCCTTTAATTTCTGATCGATCACCGGTAGATCATATACAAAAATATTAGCTGCAAATGGTTTGTCAGTACGTGTTTTGACTAACTCTATTAGTTCAATGCATTTGTCCGCTCGTAGATCCGCCATCGGTAAAGACCCGAGACATCCCACCTCTGAGGCAGAGACAACCATTTCCGGTGTGGAGACTCCAAACATTGGTGCTTGAATGATCGGATATTGTGTTTTTAGAATCTCTGTAACTTTATTTTGCCAATTCATTTTTTCTTATATAATAATTTGTTAGTGAATCGTGTATACAAATTTCTTTATAAATTTGCATTGTTGCAAACGATTAATAATGATAGGTATTTCATTATTAATGCTAAATATATCCAATGAATATCAATGATCTTAAATTATTCGAAGCCGTTGCTGAGTATGGTAGCTTTACAAAAGCTGCTGCTATCAATAATACTGTTCAGTCTAATGTTTCTGCTCGTATCAAATATCTGGAAGAGTTTTTTAAAACAAAGTTGCTCATCAGATCGACTCGCAAAATTGAGCTGACCGACGAAGGTATGGAGGTGTTAAGAAGTGCAAAAGAGATTCAATTGGTCATCAACAGGGCTAAAAATTCTATCACCCAATTATCTTCTCCACTACACGGCACTATAAAGATAGGATGTCTACAAACTACAGCCGCATTTCGTACACCGGGGATTTTACAGAATTTTTCCGATGACTACCCTGAAGTATCTTTTAGGCTAAAGACGGGTACATCAGAAGATCTGATAAGATGTACTCAACTATAAGCTGGATGGTGCCTTTGTTTCTGGAAACGTCGATCATAGAGATCTGGAAATTCAGAATGTCTTTATGGAAGAGCTCAGCATTGTGACGTCCAACCTAGATGGAAAGTCAATATTTGGCAAACTACCTGTTAAGTTGATCGTTTTTAGCAAGGGGTGTTCGTACAGGGAGATTCTTGTCTCAATTCTGGAGCAAAAAAAAATAGATTCTTATAAAATCATTGAGATAGATACTCTGGAAGGAATTATAAACTCCGTGGAGGCCGGTGTTGGAATTACACTTCTGCCGACGGAGCTGATCAAAACAAATTACTCATACAGATCTTTGAATATGATCAGCCCGATAAAAAGGTTTTTGAATTGTCATACACAATTCATTAAGCGAAAAGATTTTCCCATGGAGCCCATATATGAGCTATTTTTCGAGAGCATCGTTAAGGGATATTCTAAAACTGCAGATTTCTAAATTATAATTTACAGATGCATGCTAATGCACCCATTAAATAACAATTCGCAACCAGACGGTCGATATTTCCAAGGAGTATATTATCAACGATTAAGTGATATTAGACAAGAGATAAAGATTTCTGTTCAAGCATCAACGTTTCCAACGCTTATGGGTCCATAGCCAAAGATGTGGTTCATCAATGATATTATGGGAAAGCAACTCTACATATTTTCTTGTTATTTCCCCCCTCGTTAAAAAAAAATTACTGAACCTGAGCATATAGGAATGAATTTCACCCTGTAATATCCTTTGGATGATTGCTTAACATTTAAGTAGACCACTGCTGCATTATTTGCTCTGGCCAATTTTTCCATACCTGAGAAGATATAGGTATCCTGGTTTAAAAACTTAAATTTATATTTGTCATCTGTTATCTGTGGACATTGATCTGTAAGAAATAGATAGATCGCGGAGGTGGAACGGTGTGACAAAAAATGTCTGACTACTGATCTGTCTGATACTAATTTCATTCCAAAGCGTGAACGCAGCGCAATCATCAATCGGTTGATCACCTTAGAATTGAGCGGCTTGTACACCGCATAAAGATCGTACTTTACTTTACGAGCCATAAGATTCATCATTTCCCAGTTACCACAATGTCCCATGCAGGCAATCACATTATTTCCGGAGTTGAGGTGTTCTTCTATTATCTCTAAGTTTTCGAATACAATTTTTTATCTAAAACATCTACAGGAGCAGATAGTTTTTATAAGTTCAATAAAATGTCCTGTAAAGTGTCCATAAAACTTCTTAGATATGCTTTGGATCTAATTGTAGCGAAGATCAGGAAACGACCGGGCTATATTTTGTATAACGATATCTCTCCTGTATCTGATCATATAGTAGATAATAAAGTACCCCAGGTCACTGATTATATACAAATATCTGATAGGTAGAAGGCTTAAGAAGTAGATAATCATATACAGGACCTTAAAGGTAGAGTTCTGACAAATCTGTTTAATAGGACTAAAGTCTTTTTACTCACCTTTATGTACGGAATTATCCCTGCTCAAAGTGAATCAGAGAACATTGCACAGCAGCAGGCCTTCTACAAACGTAGTTCTACATTTAATAGAAGTCTAAAAACGGTGAAAGTTGACAGCTTTGATTACTTCGTCAAATCAGAGGACATCCTTCTAAAAAATGATGAAAATCAACTTATTGGTACCATTTACAGCTTTTCCTATTTGAAAAGAGATGCAGATGAAAAACGGCCTGTCACCTTTGTATTCTTGTTTTTGTAGATCCCATAGGCACTGGCTATAGTAGAATCTTAGGATATGGCCATTTATGGTGTAGAGCAAGATGCGGAAAGCCTTTCTCAATTTATAGAGCGTTGGTTAATAAAGCATAAACACTGGGATTCACCAAAATATTTGATAGGTGAAAGTTATGGAAGCGGCAGGGTGTCACTGATAGCAAAAAACCTAACAGGAGGTCCTTTGTATCCAGGAAAACTAAGAGGAATAACAATCAATGGGATCATCATGTTAGGCAACAATTTAGTATATGTCAAACCAGTGCAGAATACAGACTCCAGAATAAGTACTCTAGCTGATGAACTTCCAAGTTTAGCATCGACGGCTTGGTATCATCAAAAGGCAGGTCAACATTTAGCTTTAGATGTGTTTTACAAGGAAGCCAAGAGCTTTGCTGACAATGAGTACCGCAAAGTGTTGATGACCATTTTAAACAAGAAAGAGATTTCAGCAGAAAAGAGAAAAGAGATCATTGAAAAGTTAGCTTATTTTACAGGTTTGGAAAAAGGACTTTTCAAAGATGAACTGTACATATCAAAAGAAAAATTTGCAACGAACTTGATATCCGGCACTCAGATAGGACTGTATGACAGCAGATACACTTGGACCAATACAGTTAAGACCATCAATGATCCTGTCGCAAATGATGCAGCTATGGCTCAATATACCCCGGTCTTTGTCGGAAGTTTTAATAAATATCTCCAGAATGACCTTTCAATTGATATTAGTGATCCATACAAGATCATAAGCTGGAAAAACCTTAACTTTAATTGGGACTACAATAGGAGCAATGTATCTGATAAACATAGGTTTGTAGATGATCTGAGTGATGTGATGGCAACAAATAAATACCTTAAACTGCTTGTTGCATCTGGGTATTATGATTTGATTACCACTCCTTCCGCAGCTTTTAATGTATTACAAAATTCATCAGTTGATCAAAACAGGGTAATATTTAAAAATTACAAATCAGGCCATATGTTGTACATAGGTAAAACAAGTAAAGAATTTTCAGACGACATTCGCGACCTGATCTTACTTGTAAAATAAGATTATTAAATCAGAAAGAGATCCGTTAGGATCTCTTTCTGATTTAATAAAGATATGCATTGTTGAAATTATATTAAGGGTTAAAAAGATTCGACTGGCAAATATCCATTGATTAGAAATGAAAAGTTGGAAGACATAGGATTCAGTATGGAATTTAATGAAAGCACCAAACACCGAGACACAACCCAACCAAAAGTTCCAACAAAGTGTTGTGTCCTTTTCCCCAATGGCACTGTAAAAATTATTTCACTTCATAAATATAAGTTTTTCCTTTCTCTGTCAGTAAGTCAAAATCATTTGTTGCCGGCACGGTGCTTTCAGTCAGATCAGCTTTGTCAGAAATCAGAGGTGCTTTGATGGCGTTAACCTGATAATATTCATTCATATTTTCGCCTTGTGCAGGGTTTAATTGAGTCTTAGTTGAACCTGAAGCTTTTAAAGAAACTGTAGAATCTAATTTGAGTCTTGCGTTCCCACCTAAAGTAGATTTGATGGTCAGTTTTGTCAGCTTGGAATTTTTCCAGTCCATATCGATTTCAAAGCCACCTCTTGCTTTCAATCCTTTTTTACAGAGCCGTTTGGTAATGCATCGGGAAGGGCAGGCAAAAGATAGATATAGCCGTCATAACTTTGTAAAAGCATCTCAGCAATCCCTGACGTACAGCCAAAATTGCCATCAATCTGAAACGGCGGGTGCGCATCCAAAAGATTAGGATAAGTTCCCCCGGATTGTCCTTTGGTTTCCATCGGCGTTGGCGTCAACTGGTCTGAAATCAATTTAAAAGCACGGTTTCCATCCAATAATCTTGTCCACCAGTTTACCTTTCAACCCATCGACCAACCTGTGGATTTATCACCACAGTAAATCATAGAATTCTTTGCTGCTTTCGCTAAATTCGCGTTTCTGAACGGCGAAATCTGACCTGATGGAAACAAACCGTACAGATGAGAAATATGCCTGTGCTTATCATCCGTTCTGTCCATATCGGTGAGCCATTCCTGCAACTGGGAGTGTTGCCCGATTTGCATTGGCGGAAGTTTGTTTAACGCCGATTTTATCTTATCCGAAAGACCTTTGTCCAGATTTAAGGCTTTGGAAGCATTGATGAAATTATTAAACACATCAAAAACCAACTGGTTGTCCATCGTCGTTCCTGCAGTGATGCTTACATTTTTAAAGTACTTATTTTCGGGAGACATTGATGGCGATACAACGAGATATTTTTTCGAAGGGTCTTGTTGGAGTACATCCAAATAAAATAAGGCGCATCCTTTCAAAGCTTCGTAGTTTTTCTTTAGAAATTCTTTATCTCCGGTGTACAGATAGTGATTCCAGACGTGTTGGGTCAGCCACGCACCGCCCATCGGCCACATTCCGTAGAAGCCGCCGTCCACAATGCCGGTAATTCTCCAAAGGTCGGTGTTGTGGTGCATATTCCAGCCTCTTGCGTGGTACATTTCTTTGGCAGATTCTTGTCCGGTAACCGCCAGATCCTGAATCATATCAAACAAGGGTTCGTGCATTTCGGAAAGATTGGTGTTTTCTGTCGGCCAGTAATTCATTTCTGTGTTGATGTTCACCGTGTATTTGCTGTCCCAAGCCGGATTTAGTTGATAATTCCAGATTCCCTGAAGGTTTGCGGGTTGCGTTCCCTGTTGGGATGAGGAAATCAAAAGATATCTTCCGAACTGGAAATACAGAGCCACCAAATCCGGGTCGCTGGAATTTTCGAACTCTTTGATTCTATTTAAAGCTGACTTCAAATACTCTGAAACTCTCTCATCAGGATTTCCACTAAGGTCATTATATTTTTTAAAATTCGTGGCGATAGAAACATAAATGACCACTTCATCTGCTCCTGAAATTTCAATTTTATCTTTTGATGAGGTTAATTTTCCTCCTTTTAAAACTGGAAGAGCAACGATTTTAAAATTTATTTTTCCAGTTTTGTTATCAATCGAACTGCTCCTTCCGTTAATCATCAACTGATTTTTCTCTGTAAAAATCGAATTGATTTTATGTGGAGTCGAAGCATTTAATGAAAAATTTAAACTTCCTTTTTTGCTGGAAGATAATTTTACCATAATCACATTATCGGCAAAAGAGGAGAAAATTTCACGTTTGAAAGTCACTCCATTCACTTCATAAGAAACTGTGCTGATTGCTTTTTCAATGTCTAAAGTTCGATTATAATTTTTAAAACTTTCATGATCTTTAAAATCCAGAAATAAATCGCCCATCGTTTGGTAAGACATTCCGTAATTCAGATCTTTCGGAGCCTGTCTTGGATACGTTCTGTTGGAAACATTCTGAGCTTCCGGAAACTGGTTTTCATTCAGCAGTTTTCTGATTTTCTGGATGCTGTCGAAAGTATTTTTCGGAACATTATTTCCCGGTTCACCTGCCCAAATGGTTTCTTCATTCAGTTGAAGATGTTCCTGAATGGCGCCGCCACGAACCATTGCACCGAGTTTGCCATTTCCGATAGGCAAAGCTTCGTTCCAGTTTTCTGTTGGTTTATTATAGGTTAATTTTAAATTCTGTTGTGCGGTGAAATTAATTGAAATCAAAATAGCAACGATACTGTAAGTTCTGCTTTGTCTGATCATTTTCTTTGTAATATTATAGAAGATCATGCGGGAAGATTAGCAATTAACAATGTTTAAATACATGGATTTTCAAATAAGAGACTATTTTCAATGAATAGACAGTAAATCCAACTTAAAATCTAATCAGGTATAATAGAATTTTAGCTTTTAGCTAAATTACTGCAAACGACAAAATAAAGTATCCTGTACTTTTGGCTTGCGAAAATTTTTTCTTGAAATTTTATATACAATTATTCAATAGTGCTTACCATCGTTGAATTAGAAGAAAAGACGGATACTTATATCAAAAAATCCTTATCAGCCACAAAACCTTACTGAATAATTTAAGATAAGCAGTACTTGCACAGAAAGTATTGAATCCAAAAACTAGCGAAATGATTATTTTTGGCTACCAGAATTTAAAGCAGGTATAATATATTTGATTAATACTTCTTTAGAGTCATTTTCAATATCCCAATTATTATAATTACCTGCTGTTATTACCACCAGTAGATTTAGTGGACTGCAAAAGAATATCCTTTGGCCTCCATTGCCCTTAGCTTCCTGAATATCTACTTGTTTATTGCCCACAGATTCTGTGTAGGTCCAAAATTGAAAACCGTACCCTGCATTTTTGTCTTTTCCAGAGGGTCTTTTCACTGATGGATTTAAGGATTGTTCAATCCATTGTTTGCTTAAGATAATATTTTTTGTATCTGACATATACAGCATCGCAAATTTAAGCAGGTCTCTGGAAGACAAGCGGAGACCTGATGCGGCGGCAGGCATATTTTCACCTAGCGATGACCAAGTAAATTTATTTATGCCTAAAAGTTTGAATAATTCTTTTTCAGCAAATTGATCTATTGGCACACCACTTACAATTTTTATTATTTCAGCTAATAATTGCGTATTGCCTCCATTGTAATTCCAAACTTTACCTGGTTCTGTTATCATTTGTCTTCCTAGAATGAAGCCGATCGGATCGGAGCTTTCATCCATTCTTAACTCTGTATTTCGTGGGTCACGATAAGAAACATCTTCATTCCATTCCAATCCGCTGGTCATCGTCAATAGATGACGGATTGTTATTTTCTTCTTGTTATTATCAAATTTATTTTCATATTTCTGTGCGAAATAATTATAAATGGGAGTGTCAATACTTTTAATTAATCCTTTCTGTAATGCGAGACCTATACAAGCGGAGATTATGCTTTTAGTGATGCTTCGGCAATCATGCAGATCATCTCTTGAATGCGTTATATATCCCAGTTTTTTACCTAATTTTTCATCTGTTCCGTCAAAATAATTTTCATATACCAAATTATCATCTTTAAGTATGAGAAGACTGTGAATAACTGCAATTGGACATACGGTCGATGAAACCTTGCTTGACAAACTTGCAGACAAACGTTTTCATTTACCCCACGATTATGGAGCAGGATTGCATGCCATGGCAGAAAAACTGTCTCATGAATGATCCAATTCAAGAGCTCTTTTAATCGATGAGGTTAAGAAAGATGTGTCCAAACAGTTTTCCGAGCAGGTCAAAACTTTAACCGAACAGTTATCTAAAAGAAACGAAGAATTCCAGAAACTTCAGGAATCTTCAGTCAAATAGCTTCAGGACACGCAGAAGAACTTTAGCGAGCAGGAAAAGCAACGAAAGGAAGAATTGGAAAGCTACAAAAAGGAGATGCATACCCTTCATGAGAGGAATATGCAGTCTGCTATCAATGAAAAGACAATTTCATTGAAAGTAGGAATGGAATCTCTGCAAAAAGAAAATTTAAAATTAAGTGCCGAAATAGAGCGAAGCAAAAATAATTATACAAAAGTAGTTATCGCTGCTATTGTAGCTATTGTTATTGGTTTTGCATTGGCTAAAGCTTTTTAAAAGTTCTTAAGGTTATTTTAATTCTTTAATTTCTGCGGTAACTTTTGTTAGCCGAATATCAATTGCTCCAGCCAGTAAATAAGGAGCGATAAATAGTAATATCCATTCTAAACTACTTTTATGCAATAGATCATCATTCTCAAGGTATTCTTTCTTTGAACCTTTAAGTTCATCCAAATAAAAACCCGTAGATTTTCTTACCTGTTGTACATAACGATCATCTGTAGAATTTAAGAACTTATCATAGGAGAGTGATAAAGTATCAATATAATTAAGATATTTATCAACCAAAATAGTATCCCGGTATCTTAAAATATCTTTTGAATACCATTCAAAGAATTGTCCGGCTTTTATAAAACTTTTAGCTTGCTTTTGATCATTAAATTCTGAATATTTGAAACCGTTTATGGTATCGGAAAAATATTTATATTGATTTCCTGCACTTTCTGTCAAACCATCGTAACTAAATATTAGTGGTTGCTCAAAATAATTTGTTCGGGCTGTTGAAAATTCTTTTCTAAGAGAAGTCATAGAACCTATGATACCAATGAAACCTAAGGAGACCCAAAAATAATCTATTCTCTTCCAAAATTTTTTCGATTGTGGTCTTCCATATATTAGTACAGCATGAAAAACCACTATTAATAAAATTAGAACTACAAAAGGATATAAAAAATTCATAGATAGAAATGTAATTAAAGTTATTTATTGTTTAAAATACGAACTTTTGGGCAGGTAGAAAAAAGATAGGCTCAAGTTTCCTTCCTTTAGCAGTTAAATTATATTCAACGGCCGGTTGAGCAGTGGCAAAAGCTGTACGGGTTACGATGTCGTTTTCTTCCATGTTTTTCAGTTTTTTTTTTACCCGTATTCTTGTCTTGATCTTAAATTCATCCATAAGAAACTTTAAATACATTCAAAATATGATTTTCAATAAGGCATATTACCTTTTCTTAATCTCAAAACAACATTTTGAATGTGAGGTAATAATAGTAAAATAACGATGACGAAAATCACAGCCGTTAGCATCAAATCATAATAATCTCTAGTAGCACGAGCCAATATCTGATGTCCTACCATTTGATTGAAATAGCCTGTGGATACTGCTTTTGAGGTATAGATATCGCTACCTGCATTCATGTATTGATTTTGAATATCCAGTAAGACAGTTGGTAATTGAGGGTTGGTTTCCGTGAGTGATTCCCGGATCTTTTCTCGAACTCCTGATTTTGCAAATAATTGAAGTTCGTTATTCAATGCCAGACTAGCCGTAAACCCTATAAACCTAGCCAATATACCAACAAGCGATGCATTGATCGCAATTTTGAGAGGCGCCGATGAAGCGGTAAATGATACAATCGGAACAAATAAGACTCCTGTTGCCACACCATAAATAAACATCGGTAGAATGAAATCAATTGTTTCGCCCTGTACAGAAACAAATAGTATCATATAAACATAATAGATCGCCATTATTCCAAAGCCAATAATAATCATTCTTATCAAGTTGTAACCCATCAAGATAAATCTGGAAGTAATGAACATACTTAGTGTAGTTCCAAAAATTACAGCCGTCCATATAGGAATGGTGCTCAGTGGGTCATTTCCTAAAATTACTTCAAGATAGCCATAAGCAAGTCCTGTACTTCCTTTAAAAATATAAAATGTAAAAAGTAGTAATAGGCCAATGACAAAATTCTTTGTCTTGAAAATCTGTAAGTTAATTAAAGGTCGTTTAAGCTTCAATTCTCTAATGATGAAAAGCGAAAGAATAATTAGATTGATTACACTAAGACTAGTAATTAATGAACTACCGAACCATCCTAATTGTCGTCCGTACACTAGAATGTATCCCATGATTAAGATAAAAGATACGTAAAACAGATAGCCCATCCAATCTACCTGATAAAGTGGTATCTTTTTGGTAAACCTGGCTTTACTGTTCATTGTTAGCAATACAGTAATTGTTAGAATCATGAGTATGACAATAAATCCGTAGAATAGCCAGTTAAAATCAAAGAAATGAATAACAACGCTGGTAAAAATAGAATAAGAAGGAACGGCAATCTGTATGCTGCCATACAGTAGACTAAAAGCAATTACACGGGCACGTACAGACTGTAATCTTGGAAAAATCATTTGTAAGACGATACCTGACATCAATGCACAGGTAATCCCTTGAAAAAACTGGCAAATAACAAACAATGTCCAGTTTTTGAAATGAAAGCAAATAACGGAGCATATTGCATTTACAGAAATAGCAATCAGTAAATATTTCCTTGGCGCAAAATATTTTACTATACGGAAATCCAATGCTAAGAAAGCAACGGTAGAACCATACATGACTACCATACCATATTGCACATCTGTAGGTTGTATGCCGTAAAATCCCATCGTTGCAATAGGACTGCTGTAAAAAGAAAAGCTAAACAGACAGGTCATCAGGATAGAAAATATGACGGATCTCGCCACCCATTCTGATACCCAGTATTTGAAAATAGGTATTTTATGTGCTTGCATTATTAATCTTTTAAAACATAAACATTAGCATTCATTCCGGCAGAGAGTTTTCCTAATTTTTCAGGCGTATCAGTCAGTTTAATTCTTACAGGAATCCGTTGGATGATTTTGACAAAATTACCTGTAGCATTATCTGGAGGTAACAATGAATAACGTGAACCTGTAGTTGGGGAAAGTGATTCGATGGTACCATTGAATTTTTCATTCGGAAAAGCATCAGCTTCTATGGATACTGCCTGCCCGATTTTGAAGTTGCCAATCTGTGTTTCCTTAAAATTGGCAATCACCCATTTTTGCTCCGCTTTGTTCACTAAAAATGCCAATGTTTGTCCAGCTTGTACCAGTTGACCTTCCTGAATGGTCTTTTTACCAATTTGTCCATCAAAAGGTGCAGTGATAACCGTATATCCAATTTCCAATTCCTGTCTTTGAAGAAGTGTTTCTTTGATTTTTATCTCTGTCTGTATCGCATGCTGTTGAGCTTTAAAATCATTCAATTTGGATTCTGCTACTTGTAAAGAAGCTTTAGCCTGATCATAATCTGACTGTGCAATGGATAAAGAAGCACTGATTTTGTCGAATTTTTGTTGGGTGGTAGATTCATCCGCCAGTAGATTTTTATAGCGGTCAAATTCTTTTTGCTGCTGGTCCAATCTCGCTTTCGCTCCTGCCAATTGTGCGTTTATAACCTCAATACTTTTAAGTTGTGTTTCTTCGTTTGCGGTCAAAATAGGTAATTTGGCGTATGAACTCATAAGCTCTGCTGATGCAGCCTCTTTTTTCAGGCCATACTCGTCCAATTCAATGACAACAAGCGTATCCCCTTTTTTAACAAGCTGATTGTCTTTGTAATATATTTTTTTTATATAGCCACCCACTTTTGCGTTTATCGGAGAGAGATAAGCATCTACCTGTGCATCATTAGTTTGTTCATAGCGATATCCTTTAAAGAAATAGGTAGCTCCCCAAATAATGATCCCTACGAATAATGCGATACCAAACCATTTGGTTAGGCTTACAATAATTTTATCTGTTTTATTTTTGTTCATAATAGTTGTATTAAAGAATTCCTATAATTGCCAATAGTTTGATATGGGTTACTTTTACGTTTGTCTGTGCGGTTGTCAGATTAAATTTTGCTTCTAATAAAGCGTTTTCTGCTTCCAAAAGATCGGTCAGTAGCGATTCCTGATTTAAGTAACTACTTCTGATAACACGGACAGTTTCAGTCGTTTTAATGATATTTTGTTCTGCCATTTCCTCGCTCTCCAAAGCCTGTTGTTGCTGTAAATAAGCTTCTTTTACCTGAAGGGAGATTTCGTCCTTCTTTATTTCAGCTTTTTCCTTAGCCTGATTGCTGAGAACCTGGGCACGAGCAATGGTATGTTTACTTTTGTACAAATTATCAATCGAATACTGTACTTTAATTCCTGTCTGACCAAATCCCCACAGGTCATTTGAGTACGGATAAAAGGAAATCTGTGGATAGTTGTAATTATAATTAGAGTACAAAGAAACTTTGGGCAATAGTGTAGCTTTCATTTGCTTTACATTCAGTTCACTCCATTTGATATCACTATCAGCCATTTTAAACTCTGGAGATTTGTTGAAAGCAATGTTTACATAATCATTGTAGTTACCATCTGTGATAGCGTTTAATTCAATTGCATCTTCGTATTTGATCACCAGCTCCGTATCATTTACACGCCCCATCAGTATATTGAGCCTTTGTTTAGCTATTTCAATCTTCTTCGTCACATCGGAAAGATTAAGTTCCAGTTGAGACAATTTCACGGAAGTTCTCAGTACATCACTTTTTAGAACGATACCGTTTTTATGCAGACTTTCTATCAATCTCAATTGTTTTTTTTCTGCTTCAATCTCTGCATTAAGAAAATCATAGAAATGCAAAAACTTATATAAATCAAAATAAACAACTGTAACATTGTATTTTACACTGTGCTTTTGCAGATCCACTTCATATTGTTTCCGTGTCTCCTCTTCCTTTTTCATGACGATGTTCCTTTTATCCTTACCACCATTGGATAGGGTAAAGTTTAAATTGTAACCTACTCCGTATCCATATCTTTTTATAGGCACATTCTGCGGAGAAGAGAAGAATCCATTGTCATAAATCAGAAATTTGGAGTTGAGTTTTACGTCTCCACCGACTGAAAGTTCCGGTAATAAACGGTCTTTGGCTTCCAATATTTCTATTTTACTTTGCTGATAATTCATGTCAGATAGTTTCAGTTGTCGGTTATTTATTTCCGCAACTTTCCATATTTCTTCCAAACTTAAGGGTTGGACTTTTTCTGTATACTGAGCATAAATACACTGTGTAGATAACAGTAACAGTATGCTCAAAATCCGGGTAGTTTTATATCGTTTCATGAGCTTTCTTTTTATAAATGATAGTATCTTTCTTTGCTAACCATTGCTTTAGCATCTTTTTCAACTCCTCAAAAGCAAAGCTTAAATCGACCATTGGCATAAATGGACTGGAATAAGCACAAGACAGCCAGTAAATGTTGGCTTTATCAATTTCTTCATTTGTACGAGGTAATTTATTTTCGGATTTTTTGACTTGTGCTTCAAGTTCAAAATCTTTGTCGGGTTTTATGATTTTACGTTTCATAATAATTCTGGTACTATTAATACTGCAAAATTATTCAACACACTCCGCTTCATTTTTATATAATTAGCCTAATATTTGCTATATTTGGCCATATGGATATACTTAGTCAATTAATAAGTAGTGTGGATAAAAATCCCGATTCAATCCTCGTGATGAGACAACAGACGGAACAGCGTTTACCTGCTCATCAGCACGATAAGGCTCAGTTATTATTAGTGTATGGTGGGATTGCTTACTTGCAAACAGCCGAAAAGGATTTCTATATTCCATCCAATCATTATATCTGGATACCCAAAAACTATCCGCACAATCTGATGTTCAACACACAGGATCTGTATATCATCAATATTTACTTTCCAGAAAAAAAAGTGAGCGGTTTTTATGATGAACTGGGTATTTATCCTGTGAGCAAGTTGCTGGCGGAGATGCTCTCATTTAGTGAGAAATGGCAAGGTGATTATTACAAAGGTTCGTGGGAATTTGAATTTCTATCCATGCTTAAGAATGTATTATCAAAGGAAAATCTCAAAAAATTCTCCATTCAACTTCCCACAACGGACGATCAACGGCTCAATGTCATAATAGACAGTTTTAGAAATCGGTTAAATGAAAATCTAAATTTAGATAGTATTGCTCAGCAATCAGGAATGAGTGTGAGAAGTCTGACCAGATTATTCCAAACGAAATTACATATTACTTTTGTTCAATACTTAAAGATGCTGCGTATTATCAAAGCGATGGAATTGATAAAAGATACAGATCTGAACATTACCGAGATTGCCTATGAAATCGGTTATTCGAACATATCTGCTTTTAGCAATAATTTTCACCAACTGACCAATATGAGACCTACTGAATTTAAAACCAAATAAGAAAGACGACCGTAGTCGTCCTGTCTATAATCTTCCCTAAAATAGAGATAGTAATTTTTATTTATGTGATCTTAAATTCGGTGGTCTATTGGCAGCTGTTAGCTATATTATGCAATATTACCCTTGATTGGATTAACACTTATTTCTATCAGCAACTTTTCAAAAAAGAAATAGAAACCGAACGTGTTCCTGATTTTCTTAGGTTCACTTTCAAATTGTAAGTCAGCTTCTGTTTTTAGCTTTTCATAGACATCCCAAACTGCTTGCTCATCATTCTGATAAAATCCGATGTGGAAGTTCTCCGGATATTCAGGCATATTTTCCTTGTGGTTCAATTCCTGTCCCCAAACAACTAATGCAAAATTATGGTCGTTTTCCAGAACTGCCATTTTGTTGTTTCGATTGACAATTAAACTACAACCTAAATTTTTTGTAAATAAATTTACAGCTTTATTTACATCTTGTACAACGATGTTGATGTGGTTTAAATTCATTTTGTTCTTGTTCTTAATTACAGAGCAAAATTACTTTTCAGGCATCAGACTCAATTGGATAAATCGGTCGTTTTCGTTTTTATTTAAGATAATTGGTTTTACTCCTGCAAACTTCTTTACTTCCCTGATAAAATGAGATTGGTCTGCATAATCGAGTTGAGGGTAGAAATCCCCATTTTTTAATTGTTTTAATGAGTTGGAGAAACGGATAATATTGAGATAGGATTTAAGCGTTACGCCTAACCATTTATTGAAATAACGGTTCATTTGTCTGCTACTCCAAAAAACATTTTCTTCGAGTTCTTTTACAGTAATTTCTCCTTTAGAAGCATAAATGAGTTTAAATAATTTCTTTTTTCTGTCGTCTATTTCTTTAGATAATAGCGAAGAAATGATCTTAAAAGTTTTATGGTAAAATTGGTTGAAATCGTTCAGGTCATCTCTTGAAAATCCCCAGTAATCTGACGGCAGTGTTTTCTTCGTGTTATTTAAATCCGCAAAAGATTGTTTGAAAATATGTTCGGCAGCGATGGGATAAAAGCTGATTGCAAACATTGTAGATTTGGGAAATGGAGGTTTAGTGATCGGAGCAGAACATACTCCGGAAACGAAAATTTCAAAATTTCCATTTTCATCGGCTAACAGAAATAAATCTATTTTTCCATCTGGAACTATAATACCTTCTTTTTCTTCATCAGAATGGTTTTTTGCCATCCAGATACTTTCCACGATATTGGTTAGCGGTTCATCGGGTTGAATACAGATATATTCTAATTTATTTATTGGCAAATACATTTTTAATCAGGATGCTAATTGATATACTCCAATCCCCATTGATAAAGATCATTAATAATAGGCTCAAGTTTTCTTCCTTTAGCAGTTAAATTATATTCAACGGTCGGTGGTACAGTAGCAAAAGCTGTACGGGTTACGATGCCGTTTTCTTCCATATTCTTTAGTTCTTTCACCAGCATTCTTGTACTGATACCAGGAATCATTCTTTCCAGTTCTTTGAAACGCCTTTTTTCAGGAATCAGCGCATAAATAATGGACATTGACCATTTTCCGCCAATAATATCAAGGATTTTCTGAAGCTCACATTTATTTTCCGTTTTTTCAATAATTTCTTTTTCCATAACTGTATGATTTCCAGTAAAAGTTACTTTGGTGTTGCTAATATACAATCGTGTAACTACTTGCAAAAGTAAAGTAATGGAAATAGATTTGCAACATAATTTTTAAATATAATTAATTATGTATGATTCTTTAAAAGGAAAGGTAGCCTTAGTAACAGGCGGAACTAAAGGGATAGGTAAAGCAATTGCGGATAAACTTAGTGCTAGTGGAGCAATTGTTATAACAACTGCCCGTACAGAAGCAAACGACAACGCTAACAGCTATCATTTTATTGCTGCTGATCTTACTCAGGCAGACAGCGCAGAAAAAATTGCAAAGGAGATCCTGGAAAAATACGGTAAAATAGATATTATCGTTAACAATGCCGGAGCTAATTTAAGCCCCGGTGGAGGCTTTAATACATTGGAAGATGAGCACTGGTTAAAAGACTGGGAACTTAATTTCATGTCAGTTGTTCGTATGAACAAAGCCTTACTACCCACAATGCTTGAACAAAAGGAAGGTATCATCATCAATATTTCGACAGGAGCAGCCAAACAGCCCATCTGGGAAATGACCATGTCATATTCATCAGCGAAAGCTGCATTAAATGCTTATAGTAAAGCATTGGCAAATGAAGTAGGGTCTAAAGGAATAAGAGTGAATAGTGTATCCCCGGGTGTTGTAAGAACCCCGTTAATGAATGATTTTATTGAAAATATTGCTCAGCAGTCAGGAACTACTTTTGAAGAATCTTTCCAGAATGTGATTGATGCTGTTGGTGTGCCAATTGGAAGAATGGCTGAGCCTGAAGAGATTGCCAATACAGTGGCTTTCTTGGCTTCTTCAGAAGGATTGTATATAACAGGTGCTAATATTTCTGTCGATGGCGGGGCGTCACCAACAGTTTAATTGTTATAAATATTAGAGATAAAATACAATTTGTATAATTTAATCTATCAAAGCATTGATTTGACAATACAGTTAAATCAATGCTTTTTTAGTAATGGTAAGATGTAATGCCATCAGATGAAGAACTCTTTACTTATAATTTTATAATGAATATATTACCAAAAAGTATGGATTTCAAAATATATATCATTCAAATGAATTTCGAAATTCCAAAGGCGAGAGACCCGTCCTTACCCTGAACATCTTGCTGAAAGACTGTAGATGCTCAAATCCCAATTCATAAGCGATCTCAGCTACTGTTAGATTGGTGTTGGTCAATCGCTCCTTTGCTTTTTCAATGACTTTACCTCGGATATACTGCTGGGCATTCTGTCCAATTAGTGAGCGCAAGAGATCGCTCAGATATCCGGATGAGATTTTAAGCTGATCCGCCACATATTGCACAGTTGGAAGACCCTGGTGCAACGATAGTTGATTATTGAGATAATCCTCAAGGATACTTTCAGTTTTTTGAAGGATATCGTTATTAGCCACTTTTCTGGTGATAAACTGCCTTTTGTAGAACCTGTTGACATAGCTTAGCAACAATTCCAACTGGGCAATTACTACTTCTTGACTGAACTCATCTACGCGGCTGTTCAGTTCCTGCTCCATGATTCGATAAACTGATAGAATGATTTCCTTTTCACTGTCCGAAAGATGAAGCGCCTCGTTGGAGGCATAAGAAAAGTAGCTGTATTGTTTTATTTTTCGTGCGATGGGATGACCCAATAGGAAGTCAGGATGGATCAGTAAAATATAGCAATAGGTCTCACTATTGTAATCGGTGCTTCCCACCAGTTGGTCAGGTGCGAGGAACAACATACTGCCTTCATCGTAATCATAGTAATTCCTGCCATACTTTAATCTTCCTTTATTCCTGGTGATGAAGGTGATCTTATAAAAGCTCAGGATATCATAGATTGGTGCCATAGCCGTATTAAAAGGATTATCCTTGTTAAAATGGACAAGACTGATCAGCGGATGTTGCGGTGCAGGCAGTCCGAAAGCCTGATGGCTTTCTGATATCGAGATGAAGTGTACCAATTTATCGTCTTTGGATTTCATACTATAAATGTATAAAAAACCTATGACCAAAGATCATAGGTTTTATGTTAAAACTACCACGGAAGAACATTATCTTCTCCACTGAAATCAGCAGGACCTGTAAAGCTTCCGGTCGGAAGATATTCAGCCAGAGCAACTCTGATCGGTTCTTTTGAGCCTTCTTCTACTGAATCCGTTCCCTGAAAATTATTAAGCGCTGTGGCCGTAAATCCAGGGCTTACCAAATGAACTTTGATATTAGTGTCTTCCAATTCTATAGCCAGCGAAAGAAAAATTCCATTAAGTGCCGTTTTCGATGCGCCATAGACTGCATCAAAATTTGAGCGGTAAGGATTTTCCGGATTAGAATTAATGCCAAGTGAGCCTAAAGCACTGGAAACGGTTACAATCCTTGCGCTGTCTGCTTGATGCAACAGAAGCAAAAATGCCTGCGTCAATGCTAATGTTCCGAATACATTCGTATCCCAAACCGTCTTAAGCTCGCTGATTGGTGCAATACTCGCACGTTGCGCACCCAAAATTTCCTCCATCGTGCGTCCTGATAATCCAGTATGAGAGACTGCAGCATTGTTAACCAACAAGGTTAGATAGCCATGTTCTTTTTCGATGATCTTCACAGCTGCATTGATAGAATCTGAATCTGTAATATCCAGCTGAATCGCTTTTGCTGATCCACCCAGTTCTTCAACAGCCGTTTCACCTTTTCTAAGGTCACGAGAACCTACATATACAATGTAACCGTTCTCTACAAGGGCTTTAGCAATTTGAAATCCCACACCGGTATTGGCACCCGATACCAGTGCTACTTTATTTTCATTGTTCTGCATTATTTTAATGTTTTAAAATTGATGAAGCAAAGTTGGATATTAAAATAACAACGGGTGTATCCCAATCAAGACTAGTTGAAGCCCAATTGAAGATTATTAGATTTATTGTTTTAGACCTTGTATCAAAGAGTTTCTTTAAGCTTGTTTCGGTGCTGTTCTCCCCAGATACTTAATTCTGAGAGTACATTTTTTAATGTTCTTGTGTACTCAGTAGCTTCGTAGGTGATCGTTACAGGAGTTGTAGGATATACTTTTCTTTCAATAAAGAAATTGAGCTCAAGAGATTTGAGTTCATTAGACAAAACCTTCGGGGAAATACCTTCCATATCTCTTTGGATTATTAATAAGGCAGAGAATTAACGGCAGTTTCCATCTTCCGTTCAAAACGTACATGGCATCAATCACATTTTTAAGTGAAGACTGGCATTCCGCAGGACTTGGAAGAGCTTGATTTTCTGTTGTTTTCATTAATGCAAAGATAATCACTTTCCTAAAAGTAACTACTTTCCTTTAGGTAACTGCTATCTAAAATATAGCGGGTCAACCTAACTTTGTCCCATTAAAATTTTAGAAATTACATCAAAATGAAACGTATGTTACATTTAAAATCAAGCCTCTTGGGCAACTCTTCGTATAGCATTAAATTAGGCAATGAAATCGTTAATGAAGTTATCAGCAAATATCCAGGAAGTACAGTAGAAGAATTGGATTTGGTAGAAACACAAATGCCGCATCTGACTCCTGAGGTTCTTCAGACTTTTTTTATTCCTTCAAACCAGTTAACAGAAGAGCAAAGGGAGTTAATTCATCTTTCAGATCAACTCACTCAACAGCTTTTAAATTCAGATATCATTGTCATCGGAGCACCTTTAATCAACTTTACCATCCACAGTTCATTGAAAGCCTGGATAAACCATATAACAAGAGCTGGGATTACTTTCGGTTACGGTGATGATGGTCGTCCCGTAGGGAAGATTATAGGTAAAAAAGTCTATATCGCAATGTCTTCAGGAGGTATCTATTCTGAAGGACCCGGGAAAGACAACGATTTTGTAGCCACTTATCTTAAAGCCTTTTTAGGATTTCTGGGGATGACCGATGTAAGCGTAATCAGGGCAGAAGGGTTAAAAGTACCTGATGTTAAAGATTTTGCTATGGAGAAAGCATTTAGCAGTATTGAAATTGATTAAATTATTATGATTCATCCGTATAATTAGAAAGATGATATACAAAGCTGTCCAAATAAATGGGCAGCTTTTTTTATTGCCGTAAATGAATTGATTTAATCTTAATTACCGCTCTTTTTTTAAGGTTTTCAACTATTTATCCTTAGTTCTAATATTTTACACTTTAATATTATTCTGCAAGCAGACAATATTTCAATGTGACTTGGTAGCTTATCAGATTTTCTATAGCAAATCTATTCCGTTGTCAAGGCTGAAAAAAATCTTTTTGGGTATTATCTGAGTTTATTGATATAAAGGGGGAGGAGGATAACCCTGAATTGATTCGTCCCAATAAAATCAACAAAGAATATAAAATTGAACAAAATGATTTAACCGAAGAACAGTATGACTTACTAACAGATAACTTTGATGATACTCAAAAAGGTGCAATTTTAACTCATATTCTAAATGCGAGGCTTATAGCAATTTCACCATACCTGTCACCCTATTATAATGGAGAATTACCTTCAGTAAAAGAATTTATTGAAAATTCTCCTAAGCTGAATGAAACAATTAATCTCATACGACGGAATAAAATGGATATTCCTGATTCAGGTCAGATCATTTATTCTGAATTAGCGGTCTCAGAATTCCTTAAAATAAAGGATTATCTTGTAACTGAAGTAGGTTATAAACCAGAAGAAGTAGGTGTGATTACAGGGGCAACTACTAAGCCCAACAGATTGAAAATTCAGGATGATTTTAATTTAGGAAAAATTAAAATCATCATTGGTAGTGAAGCGATTCAGGAAGGAATGAACCTTCAGGAAAACACAACTGATCTGTATATGCTTTCTCTTCCCTATAATTTTACAACTTTGAGACAGGTTGAAGGTCGTGCCTGGCGACAAGGAAATAAGCACGAAAATGTTAGGGTAAACTTTATGCTTACTAATGACAGTATTGATGTTTGTATGCTTCAAAAGTTACAATCCAAACAAGCAAGATACTTGGAAGCAATGAAGAGAGGGGCGAATGTTCTAGATGTTTCTGATATAAGTACACAGGAACTCAAAACTTCTATTATAACTGATCCTGAAACGAGAGCAAACATTGAAATTGAACTCCTGAAGAAAAAGATAGAAATGGAGAAAAATAAGCATTTGGCAGATATAGCCTTGGTGCTGAGGAAGCATAATGAATTTCTGAAAGTGAAAGAGATGGTAACCAAAGCAGAGCTATCTTATAACAGGATTTTGGGATATTCAAATGATTAAGGTGAAAATTCGGGATATTGGAAAAACCAACTTTCTTCTTACCAGAAAACAATTGATTTGGCTAAAGCCGAAGTGCAAAAAACAATTGAATTGTTAGCTGAAAAAGGAGTCAATGTTGCAGAAATAGAAGCCCAAACAAAAACCACTGATGATAAAATTAGTGAGTTAGATAAAAAACTAGAAGAACTTCCTGATACTAAATCGAATTTAATTGTGAAGTATAAGAAAGAAAAAAATGAAAAATTGAAACAGAATCAAAATATTGATAACGTTAAAGAAAGGCTGGATGAAAATTTGAGATTATTTAAAATCATTAATAAATCAGAACTCAATAATTACAATGGTATAAGTCATCAAGCTAGGTCGCAAAGCAATTTGAGATTAAATTATGACGAAATAAAAAATAATACTGGACAAAAAAGGCGATAGACAAATGAATTTTTAAGCATTTAACTGGGTTGATAATTCCAATTTAGACTAATTCTTTCTTCTTTAATCGTCATAATTTCCACATCATTCCTGAAAATTCTTAATTAGGCCACTAATCCGTAATGCTATTGTTTTCAATAGATTGATGTATCAAATTTGTAAAACAATTAGTAAATACAAATCCGGAGTCTATGAAAATAAATCTTATTACAATAGAAGATCTTCAGGAGTTCAAAACCGAATTACTTGAAGAAATTAAAAATCTTTTTTACATTAAAAATTCAGAGCAGAAATTATGGTTAAAATCATCAGAGGTTAAAGAACTTCTGAAAATTTCTACCGGAACATTACAAAATCTACGCATTAATGGTAGCTTATCTTTTACCCGTATTGGTGGTACATTATATTATAATTATAAGGATATCGAAAAAATGTTGGAGAATAAGGAGTAATTAGCTTTCTACTTACAATCTAAATTTATAGAAATGAATTATATAAAACATCTTACTGGCTTTTACGAAAAATTACTTCTTGATAATACTCTTAATCCTACTCTCGAGATGAGGTTATGCGGATCAGTAAAATAAATTCAAAAGCGACTTATCATAAATGTCTGAAGAACCTACATTCTTTAGGTTATATTGATTACCAACCTTCATACAATCCTTTTAAAGGGAGTCAGGTAATTATGTTTGATTTTGCAGGAAATTTAAAACCAACATCAAAATCAGTAAAAGGAAATAGTTAACCATTATAAAAAAGTGATTTTAAGATTTAAATTGTCACATGTTTCAGGAAAAAAATCCAGATAATAAAAAACTAAAATCTAATTGTAAGCATTAGTTATATTTTGAATCATTGTTATAGTACAAATTTATACTTTATTTATTTAATTAGTAAAATTTATTACTAAATTTGTTGATAAATAAAATCAATAATGGAACCAAAAAATATAATTACAGAAGACAAAATATTTGAATTGTACGGCGATTACATTCTGAATCACGGCGAAAGACCAAAAAATGTTTACCGTTTCGCAAAAGACAATGAGTTTGAAGAAAAAGACTTCTACGATTACTTTTCAAGCTTTGAACAGATTGAAAAATTAATGTTGGTCAATCTTTTCAGTAAGTCTGTAGAATTGGCTTCAGAAGTTAACAGTTCTGATGAGATCACGTCGAAAGAAAAACTTTTAAACATCTATTTTATCTTTTTTGAAAATATGACGATGAATCGTTCGTTGGTTTTAATGATTTTAGGAAATGACAAGTTACATTCCGTAAAAATCTTAAATCAGCTTAAGGAAACGCATCGACATTTTATCAAAACTTTAGATTTTAACGATTGTGAAATGATTCAAAAAGCGAAAGATGACGTGAAAAATTTCCACGAAAAGGCTCGTGAAGAAGCATTTTGGCTTCATTTGGTTTCCGCCATTGAGTTTTGGAAAAAAGACACTTCGCCAGCATTCGAAAAGACAGATATTTTCATTGAAAAAACCATTGATACCGGATTTGAACTGATGGATAACGAACCTTTGAGAAAAGTAGTTGACCTCGGGAAGTTTTTATTCAAAGAAAAATTTAAAAAGAATTAGATGAAGACACTCAATAAAATACCAACCGGAAAATTAGAAAGAACCAGTAGTTTGTTGAAAGCAGGCGCAAAAGTTGGCGTCAATTACATCAAATATTACGGAAACAAAATAACAAAAGATAAAGATGAGGACGAGGCAAGAAAAACTTTAAATGAAGACAACGCGACCGACATTTACGATTCTCTGAAAGAATTGAAAGGTTCTGCATTGAAAGTTGCGCAGATGCTAAGTATGGAAAAAAATATTCTTCCGCAGGCTTACGTTGAAAAATTTTCTTTGTCGCAATTTTCAGTTCCGCCACTTTCGGGAGCTTTGGTAAAGAAGACTTTTAGAAAATATTTCGGAAAAAATCCTGAGGATCTATTTGATGAATTCACGAATGAATCTGTCAACGCAGCGAGCATCGGACAAGTTCATAAAGCGAAGAAAGACGGTCAGAATTTTGCCGTAAAAATTCAATATCCCGGAGTGAGAGAAAGCATTTCGAGTGATTTGAAGATGGTAAAACCGATTGCGATGAAAATGTTCAATATCAAAAAAGAAGGTTCGGAATCTTACTTTCAGGAAGTGGAAAATAAGTTGTTTGAAGAGACGGATTATGATTTGGAACTGAAAAGAAGCCAGGAAATATCTGAAAAATGCGCTCATCTTCCAAATCTTGATTTTCCTAAATATTATTCTGAATTTTCTTGTGAAAGAATTATTACGATGGATTGGATGAATGGAAAACATTTCTCAGAATTCACAAAATTGGACAATTCTCAGGAAGATTTAAACAAAATCGGACAGACACTTTGGGATTTTTATATGTACCAAATGCACGTTTTGAAGAAGGTTCACGCCGACCCGCATCCCGGAAATTTTCTGGTCTCGGAAGATAAAAAATTGCTTGTGATTGACTTTGGATGCATTAAGGAAATTCCGAATGGCTTTTATAAACCTTATTTTGAATTGGCTAAACGTGAAAATTTGAATAATCCTGAATTTTATAAAGAAAAATTATACGAGCTTGAAATCTTGAGTGATAATGATTCTGCAAAGGAACAGGAATTTTTTACCAAATTATTCTATGAATTGCTGGAATTGTTCACAAGACCTTTCAACGTAGAAATTTTTGATTTTTCTGATGAATCGTTCTTTAAGGAAATTGCAGATTTGGGTCAGAAATATGCCAAAATCAGCGATATGAATGGGATGAACACCAACCGAGGTTCAAAACACTTTATATATCTGAACAGAACATTTTTTGGTTTGTACAATATGATGCACGATTTGAGAGCGAAAAATATCATCATCAATCAGTACAAAAATTTCATTGAATAAATGCCAGCCAACCTACCTTCGAAGATTTGTGAAGTCTGCGGATTGTCCTTCAATTGGCGGAAAAAGTGGAAGAAAAATTGGGACGACATAAAATATTGCAGCGAAAAATGCCGAAGAAATAAATGTTCAAAATCTTCAGATTAAATATAAAAATTTGAAAAATATGCCATCCAAAAAAGTAAGTACGGCGCAATTGATATTTCCGCATCAGCTTTTCAAAGACACGGATTATCTGGATAAAAATCAACGTGTTTTTCTGGTGGAAGAGTTCCTGTTTTTTAAACAGTACAAATTTCACAAACAGAAGATTGCTTTGCATAGAGCAAGTATGAAGTTTTATGAAGAATATTTGACCAAAGAAAAATTCAAGGTTGAATATATTGAAAGCACTTCTCCACTTTCTGATGTTCGGAATTTAATTGAATATTTAGAAAAAGAAAAATTTGAGAAAATTCTCATTACGGATGTTTGTGACAATTGGCTTGAAAAGAGAATCAAGGAAACGAAATTGGAATTAGAAATTCTTGAAAGTCCTTTATTCATCAATACCCGGGAAGATTTGAAAGAGTATTTTGAAGAAAAAAAATCTTATCATCAAACCGATTTTTACAAGCAACAGAGAATTTCCCGAAATATTCTGATGAAAGCCGGAAAACCAATTGGTGGAAAATGGACTTACGATACAGAAAACCGTAAAAAGTATCCTAAAAACAAAAAAGCGCCATCCGTTCATTTTCCTGAAAACAGTAAATATTACAAAGAAGCAAAAATATATACTGAGAAAAATTTTACTGAAAATTATGGCAATTTAACGTCATATCAACTCTATCCCATCACCTTTGAGGAAGCAGAAAATTGGCTCAATCAATTTCTGGAAATGCGATTTGCAGACTTTGGAGTCTACGAAGACAGCATCGTTGAGCGGGAACATTTTTTACATCATAGCGTTTTGTCTCCATTGCTGAATATTGGACTTTTGACTGCGGAATATGTTTTGAAAGAATCCATAAATTATGCTGAAGAATACAAAATTCCTGTCAATTCTCTGGAAGGATTTGTGCGTCAGATCTTGGGATGGAGAGAATTTGTGAGAGGAATTTATCTCTATCAGGGAACTTATCAGCGGAACAAAAATTATTGGAAACATCATCATCCGCTTCCCGAATCTTTTTATACCGGAAAGACAGAAATCAAACCAATTGACAGCACGATTTTGAAGGTTTTGGAGACAGGTTATGCCCATCACATCGAGCGGTTAATGATTTTTGCCAACTTTATGAATCTTCTGAAACTCAATCCGGATGATGTTTACCAATGGTTTATGGAGATGTTCATCGATTCTTACGATTGGGTGATGGTTCCGAATGTGTATGGGATGAGCAGCTTTTCTGATGGCGGAAAAATGAGTACAAAACCGTATATCAGCGGAAGCAATTACATTAAAAAAATGAGTGATTATGCCGATGGCGACTGGACGGAAAAATGGGATGCTCTCTTTTGGAATTTTGTGAACGACAATGAAGATTTTTTCAAAACAAATCCAAGATTGGGAATGATGTTGCGGACTTTAGATAAAATGACGGACGAAAAGAAATCTGAACATTTTAAAATTGCAAAACAGACGATTAAAAATTTAAAATAATGACGAAAGAATTTAATTTAATACAAACAGACCGCATCATTGAGATGGCTTGGGAAGACCGAACGCCGTTTGAAGCAATAGAATTTCAGTTTGGAATTACCGAATCTGAAGTGATTGAAGTAATGAGGAGAGAACTGAAACCATCGAGTTTCAGACTTTGGAGAAAAAGGGTAAATTCGGGAATGAGCCAGAAACATTTGATAAAGAGAAATCCTGAAATTGAACGGTTTAAATGTTCGAGACAGCGAACAATCAGTCATAATAAAATTTCGAAACGATAAAAACATAATAATATGAAAAACATAGTCATTATCGGTTGTGGACAGGGAGTTGGATTTGCCACTGCGAAAATATTGTCAGAAAACCATCACGTCATTGGTATTTCAAAAACTGAAAATTCTAAAGTTAAAAATTTAATTATTGAATTTCATCCAATGGATATTCTTTCGGGAAATCTGGATGAAATTAACTTTCCGGATGTAATTGACGGATTGGTTTATGCGCCGGGAAGCATCAATTTAAAACCATTTAACCGATTTTCGGTTGATGATTTTAAGAATGATTTTGAAATCAATGTTTTGGGTGCCGTGAAAACGATTCAGAAACTATTGCCTAATTTGAAGAAATCAGAAAGTGCTTCTGTTGTATTGTTCAGTTCGGTGGCTGCGAAGTTGGGAATGCCTTTTCACACATCGATTTCTGCGAGCAAAAGTGCTGTTGAAGGTTTGACGAAAAGTTTGGCGGCTGAATTATCTGCTCAGAAAATCAGAGTTAATGCGATTGCGCCATCTTTAACGGATACTAACCTTGCTTCACAACTCCTTTCAACGCCTGAAAAACGGGAAGCTTCAGGGAAGAGACATCCGTTGCAAAGAGTTGGAAATGCGGAAGAAATGGGAAAAATGGTTGAATTTTTATTATCTGAAAATTCAGCTTGGATTACGGGACAGATCATTGGGATTGACGGTGGTATGAGTAACATCAAATTGTAATCATTCTCAAAAACTAATATCTTTACCATAAATTACAGCAATGCAAACTGATTTTATCATAGAATTACTTCATCAAGTCAAAGAATTTGAAAATTCCGGCGCTTACAAACCCAATGCGAATGTAGACGATTTTCGTGTGTGGATGAATGATAAAAAATATGCCAATGAAAGTCCTACAAAACTTTTTAAAAATGAAAATCATCAGGTTTCTTTTACCGAAAACGAAATTTGCAAGCAAGTTCTCTTATTGGGTCGATATTCTAAATTATTGATAAGAAAAGGTTTGGGAGAATTTCCAGAGTTGGCTAATGAGGAATTCACTTATTTGTATCGATTGAAAGATGAGCCTTATTTAACAAAAATTCAGTTGATTGAAAGAAACGGTCACGAGAAGCAAACCGGTACTCAAATTATCAAAAGATTATTGGAAGCAGGATTTTTAGAAGAAAAAAATGATGCAGACGATAAGAGAAGTAAAAGATTAAATCTGACCAAAAAAGGCGAAGAAATGTTCCACGCCTCGGTTTCTAATGTCAATTTAACTTCAAAAATTTTATCCGGGAAATTAAATGATTCTGAAAAGTCTGAATTCCTTAAGATTTTGAAAAAGCTGAATGAATTTCATTCTCATATTTATACTGATTACAAAAGCGCTGATATTGGAGAGATTATCAAAGTTTTTGGATAAATTTTAATTAGCTATATACTCAAATGGCATTTAGTACCTCTAAAATATTATGTTTATCTGCAACTAAATGATTTATATATACTCCTGTCGATTTCATAAACGCTAAAAATGGCTCCAATTTAATCCAAATTGAGCCTTTTTTTGTTTTTTATTCCATAATAATCCAGATTAGCATTTTTATTGCTTTAATAAATTTAGGTACGAAACATCAAAAAATAATTTTTAGTAAATGATACCTATTTCTCACTTACGTCTCGATCAAGCCAGGCTCTCCAAAAAATTACAATAAGCGCCAGCAGACCAAATCCAACACCTATCCAAGGTGTAACGGATATTCCATACTGACCAATAAACCAACCTCCGGTAGCAGTGCCTAATGAAACTCCCAGATTTCCAAATGAGGTCTGCAAACTATTCGCAAATTCCTTGGCGTCAGATGCTGCCGAGACCATGTGCCCGACACCTATCAGGAAACAAGGTCCGTACATAATTCCCCAAAATCCCACCACTACTGCTATGCTGAGCATTGAGCCATCTGTATATTGAAATGCAAATGGAAGAAGAAACGTACCGGCAAGGAAAAACAAAGTGGTCCAGATCATATACTTCCCTAATAAGCGACCTGCCAAAAAGTTTGATATCACACCCATTACACCAAATAATAAAAGCATATAACTGATCTCCTGTGTACTTAATCCTTTCTCTTTCGACAAATAATCTGCAAAATAACTGTATGAGCAGAACCATGCAGTGATTAGCAGTAGATTTACTGCCGTTCCAGCAATGAACTTTGGTCTTGTCAAAATACCCAATTGGCTTTTATAAGACCTCACTTCTTGATCAGGCATCGAAGGCAAATATTTATAAATGCTGATCAGTGTTATCAAGATCAATAATCCTTGAATAACATAACTCCACAGCCAGGAATAGATACTTGCTATAAATGTGGTAAAAGGGATCAAAGTTACCTGAGCAAGTGCAATTCCACCGATAATAATACTGGTCAATCTCATCTGCATTTGAGGAGAAGCATCTTTGGTCGCAGCTGCAATGACCATTGAAAAGAAAGCCGGATGCAGAAATGTTGGCAATATTCTAAGTATTATCAGCAACCAGAAGGGTGGGCTGAAACTTGAGAAGAAATTTGAGATCAAGAACAATCCAAGAGCATACATCATAATTTTCTTCTTGTCAAATTTTGAAAGATACAAGACCATAAATGGCCCTGTAAGCGCAATTGTTAATGCGAATGCACTTAATAAGTAGCCTGCCGTTGCTATATTTATTTTGTAATAGTCAGCGATCTGAGGCAAGATGCCGATGACACCAAATTCTGTACTGATAATTCCGATAACGCCTAGACATCCCATATAGGCTATCTTTTTATTGAGACTTAAATTCATATTAAACTGAACGGTTTAAAAAAGGTTAAAAAAATATTGTTTGTTATTATTTACTGGAAAATGCTGTTATAATTAGGCTTTGATCATTTTGATCAAGGTTTCAATCATATCGTAGATGGTCTTGCGGTTTTTGTTCAAAGCATAATTTTTGAAAAGTGCGCTGGAAGAACCGGAAAGAAAAGCAGCCGTCAATTTTGGATCGAGATCACCTTTTATACAACTTTGCTCCTGCCCTTTCTCTATAATTTCAAAATAGATCTTTTCGATCTTTTTTTCATTGCCAGCCAACAACATTCTGACATCTTCATCAGTCAAAGCTACTTCAAAGGCTATTTTAACAGCCAGACATGTTCTTTCCTCGCTTATGCTCTGGTCAATTGCTAACCGTAATGTCTTTCTTAATGTTTCAATGGCATCGGATTGCGAATCATTTAAGACACTTTCATATTCTGAAACCTTAGACTTCATATACTTGGTCAGGCATTTAATGAGCAGTGTTTTCTTATCTCCGTAAGTAAGATAAATACTGCTTCGGTTGATTCCCATACCATTTTCAAGGTCTGTGATAGAAGTGGGATGAAATCCATGTTTCCAGAAAAGTTCCAGCGCAACTTCCAATTTTTGCTCGTAATCAAATTCTTTGTTCCTTCCCATAATGTTGCAAAGGTAAATAATAAACTGTTCGGTTTAAAATAAATATTAAATTATTTTTATATACTATAAACCTACCAAAGAACCATCTTTAACAATTTCCCAAGTTTAAATAGTATAATTTAATACTACTTAACACCATCAAAATATTATCTATATCTGCTAATAAATGGTTTGAATAGAGTCCTGTTAAATTCACTTGACAGAATTCTTTATTTCTTAATTCCACTTATAAATCTTACATTCAATTTCCTTTATAAAAGGGTTTATTTTAATTTCAAGTTTTTCTTCGAGTTCTTACATAAATATTTCATCTAAGGAATTTCTTAAAAGAAAAAAGGATATTAAATTTCCAATACAAATTCTAAAAAGCTTGTTCAAAATTTAGTAATCTTATTTGCAAATTGAGGGCCTTTCAAAAGATGCTACAGCGAAATGCTTATCAATAAAGGGATGAAGGGAGGTTACAAAATCCCTCACTCTCCGCCAGTTGGGAAACCAAAATAAGCTAAAACGCTGTAAATATCAATGTTTACAGCGTTTTTTGTTTTAGCTCGGGTATTAAAAAACCAAAATAGGTCACTATTTATATGTCCTATTTCAGAATAATCATACAACTTGGGAACTAAGCAAAAAGTTTTAGGATTGATCCATAGTATACCCAATTAAAATATAATAATAACAGAAATACTCTTTATCATATTTGTATAAAATATAATAAAGAGTATTTATATTGTTTCAAAGTTTATTGAAAACTAATTAAGATCGTAATTAGCAATCAACAGGCTTAAAAAGAAGTGAACGTAGTTCTGATCAACATCTTTTCTGTTGATTAATTTGTTTTTGTATTCGTAAGAATCTAATTGTCTTCTTAACTGCAGATAAGCCTCAAACTCATCTCCTTTAATTTTTACTCTAAAATTACCATCTCTTTTTGCCATGAGTTGATCGTCTAAAGTTCTTACTTTAAACAATGCTTCGCATAATTTACGAGACCTCGCTGGCCCAGCATATCTTTCTACTATATTAACCTTGAACGAATCAAATATAATTGTATTAAAAACAATGTTAGAGTTTGGTTCCTGAGTATTAAGCTCAAGTTTATAGTTCATGAATTTAAATTTCCGCAAATATAGGTTTAATTCTAACAAATAACCACTTTCTAGGTCGATTTTATTATAGTTTTTGAGTATTAAAGTTATGTTAAAGTCACATAATTGGGAATATTAATAGTGTTATAAATGCTTTTTATGAACCTGACCTGTTGAAATTTAGCTTCTTAAAAAATTATATCCTTTATGAGAGAGCTGATAAAAATCAGGATTTTTTTACATAAAAATAAAATCAATGATTTTCAACTTAGAAAAATCAATATAAGGTATGAGCTTATAAATGAGATAGATGCTAATCGAGACTTTATTTTTTCCTTCAATTTATTTTTTTACTTAAGTGTATTTACGTAATTTTATACTCCGTATAATAGAATTCATATTAAAGTAAGCAAAATGGAAAGATATAACTACGGTATGGTGGGGCTCGGTGTCATGGGGCGTAACCTTCTTTATAATATAGCCGATCACGGCTTTTCAATCGCTGGATTTGATCTCGATGCTGCAAAAATAAAAGAACTTGGTGACGAAGCTACTTCAGAAATGAAAGTAAAGGGTACGGGTTCTTTAGAAGAATTTGTAGCCGCTTTAGAAACTCCCAGAAAAATAATTCTTATGGTGCCTGCAGGAAAACCTGTAGATGCTGTTTTGGGAAATATTACACCTCTTTTAAGCGAAGGCGACATCGTGGTTGATGCAGGAAATTCTTATTTTAAAGATACTGACAGACGTATTGCTGATTTAGCATCAAAAAAATTACATTTCATGGGAATTGGAGTTTCCGGAGGTGAAAGTGGCGCTAGAAGAGGGCCGAGCATTATGCCGGGTGGAGATCAGGAAGCGTTTAATCTTCTTCAGCCGATGCTGGAAGCTATTTCGGCAAAAGTAGAAGGAGAGGCTTGTACAGCTTATATGGGCAAAGGTTCTGCTGGAAACTATGTGAAAATGGTGCATAACGGAATTGAATATGCCATCATGCAATTGATAAGTGAGGCGTATGATTTGCTTAAAAAAGGAGCTAATTTAAATAACGATCAACTATACGAAGTTTTCAAAGAATGGAATAATGGTGAGATGAATTCATTCTTAATTGAAATCACAAGAGATATTTTTCAGCAAAAAGATGATTTGGAAGAAGGCTATCTGGTTGACAAAATTTTAGATAAAGCCGGAGCAAAAGGTACAGGAAAATGGACTTCTGAGCAGGCGATGGAAATCGGAGTTTCTATCCCAACTATTGATATTGCGGTGACTTCAAGAATTTTATCGGCTTATAAAGATGAAAGGGTAAAAGCTTCTCAATTATATGCTAAAAACGAAATTTCTACGCCTGAAAATGTAGAGTTATTCATTAAAGAAGTAGGTGAAGCACTTTATTTATCTACATTAATTAGCTATGCACAAGGTTTAGCTTTATTGGTAAAAGCTTCTGATGAATACGGCTTTGATATTCCGTTGAAAGATGTGGTAAAAATCTGGAGAGGCGGTTGTATCATTCGTTCAGTATTGCTAGAGAAATTCTACTCTGCATACACTCAGGATCCTAATTTATCGAATATCTTGCTTGATAAAGAAATTTCAGAAATTGTTAAATCAAAAGTGCAATCATTAAGAAATACGGCTTCTTTTGCTGTTTCAAACGGTATTTCAAGCTTAGGAATTCAGACGGTTTTAGGATATTTTGATGCTTATACTACAGAATCTCTGCCGGTGAATTTAATTCAGGCTCAGCGTGATTATTTTGGAGCACATACTTACCAAAGAGCAGACAGAGAAGGGGTTTTCCATACTATTTGGCAAAGCGTAAATAATTAAAATTCGGAAAAAAATGAACGACAATAAAATCTTGCAGCCTACAACCATTATTATTTTTGGAGCTACAGGAGATCTGGCAAAAAGAAAACTTTTTCCGGCATTTTATAATTTATATATCGATGGCAGAATGCCTAAAGGCTTCAATATTGTAGCATTAGGAAGGGCAGAAAATACTGATGAAGATTTTAAAAATTATATCAAAGATAGTCTTAAAAACTTTTCAAGAAAAAAAATAACTTCAGAAGATTGGGCTGGTTTTCAGGCTCATATCACATATTTTCAACATCAGTTAGATGAAGAAGCTTCTTACAAGAATTTACATGAAAAGCTGGAGAAATTTGACAAAGTTTACGGTACAAGAGGGAACAGGTTGTTCTATCTTTCTATAGGTCCGAATTTTGTTTCCACGATTTCAAATCATATTAAAAATACATCGTTAGCATCTGATCCTCAGAAAGATCGTATTATTATTGAGAAGCCATTTGGTCATAATAAACAATCGGCTATCGAATTAAACAGTCTTTTAGCAGAAACGTTTGAGGAAGAGCAAATTTACCGTATCGATCATTATTTAGGTAAAGAAACGGTGCAGAATATTTTAGCTTTCAGATTCGGGAATTCTATTTTTGAACCTTTATGGGATCATGAACATATTGAATCTGTGCAAATTACCGTTGCTGAAGAGGTTGGTGTAGAAACCAGAGGAAGCTTTTATGAGCAGACAGGAGCTTTACGAGACATGATTCAGAACCATTTGCTTCAGATTTTATGTATGGTTGCCATGGAACCTCCTGCTTCGTTGGAGTCTGGCGAAATCAGAGATCGTAAAGTTGATGTTTTGAAAGCTATTCGCAGAATTTCTCCTGATAAAGTAGATCATTATGCCGTGAGAGGTCAGTACGGAAAAGGAACAGTAAATGGAGTGAAAGCTAAAGGTTATCGTCAGGAAGATGGAATTGCTCCGGATTCTAATACAGAAACTTTTGCTGCTGTAAAATTCTATCTGGATAACGAAAGATGGCAAGATGTGCCATTTTATGTACGTACAGGTAAGAAAATGAAAGAAAAACATTCTTATATTACGATTCAGTTCAAACCGCTTCCGCATTCTACTTTTTCAGAAAGCTCTCAGCTTTTATCAGCTAATCGACTGATTATCAATATTCAGCCTTTGATGGATATCAGGTTGCAGTTTATGACTAAAATGCCAGGTCTTTCATTAGATTTAAAACCTGTAGAAATGATTTTCGATTATTTTGCCTGTCAGGAAGATACTCCGGAAGCTTATGAGACGTTGTTGCTAGATGCACTTTTAGGAGATCTTACGCTGTTTATGCGTTCTGATCAGGTGGAAGAGGCTTGGGATGTTGTGAAAACAATTCAGGAAGCTTGGGAAAATACCAAAGATTCTGCTTTCCCGAATTATGAAGCGGGAAGCTGGGGGCCACAAGACAGTTTTGCTTTAACGGAAAGACAAGGGCATAATTGGGTTTAAAATTTTAATTAAATCAATAAAATGATTACAGTATTTGATAATTTAGATACATTATATAAAAAAGCGGCAGATACTTTTGTTGAACTTTCAGAAAAGGCAATTCAAAAGCACGATAAATTTGTTGTAGCATTAAGCGGAGGTTCTTCTCCAAAAGCTATTTTCAATTTATTAGCAACTGAAGAATATTCGCAAAAAATAAACTGGGGTAAAATTTATTTCTTCTGGGTCGATGAAAGATGGGTTTCTCTGAATGATGAGAAAAGTAATGCTAAAATGACTTTTGAAGCTCTTTTTGATAAAGTTCCGGTGAATAAAGATCATATTTTCCCGATGTATAAAGATGGTGTAGAGCCTGAAGATTATGCTAAAGAATATGAGCAAGAGATTAAAAATATTCTTGGTGAAGAAGGTGTTTTTGATTTTATTCTTTTGGGAATGGGAGATGACGGCCATACCGCTTCGTTATTCCCTGGTGAAGCCATTTTAGACGAAAAAGAAAAATGGGTTGATGCTTATTATCTGAAACCCCAAGAAATGTTCAGAATTACTTTAACGGCTCCAATTATTAATAAAGCAGAAAATATTTTAGTGGTTGCTTTCGGAGAGTCTAAAAAGCACGCTTTAAATGAAGTTTTAAACGGGAAATATAATCCTAAATTATATCCTTTACAACTTATCGAAAGAAAAGAAGGTTTTCAGTTTTTTACAGATGAAAAAGCAAAAGGCTAATTTTCATTAAACCTGAAAATTTAATTAATAAAAATAAAAACAGCATCATTAAAATAATAATGATGCTGTTTTTGTTTTTAGCGCAAAGGTCACTAAGAAATTTTTAAATTCATTCTGCATATTTTTCGTTCGCAAAGGCGTTTCACTCAGCTAAGGCTTTCTGTTATCATTTGCTGAACGAAGTGCCCTTGCGAGCGAAAAATAAAAAAGTAGAGTAGCCAAAATCTTAGCGAACTTTGCGTTTAAAATAAACTATTAAACCATTTTCGATTTAAATTTTTCAATTGCGGCTTCAGAAACTGGTGTAAAGAAATTTACTAAATTTCCATCCGGATCTCTGAATAATAAAGACTTATTTCCCCAAGGCATAACTGTCGGTTCCTGAACAATTTTAGATGATAAAACTTCTTTTAATCTCTCGAATTCCTTGTCTACATCGTGAACTAAAAATTCTATAATAACACTTTGGTTTTGTGCAGATTTTGCCACATGATCTCCTCCGAAAAGCTGTAATGTTTTTACACTTCCTATGGCAATTGTGGCATTTGGTGTTTGAATTTCCGCAAAATCAGGAGTGTACTGTATGGCTTTTGTAGCTATTATTTGCTCGTAAAATTTAACCAAATTTTCGATATCCGCCGTGATAATTCTTAGTGAAGCAACATTCATTTTAAATAATATTTTAATTATGAAACAAATGTAATGTGTTGTTAAGACAACAGTTTGTCAGTAGAGATTATTATTGTATCCACATTTAATAAAAATAAAAAAGCGAATCCTTTATAAAAAAGAATCCGCTTTGGTTAATAATATGAGAATAATTTGAATATGAAAATCAATTATTGTTTAATAAATTTCTTCTGAACTGAGCCTTGATCATCTTCTATATCAATAATATAAACACCTTTTATAAGATTGCTTACATCAATAGAATTGTTAAGAATTACTCCGTTTGATATTAATCTTCCCGAAGCTCCGTAAATCTTATAATTTGCTTTTGCACTAATGTTTGTAATATGCAAAGTTGTACTTACAGGATTTGGATAAATATGAATATCATCCTGATTTACATTATTTTGAATATTATTTTTAGAAATTCTTACGGTATAATCTTCTACTTCACCACTTTGGAAATTAGTACAGTTTACAGGTATTCCGTCTTTTTGTAAAGCAACTCTCATCACTACGTATTTATGATCTGTCAAGCTGATGAAAGCATCATTCGGAACATTGAAAAGCGTACTTGCTGTCGGGTTATTATTCGGGCCGTCTGCCAAAATTCTTTCATCAATATCAAACTCGCCGTTTCTGTTAAAATCAATCCAAACAGCGACTCCCGCTTCGGCATTTCCTGCAAGCTTTTTATCAATAATAAGCTGATTTCCTGTTGAACCTTGAATTAATTCAATAAATTTCAAATTGTTTCCGGTGTAATCAGAATAAGTTGATGCCACAGATTCATTAATCATTTCTGGTTTGCCATTTGGCTTTGCCGTTACTTTAGAAATAAATTCTGTAGAAGACGTTGCAGATGACATTGGGCAGTAAACTACCGTTGGCGTAGTGAAATAATATAAACTTGTGAAGTTTGCCGGAGTTCCGTTGCAGACATTGGCTACCTGCATTTCGTATTTTGTAAGCTCTAATAATCCCGTAATCATGTAATTATTTGTACTTACAGGAATATTAATCCAACTTGGAATACCCACTTTTCTATATCTTAAAATATAAGTCTCTCCCGGGAAAGCATCCCACGTAACATTCGCAGTTGTTGGAGTTATTGCTGTAATGGTAAGCCCTGGAGGAGGCATTTCACAAATTCTTTCTGTTATAAATACTTTTGGATTCGACCACGGATTTGCTGTTGTCTCACCTGCGCAAATATTTGCCACCTGAACTTCATATTTTGTGAAAGGATCAAGATTTTGAATGGTATATGAATTCGCTGGCGGTTGCGGAATAGTAGGTTCGTTCCAAAAGGTGGTTCCTACTTCTCTCCATCTTAAAATATAGCTTGCATTAGGCACAATTGGAGTCCAGGTTACTACTGCTGAATTCGATGTAATATTGCTGATAGCCAATGTTGGCGGAGTAGGATCGCATCGTGTAGTAAATGCCTGAACAGGAGTGTATGTGCCTATTCCTGTGCCTCCGCAAACTGCTGCAATTCTTACTTCGTAGGTTGTTGCTGGTGTTAATGCATCAATAAATAATGGTGGATTTCCTGCTATGATAGAAAGGTTCAATGTCGTCCATGCAGATGCTGGAGTTGTTACAGGTCTGTATTCTAAAACAAAGGCTGTGTTGTTGGTTGCTATAGCCCAGTTGATATTTACTGAATTATGAGTGATATTCGTGAATACAGGATTTCCTGGTGTTGCATTGCTGCATGGTCTTAATTTTACTGCATAGTCTTCTACTTCTCCGTTTGCAGGGTTTACGCACATTACAGGAGCGCTGCTTCTTTTTAAAACAACTCTCATTGTGGTATTGTAAGAGCCTGTATATATTCCGGTAGAAGGAACATCAAAATATGTCGATACAGGAGTTGTTGTACTTGCAGCCGATGTCATTATTCTTTCTGCATCTGTGAAAACACCGTCTCTGTCCCAATCGATCCACGCATATACTGCATCTGAATAATTGGTTCCCTGCCATTCTTTACTAACGGTCAATTGATTTCCAATAGATCCAATTTCCAAATTAATAAGCGTTTGAGGAGTGGTATAACTAATATAATTTGTCTGACCGGAAGCATTTTCCATTTCTGCAAAATTAACTGGCGTAACTTTTACATTTGAAATATAATCATTGGTTCCTGTTCCCGTCATACTGCAATATGTTAGTGGCGGAGTGGTAAATCCTATGCTCGCAGAAAATGCTCCTTGAGTTCCACTACAAATTGTTGCTACCTGAACCTGATAAGAAGTTTGCTCGTTAAGCGCGGTAATGGTATGATAACTTTGCCCCGCCGGAAGTGTAAGACCTGCTGCAGAAGGCATCCATGCGCCAGTGGTTCCTTGTCTCCATCTTATTACATAGGTTGCACCAGCTGTTGGCAACCAAGATACATACGCCGAATTGTGAGTGATATTATTTACTGCAATATTTGTAGGTATTGCTGTCGTACAAGGTTGTAAATCGATAAATTTAACGTAATAATCTTCAACTTCACCATTTCCTGTAAGCGGATCACAAGCATTGGTTGGAGTTAATGAATAAGTCATTACACGCATTTTAATTTTACTTGTTCCGATATAAGCATTTGCTGGAACATCAAAATTAACGGTAAGAGGAGTCGTGCTGGAATAACCTAAATTCATAATTCTTTCGCCACCTGCTATTGTGGAAGGATTATTATCAAAAATTCCGTCACCGTTAAAGTCGATCCAGGCATTGGTTGTATATGTTCCAGATGCGATTGCTCTTGCCACTGAAAGTGTATTATTGACAGAGCCTCTCAGCAAAGTAATAGTTTTGGTAGGATCTGAAGAGTAATCTGTATAAGTAGAAGGTCCTGAATCATTACTCGTTAAAGGAACGTTTGTTCCTACCATCGTTATGTTGCTGATATAAGCGTTCGTTACAGTCGCCGGATTTGCTGTACAATAGGTTAAAGCAGGCGTTGTGAAGTTAACAGGAGTAGAAAATGCGCCTTGAGTTCCGCAAATTGTTGCAATTTGTACTTCATATTGTGTAGATTCTGTAAGTCCCGGAATAACCAATGTGTTTGTAAATGGTGTTGTAACATTTATCGTTTGCCACGCTCCAGATGGTAATATTCTGTATTGAACAACATAGGTTGCATTCGCAGTAGCTGCCCATGAAACAGTAGCAGAAGTCGATGTTATATTATTTACTGTAATATTGGTTGGTGGGGCATTTGTACATACAGGTAAACTAGTTCCAGTCAGTTGAATTCTAGGAAGAACCGAATATCTGCTGATTCCCGTTGGCGGATTAGTAGGATCCGGATTAGTTATTGAATTATAATAAATCATTCCTCGGTTTGGCGTGGTAGAGTAGCTACCCCAATTGGCCGTACATGAAGTTCCTGTAGAGTTTTCGTCAACAGCAATTACCATATTGCTTGCGCCATCCCATAAAAAAGGGGTCGTTAATGGTATTTCAACCCAGGTTCCGGGTGTCATTGTCGGCAAAGTTCCTGAATAAACCTGCGTTAATGATGCAGACGGAACCCAGCTTGATGTGGTTGCGAAATCTGCCTGAGAAGTATTTCCCATATAGACTACCCATTGGTTATAATTTGCCTGCGCTGTACCAGTTGTCGAAACAAAAAACTTAACCGAAGTTATATAATTATTCGTACCGACAGCAGCTGCAACTTCAGTAGCAGTATAAATTTGCTGAGAATAATTAAATGACGAGCAAGAATATACAGGCAGGAAAGCGTGAGTTGCTGTTCCACCTCCGATTTGTCCTGGTGTGAATGCTGCGCCTGCTACCCATTCCGATTTATCTGTTGGCGAGCAGACGGATCTTACCCACCAGTAATAAGTGGTTCCTGCTACTAAAGGAGTCAAGCTTGCATCCAATGCTGCTGTTGGCGTTCCGGCAGTGGTTGATCCTGGAGGTGTATTGGTTGTTGAATAATAATATTCATATCCGTTTGCCGGAGCGGGTGCCGGAGACAAAGGAGCTGTCCAGTTTATGGTCGCAGAGTTTGGTGTAATATTCGTTACAGGCATATCTTCAGGCTCAAAACACGTTGGCGCTTCTATGACTTGTATTTCATCTAATAAAACATCATCATAGAAATCACCACCGCTAAGAACATCTTTGTCAACAGTAAATTTTAACTGAATTGTTGCGCCTACATAGCTTGATGCTAAAGGAACTCCCACTGTTCTCCATTCAGGGCTGTTAGAATTGCTGGCCCAGATTTGCACCCAGCCAGAGCCATCGTTTACTTCTAGTTTTAATTGATTGTTTTCCGCAGCAGGAACACTTCCGTTTAAAGCGGTAAGATGATCTTTAAACCATTCAAATTTTACATAAGGTGTCGTTAATCCCGTCAGATTAATTTCTGGACTGATCAATTCTACATTATGCTCGTTTACATTTGGTGTAGAGGCGTCTACCCATGCAAAAGTTCCTGCAGGCTTACCTCCGTTCCCTGTTGCTCCGTATCCTGCTGCTCCCGAAAACTTCCATTTTACATTTACGTTGGTGGAAGTAGTTGTGGGATTTTGATTCGTCCAACAGGTTGGAAGTGCAGCCGTACTAAATGATTGTAAAAAGGGTACGGGAAGTGGGGCACAGGTTTGCCCAAAGACGACCGTTCCCAATAAAAATAAAAAAATAGGTAAAAATTTTCTCATATAAATTATATTTTAGAGTTTAATGAAATGTTTAGTGCCTTTTTTGAAGGTTTTCATTTAATGATTTTGATTCTTTAATTATTAAGCAACACTCAACTTATGTCATTGTAATTTTAATGACAGATAATAAGTATAAAAGATAGCCACAAGAAGCAAAAGCCTCTCGTAGTGCATATACAGTAAACTAGCGGGCAAATCTACTATTTATTATTTCTCTAAACAGTGATATTGTAGACCTGGGAAATTAGGTAAAATGACTTTTTATTAAATATTTTTTCATGTTGGAATAGGATTATTTTTAAAATTTACATCTTTAGTAATGTGTGCATAAAGATAATTTAATAAAATTTTAATATTACTATACTTTTGTATAGTTTTGTAGTTAATATATCTATATTTAAAACTTTAATATGATAAAATATCTTTCTTTAATTTTTTTTCAGTAAAAAATTCTTTTGACGCACAAAATAAATTTTTATAAATATAATAATTTTTTTGTCTGAAATCAAAATTAAGGGAGATTTTAAAATCATTTTACTGCTTTATTTATAATGAAGTATTTGCTGATAATCATACATGGAAATTGATGCTCAGGTGAAATTTATTCAATAAACCTTAGCTCGTTTTTAGTTTTAATCACACCAAAATCAGATCAAAAAATATAATGAAGGATGCAATAAATTCGTTCTGTAAAGAGGATGTTTATCTGGAAAATAAAAAAGCCGGAGAAAAGTATTTGAATGTACTTCAAGCGATTGGTAAAAACATTTTTGGGAGTATCTATATTGTAGATCTTGAAACGCAGAAAATAGAATTTATTTCTGAAAAACTGTTTCTCTTTTCTGGACTAAAATCTTCTGAAGTTGAAAAGCTTGGATACAAATTCTTTCGGAAATATGCTAAAAAAGAAGATATCACAATATTAAAAAAAGTGCATACCGAAGGATTTAAATTCTATGAATGCCTCAATGAAGAAGAAAAAAAATCTCATACCATTACCTACGATTTTCATATAAAAAATGCTGATAGCAGGGATATTTTAGTCAATCATAAAATTACTCCTGTGGAAATTTCTGAAGAGGGAAATATTTCTAAAATTGTCTGCATTGCTTCTTATTCATTACATAAAACTGCTGGAAATATATGTGTAACTTCAAATACTTCCGACTCTTATTGGCGCTACAATCTCGACACCGAAAAATGGACTGAAGAATATAAAATCACATTGAAAATGAGAGAAATAGAAATTATACGATTGTATCTGCAAGGTTTAACGATTGATGAGATTGCAAAACAACTCTACGTTTCTCCAAATACCATAAAATTTCATCGCAGTAAATTATTCGAAAAAATTGGAGTCAATAATATTACAGAAGCGTTGTCGTATATTGTTTCTAATAATTTGATTTAAATTGAATATTAAATGGGCTAAAATTTTTACAAGATCATTATTTGTATAAAAATGATAACAAAAATCGCTTTTAACTTGAATATTCTTCTGAATACAGCTATCTTTCAAACTCAAAAATAAAATAACCATTCATGAAAGAAAATTTGAAGTATATTGCTAAACTTTCGACGATTGCTATTTCTAGCTTTTTAAAAATTAATCTTTTAGGTGCCTTTTCAACCATTTTACTCGTTGTAATTGAATTTATTCTATTAACCAAAGGTATTGATGCAGGACATTCTGGTCATGCGGGAGCAGCACCATTTCTCATTATGGTATTTTTGGCGAGACCGGTAGGTTCTATTCTTTGGCTAATTACATGTTTTGCGAGTCCGTTTTTATTTTTTACCCTTGGAAATCAATATATTTTATCGAAGCTTGCAAATAGATTAATTAATGATAAATCTGAAAGTGTTATTACTCCGATTTTGGATAAAATACTATCTGCAGTTCAGAAGAAACAACCTCAGGTAATGAGAAATACAGGTGATTTTACTTTAAATAAGCTTAAAGTTATTAATGTCATTAAAAATGATAAGTCTGAGAATAAATGGTTGAAAAAAATAATTGTTTTTGGAATGGAAAAAATTAAAATGGATGATATCGATTTTAATCAGGAAAACCTGAATTTTTATGATATTATTAAAATTAAAACGATCCAAAGTCTAAATAGTATTTCTGAACCGAGTCGAAATTTAATCTGGATTACAATTGGAGTTCAATGGGTTTTGTTCTTTTTTATTTGGTTGACTAAATATTAAAAGAACGACTGCTTCCTAGCCGTGATTGCAGCATTTGTTTGAGCTCATTTCTTTGTGTTTCGGCGGCGCGGCGAAGCCGCGCCGCCGAAACACAAAGAAATAGCGAGTGCGGAAAGCGCTTCAAAAAAAATACTAAATCTTTGAACTTTCTTATCTAAAAATTTCGAAATACAAAATTCACAAATTACGGGAAGCCGTAATTTTTTTTTGCTCATTGGTTGTAGTTTCGGGCATTATAAAATTAATGGTTTTATAAATAAAAGTTTATAAAAATAATTAAATGTCTTATGAATAAAAAAACTACACCATCGGATCTCTTCTTGGGAGTCCTTGCATTACTTCTCATCAGTGTCAGCTTTTACCAGACCTGGTTGGGCTTACAACAGATTTTCGGACCAGCATCTTTTGTTATTGCTTTGGTTCTTTCGCTTTTGCTTCTTTTTCTCTGTTGGTTGCTGAGAAGTGCTAAATTAGAAGGTAAACCTACTGGAAGCCTTGTGGGGATTTACATTTTCATCGCTTCATTTTGCTTCATTGCTAATTTTAATGCGTTATATACGAGGTTTATGAAGACGGATATTTACACAGATGAACTCAGAACCATCAATAAAAGCTTTACGGATTTGGAAGGAAACATTGAGTCTAAACTGAATTATAAGTACAATAAATCGACGACCCAAAATATTGAAATAAAGAAAAAACAATTGATGGAGCAGATTAAAGATCCCGGAAATAAAGGTATTGGAAGTCGTGCTCTTTCTCTGATCGCTGATATTGAAAAATTGACGGGACAAAAAGTAGATTTGTTAACACCTGTAGGAAATGATTATGCAGATCTTGCTGAAAGAATGGGCAATCAGATCGATAATATGGTTTCTGATTTATCTACCGAAGAGCGCGTACTGAAAACAGATATTAATCTTGCCACTGCAAAATGGAATAAAAACATTCAGGAATTGCTGCTTCTCTCTAAAAATGAGAAAGATAAACTGTCTCAGGGAATTATTGATGAGTCTCTTTCCGAATATAATAAATTGGGAAGCCGCGCAGAAAATGTGTTGGGAAAAGACAAAATCAGCTTTGAACCTTTGGTTTCCCAAACACAGGAAGTAGGAAAAATAGGTTTTGCATTTGAACATGCTATCAAGCATTTCGGAATGTATCAGTTTGTAGTGTTGGCGGGCTGTATCCTGCTGGATTTTGTGATTGTAATCATTATTTTATTGGTCACAAGCCCAGACAATAACAGAAATAACCGCGGAAGTGTATTTAACAACAAAAGAAGCGGAAGAACTTTAATTCCAAATAACTAAGCCATGGATAATCACGATAATTTTAAGCCGCTATCTTTCGACAGCGAAACAGAGGAGATGCTGAAACCTCTTTCTTTTGAAACAAATAACGACGTTCAGGAAGATTTTGTTCCGATTGCAAGAACCATTTCAAATGATATAAAAAATAAAGACAGCAACTTCGTATTTTTCTTTGGTACAGCAGAATCAGGGAAATCGGTGATTCTTTCTTCCATGTTGTATTATCTGCGTTCTCATGCCGGAGTTTTACGTCCGAAACTGGGAACTCCAAATTCGAAGGAGGCCAATGTACTTTTGTCAGATTTCTTTGAAAATATCAGACAAGGAGTTTTACCCAACAGAACCACGAGAGATCAGGTCACACGTCTGGATTTGGTTTTTGAACCGAATAATAAGTCTAAAAGGGTAGTCCCGATTGATCTTACTTTTTTGGAAACTTCGGGTGAAAATCACAACGAAATTAGAAGGGGAGGAAGTTATCATAGCAGCATTGAGTCTTTCCTGAATGCCAATATTCCGCTTACTTTTATCATTGTTACAAGTTATGAATCGGCGCACCGAGACGATAGCTTGATCAATGAATTTCTGGATGAGCTGGAGAGAAAAGGGAAAAATCTGAAATCAGTAAATGCTATTTTAATTGTTTCAAAATGGGACAAATCGGGAAGAATGGATGTGGAAAGCCCTGAAGAACTGGACGGTTTTGTAAACGAACGTCTTCCCATGACCGCGCAACGAATTGATACCTATGGTTTAAGCAAAACGTATTACACGATTGGAAGTGTACAAAATTCTGTCGGACAGGAAAAAGTAAGTCTGTTGAATCTTTCAACGGCTGAGGTTTTGTCGAAATGGCTTTACCGAAGCATTGTAGGCTATGATCTGGATTATGAAGGGACTTTTTGGGAGCGTTTAAAATTTAGTTTTACCAATTCATGAGCAGTTCTTATTTTTTTTGTGCCTTCGGGACTTTTGGAAATCCCAACGGCTTTAGGCAATCTTTGCTGGGGGGAAATGCAGAGTTAGCAAAGCAGATTAAAACATTTGATCTGAAAACGGATGCAATTAAGCTTTTTCCAAATACGAAACTCTATGGAATCCGAAAGGAAGCTGCGGCAGGACAGAATATTATTTCGTACTCGATCTATACTTTTGCGAAAGAGCAGAATTCCGAACGGGGAGGAACCTTCATCGGTTCAAGTTTGATTTTTCTGAATACTTCGGCGAACGAAAATCTTATTATTGATGTTTTGGATGAATTTCATACTAATCTGGAAAATAAAAATGTTCAGAATGAAACGTTTATTGTGAATCATTCAAAATATTTTTCCGTTTCAAAACCTAAAGATTTTGATAAAATCGGACTGAATGAAAAACCTTTGTATGATCTCAATTTTTCTCAAAGTACAGGAAATTATCTCGTTGTTTATTGTAAAACAGAACCTTCACAATTGCAGGAACTTTTTAACAGAACAACAATGCTTCTGAATGTTTACGATATGATCTATTTCACGGATGCTAAGGAGATCGCAGAATTTGTGAATCAAAAAGGAATCTTTAAAATTGTTGAAATTCCGGGGCTGAATAACGAGATTAAAAAATTTGATGATGAACAGAAAAGCTTGCTTGAAAAGACTATTCATTCTTATGAAAATGAAAAACAGAAATTAGGAGATGAACTAAAATTATTAATAAGCGAGCTCGAAAATAAAATTCAACTTAATGAAAAAAAGCATGCAGAAAATTCAGTTAAAATAGAAGAGTCAAAGGAAAAAATAAAAGCCGTAAATGCAAATTTCAATGAATTTGAATTAAAGCTAAATGAATGTATCAGTAAACTGAAATCAGGAGAAAAGTTAGTAGTAATAAAACAGTTTCATCAAGAAAATAAAAAGATTTTTACAGAAAAAATCAATCAAAACAGTAGAATTGAAAGTTTGTCGTCTTTATCGTCATCGTCAGCCACCAGGCAACGATCTCCGTCTTTGGCAATGAGTTCATCTTCTGATGAAGTGCTTTCCGGATACAGTAAGCAACCTGTAAAAAGCAAAGGCAATTCTCCTGTTTTCATGGTAATCTCTATGATTTTGGGACTGTCCGTCATCGGAATGTTGGTGTTTTATTTTATGTTTTCCAAAGAAGGAAAAAGCTTTATCAGTTCGCCAGCTGAAGAAAATTACGCTGGAAACAATGTGAAAGACACAATTAAACAAGAAATTGAGGCATTTATGGAACAAAATCATCTTAATCCATTTCCGAATGGTTTTTTGAATGAGAATGATGTCGCTTTTACAGGTGAAAAATTAAACACAGAAATTAAAATGGACAGTGTTTTGAAAATTATTTATAAAGAAAATCCTACAACGATTCAGGAATATTATAAACATCAGAAAAAGGATTATGCTGAATATTTATATAATGGCAATCCTGGCAAATTTGAAATACGGAATAATCGGGATACAATATTAATTAATACCAATCTTTCGATTCCAAATTATAAATAAAAAATTGATTTTAAACTAAATTCAACCTCTTGAAAACCTTATTAAAGAGGTTGATTATTTTCTATGGTTCAATAATAACTCTGAAAAAACTACTGAAACCTTCTTCTTTATGAACAGGAATGCCCGCCACGGCTCCAAGTGCCAGTTTTTTATTGATTTTTATTTTCACCTGCGGACGAATGGTCATTTCAAATTTACCGTGATCAAATTCTTTGTTAAATTCAACCCCAACAAAATGTCCGCTACCAGGAATTGTATAAATAAACGAAGTATTAATCTGCCAATCAATATTCATTTCTGACCGATCAAAATCGTGCTTAAACAGAGGTCCCGCATACATCAGCGTATGAAAATTGCTGCCCCATTTTTTGGCTGCGATAACAAAAGGATTGTATATGGTGCCAGTGAAAAGGTTGTTCTTTCCGTAATTTTTAAAATCAGTAAATTCAAAAACCTGTGTATATCCGGCTGCCAACGTAGTGTTGATTTTTTCAGAAACAAAAAAGGAATACTGCATAGAGAAACGTAAATTTTCAAGTCGATTTCCTGGAACTACTGAATTTTTTTCAGATCTCCTGAAAAAAGAAAAATCAGCTTCTACTTCCAATCCTAAACGGTTGACAGGGGCAAATTCATATTCCACTAAAGAAGAGTATTCACTGTACCCTTTATGATTTATAAATCCGGCGCCCAAATTAAATTCTTTTTCTCCTTTTCTTGCTCCAAGATCTCTTACTAGGTCGGCATAAAGGGGTTCGGCATGGGAAATTTTAATAGGTTTAGATTGACTCTCACTCTTTTGCGCAAAAATAAAATTGCTTAGAAATAAGGCTAAAATAATGATAAACTGTTGCTGTGTTGATTTCATACTGCAAAAAAGCAGTACAATTCTGGAAGGATTTGGGAATTGATTTTAATATATAATGGGGTGAAATTTAATTTTAATTAAAAATTTCGTTTTTATGGATTTAATAAATTGTAAATATATTTTTAATTTAAAAAATTACCGAGTGGGTGATTTAATCTTTAAATTGTTTTAATTGTCTTGCTGTGAGGTTTTTAGTGTGGAGCAAATGTTCTTGTATGTATCAAAATAATTCCTAGATTTGTGAAAGAATGCTATGGGTTTTCTTTTAAATCTATAGTGTTTTTAATATTGATAAAAAATGGATGTTTTCCGCATGAAATTTTTTGTCAGTTAACATGATAACCAAAAACACAAATTATGTTCTTACGATCAAAATTAAATTCTACCGAAACTTGTTATTCGTATAACCTTGATCCTTTGGAGATTGAGGTGTACTTTATTACCAAGAATTTTTATGTAAGGAATACTTCTTCCTTAATTATTTTTAAGGAAGAGTCGATTCCTTTTACTAAGCGATAAAAATCAAATTTAAATTAACCAAAAAAAAGCACAATTATTATGGAAGAAAACAACAACAATCACGAAGAAGACAGCGAAAAATATTATAACTCCGATTTTGGGAGACTGAATCATCCGGATGATCTAAAAAAATACTTTTCGATGCGGAGTTTTCAGGATTTTCTGAATGATCCGACCAACCCAATTGTCTACACC
>NZ_JALNUD010000016.1:0-61076 GCF_026540445.1 Chryseobacterium sp. GM_Chr_2
CCGTCATTAAACTTAAAGAAAGTAAATGACGGTCAACTATTTTTAAACTTGGCTTAAACCGAACTCAGGTTAATTAAATAATTATCATCATTTGATTTCAAACAATATGTGGGAAACAAAAGTAGTTTGTATTTTGTTACAAACACCCCTGTTTTAACTCTCCGCATTTTGTATTTTATTACAAACAAGGTTGTTTTAAATAAATGTAACAAGTATTTTGTTTAAAACAACCTTGTTTGTAACCTCCGTAAAAATAATTTGGTCTTAATCCGGTTTTTATTGCACGAATAAATTTTCACTTCATCTAATCCATGATATTTTTAAACAGAAGAGCATTTTATAAGAGATTAAGGGATAGTTTTTATGAAAATCATTAAATTTATTCCCTCAAAATAAAAGCAAGGGTTTCAATATTATGTAATGAAATTCTTCTGAAAAATATGTCAATGAATTCAATCGTAATTAACGTAGGAAACAGCAATATCAGATTTGGTCTTTTTGATGATGATAATTGTGATATTTCGTGGGTCATCAATACAAAACCTTACCGCACGGCAGACGAATTGTATGTACAGATGCTGATGCTGTATCAAACTTATAAAATTGAGCCTCAAGAGATCGATAAAGTGATTATTGGCTCTGTGGTTCCTCAGCTTACCAAGGTGATCAGTGCTGCTATCAGGAAAATTCATGAAGGAGTTCCTGTGATCGTAGACAGTACGACGCCGTCCGTTGTTCAGGCAAAATCGAAGTCGCGAGGAACCGATATTTTCGCTAATCTTGTCGCTGCACACATGCTGTATCCGGGGAAAAAGAAGATCGTGTTAGATTTTGGAACGGCGCTTACGGCAAGCTGTATTTCGGAGACAGGAGAATCTTTGGGAGTGATTATTGCTCCGGGAATCATTACCGCTTTAAATTCATTAATCAGCCACACAGCACAACTTCCCGAAATTGAACTGAAGAAACCTAAAACAGTTCTCGGATTAGACACTGTAAGTTGTATGCAAAGTGGTATGGTTTACGGATTTTTAGGAATGGTAGAAGGTTTTATCGATAGAATAAATGATGAGGTAAATGATGACTGTTTCGTAATTGCCACGGGAGGAGTTTCTCATGTTTACAAACCGCTCACGGATAAAATTCATGTGATGGACAGGCTTCATACCTTAAAAGGATTGTATTTTTTAGGAAAAGATTTATAAATAAGATTGAGGTTTAGGCTGAGGTTTAGTAATGTAAAAACATATTTACCTGAATCTTAGCCTGAATTTCAAAAAAAAGCAATGCAAAATTTCCCCACAATAAAAACTGAAAGATTGATTCTTTCTGAATTAAAAGAAGAAGATCTTCCTTTGGTTGTAGAATATATGCAGGATAAAGAATATTCTGATTATACATCTACAATCCCTTATCCCTACCGAAAAGAAGATGGTGATTTCTGGCTGAAGCTGGTGAGAGAGGCGTTCAACTCCAAAAAAGGATGTACTTTCGCGATCCGCGATACATCCGGAAAAATTATCGGAGCGATTGGTCTGCACGATGAAGGTCATGATAAAGCAGAAATGGGTTACTGGATGGCAAAAGCTTTATGGAATAAAGGCTATGTAACCGAAGCTGCCAGAGCTATTGTCGATTTTGGATTTAATGAATTAGGGTTTAATAAAATCTTTGCAATTCATTTTCCACATAATCCTGCGTCAGGAAAGATCATGCAGAAAATAGGAATGCAGCAGGAAGCGATTTTAAAACAACATCTGAAGAAAGACGGGAAATATTATGATATCCCGATGTATTCTATATTTAAAAATAAGGATTAACTTATCTTAAAGGGAAAAGTATTCTATTGATAAAACGCCATCACTTCGAGTGAAATTCTGAAAGAATTTTGTATCGAGAAGCTGGGTCTAGTGAAATTTCGGGAGATATTTTTCATCATACTTTATCCGAAATTAAAATATTATCTTTTAGATCTAAAAAACTCTTTTACTATAGAAGAGCATTCCCTTTCCATAACTCCTGTAACAATTTCTGTTTTGGGATGAAGTGATAAATTTTTATTGATAAATCCTCGCTGTTCGTCTCGCGCGCCAATCACAACCTTTGTAATTTGCGACCAAGAAAGCGCTCCGGAACACATGACACAGGGTTCCATCGTTACATACATTGTACAGTTGATAAGATATTTTCCGCCCAGAAAGTTCGCAGCAGAAGTAATCGCCTGCATTTCGGCATGAGCGGTTACGTCATTTAAAGCTTCGGTAAGATTGTGCGATCTTGCAATCACTCGGTCGTTGGAAATAATCACACATCCGATGGGAACCTCATCTTTTTCCAAGGCAATTTCGGCTTCCTGCAAAGCCATTTTCATAAAATATTCGTCGGTAAACATTTATCTGTCGATATTCATAGTTAAAGGAAGGCTAAAGCGGTATCTCACCGATTCGCCATTGACGACTGCCGGACTGAATTTCTCCGAGACAGAATACATCGCAATTTCTGCCTGTCTGTTGAAAGTGAAATTTTCTCCCTGCGCATGAACGTTGGTGATGCTGCCGTCTTTTTCAACAATAAACGCGACATTAGTCTTAATGGTTTTGTTTTCAGAATACACTCCCGGAGAATAAAAAAGATCGGAAACTTCTTTTCTTAAAGCATTAATTCCTCCCGGATAATCTGCATTTTTCTCAATATTTGCAGGGGTTTTAACCAAATGATTAGCAGTGTCTTTTTTATCGTTTTTCTGACCGATTTTTTTGAGGTCTTCTAAGTTTCTCACTTTTAGCAAAGCACCAATCAAGGCTACATTTTCAATACTATCCATTTTCTTCATGAAAAGCACAAAATCCTGTCGAATCAATGTTTTGCTGAAAGTATTGGCTTCAGCATCAAATTTCTTTTTAAACTCATTGGTGAGCATGTTTCGGTGCTGATTGTAGAAACCTCGCACATGCTTGAATTCCTCTGTCTGTTGTGAAAAACAAAAAGAAGAAATAAGGCAAAACAAACAAAGAAATAGAGGTCTCAAATTGATATATTTATGTAAATATAATCAAAAAAATCAATAAAAACACGGTTTTTATTGCTCAAGATAATTGTTCAGTGATTCCTGTAGATGCGTGCGAATATCATCAACTAAAACTTTAGGTTCCAAAACCTGAACTTCTTTTCCGTAAGATAAAATTTCCTGCATAAAGTCGTAAGTTGGATGCAGAAAAAACTCGAAAAAAGTCTCTGTCTGAGTTTCTTTTGTTTCTTTCTGAGACTGATGAAGCGGAAAACTTTTGATGTATTCGCCTTGATGTTTACTGCATTTCAGAACAATTTTCTGTGGTTTTTGTTCTGCCAGATTCATCACGCCGAAAGCATTTTTAAAATGTTCCTTGAAATTATAATTATACTTTTCCTTGAATTTTTTATCGCTTACATCCAGATAATTGATTCTGTCTAAACCGAAAGATTTCAATACTTTATCTTTTGTATCAATCGCGATAAGATACCATCGGTCTTTTGATTCTTTCAACGCCAGCGGATGAACCTTTCGGGAAGTCATCAGCTTATTTTTGTAATTGTAATGTTCGAAAGTTGCAACCCTTTTGTTGCGGATGGCAAAGAAAAGATCATAAAAATTTTCAACACCTGTAGGTTTTCTGCTTTCAAAAAAGATATAATTGGCGAAGTCAGGATGATTGTTTAGCGCGTTGCTTACCTGGAAAGATTCCAATAATTTTTGGTTGTATTCATCCACTTCCATGATGGGGCGACTTTCGATATAATAACGGTTATCTCCCTTTTTTTTGTTGTGAATGGAAAGGTTAAAAAGGTCAGAAATCTCACGAATATCCCTCTGCAAGGTACGAATAGAATAGCTTTTAATATCCGCGTCCTGAAATTCGAAAGAATTGAGTAGATAGTCCTCCAGCTGCGAATAGGTGGCCGGAGAACTTTCTAATCTTTTTATAATTAAGGCATATCTTGTAAGGTAAAAATCTTTTTTCATGATTTAATTTTCTACCACAAATATATGGGCTTAATGCGACAAAAGGTGTCGTGTTTTATTTTTTTGTGAGGAAAATTATTTTCCATTTTTCTTTAGAAAATTTCTAAACTCATTTAAAAATTGAATAAGTTTTGATGTAGGCCATATAATATCTGCTTCTTTTTGGGATTTATTAAGCAAATTGAAAATATGGGCTTCATCTTTGTCAGAAACAATTAATAAGTTTCCTCCTTCAACAGAATACTCAAAATAGATATCTGAAGTTATAGAATCAATTTCATTAATCAGATTCTGTACTTCCATTGATGTCCAGATATAGGAGTTTATTTCAAATAAAGCCTTCTCATTTTTATCAATAGAATCATATTCAATTCCATAGATTCCTTCTTGTCCGTGAACTTTGGTTGAGAATTTATATTTCATAGTTTTAATTTTAAATGTTTGGATACACAATGGTTAGATTTTCAAATTGTTCTATTATTGTTTTTTTTAAAAAAATTTTCTAATTAGTGTCTGTTTTATTTAAAATCCAAAATATGAAAATTGTTATAGCCATTATCAGAATAATATTTCTTTTAAAAAAAACCACCGAAAATAGGTGGTTTATAAATTATCCAAAGTTTATGTATTCGTAATCCTCAAATTTAATTGATTTTAATTGATGTAGTATAAAATTTGCTCTTTCTTTTTCCCAATCTCCTTCTATATAAGGAAGAAGATTTTCCCATTCTGTTATAATTTCTTTTAGTTCATCCTTTTCAAAATCGTGAGGAAATTTCCAATTAGATAAATTAATCATTTCATGCTTTTCAAATAAAGGAAGCCAATATTTATGAAATAAATCATGCGTAGAGACAGGGATTTCTTTTGCTACCCCATGCTTTGTTTTTGCGATAATACTATATGACATTTTATTATACTTTAAATTAAAACTATTTTCCAAATTTAGCTGTAAATTCCCAATGTGGAAATTCTTTTTTTAATCGTTGCATTTCATTGTTAACTGCTTTCTGAATTTCAATATCAGTTTCTAAAATTTGAAACTCTAATTTTCGAATACCTCTAATAGCAGCAACATCGGGTGTGAGACCATCAGGTAGTCTTGCTCTAGTTGATTTTGCAACTTCTAAAGCCTTAATGCGATTATAGGTTTTTTCAAAAATTTGTTTACTTGCCCAACTTTCAAAAGTTTGCCATGGTTTCCCTGTTTTAGGATTGATATTTTGGAGTAAACCTTGAGCAGATTTATCTTCAACAAAAATTCTTTTATTATGAAAGACCTCATCAAACTCTCCGATAGGAGAACCTCTATGATCCAAAATTTCGATCAACTGATAAGATTTTGCTTCCCATAGATTTGTAAGGGTTTTGGTGAGTTCAGTAGGATTTTGATAAATTTTCTTTATTTCTTTGTAAAAATTTTTAACATATTTTTCATTAGAATAATTACCTTGAATTAATTTTTCCCCTTTATATACAAGAGCATACTCTTTCTCGCCAACTTCAACTAAAATGGCCCCTTTTTCATATAATGGCAATAAATTTTTAGATGAATCAAAAATATTTCCTGTAGCTTTTGATATTTCTTTACTATTATAAGCTAAAATTTTCACACTAATTTCAGTATTTGCTTTTAGTGTGTTGCCTGCAAACGTTAATATTTCTCGCTCAAGTAAAATCTGGCCAAGACTTTTTTCATAAACTTCTAGAAGAGGACTTTTATTTTTTATAGCATTTAGATAAGAAAAAACACTTTTCGCAAACACCTGTTCAATGATTGTAATTGAAGCTAAAGCAATTCCTCCGACAAAATATATTTTATCCCAAGATTCTAGAAATTCTTTACCACCATGTTCAAGAAGTATGTTTTCTCTATTAGTAATAAATCCAATATCAATAGCGGCTAATCCTATACCTAGTACAGTTGAGGTTACCGCAATAACTCCACCAGCAGGAAAAAATACAATACCTAATATAATTCCTAAAGCGTCAAAACCAATTCTTATTGCATCTTCTCTAAGTTGTTGGTCTCTTTCTTCAGCAAATGCTTTAATAGTCATTGCAGAAACTAAAGTAAAAGAACCATCATTTTTATCTGAATATTTAATGCGAACAATATCCATTGGGTGATAAAGATTTCCATTGTCATCTTCTGTAAGTTCATAAGAAGTGACCTCATCCGAAGTGCCTGGATTTCCCGGAACGATTGCAGGAGTATAAATTGTTTTCTTTTCTATTTTCTTTTTCAGTTGCTGTAGGAAAAATTCATTATCCTTTTCTTTTTGAAAAATTCTGCCTGAAGAAATTGCATAATCTTTACCAATGATAAACTCTTTGGCTAGAATTCTTAAACCATTAAATTTATTATGAATACATAAAGCATTAATGAAATTGGCAAAAACTGTTTTATTGCTAGTCTCTCTACCATTTACAAAAGAAGCTCTATTCATATTATTGAAAATACGTTTTATTAAGGTTTGATTCTTTTGAAAGCTTTGGAAAAGAAATTGCCCATCTTTAAAAACTTTAAATAAATTAATTAAGGCTCCACTAGAATCTTTTGTCCAACTGAAAACTCCTTTGTCATCATAATTTGAAAGAATTTCTATATGTTTCCAAAGCAAATTTTCTACAGGATTATTAACTTCATTTTCTCCATCTTTACTTTTGGTCATTGATATTCCCATTTCTTGAAATAGTCTATTCAAAATTTCTTTTGCCACAATATCGGGCATCTTTTCATAAAGAAATTTTAAAGTTTTACCTTCCGTGCTCTCTTGTAGTTTTTTTGTGAACAATGAAATAATTTTATTTAATACTTGTGCTTTAAAACTTAGTTTATCTGTTATTGAAAGAAAAGCATTGGGGTCGGAAGTTTTAACGATAATTGCATTATATTCTTTATCGATGGTAAATTCTCCATTGTTATCAAAGTTTCGTTTATCTAAATAATCTGTGTAAATATATTTTAAACTGAAACTTATTTCTTGATTCTCAGGATTTAAAATATATTCTGCTCCAATACTTTTTAAATCTATATTGCATGCTCTTCTATTCAATTCTACTATGACTTGAGCTCTCTTTTTTTCTGTGCCCAATTGATAATCATAATATTTAGGAGGAATATAAGATGTTGTTATTGTACCCAAAGTTGTTGGGCTTATTCCTAAATCAACAGATGGATTTTCTAAAGCATATTTTTGATAATAAAAAAAGAATTTTTCGTTGCTTCTATTGCTTATATCATTAAATAATGTATTCAAGTCCATATTAGAAGAGTAAAAATCTCCTTTTGTAGTTATACATTTTTGGCTTTCTCCAAACTTTGTTTCATAAGAAATTTCATTGAATGATTTTATCCCTTTAATATTTTCTAAATTTCCATTAAGTTTATCAATCGATAAAATTTTAGAATTAAATAGTTCACTATTCTTATTATTTAATATTTCTAAACTCATTTTGTGATTTTTAAGGTTAAAAAAGCAGAGTGGTAAGCTCTGCTTAATTGATTATTTTTCAAGTTCATTCACCGGAAAAATCATTTTTAAATTTTTGGAGTAATTGGTTTTAATTCTTTCCTCATCCAATACCAGCAAATCCAGATGATAATCTTTATCTACCAGAACCTGTGCATTTTTGAGTTTGAATTTCGTCTGAACCAATACATCCCAATCTTTTCCTTCCAATTCCTTCCAGTTTTCAAAAGGAACTCTGCCTCTGCTTCCAAAAAGAAAAATTTTTTCCACAGGTGTAATTTCTTCAATCTTGTCTTTTAAAGTTGTGAGAATATAAGGCAGCACTTGATCGTGCTGCCAGATAGCCTCGTGTTTTACTTGGCTCATAGTTAGTTTTTTAAATGATTACACTAGGAATCTTGATAAGGAGATTGTATTTCCATATTCTTCTTGAGCAAGATTATTTCCATTTTTATCTGTAATACGGTCTTCAATAGAATTTATCATACCATCTGGATAAATCATCTTTAAAGTTGCTTCTCCATCTGTAGTAAATTCTAAAATGTCAAGAGGTTCTGCATGAGGAGGTTTAGAAAATCTAAAATTTTTAACTTTATTAATATCTATTTTAAATAAAATACCATTTTTACCACTTGGATAAGCTTCGATTCCATCAATTTTTGTAATTTCATCTGCGATAACATCATAAAATTTTAATATTGAATCTGTTTTTTTCCATCTAGCATCTCTGTTAATTTCAAACTTTTGACCCATACATTCATAAGTTCGAGGAAACTCTGAAGCATTATCTAAATCTCCAATAGTTTTAAACTGTGAGAGATCCATATAATTAAATGTGATCTGAACTTCTTTTTTTTCAAAAATATCTCCTCCTAAAACACTATCATTCTTCTCAAAATTAAATTTATCCTCCGTAATCACTTCAGACGGAACTTCAAAATCATCCGGATTTTCTGTAGTAAAAGGCAATGCGTGAGCTACTTTTAATCCAATGCTTTCTGCCTGAAGAATATTCAAGGTCGTCGGAAGTCTTGTTAACCATGCTTTTCCTTGTTTTATGCCTTTTGGTTCTTTCATTTCATCAACAATTGATAAGTAAAGCTCGTCTCCAATTACAGGAACTTCGCTTCCGTTCCAGATTTTACCGGTTGCTAAATAGAATTGTACTGCATCTTCAAATCCTGGGCGGACAGTGGCAACCACTCTTGCCATACCACTTCTAAGAAAAGAACGGAATAGAGGATCTATTTCATCGGTATTATACATTTCTTTCCAATCTTCTCTATTTGCCCAGTAGTAAGGGTAAAGATTGTATGAGATGATGTCCCACTCAAAAGCCTGTTCCATAAATTTAGCTAATGAAGCATATTTATCTAGGTTTGTTCTATCAACCCCAAAATTTTCAAGAGTATTTCCGGTATACATTTTTTTACCTAGACGCTGATTTTGAGCATTATCATCAATTAAATAGGCAATACAATTATGCTTAAGAACCTCTTGCTCAATTTGTCTGTAAAATAATGGATTGGATCCTTTAATATTGTCTGCTTTTGCATTTTCTTCGGCAATTTTATTATTATATTCAACTAAAGCATTTTCGTAAGCATCAATAATTTTATTAAATGTTTCCTGCGTCCATTTTACTTTATATGAAGGCTTTAAAGAACAGTAAATATTTACAGAACCTCCAACGGCTTTAACGTCCCATGTGTTTAATGATAGCCCAACTTTTTCCTCAAGATTATCTAAAGCAACGTTTATTGGGGTTGTTCCAAGATTAGCAGCATCAAAGGCTCCTTCGTCTGTTTGTTTAATTCTTTTGTCAGCAATACTTAATATTGCAGTTGGACGTGTACCTGACGCGACTTCCCATCCTGCTCCTCTAACGGTAATATCACCTGTTAATTTAGTTGCTACATAATTTTCCGGAACTTCAAAATCTTTACTGAAAAATCCTGCCCATCTTCCTGAGCCATTATATTGGCCTCTATCAACAAAATCAACTCCCATTGTTTTATCAGAGAAACTATAGCCTACAACTTTTTTATCCGCAAGGAGCTCATCAAGAGCAATATTATATTTACTGCTCCAGTATTTTAAAACTGTTTCATCATTCAAAGCAGCGTAATTGCTCATTTTAAATTCGTTCGATGTTCTAGGATCGATTGGTTTTTCAAATTTTGCGAGAGCATTTGCACCCAGTAAATATAATTTAGCCGGTTGTGGAATGGCAAATTCGAACATCATACGTTTGCCATAGTTGTAGATTTGATTTTTCATCAATTTATCTACCCATCTGTATACTCCGACTACGTGTTTATCTCCTTTTCTGTTATCGAAACCATGAGAGTTGTTTTCTTCAAATTCTTCGATGATTTTCTCAATTCTTTCTTCATGCACTTTAGCAACAATTCTATCCATTGCTCTGGAGGTAATGTCTTGAGATTGAGTCATTGCCTGTCGAGTACTTTCTTCTTTAGACTTATGGTTCGCATAATTGGTTCCAAGCGCGGCATTAATTGATCCATTAGCACCAAGTTTGTAAGAAGCGCTAAAACTTGTATTTAACCCAAAATCTGTTGATTCTTGCATCATTTTGGCAATTTCGCTTTGCATTTCAAAACGATTGGCCGTTGTAGTGTCAGAAAGCTGCTCTCTTTCAGTATCTGAAGATGAAGTGGTAGTATTTTCGCTTCTTCTTAACCTTCTGGTAGACTTTTCGCGGTATTCCCTTGCCATAATATTCTCAATATTGGCAACTTCACCTTCTACATAAGCATGGGTTGTTTGTTCTACTTTCAGATAATCAGCAATACCTATTCTTTTAAATCCAAAACCTGAAGGGATAAATGTATCTTCATCGCTAATCGCCACTGGTGGTTCTCCTTCTTGAACCTCATATTCAAAAGCTCCGGAAGTACAAGTTTTGTAATTCAAGGTACTGGCAGAAAATGTGACTATGTTACCATTGGTAAAAGAAATTTTAAAATTTATGGTAGCATATTCAGCAAGGCTGTAGTCGATTCCATCTTTGAAAAGATCTTTTAAGAAAATGGTATTTCCGCTTCGAGATTTTGTATAATAATTCATTCCCAAGCTTCCGCTACTTGAAGTAATTACATAATCTGCATAAGAAACATCCCACGAAGAATCTGGAACATTTAATGCTAAATCAAATACCGGTAATCTATAGGGAATTCGTGGGCATAACTGGAAAGTGAAAGCTTCACTCACTGTTCTTGCCATTGGCATCACAACTCCGCCGATACTTACATACATTTCTTCATTCCCGGTAGTATTTTCTACGATGGCAGTATTATTCCTTTCAGTTGATTCAATAATTAGATCTTGAATTTCTGCAAAAGTATTTCGGCCTTCTAATAAATAGTCGATTTGGCGAATATCTTCTTCTGTAGGTCTTGTAATATCAAACCTGTCATAAAAATCAAACTCTAAAAGTAGAAGTATGGTTTCTAAGTTTTCTGTTTTTAAGGAAGTAACTAATGACTGACCGCTAATCTGATCTCTAAAGCTTACTTCAAATACGGGTAAATTGGGATAAGGAATTTGCTTAGGCTGCATACAAGGATCTTTTGGATCATAAGTTGTTCCTGAAGGTCTTACCGAGCAAAATCTTTCTTTTTCTTTTTCAACATCATCTTGATATTGTTGAAGAATAACTGAAATGTGTTTTTCGTAAGCCTCCTTCTGAGTATTGTAAGCTTCCTGATATTCTTTATTGTATTGTTTTTCAGCAATAACTAAATTCTTTTTCAACTTTTCGAACCTGTCGATTGTTGTTTTAGCCGAAGCAACCTTCTGCTGCTTCTGCATTTCTTCCGTTGGGAAAGATTCTTTAATCTCTGGTGGAGCCAATCTTGAAACAGTTTGTGAGGTGGAAGACGAATCGTCATCCATCATCATTTCTTTTGGAAGTACAATTCTAGCGGCTAGTAAAGTTTTTACCTGATCTTCATTTTGATTCGGGTTTTGAATAGTATGCAAAGCCAAAATCATCTGCATCATTACTTCTTTAATATAGAAATCTTTTTGAGTAACTACCTGAAAAATAAAATTATCCCATAATGTTTTTTTCTCAGGTAAAGCGTAAGTAGCGGCAAATATAGAGTCTCTCTTAAGTGCAAATTCTTCAAAAGTGCATGTGCTCTTATTTCTCGCCAGCCAAACTGCAAAGTCATAAATAACTCTATAAGTTCTTTTAAATGTATCTAAATTGTTAGACGGTTTTTCTTTTGCAATACAGTCTGATGATGTCGCATAATTAGCGGCTTCAGTAAGTAAAAGTTTCTTTTTTGAGCCTGTTCCGTTGGTGACAGGAGAGTAAAAATATCCTGTTTCTTTTACCTCTTGAGGCATTAATACAAATTTCTTATCCTGGTTTTTATCGTCAGACAATTGCGGACTTCTAAGACTTACAAATCTAAAAAGAGTTTGACTTGGTGTGTTTTCTGCTGGTTTTGCAGCTCCATTTTCATTTTCTGCCATTTTGTAATTTTTTGTTTGGTTTTTGTGTTAATTTAAAGTCTCATTAAAGACTGTGATCATTTGTTTTTTGTGATTTGGTGAATTTTTTTTCACTTTTTGTGTTACATTTTCTTTTTCATTTGTATGTTTTTAAAGGTTAGTTTTTAAGCACAGTTCTGGCTGTCCAACATGTTGTGAATGGTGAATTCAAAGGTTGAGGTTAAAGTTTAAAATGATTGTTTTTGTGCTTTTATTTTATACTCCAAAAGTAAGAACAGACAGCGACAGAACTTGACGCTTTTTGAGAAATTAATTAATAAATATCATCTTCAATCGTATCTTTTTCAAAATCTTCTTTAAAAAAGTTTTCGATGTCGCTGAGGTAGTTTTCATAATCTATCTCTGCGTTTTCAATGTCGCTCCACTCAATGGTGTAGAGGTCTTCATCAAAATTTTTATCAGGATTGTGATTTGGTGTTTCCATGTTTTGGTTTTGATGATTTTGGTGAAAATTTGAACATACGTTTGGCTGTTCAACATTTTTAGATAGTGAATTCAAATGGCTTTTTAAAGTTTTTTTTGATGATTAATTTTGTGCTTTATTTATACTTCAAAGATACTCGGCGATAGCGACAAAACTTGACGTGTATAAAATCTTTATTAAAAATTTTTCAAAAAAATATCAGTCTCTTTTTTATAAGCTTTTAAACTTATATTGGTTAATTATAAGCCAAAAAGCTTATTAATTGTTTAAATGGCTAAAAACAAAAAAATAACTCATGCCGTTGAGTTATTTTTTTAATATTATTGAAATTTGAACTAAGAAAATTCTTCAATTTCAATTTCGTCGCCAATAAGCATCACAATATCTGTTTCAGAAAGAATTGACTTGAGTTTAATGGCTCCCATTTTTAGTTCATGATCTGAAAGCATTGTGTACCAGATTGTTCTTACAAAGGCTTCAAATGAAGTTTCCGGATGATAAGTTTCTGTCCCTTTTTGAAGAAGAAGTGCAAGCAATTGCTTTACAAGCTCTCTGCATTCATCCATTTTCTTTTCAAAAGGCATTAAAACAGTCAAAACAGTACTTTGAATATCATACAAAATATTGGCTGCGACCTTGGTTTGGTTTTTTCGGATATTAGTTCCTCGTGTATCGTTCGTTCTGGTAGCGATGATTTTGCTTCTAAATCCCGCCAATTCAGATACAGCGCTAATATTATATGTGGAAAATATATCTTCCGAAGACTTCAGCCATTCTACAATAGTTTCTACAAAAAACGGATCTTTTTTTTCCAGTTTAGAAACTATGGAGGGGAAGAGCATCAGTTTTTCTTTAAGCTGTGTAATGAGAACAAATTGTGATTTTTTCATATTTATTCAGGAATTAAAGTTTCGATGATATTGCCGTCGATGTCTTCATATTTAGACCATTCCATTCCAGATTCGGTTACGCTCATTTTAGCAACGATCAGGCATTTAGGATCAAGCTCCATCAGTTTACTGGCTTCTACAATTACTTCGTAGTCGTTATCGGGTTTATTTTCGATGGTTTTCTTAGCTTCTTTAAAAATACGCTGATACATTTTTTCTTTCAATGTTTCAGGCTTTATCAGCTTCCACGAAAAATTAGGAAGGGTTTCGCAAAATTCTGCCGTATAGCCCGGAATAACATCAAAATAAGACATGTGGGCTTCTGTAAATACGGTTACTTTGTCGATTCTAGCCTTTTCCAAGCCATTTTTATAATAAACCTGAAGATCTACTAAAAAATCTTTAAGACTTTTATCGCTTTTCGCGTCGGAAGGATTATAATCTGTTTGGGCAACTTTGATAATTTCAGCATAAGCAAATTCTGTAAAAGACAGGATGGGAGAGGGCGCCGCTTTGGCAAAAGGAACCGTAAGATCCACCGTTCCCACCTTCATTCTCGGTATAGAAAAATGTTTTAAAAGATCATCTTTTGCGTATTCTTTTGCAATTTCTACGGTCTGCATATCGGCCATTTTTCTGGCTGCGGTAATTTCTGATACAATTCCGCCGAGATATTCATTTAATGTTGGCATGGTAAATTTGTTTTTAAGTTAAAAATCAGAGGAAAAAGGATGGCTGCCGGAGCAACCATCCGAAAATGTTATTAATTCGCAGCTACAGGCAATCCGTTGATTGCAGCGATAGAATCTTCCAACATATCAAGAACTCTTGTAAGACCCGCCGGCAATTCATCATTTACCGCTCTTACATGCACGCCTAAGGTGTATGTTTTTTCAGTTGTTGATGTGCTAGAAGTTGTTTTCTTATAAGAAGCACTTGCGTTCAGTTTTACTTTCCAGAACTTTGCACTTAATGATGCTGAACCGGAGAATGTAGCATCTTTGCTTTGTGTTTCGATAGAATTCAATCTTGCATTGAAATCAATGGTCATTTCATCGATTCTTATCGCAGGAAGCGTAAGCATCGTTAAAAATGGAACCTGTAGAGTAACCTGAGACTCTGCCGGAACTCCTGTTACTGCATCCGGAATCGTTTTTTTGAACGAGAAATCTACATATCTCAGATTGTTTCCGTTGAAACCCACTTCTTTGATAAATTCTACCTGTGCCATCGAGGCATCATTTTGAGCTTTTACTGCAGCCTGTAACGGGCCACCAATATAAACGCTGAAATCTAAACTGTTTAATTCTTGTACTAAATTTGCCATAATTTGTGAATGGTTTTTAAAATGTTAATTATTAAGTTGAAAATATAGTTAGTGCTAGCAAACTAATCTTAATTGGGCATAATCTCTCTTGTTCAGCACCTTTGTAAGACCTTATTGAGATGCTGAATCAAGATCGATTAAGGAAAATAAATTGTATTAACGAATGCTTTTTACGATTTATAAAAGCATTGAAATAAAGAAATTTATTGTTGTATTAACATTTTTCATCATTGTGAGTTTTCACGGTTATTGTTTTTAATTTTCTGATTCAAAGATATTTACTGAAAGCGACAAAACTCGACGTGTTTTTAAATTTTTCAAATTTATTTTAAAAGTTTAGTTGAATAGTAAAAATCCTGAATCTTAGATTTTATTTTTAATTAATTTCTGAACAATTTGGTTCAGAATATCTCTGTTGTCGTCGATATAGCTTAATCCGGCTTGGATTAAATTTTCTATATTCGATCTTTTTACATTATCCATCGCGGGAGATGCGTTCTTCAACGAAGGATTTAGTCGATAATAATTTTTCTGATTTCTTAGACCTAATGTTTGAAACATTTGACAAAGTTGATAATCAACGGTTTCTGCATTTGCCGACATCAAAATATCAATAATCGGATTAATCCAGCCAATTTTTCCAGCTTTTTCCAGTTTTTTGAAAGAATACGATTTTGATTCAATTCCTGTTCCAATAGAAACAAAAATCATATCATTTACCACAGGATGATTAGTTTTCTGATGATTTTTAAAGACTTCTGCAAACGGAATTTTTCTTGCTTCCGCATATGCACAAAGCGCAGGATTATTGGCAAACATTCCGCCATCAATCAAACTAAAAATCTGCCCGTACATCGATTTTATCTGAACCGGACTGAAATACGTGGGAGCCGCCGAAGTTGCTCTACAAACGTCTTTTACATAAAAATTATCTGTACTGAGGTTGGCTTTCCAAGAATTGAATAATTTTGCTCTTCTGTTTTCGATGTCATAACTTGTTATTAAACATGGTTTTATTAGTTCTTTTAATTCTAAATTTCCGAAAAAATCATTCAAATTTTTTTCAAGAGCTTCCTGAGAGATCTTTTCATTTAATAATCCAAAAGGATTTACGAGTCTTTCCCAAAAAGAAACCTGAAAGATATCACCACCTTTTTCAGCATACAATTCAAGCCCTTTCTGGATCGAATATTTTGCTTTCCGGTGTTCATCGGGACATAGAATGATGGAAGCAATCAGCCCGCCGGTGCTGCTTCCCGCAACCAGATCAAAATAATCTCCCAGCTTGGCGCTCGGCTTATCGTGAATCTGTAATTGCTCTTCTATGTAGCGCAGAATGATGCAAGTAATAATACCTCTGATTCCGCCGCCGTCCAAAGAAAGAATGGTTGTTTTTTTCATGTTTTATATTTAATTTTTTAAGAAATTTGTTACAATTTTAGACAAGTAAAACCAATAGTTTTCCTCGGAAGTGACTATTGGTTTTAGCTTTTTATGTCGATATTTCTGGTACTTTTCTTATAAAACAAAGATAGTGTGAGGTGGCGACAGAACGTGTCGTATTAAAAAATATTTTCAAATAAATGAGAATTAAAAAATCACGTAACCATCGTTGTTTTTAGCCATTTTGGCTAAGTTTCTCCACGTTGCTTTTACCGCTCCTTTTTTTGTTTTAATTTCCTTTTTCTCGAAGTGTGGAAGGTCTTTAAACGTTTTCCAATTTCCGCCCCAATCCCAGCCATGTTTTGCGAAAATTTTCACGCATTCGTACCAATCGGCAATTCCGTCGTTATCCCAATCTTTTGCTGTGTCCCAGCTTGCTGTTTTGCCATCAATAATCAAGCACATATCTACTGCAAATCCATAGTTATGAATGCTTTGCCCAGCTTTGGCATTGGTTACTTTTTTACCAGAAGTAATTCTTCCGATGGCATACAGTTTTTCCTGTTCTTCAAAGCTTCTCAACCCTTGTGTAATTCTGATTTTTGCCCTTCCGGTGAGCGCTTTGTCACATTCTTTGATAATCTGTTTTACCTCTTCTCTTACGTAAGGGTGTAATTTTTCAATTCTTTGTAAAGTCACTTTGTCCATACTATTATTTTATGATTTCTTATATACAAAGCTATTGATGGAGTACGCCAAAAGTTGACGTGTTTTAATAAAAAAATCTGCCTCAATGTAGAGGCAGATTCTTTAGAAGTATGCGAATAAAATTAAATATCTTTAACGATAAGGGTTGTTTCGTTGGTTACAGGATCGTAGTACCATTTTGCCTGTGTCACTACACCATATACATCTGTGCTATTGGTGCTCCAGCCGCATAAATTCTCGCCCATAGGAAAATCGGGATCTGGCGTTTGAGTAGAAGTTCCTGCATATCTTGTTTGAAACCAGTAGAAATGCCAGCGTGTAAGATTTCCCATAGTTATCAATAATCCTGAAGGAACGGCAACATTAACTGCACTGCCGCTAGTAGGGGCTGTTCTTACCGCCCATCCGTTAATTGGAGGAGTTGCAAGATTACTTGTATTAAAAGATTTTATATCTACCATAGCTCCAGCGGGAACGTTGTAGGAAGTAAAGACTTCCGGAAGGCAAGAGGATGGGTTTGTTCCGTTGGCATATAACCTTCCCGTAAGGTCGTAGCTTGAGTAATTGTAGATATGTAAATAGCCTTGTGCAAAGCTTGTAAAACCTAAACATATGGCGATAAGGTATAATAGTTTTTTCATATAAATAAATTTAATGAGGTTGAATTTTTTCTGGTATAAATTGAAAATTTTGGAGTATAATTAATTTTCAGATTTTATTCTTTTTTGAATGTCATTATACTTTTCGAAGTAGATTTTTGTAGCTAGGGAAATTGTTTTTTCTTTGCTTTCGGAAGTCTTGGATTTAAGTTCCTGCTCTGTAATTCCATTAGAAAGGATCAGTTTTTTAGAAGCAATGTAAAGAATTTCTTTACTTCTGTCATTAAGAGCTGCAGGGCTTTTGCTTTTTGCTTTTTCTTCTGGTGTCGATTGATTTTCGGGTTCCAGAAGACTCTTTAAGGCTTTGTCAAAATTTACCATTTCGTCAGATTTCATATTTTCTACACTGTTCACTGCCATATTTTCCGTTGAACAAGAGATAATGCAAAATCCACATAGTAATAAAGATAAAATTTGTTTTTTCATAATTATTTTTGATTTTGTTTGAATTTTATAAAATTATAAAATATTTTTCAATATTTAGTGAATTTTAATTGTTGCTTTACAAAACTTCTATATTAATGTTTTGGCTGCTGTATGTATAATTAATAGACAAGATAATTATCAATTGAAGTATTTTTAGTGGAATGGGCTAAGTCTTTCATCGGGAAAACCACATATTTCAACGATTTTATGCAATTTTCTATCGATGAAAGTTTATTTATTTTTTGTTTTATAGCATATTTGTTACAGAAAATTTAACCAATCATGAAAAAACAAGTAAACACACAAGAATCAAAGTTAGTCGTTAAAAAAAAAGTAATTAAGAGTTTCTCAAAATCAAAAGGAGGAGACGATACTTTTCTTTCAACCAATCCAACGTCTATATCTTCTATAAGTTCATCATTTTTTTAAAAGACATTATAATGTGGATAAATTGTAAAATCATATCTGACAATCTTCTTATTTATAATAAATTCAAAGAATTTATCACAAAAACGCCGTTTTTCATTGTATGCGAAGAAGCTAATGACGCGTATGAAGATATACAAATCATCATTTGGGATATTGATTCTATAGATTTAGACAAATTTTATATAGCAGAATGTATTAATAATGGCAAAATTGTCATTATTATACATTCTCTTTTCTCCAAAGAAATTATTATCAATTGGTTTGATGAGAATCTCTTACAATCTATTGGTGCAATACATTCAAATATCTTATATCAGCAGTTTGTAGAAGAAATTAGTAAAATAGTTGATCGAAAATGTGACTTAGATTCCCAAAAGGTTGAATAGTTCATCCTTTTTTGCCGCGGCAATTGTAATAGATTTTCCGTTTGTAAGTTCTACAACGTTTCCTGAAACAGATTTTATCGCTGTTATTTTTACAATAAAAGACCGCTGAACTCTTAAAAAATCTGGAGCAGATAAGATATCTTCCATTGATTTTAATGTGGCCAGAGTAGTGTGAGATTCTGTATTGGTAACAATTTTTAGATAATCTCCCAATGCCTCCACATAAAGAATATCCTCTAATGTAACTTTTACAAGTTTACCATTTACTTTGATAAAAATCCTGTCGATTATATTGTTTGGAGGGTTTGTGATGGCAGATGCTTTAGTATTAGATTCACTAAATCTTTCTTTTGCTCTATTAACCGCCTTTAAAAATCTGTTGTAGGCTACAGGCTTCAGTAGATAATCTACGACGCCGTCTTCATAACCTTCTAGAGCAAAGTCTCTGTGTGCAGTAATAAATATAATGGAAGGTTGTTTGGTGAGTGATCGAATAAGATCTATCCCATTAATTTTCGGCATCTGAATATCGCTGAAAATAATATCAACATCATTTGATTGTAAATAGGTAAGTGCCATTACCGGATCTTCAAAAGAAGCTTTTAAATCTAAAAAAGGAATAGTATTTACAAAATCTACAATTAATTCTTTACCAATAGGTTCATCATCAATAACGATACATCTTAATTTCTCATTCATCTCAGTCTAGTTTTATAGATAGGGAAACAAAAAAACTGGTCTCTCGGTCTTCAATAATTAATTCGTGATGATTGGGATAAATAAGGTTGAGTCTTTTTTCTACATTTTTTACACCAATTCCTCCTAAGACAGTTTTTTTCAAAGATTGTTTCTCTTTGTTATTAGCAATCGAAAGGTAGAAAATATTATTTGAAATTTTGATGTTTATTTTTAAAAAATTGTCTTTTGTAGATTTTAATCCATACTTAAATGCGTTTTCTATGAATGTAAAACTTAATAATGGCGCAATTGTAGTATTTTCTATATTTTGATCAATCGAAGTCTCCAGCAAAATATCATAATCTGGAGAATATCTCATCTTTTCTAATGCAAAGAAATTAGCAATAAAATCTAACTCTTTTTGCAACGGAACTTTTTCAGTATTAGATTCGTACAATGTATAAGCCATCATGTCTGAAATATTGATGATGACTTCCGGAGCGGAAGGATCTTTTTTTATAACCAAACCGTAAAGGTTATTCAGTGTATTAAATAAAAAGTGCGGATTAAGCTGAGCCTTTAAAAAATCTTTTTCGATATTAAGATTTTGTAATTCTAAGTTTGAAGTTTGTTTTTGAAAGAAAATAGTTCGATTAAAAAGGCGGGTAATATCAAAAAGTATTTTAACGAAAAAAGGCGGCGAAAAAGCGTAAATAACGATCATCGCATTTCCGAAAATATTTTGGAAAGATACAGCTTGTAAATAATTTTGTTGTGCATTTTTGCTTACAATATCTTTTAAAGGACCGTCATTAATCTCAACTCCTAAATAATGTAAAATATTAAACTGAACATAATTAGCAGATAACCAAATAAAAATAGAAATCGGAATACTGAGAATAATGAAAAATATTCCCCATTTCTTGCTTCTAAAAACAATAGGAACAATAATGTAGAAAAATATGTAAAAAACAATAATGTTGTTTATTGTACTTCTTCCGCAAAGCAAAAAGCTAGACTGAAAAGATAAATTCAGTTCTAACCAATAATTTAAAAACAATAACGAAAAGAAAAATAACCACATAAATACATGGCAAAGTAATCTAGTGATCGGAGTATAAAAAACATCAAAATCTAATTTTGATACTCTTTCTAAAAAGGGAGAAATTTTACCTTGTGTATCCATTGTATTATTTTGCTTGGCTTAAGATTCTTTTATAATATTTTACAGCAAAAGAATAAGACATAAATTCTAAAGCTCTTTGCTCTGAAGAAAACCACCTGTTGATACTCATATGAATATAGCTAGACAAGTTTTCCTTACAAAGAATTAGTTGACTTATATTTTTATCTCTTGCATTAAATTCTTCTTCAAATATAGATTCTTTAAGAAAATTATTAAGATCTTCGTTTAAAATTCTGTACTTTGAAGCAATGTGTCGCTTTAATTCTGACCCGAATTCTTTTGAAAAAGAGTCTTCTATTTCTTGACAAAACTCTAATTTCTCTTTTGACGAAAATCTGAAAACCGAAAGCCATTTATCAATATTTTTAACAGCGGCAAAAAGTCTCATCTCTTCAGTTTCTCTGAAACTTTCGTGGTTTAGCAATTGAAATATGAGGATGCTGTCATAGTAAAAGGCCGTTTCTGTAGCTTCAATATGTTCCGGTAAATATCTTTCAAACTCTCGGTGATAAGAATCTAACTGCAGATTCCAGATCATTTGTTCCTGAAAATAAGGATTTAATACGGTATATAATTTTTGAAGAACTTCAGAATAATATTTTGTGTCGGAAAGCTCGATTCTTAATCTAATATGATAATGAGGATCTGTATAACGAATGAAAAAAGATGATTTCATGAGATTACTTCCAACCAATTCATTCAAAACGGGGAAAATAAGATCAGATAATATATGATCTGAAATATTAGAATTGCAATATATTTTTAAATATAGCCATTCACTTCCCGGTGCAAAACTTCTTTGTATAATAGTTTTATTTTGAATTTGTACCGATGTTTCTGATGAAAAGTTTACATTTTTTAAAGGCAATAAAATCTGTTCAATAAAGTTTTTTTCACCATTTACTGCGCCAAGCCATTCGGATAACTGAATGAGTTTATTATTTTTTAATTCTTCGAGTAGCAAAAGAAGATATGAATCATTCGAAGTATCTAAAAAAAGTTCGTTATCACTTTGTATCAAAGCAATATATTTTTCAACGTTCCATTTTTGAAGAAAAAATTTCAACGCTTGTAAAGGGTTTTCAGATGTTTTTATTTTTTTTATATCATTTTCATGCAATATCCAGCTGGCGCGATGCAGAATAACATCTTTAAAAACAATTCTTGGGATAAATCTTTTCTTGAGCGTAGAATAATTAAAATTTAAATGAATATTATAATGGTCAGAAGATTGTAAAGTTGAAAGAAAGCGGTAAATAGCATTTTCGCTAGTATAAAAATTATGAGCGTTTGAAAGCCTGGGAATTATTCTTTTATTAAGTTTTTTAGAACGTAAGATAATTTTGTCTCTATAAACAGAAACCATAATGTCTTGAAGCAGAATGGTTTTTGTCTCATCATTGTTTTCTGCAAAAATAGGGATTTCATATTCCGAAAGCTTGGGTCTTCTTGCGATATTAGCGATTCTTTTTTCGGGAGCAAATACTACTTCGGCAAAAATAATGTCTTTATTTTCTTGCTCCTGTTGTAGAATCTCATCACAAAATTCTTTTATTTTTTCATCAAATAAACCGAATCTTCCTAAAATATTATTCGCTCCTGAAGTTCCAATATTTTGTAAAAAGAAGCCTTCTTTATAAGGAAATCCGGCAATGTGAAAATTACGTGATTTTATAGGGGCAGTTTCTAAAGTTCCCCAATCATGATCTTCTAGAGAAATTCTAGAGAAATTATTTTCCTCAATTAAATCTAACAAAAGATCAAGCTTTGATGATTCTCGATTTTTTGCTGAGGTGTCTTTCGTTTTTCCTAATCCTTCGATAAGACTATTTCCTTGAATGTTTCCGATTTGAGAATTGGCAGGAAAACCTATTCCGAATTCTGTATCTAAAACTTCTAGAAGAGGAACCTCTTTTGATTCATATTTACTGTTGAAGATTTGTTTAAACGTTTCGAGCTCTCCATATGCCGAGTTATAAGATCCAAATTGATGTAGAATAGATACGGCATGAGCGATATTTTTCAGCTTTTGATTGGTCAGTTCAAAATTGCTTTCCAGATTATGCTGCAAATCTACATGAAAGATATGTGTTTTCTCAATTTCTAAAGCCTTTGCTAAATTTTTAATGTCATTAATTTCGGCTTCCGGCAAATAATTAATAGGCGTATTTTCTAAAATAGAAGTACAGTTTTCTATCTTATTTAAAATATCTAAGTAAATTTTAGTTTCAGAAATACCTTTATTGAATAGATTTTGGAGAGTGTCTTTAATCTTTTTCGCCGTGTCTGAGGTAAGGGTTGATTGAAGTTCGCTAACTAAAAATTTAATATCAATTAATTCCTCTAAAAAACTTGAAATTTCTTCATTTTCAAAACTAGATGGAAATATATTTTTAATTTCATTATATTCTTCGTATTCTGATAACTCATAAAGCTGATCGAGAAATTCGTTAGATTCTAGAGATGTCAGCTGATATTTTTCTTCTCCTTCCTTTTGCGTGGGTTCTTGATATCTATACTGGCCATGAAGTTTAATTAATGTATTATTCGCTTTATACTTTAAATGAGGTCTAATGAATTCGTTATTTTCTATGTGAGATTTTAATTCAGATAAAAAATCCATATCTATTCTAGCTTTACGAGCCTTCAGAACAGGTTTTTCTTCTGATTGTAGATCTTTTAACACAACACCTGCCATGGTTCCGTAAGGGGTAGATCTTGTGCTGATCCTGATGACATATTTTTTTAAAGTATGGAATAATCTGTTGATTTTATCTTGGCTGAGTAATTTTTGTTTATAAGCTGAGATGGTTTCATAAAGATCAGGTGAACTCCAGTAGATAGAGGTGACGAAATCATCATTGTTAACCATTTCGTTTACAACTTCTTCTATGTTTTTTGTCTCGTTGTTATTAAACAATATATCATAAGAAAATAAAGGCTTTCTTATGACATATTTATTGTAGGTCTCATATTTTTGCATGGTTTTTAGAAATTCTGTTTTGGTATAAATTAGAATTTCAGCAAAAATATCATATAATCGTTTGAATACGAAACTTCTGATGAGTTTTAATGATTAATTTTAAGTTATTTTCTGTTTCTGGATTTCAAATCATCGGTTAGAGATCCTTCTTTTCTTATTTCTTTTAGTTTTTGGTTTCCAAAAGTCCAGTACAATCCTAATCTGATACTGCGGGAATCGTTGTAAGACATATTTTTATAGGTAACATCATACATGGCTTCGTCATAATTTTTTTGCCCTTTTAATATATCACTGAAAATAACATAGGTTGTTAAATTAAGATGAGGTATTTTTTTCTGAATGGTTAAGCTAAGATTATTTGTTGACCCGTGTTTAAAAAAGCCATCATAAAATTTTGTAGAAAAAGAATAAGAAGCTTCTGCTGCATATCCGTTTTTAAACATGATCCCGGCAACTGTTCTGTTGTTGAAGGCAAGATTGGTTTTTCCTTTATCAAAACCTTCAAACTCCATAATTGGCAAATAGTTCACATTCATATAGTTTTTGATCACATACTTCTCTTTGAAAACTTTATTCAACGCTAAGCTCGCATATAAAGTCATCATTTTGAAATTATTGTATTCCTGAACAAGATAATCTCCTCTTTTTATAATCAGCGTACTGATGTAGTTGGGAGAATAATTCATGCCTACGGATAGCATTTGATTTTTGTAATAAAAAGAAAGATCAACTTCATGCTCTATTTGAGGCCTTATATTGATGTTTCCTGATGTATACAACATGCTGTCGTCACTATTTTTTCGTCTTAATTGATTCAGAAGAAAATAATCTGGTCTTATCAACGTTTTTTTATAACTCGTCTCCATCTGAAAATTGTCTGAAAAATTGTGCTGAACTAAAACATTAGGATAAAAACCATCAATTTTGAATGAATTCGATTTCAGATTGTTATCAAAAAAATTGGTGATATTGTTTTCATATCGCATTCCCAATCTTACATACGTTTTTCCAAATTCTTTCTGGCCTTCTAAAAACAAAGCATATTGCTCTTCGCTGTAGTTTTGAGAACTTTCCTGAGAAGGCATATTGTTTACAGAAATATTGATAGGATTATTAATATCGCTATAAGAAAACCTTCCTCCTGCTGACCAGATTCCCAACTTTTTCGTTTGATAAGTGTAGTTGGCATTTCCGATATACATATTGATATTTCTTGATGATGTATCGTCTATCTGATTGCCATCCAAATATTCAGGATCCTGAAAATAATAATTCTTAAAACTGTTATTTGTTTTTCTGTTGGCATTTAAATATTCAAACTGGATATTAAGCTTTTGGGTTGCCGAATCATTCTCAAACTTATAATTTGCCTGAAAGTTGGTACTTCTCCCATTATCTTTAAAGTTGGAATTGTATTTAAATATAGAATCTTTTCTAGATACTCTATCAGCTGTTGGCAAGCCGTTATCTGCATTTAGCTTACTTGCGGTATTAGATGGGTTGTATTCAGCATACAAACTGAATTTATTTTTTTTATTGGCAAAATAATTTACCAAAAAAGAATAAATATTGGTAGATCTCTTAATATCTTGCTCCTGAGTAATATCCCAAATATTGTTTTTGTATTCTCTCTGTGAATTTACTTCGGTAAGAAGATTGCTGTGTGTGCTGCTTACAAGTGTATTAAACTCAAACTTTTTAGATTTATAGTTTACATTTAAATTTTGAGACATATTCATCTTCTTGGTAAAACCAAGGCTTGAGCCTATTCCAAGTTTTAATCCTTCAATGCTGCTGTTGATTAAATTTATTCTGATAATCGATTGTTCTTCTGCAGAGTAGGAAGAATCCGGAGTACCGATAACTTCAATGTTTTTAATCAATTTACTTGGGATAGATTCTAAATAATTTTTAAGCTCTAAACCCGAAAGACGAAGTTTTCTGTCGTTGATGTATACGGTGGTATATTTTTGCTTGATTTTTATGATGCCATCTTCTGAAGCATCTGCGTACCCCGAGTTTTTTATAAACTCCCAGGTGTTTTTAGAATCATTTACCGGGGTATTTTCTGCTGATATGATTATTTTTCCATTTTTAAACTTTACAGCCGAACGTGTGATTTTCACCTCTTCAATTTTCTTTTCATTTTTTACCGTATCTTTTTGTTGAGCTGAGGTTAATATTACTATCGATGAAGACAGTAATATGAATGCTCTGCTGGTTTTATTCTGGAAATAATTCATGGTATTTTATGCTGTTACTGCTACTGGTTTTTTAGATTCTTCAAGATTTAAGTAGGCACTTAGGTTTAATAAGATCATTAAGGCTCCGAAGAAATAAAGATTCATTGCGATGATGATACCTGCGTGTAATGCTACTACCATCCAGATAAAGTACTTTCTTGTACTTTTTTTCCACATGAAGTAAGGATAAAATAATTCTACTGCAATGGTAGAAACTCCTATGAAAATTGGAATGATCGGAAAGCTTACAAATACATCATAGCTGGTGTTATCAAGAATATAAGACTGGAATCCCGGTAAGTGTAATGCTTTCCAGATAGATTCTCCGTTCCACCAGTTGATTCCGAATGCTTTATCTAAACCTGAAGTGAAATAAACGATACACAGGTGAATTCTCAAAAGGTTTCTGAATGGGGTAGGATTGATCTCTTTGAGTTTAAATATTTTTGAATCTACAGAATAAAAACTTCCTAAGGGAAACATCACGCAATAAAACATGGCGATAGATTTGAAGAAATCAATTCCGTACATAAAAGTACTTGAAGACTGAAAGATAATAAGATGAAGGATTAAGATAATCAACGCGGAAAGCCTGCTCATGAATCCCACCGTTAAGGAAATACATGCTAAGATATAAGCGACAATATAGCCCATGATTACAGATGCTTCTGAAATATTCATGGTTCCAAGGTATTTCATAATGAAATTGAAGGATACCATTCTATCTGCGCCCAGAAACTCTATCACATCTAAAGGAATCAACCCTTTATTGGTGAAAAGAAGATCAAAATCTGTAAGGGTAGATACAAAGTGCACCAAAAAGAATAATCCCATGGAGATTCTGAAAAATGCAAAGAACAATCGGTCTTCCAGTTTAAATTCATTAAAGAATCTATAAAATTCGTAAGGAAGGGTACTAGTTTTTCTTAAGAGGTTTTGCATCGATGTCAAGGAGTTTAATTAATACTGGTTTAGTTTTGTCGGCTGTTTTTATTTCATTTAGCATCGGGTGATGATGTAGATAAAGGGTACATGAAATATTATATTTATCAGAATTGTAATCTTTGTAATAATATCTTCCTATACTTTTTATGAAGATGTCTAAGAATTCTCCGTATTTATCAGATTCATTGAATTCTGTAGATTTTTTCTTTTGCATTTTATTTTCTAGAATCGTCAGTCTATCTTGGAAATATCCTAATAGTGTATGATATCTGTTTAGACCTTCTTTAGATTTGAATGGTGGGAAGTAAGATTCCTTCACCAAGTTTTTATTTTTATCGTATACTGATACTTTCAATATATAAGAGCTTGCAACGTTTGGAGCGAAGAATCCGTATCCTGCGTTAATACCTGCGAATGCCTGATATTGTTGAATTCCTGCTACACCGTTGAATTCTTTAATTTGATCTTTTGTGTTTTTTAATGCATCTGTGAAATCGTTTTTCACATACGATGTAGATTTCTCGTAAGAATCGATAGTACTTGCAGTACACACGATCAGTATCAGGGCAATATGCACCATACTGAAGATGAAAAAAAGTTTTGGGTATTTCATTGTAATTAGTATAAAAAAATTAATAATTAAATATTACAAACATCATTGTCACAGTGAAGAGGGATTATTTTTCTGTTAACCGCCAACTGTATGTAAATTGCCTGACCGATTTTTGTGATGTGCATTAGCCAAAGAACCGGTACGAAAAGCCAGAGCAGGGGCAATCTGATCAGGATTTTGAAAATGGATTCGTATCCGTAAACCCAGTTTTTATCATAAGTGGCCATTTGTTTTTCTGCCAGTGCATAGTCAATTCCTTTCATAGATGGATCTCTTTCTCTGAGTGAGCGAAAATCTGTAAGCTGCAACCAATCTATCTTTTTTACTGTTTTCATGAACTTGGTACAACGTGGGCACCAACCGTCATAATACACTATTAGTTTTTTCATGATCTAATTTTTTGGAAGCTTTTTTTGTATGAAAGCCTTTATTCTGCCACTATTATTCAATATCTTTAGTTTGAAAAGGCTCTCGTTGTTAGAATTGTTTACAACGTAAAATTCATTTTTGAAATTTATTTTTGTAGTTACAGAGTCATTTTTAGGTAAAGTTTTCAACTCGTTACTGCTGTTGATGTATTGTAAATCTTCTGTTGTAGAAGGATTATACAAAACAACATCTAAATTTTCTTTGGAAGAATTTTTAATTTTCAGATTCTGTTGTGCAGGGATTGCCCATCCGTTTCGGTAGATATGCCTACCTCTTTCGATATTGAATGAACAAAGAAAAATAACTGCACAGATGATTGATAATGAGTAAGAATAAAGGCTTTTCATAATATAATTATTTATAAGTTGCAACAATTCTACCTAAATCCATACTTGGATCCATAGCAGATACAATTTTTGTTTCAAAAACGCTTACCGCATCTCTTTTTACGCAAACGTCTACAGAGCATTCTTTCTTAAAGCTTTTGTTTGTAATAACTGTACTTTTAATAAAAGCTCCAAGCTCATCATCCATAGATGCTACTTTTCCAATAGTGTCGTATTTTACCGTTTCAATTCCGTTATCAGATTTGTTGAATGATAATAGAGAAACTGTTAGTAATAAAGCTGCTGGTAAGATTAGAATAGATTTTTTCATAAGGTTTAAAAGTTTTTTAGAAGCACATTCAGTTGAATACATTCAACTGAATGTGCTATGGATTAATAAATTATTTGTAAGATTCTAAAACGCGGTCAAACGTTAATACTGGGTCTAAACTTGTAGCCACTTTTGTTTCTACGACATTTGTTTCCTGAATGCTTGATTTTTCAAAAACTGTTTTTTTAGTTTTAGAAGTTACTACACTGCTTGCCGCAGTATCACCAATAAGTTCTACGGTTGCCACCTTGCTTCCGTCTCCGTTTTGGAAGTTTGCATTTTGATCATTAGAAGTCCAAGAAGAAAGTGCCATTGGAACGATTGCTAATCCTGCAAATAATAATTTTCTGTAGTTGTTCATGATATAATATTGTTTTATAATTATTTGTAATCGTTTACGATTTTGTCAAAAGAAAGAGTTTTGTCGAAAGCTGAGATTGCTACCTTGCTCTCTACTTTGTCTACTGTTTCCACTGTTTCTTTAGAAAAGATGTTTTTCTTTGTTTTTGTAGTTACTACGCTGCTTGCTGCAGTATCCCCAATGATCTCGATAGAAGAGTATTTAGCTCCGTCTCCGTTTTCATAGTTAGCATTTTGACCATTAGAAGTCCAAGAAGAAAGCGCCATTGGAACGATTGCCAATCCAGCGAATAATAATTTTCTGTAGTTGTTCATGATATAATATTGTTTTTAATAATTATTTATAATCGTTTACGATTTTATCTAGAGAAAGTACCGGTTCCAGAGATCCTGAACCTGTTGCTACTGTTTTTTCAGCAACACTTACTTCCTGTATAGTAGATACGCTGATTACTTTTTTCTGAGTTTTTACAGTTACCGAGCTTGTAGCTGCTACGGTTCCCACAAGTTCTTCGTTGGCCAGCTTACTTCCGTCTCCGTTTTGGAAGTTTATGTTTTGATCATTAGAAGTCCAAGAAGAAAGCGCCATTGGAACGATTGCCAATCCGGCGAATAATAACTTTTTGTAGTTTTTCATAGTAATTTTATATTAAAATTTTATTGATAATCTTTTACTAATTTGTCTAAAGAAAATCCCGGGTTTTCAATAGTTGTAGTTACCTTAGATTCGGCAACTTCCACAGTTTCCATATTGGATACATTAATTACTGTTTTCTTTGATTTTACAGTAAAAATGCTTTGTAAGAAGCCTGCCCCAACTTGCTGATCCATCTCTTTTAATTGAGAAGTAGGATAATCCTGAAGGTTTCTGATGTTTTTTGTAGGGTCTTCCGAAGTCCAGGAAGATAATGCCAAAGGAACTATTGCAAGCCCCGCTAATAATAGCTTTTTGTAGTTTCGCATAATAAAATATTTATTTATAATTTTCTAAAATTTCGTTCATCGTAAGAACAGGCTCGAGAGCTTTTGTTACTTTATCGGAACTTCTAAGCTGTACAGAGATCTGTTGTCTTTGGGGATAAAATAATTCGTCTTGTACAGAGCTTGTTCCGATATTATCTTTTGTGATTTCGGTACTATAATCGGTGGTTTTCTTATAGTCTTTATCCGGAGGCTCTGCCGATGCCCAAGAAGAAAGGGCTAGCGGTACTATTGCCAATCCTGCAATGAGTAACCTTTTGTAGTTTTTCATATTTATTAGTTGTTTGGAAATTTATTTATAGGTTTCTACGATCGTTTCAAAGGACATGGATAAATCCGGATCGTAAGGTTTTGATGTTTTTGACGAAACAGCTACTTTACTTGGGGCGTCGGTTTTATCTATAAAGGCAACGACACTTCTTTTATCTTTTTCAGAAACATCTATCATTACATCGGTTGTTCCGATTAATTCAACAGAAGATAGTTTAGAATGATCGTCAATGTTTTGAATTTTTGAAGTGGTGTTTTCAGACGTCCACGATGAAATTGCTAGTGGAACAACAGCAACTCCTGCAAGAAGTAATTTCTTATTGTTTTTCATGATTATTATTTATTTAAAAATTTTATTGATACGTTTTTATAATATCTTCCACAGATGAGGTTGTAGGTTCTAATGTTTTTGTAGTGATTACAACCTTGTCTACATAGTCATATCTGTCTACCAAGACTAAAACATCTTTTTTACTTTGCACAATGATTTCACTTTGATAATCAGACGTTCCGATTGTGCCAACAGATGAAACTTTGCTCTGGTTGTCGATAACCTGATATTGCTTAATTGGATCTTCCGATGTCCAGGAAGAAAGGGCTAAAGGAATAATCCCGAATGCCGCAAAAAGTAATTTTCTGTAATTTTTCATGATTAATATTTTGAGATTTGGATTTTTTTCAGGGATTTTTGGGTAAAGTTTTCCCTGTTTCTCTTCATTTAAATAAGAGAAATACGAAGTATATATTGAGAAGTTTTTGGTGTTTTAGATGAAGACTACCTTTCCGCCTGCAACAATGAAAGGTCTTTTTGAATTTATTTTTTCTTCTTTTTCAGGAGCAGTCATATAAATTCCATCTTGATATTGCCCGGAAAATGATAATTTGTTGTTGGCCACAGACTTAGTTTCTTGTTTTTCCCAGTTACTGTCGCTCAATTTGTACAATGTATACACTTTTCCGTTTTCCAGTTTAGAATTAATTGTATTTTGAGCAAGAGATGCTATATTATTTGCATTTCTATTTTCCGCAGCCATATTTTTTAGTCGGGTAGCGATAGATTCTGTTTGAGAAATCGTAATTGTAGAAGTTTTAGACTTATCAAAGAATAGCAGCTTTCCGCTTTTATCTACATAAAACAATGCTTTTTTAGAATAATTATCTGGTGAATGAACAAGATATAAGGCGCCGACTCCTATTTTATCAAACACCATCTGTTTGTGCTTAGGGCTTATGGCAGCAATCGGAAGCCATTTATTAAAACTGAATACAGAAAGTAAGGCAATCTCTGTTTTATCATTATAAAACCCGTTTACATTGTATTTTATAGTTTTCGCATACTGATCTGTTACATCAATATCTGAGTAAGTAGAGGTAAAGCCCATTTTGCTCAATGTCTTATAATATTTCAGATAAACGGAAGCGGTATCCGGAACAAAACCTCTTCGGTATACCTTTGTAATGGTATAAGAATTATTTAGAGTGTCTTTTATACTATTAATAATTTTTTTAGGATCAAAATTTCCTATATTATCTGTACCGCCGGCAAATGCAAACGATTTTTTTTGATCAAATACCAACGCATTCCATGCTTTTCCTCCATCGGCATTTCCCCAAACCGGAGCATAATCTATGGTTACAGGAATTCCGTTGGCTCTGTTGATAAAACTTGCAAGATTTACCAACGCAATATCAGAACCTTTCTTTTCTTTTAATAAATGACTGAACGACCAGTAATCTTCCTGAGGAAAGGGAGCTGAATAAGGAATATTTAAACTTTTTATTCTATTGTTTAAATAGCTTGATGCTTCAATAACAGATTTTTCAGAGTTTAAAACATACGTTTTAGGAAGTTCATAGCTTTTCAAAACGTTTTTTCGCCAGTTGAAATCATTGGTGAAATTAACTTTATAAGGAAGAACAAAATTAACAAAGCTATAATCTGATATTGCATTTGAATTAATGAGCTCTTTAGACTTGTCATAAGATAACTCTACATTTTCAGTAATGTCATTATCATTAATAAATTTCGAATCCTGCTCTTGGTTTCCCGAATTACTTACATGGAAATTTAAAATCGCATTTTTCTTTACAAAATCGAAAGCTGTTTTATAATTAATGCTTCTATCACTGTTCAAAATACCGTAGCTGTCACTTTTATTCGTACATGATGCCAACGCCGAAGCAATGAGTACATACAAGACGCTTTTCTTATTAAATATTTTTTGCTTTGAGGTTTTCATTAGTTTTTATTTTTTTACTTATCTTTTATAAGCATTAGTTTTTATCATTCTATATTCACTTTTTAAAGAATATTGTTGAAAAATTATAATCAAACCAATTCTTATTTTGTGATTCTTTGCTTTAATGTTCCTCAAAAGTATAAAGTTGCTATTTAGAATAATAATAATATCGACGAGATGTGGATTTTGTCTGATAAAAAACTCAATTATTCGGATAAACTTATAATTAATTAGGATCATTTTCTTTGAATGAATAAAAGAAAATCGCAGAAAAATAAACCTTGCAATAAAGCCTATAAATGCGACAAAACATGACGTATTTAAAATAATTAATAATTTGATAATCAAATAATTATTAATGATGTTAAAATTTTATTTCACTGCATTGTTCTGATTCAAAAGATATAATTTTGTGTATTGAAATGTTCATTTTCTCATCATGTATGCTTTGGTAGATTGCAATAATTTCTTTGTTTCCTGCGAACGGACGCTAAATCCTGAGCTTGAAAACAAACCGGTCGTGGTACTTTCCAACAACGACGGATGTGTTGTGTCCCGAAGTAAGGAAGCCAAAGATTTGGGAATTCCGATGGCGGCTCCTGCTTTTAAGTATAAGGAACTTTTCAAAAAGTACGATGTGCAATCTTTTTCTGCAAAATTTGAATTGTATAATTTTAAAAGCCAGCAGGTTATTGAGATTTCAAAATCGTATGTTGGCGAAAGAGATTTCGAAGTTTATAGTATCGATGAATTGTTTTTAGATCTCACGAGCTTTCGATATGTTAATATTCAGGATTACTGTATTAAAATCAAGGATGAAATTAAAGAAAAAGCTAATATTCCTGTAAGCATAGGCATTGCGCCTACCAAAACCTTATGCAAAATAGCCAATCGAATTGTAAAAAAAGATCCTGAGAGATTTAATGGAGTCTTTATTTTAGATACTCCAGAAAAAATTGAGATTGCTTTAAAATGGTTGAATATCGGCGATGTTTGGGGAATTGGAAGACGTTTAGCTGCTAAAATGCATGACAACGGGGTTTATAAAGCTTGGGATTTATTACAAAAACCTGAAATGTGGGTTCGTAAGATCATGGGAATTCATGGGATAAGAATGATTAATGAATTGAAAGGCATTCGTCAATTAGAATTAGATTCACCTTCACCCAAAAAATCAATCGCGGTCACGAGAAGTTTCATGGAAATGCTGACCAAAAAAGAAGATGTTCGCGAACGTGTAGAAACTTTTGGGATGTATTGCTCTGAGAGGTTGAGAAAACAAAATACGTGTTGCAAAATGGTGACTGTTTTTGTTCAAACCAATCGTTTCAGAACAGATTTGCCAGAGTATAGAAATGCCATGACGAAAATTCTTCCTAATCCTACCAATTCTTCCATTTTGATTGGAAGGGTTGTGAATGAGTTGTTTGAAGCTATTTACAAAGAAGGTTTTCATTATAAAAAAGCTGGTGTTATTGTGAATGATTTTGTTCCTGAAGATCAACGTTTGATCAGCCTTTTTGAAGAAGATACACAGAACCAGCATTTACCGGTGATGAAAGCGATGGATGCCATGAATAAAAAGTTTGGAAAAGACAAAGTGCGCCTCGGTAGCATGAGCGGTGAAAATACTTTTGGCCGAAAACAATTATCTCCCGAATATGAAGCTTTTTTGAAGAATAATACGCTTACAGAAGCTAATTTCAGATTTCATTAAACAAAAATTTATTCTAAACTTTTAAAATAACTTCACCATTTCATTGACTAAAAATTTCACCTGATCTGGTCTTCCGCGGTCATTTTTTGGCAGATTATTATAACTTCCGGTTCTTACAATCACCATATTATGTTCAGGAACCATGATAATATATTGTCCCTGAAGTCCAAGAAAATAATAATGTTTTACTGGATTATCGTAATTAATCCAAAAGCCCATTCCGTAAATTTCCTCAGATTTTTCTGTCGGAGTTTTCATTTGATTAATAAAATCAAGGTTTAAAATTTGTTCGCCATCTACTTTTCCGTCATCCAAAAATAATTGTCCCAACTTGGCAAAGTCTCTGGCGTTAGAGTGAATACAGCAATACGTTTTTTCCATGCCGCTTTCGTCGGTGCTCCATTCTGCGTTTTGTTCCATTCCCAACGGAATCCAGAATTTTTCAGAAAGATAACTTGCCAATGTTTGATTTAATGCTTTTTTCAGAGCAAAACCCAATAACTGCGTTGCTCCACTTTGATATTCAAATCTTTCGCCTGGTTTTTCTTTAAATTTTCTTGAAAAAGTAGCTTTCATCAAACTTCTTCCATAATAGGCTTTGGCAGTCGGTAAAAAAGGATTTTTGTAATCTTCATCCCAATTGAGTCCGGCTTCCATTTGGGCTAAATTTTTTAACGTTAAACTTCTTCCGAATCCTTTTGTTTTAAATTCATCAAAATAATCTGAAAACAGATCATCAATACTGTTGACTTTTCCTTCTTCAATCGCCTTTCCCAAAAGCATGACCGTAATTACTTTCGTCATGGAAAAAGAATTGGTATGTGAAAGTTGATGATAGCCGTTCCAATACTGTTCATGAACAAGTTTTCTGTCTTTTACTACAATAAAAGCGGCGGTATTAGCATGAATTAAATCATCAACTATATTTTTCGGTAAATTGGTTTTATTATAAACGGAAGATTCTTCCCAAATTTTAGGAGAAGCGGTTTTAATGATATTGCTGGTAAACAGTTTTCCATCATCAATATAAGCGGTAGACCTTCCCCGCAAATACGTTTTGGAAATACCGCTGAAAAGATAGCCATATCCAAAAAGATACATAAGAATAATGGCTACAACTAAAACAATAAGAACCGTTTGCAGAATTATTAACCACATATTTTGAATGATTAGTGTAAAACAAATCTATTCAAAAAAAGTGTATAAAAAAAGCCCTGATTTCTCAAGGCTTTTTATCTATATTTTTGAAAGTAAATTTCTGAAACTTGTCTTTTCGTCGATAATTCTTCTTAATTCCGATACCGGAACTCTTTCCTGAACCATTGTATCTCTGTCTCTTATGGTCACCGTGTGATCTGTTAAAGAATCGTGGTCGATCGTGATACAATAAGGTGTTCCAATCGCGTCCTGTCTTCTGTAACGTTTTCCGATCGCATCTTTTTCTTCGTAGAATAAGTTGAAATCATATTTCAAATCATTGAAAACTTTCTCAGCATATTCTGCCAAACCGTCTTTCTTCATTAATGGAAGAATAGCGGCTTTAATTGGCGCTAAAGCCGGTGGCAAAGATAAAACTGTTCTTTCTGAACCGTCTTCCAATACTTCATCTTTCAGGCAATGAGAGAATAGGGAAAGGAATAATCGGTCTAAACCTACTGAAGTTTCTACAACATAAGGCACATAATTTTCGTTTCTTTCAGGATCGAAGAACTGAAGCTTTCTTCCTGAATGCTTTTCGTGAGCTTTCAAATCAAAATCCGTTCTTGAGTGAATACCTTCCAATTCTTTGAAACCAAATGGGAAATTAAATTCAATATCAGCCGCAGCATTTGCGTAATGAGCCAATTTCTCATGATCGTGGAATCTATAGTTTTCATCACCTAAACCTAAAGCTTTATGCCAGTTTAGACGTTTTTGCTTCCATTGTTCGTAGAATTCCAATTCAGTTCCTGGAGCAACGAAAAACTGCATTTCCATTTGTTCGAATTCACGCATTCTGAAAATAAATTGTCTTGCAACAATTTCATTTCTAAATGCTTTTCCGATTTGTGCAATACCAAAAGGAAGCTTATGACGAGACGTTTTCTGAACATTCAAAAAGTTAACGAAAATACCCTGAGCCGTTTCCGGTCTCAAATAAAGATCCATCGCAGAATCTGCAGAAGCACCTAATTTAGTTCCGAACATTAAGTTGAATTGTCTTACTTCCGTCCAGTTTTTAGAACCAGTATCTGGATCAGCAATTTCCAATTCTTCAATTAAAGCTTTTACATCAGCAAGATCTTCATTTTCAAGAGATTTTGCCAATCTTGAAAGAATAGCTTCTCTTTTAGCTCTGTAATCAATAATTTTTTGATTTGTTGCTACAAATTGTTCTTTATCAAAAGCATCTCCGAATCTTTTCGCTGCTTTTTCAATTTCTTTATTCTCTTTTTCTTCAATTTTCAGGCAGTAATCTTCCACCAAAACGTCTGCTCTGAAACGTTTTTTAGAATCTTTATTGTCAATCAATGGATCGTTGAAAGCGTCTACGTGGCCCGATGCCTTCCAGGTTGTTGGGTGCATCAAAATGGCTGAATCAATGCCGACAATATTTTCGTTAAGCTGTACCATCGCTTTCCACCAATATTGTTTGATATTATTTTTTAATTCGGCACCGTTTTGTCCATAATCATAGACAGCGGATAAACCATCGTAGATCTCACTCGAAGGGAAAATAAAACCATATTCTTTAGCGTGAGAAATCACTTTCTTGAAAACATCTTCTTGCTTTGCCATAATTTTTTTAACGTCTGAAGTGCAAAAATACAGATTTTACAACAATTTTTTGATATTCATTTGTTTAATAAGTGTTATGATTATTCTTCAAGGCTTTTTTCCAGTTTTTCTAAAGAAGTAATGACCGATGATATTTTTTGTTTCTGTTTTCTGATCTGTCTCGGCCTGATGATAAACCAGCTAACAGCACACCATAAAAAAGTTAATCCGTAAACTAATACAACGCCTAGCCAAGACATTCTTAAAACAAATTCATAAAAGTAAAATGCAAAGCCAAAAGAAAGTATAATGTAATAAAAACTTAAACCTTTAGTCTGCATATAAATCTGCTGCTGCTCAGTTTTTTTCATTCCGGCAAGATATTCCTGATTGGTAGCTGAAATATTGATTTTCTTTAAAATATTAACATTTTGGAAGACCAAATAGGCATAGGAAGATACTGCAATAAGAACCAGCATAATTCCAAATTTTGTCGTAAAAAAAGAGAAATTAATAAATATCCAGATGCCGATTACCAAAGCTGCACATAAAAGTAAAAGAGCAATGAGCCCGATATCTTTTAATATCTGTTTTTTTCTGTATTTTTCGGATTTTGCTTTTATTTCTTTGATATCCGGAACTTCAATATTTTTTTTATTCCAGATGTCCTGAAAATTATAATTGGGTTTCATACTTTGCAAATTTTTCGGTTAATTTTTCTTTGATTCTATGTATTTTCACTCTCACATTGGCAGGCGAAATTCCCACAACTTCGGCAATGTCTTTCTGTTTCATTTCTTCTAATTCCAGAGAAATGATAATTCTTTCCAATTCAGGTAATTCGGAAATACATTGATAGAGAAAGTCAGTCATTTTTTCCTGTTCCTGCTTATGTTCTTTGTCCGAAATATCTTTAATCTGATAAGGAAGTTCATTTTTAGGCATTCTCTTTTCCACATTTACCTGTCTCAGACAAATATTGGTTGCAATTCTGTAGATCCAAGTACCGACATTCGCCTCCTGGCGGAATTTTGGCAACTGCTGAAAAACGGCGACAAAAGTTTCCTGGCACAAATCTTTCGCCATATCGTCATTATTTATATATCCCATGCAGAGTCGAAAAATCTTTTTCCAATAGGTATGATAAATTTCCTCGAAGTTTAAATTGTGCATTTATTGTTTTAGAATTTAGAGAACATCTGACCGAAAATGTTACATAATTTTAGTGAAGATAAAATCTTTTTTATTATTCGTAAAGAATCGTTTATCGTGAAAATCTCTCTACTTTTGCCGAATGTTAGAAATTCTTTATCGCGACGAAAATCTTATTGCCATCAACAAACCGAGCGGATTATTGGTTCATAAATCCTTTTATTCAGGAGAGGCCGATACTTACGCGATTCAGGAACTGAGAAAGCAGATCGGGCAAAAAGTGTATCCGGTGCATCGTTTGGATCGAAAAACTTCGGGCGTTTTGTTGTTTACTTTAGATAAAGATACATTGAGAATGATGAGTACTCAATTTGAGGAGAAACTGGTTGAAAAGAAATACATCGCCATTCTCCGAGGTTGGACAAAAGAAGAAGAAACGATTGATTATGATTTGGTGAATGAAAACGAGGTTACACAAAATGCGATTACCTATTATCGCCGTTTGCAGACTTCGGAAATAGATTTACCTTTTTTAAAACATCAGACTTCGAGATACTGTTTAGTCGAAGCAATTCCTCAAACGGGAAGATTTCATCAGTTGAGAAAGCATTTTAAACATATTTTGCACCCAATTTTAGGTTGTCGAAAACATGGTTGCAACAAACAAAATAAATTGTGGCTTCAAACATTTGGAATCAATAAAATGACGCTTCACGCTCATCAGTTAATTTTTAATCATCCCATTTCTAACGAAAAGATTACCGTAAATGCAACGATAGATGAGGAATTCAAAAGAGTAGGGGATATTTTGAAACTGGATTTGAGTGCATATTCTTAATTTTTATTTGAACAATTCACCGTCACTTCGAGTAGATTTTGAAAAAAATCGTATCGAGAAGTTATTAATTAAATGAATTGCTATTTATACAACCCAAAACTTCTCGATACACTCCGCTTTGCTGCGTTACTCGAAGTGACGCAAGCTTTTTGATCTACTTATCATAGACTCAAGCTATTTCAATATTTTCCATAAAATATCATACGTTAACAACCATTAATTTTAAAATGAGTATTTTTGTAAAACTTTTTTTCAATGTACAAATCGCTCATTCGTCCGATCCTTTTCAAATTCGATCCTGAAGAAGTTCATCATTTTACTTTTTCAATGCTCAAGAATTTTGGATTTCTTACCAAATTATTTTTTCCAAAACCTATTGTAGACCAACGTCTGGAAAGAGAAGTTTTCGGCTTAAAATTTAAAAATCCTGTAGGATTGGCTGCCGGTTTCGACAAAAATGCTGTTTTATTTAATGAGTTGGGAGATTTAGGTTTTGGATTTGTGGAAATCGGAACGGTAACTCCAAGAGCTCAAGCGGGAAATCCTAAGAAAAGATTATTCAGACTAATTGAAGATGGCGGAATCATCAACAGAATGGGATTCAACAACGAAGGTTTGGAAGCAGCAATTGAAAAACTGAAAGGCAACAAAGGAAAAATCATCATCGGTGGAAACATCGGAAAAAATACGAATACGACACCGGAAAATTATACTCAGGATTATCTGAATTGTTTCGATGGACTGCACCCTTACGTAGATTATTTTGTGCTGAATGTAAGCTGTCCGAACGTTGGAAGTCACGCCAAACTGGAAGATGTAGAATATTTACGCGAATTGATTACAGAGGTTAAAAAAATCAACCAGTCAAAAACGGTACAAAAGCCCATTTTATTGAAAATTGCTCCGGATTTAAATAATCAACAGCTTGATGAAATTATCGAATTGATTGCCGAAACAAAAATCGACGGAATCGTAGTTTCCAATACATCAGTCAACAGAGAAGGCCTGAAAACTTCACCGGAAGTTTTAGAGCAAATCGGAAATGGTGGTTTAAGCGGAAAACCGATTCGCGAGAGAAGTACAAAAATGATCAAATATCTTTCTGATAAAAGCAACAGAGCATTCCCGATCATTGGGGTGGGTGGAATTCATTCTGCAAAAGATGCTTTGGAAAAACTGGATGCAGGCGCAACTTTGGTACAATTATACACAGGTTTTATCTACGAAGGCCCTGAATTGATTAATGATATCAATAAAGCGATTCTGACGAGAGCGAGCCGTTTACCAAGATAATTGCAGCTATATGAATATTATAATTTTTGCTATTTTAATGGTATTTCTTATTCCGGTTTTGAAATTTTTATTTCCAGTAACTAAAGAATTAAGAATTGGAACAGAGGATTTTTATCCCAATCTTTTCAGGAAAATATTCAAGAGAAAATAAATATAGAGAGTTTGTTTGAGCTCTCTTTTTTGTTTTGATTTTAAAGGAAAAAATGCGAAATCGTATAAATAATCAATCCAACCAATCCACCGACTAAAGTTCCATTAACCCTGATGAATTGAAGATCTTTCCCGACTTCTAGCTCAAGCTTTTCGCTCAATTCTTTTCCCTGCCAGTTTCCAACGGTTGAACTGATGAGGTTCCCAAATTGATGGGTATTTTTCAGAATATATTTATAAGCGGTTACACGAACCCAATGATCAATTTTATTCTGAAGATTTTCGTCAGTTTTTAGATTTTGTGAAAATTCATTCAGATTTTTAGATAAATAATTTTTTAATGAAGATTGGTCTTCCTGTAATTCTTTTTTCAATGTATTTTTAATGGAAACCCAGATGTCATTGGAATATTCTTCCAATTTATCGCCTTTTAAAAGATCGTTTTTAATAGTCTTAAATTCTTCATCCCATTTCGGATCTTCCTTTAAATCAACTGAAAAGTCATAGATTTTTTGTGTGATCAAATGTCTCAATTCATGTTCAGGATCTTCTTCAATTTCTTTGAAAAAATCAGATAGCCCGCTGGCAATTTTATCTGCTATTTTATTGTCAACAAAAGATGGAATGAAAGAATAACTTCCTTCTTTTACACGTTTTTGGATCATTTCATCATTTTCAATAATATAATTTTTGATCTGTGATGAAAGATTGGTAATAATTCTCTGATGATCGTTTTTCTCCAAAATATAATGAATCCCGTTGCCGACAATTTTATTCAGTTTAATATCATTCGTCATTTCAGATACTTTTTTGCTGATGAACTGGCTTACTGTAGAATCATCAAGTTTATTTAAAATATCTAAAACAATATCCGAAATATTTTGAATCAAAACCTTCTGACTTTTCTCTTTTCCCAGCCATTCGCCCACAAAACCTGAAATTTTTAACTTCTGAATATAAGGTCTGATATTCTGCGGCGAAAGAAAATTACTAACCACAAAACTTCCGAGATTATCGCCGAGTTTTTGTTTGCTGTTTTCAATGAGATTCGTGTGCGGAATCGGTAATCCAAGCGGATGACGGAACAAAGCGGTAACGGCAAACCAATCGGCTAAAGCCCCAACCATTGCGGCTTCGGAGAATGCCCGAACATAGCCAACCCAATGAGAATCGGTGGTTTTCTGAAGAATGGTTGTTATAATAAACAAAGCAGCCATCAGCAGAAATAATCCGGTGGCAAAGGCTTTATATTTTCTTAACTGTTTTCTTTTTGCTTCATCATTCATATTCTCAAATTTACTAAATTTGGTTGTGAACTTATCGTTTAATTTTCAATCTTATTATCAAAAATATTTAAAATAATTCTATGGAAAACCAAGCAAAAAACAATCCATACTATTCCAGAACAGATACCACGAAACTCGATATTCCCAATGAAGAATGGCAAAAAATCTTAGCTCCAGACTTGTATGCAATCTCAAGGGAAGCAGCGACAGAACGAGCTTTTACAGGAAAATACAATGATTTTGATGAGTTGGGCGATTATTATTGTGCGGTTTGCGGTAATCATTTATTCCGTTCTGATTCAAAATTTTCAAGCAGTTGCGGATGGCCAAGTTTTTTTGAAGCCGATAAAGAAGGAGTATATTATAAAAGAGATACCGCGTACGGAATGGAAAGGGTAGAGGTGCTTTGTAAAAGATGCGATTCGCACTTGGGACACGTGTTTGATGATGGCCCGAAACCTACAGGACTGCGCTATTGTATGAATTCTATCAGCCTTGAATTTGTAGGAGATTCTGAGAAATAATGGGGTTTTAAATCACAAAATCAGGAAGTTAAAGTTTCTTAAATTCAGTTAAACTTTGTGGAGTTATAATGCCTTGATAATTATGTTTTTATAAATTTGTCCCACTCAATTGGATTTAACATAATATTGAATGAAAGGATTTTATAGCTTATTAGGTATTGTTTACGTAGTAACTACTTCATTCTATCTGTCTCCAAGAACGGCGATTGTAAGGAATGAAATCAGTACAAAAAAAATTGAAAGAGTAGCCGACACGAAATCTGAGAAGACGGCCAATGCGGTATCTTCATCAGAAGAATTGTACAAATCTATTGCATTTGAAACAGGACACGAACTTAACGAAGAAGTTTTCTTCAAAGCCTTAACTGGTTTTGAGAATTTGAAGAAAGCTGGTTTGCTTAATCAGGATTCGCATTTACTTACGGTATGCGATTTTTCTATGTCTTCGAATACAAAAAGACTTTGGGTAATTGACACTGAAGAAAAAAAGGTATTGTTTAATTCACTCGTTGCCCACGGGAAAAACACGGGTGAAGAATTTGCCACCAACTTCTCCAATACCAACAGCTCGCTGCAAAGTAGTTTAGGATTTTATATCACAGATGCTACGTATAACGGTGACAACGGATATTCTCTGAGATTGCTGGGTATGGACAAAGGTTTTAACGATGCCGCGTACAAAAGAGCCATCGTCATGCATGGCGCAGATTATGTAAGTGATGAGTTTGCAGCAATGCACAAAAGAATCGGGAGAAGTTGGGGATGCCCGGCGGTTCCGAGAGATCTTACTCAGCCGATCATTAATACAATAAAAGGAAGAAATTGCCTTTTTATTTATTATCCTGATCAAAACTATCTTTCCAAATCGGAATGGTTAAAAGCTTAAGAAAAAATAGAAAGCAGTCTGATTTTAGACTGCTTTTTTATTTTGTGAACAGAATTTTATTCTGAAAATACTTCCTTTTTCCGGTTCAGATTGCAGCGAAAGTTTGCCCTGATGCATTTCGATAATTCTCTTGACAATCGATAAGCCGATGCCGTTTCCTTTTTCGTAGCTTTTATTGCTTCCGCGATAAAAAAGATCAAATATTTTGGATTGATCTTCTTTCGAAATACCTATTCCATGATCGATAAAGCGGATTTCCAGATTTTTATTCTGAACTTCAATTTCTACTGAACAGTATTTATCTGAAGAATATTTGCAGGCATTTTCCATTAAATTTAAAAATGCAATCTGCAACAGATAAGGATTTCCGTGGAAATCATAATTGCTTTCGTCTTTATCTCCCCAACTGTCCATATAATTAATTCCGATTCTGTAATTCGGATTTTTCTGCAGTAAAGCCACTTTTGCATCTGCCAAAACTTCATCCAGACGGAGATCTACAAAGCTGATCTGCGAAACATCATAACTCGCTCTTGCAAAATCCAGCAAAGCCGAAGAAAGCTGTGACGCATGAGTTGCATCTTGTAAAGCATTATCAATGGATATTTTATAATCGTCTAAGGTTACATTCAGTTCTTTAGCGAGCTCAAGCTCAGCGATTAAAGTGGAAAGCGGTGTCCGGAATTCATGTGAAATTGTTGTTACAAATTGTCTGTGATTATTAAATGATTTTTCTAAACGGTTAAAGGTTGAATTAAAAGTTTCGGTGAGCTCATAAATTTCATCTTTTGCTTTGGGAACCACCAATCTTTTGTTGAGGTTGTGTTCCGAAATATCGCGAATCTGAAGAATAATATCCTTTAAAGGTTTCAAAGTATAATACGAAAAAAGAAAGCCGATAATAAAAATAATGATGATAGAAATTATGTAAACGATAATAATATCTTTCTTGAATTCTTCAATATGGGCTTTTCCCGTTACATCAATAGCGCTTCCTATGATGTAAAAATTTTCATTATTAAATTCATACCTGAAGGCCATATATTGGCGGTCACGACGTTGCCATGTTATTTTATTTTTTTTTGTTTTAATCAGTTGATCCAAATAATACTGATTTTTTGAAGAAGGCTCAATATCTGTAAAGATCAATTCTTTTTTACTGTCATAAACGCTGATGTCTGCTTCATTTAGTATTTTTTTATTACGTTGGTGAAGCTCGCGTATTTTAGCATCGTTGATATTGGCATCAAATATAAATTCTGATCTCCACGTAATTTTATAGCCTAAACGATCATTAAATTCATCTTCTCGGTTTTTTTCTGAAACAAAGTATAAAGTGTAAGCAAATACAAACAGAATTCCTGCCGTAAGGATCGCGTAGTTGAGAGCCGTTCTGGTAGCTATTTTCATAAAGTGTGAGTAAAAATGAATCCCATTCCGGGTTTGGTGTGAATCAGCTTTTCGTCAAAGTCTTTATCAATTTTTTTACGGAGATAGGCAATGTAAACATCAATATAATTTGTTCCCGTATCAAAATGGTTCCCCCAAACGTTTTCGGCAATTTCCTCGCGGCTCAATACCCTTTCTGCATTGCTTATCAAGAAAACTAAGAGCTTAAATTCTTTCGGGGTGAGATTAATTTCCTTTCCGTTTCTGAAAACACGATTGGTGTTTTTATTTACGGTAAGATTTTGATAATCAATACTATTTGATACTTCGTTTTTCTTTGGCAAAGATGATTTTCTTAATAAAACAGCTTTTATTCGGGCATATAATTCTCTGATTTCAAAAGGCTTAACCATATAATCATCAGCACCGGCATCAAAACCTTCAATTTTTTCATCAATAGTTCCCAAGGCCGTCAGCATAATAATCGGCAGATCGGGATTTTTTTGCTTGATGATCCTGCTGAGTTCAATACCATTCATGTTTGGAAGCATGATGTCGGTAATCACGAGATCAAAAACAATTTTATCTACCATCACCAGGGCATCTTCGGCATCTTCAGAAATATAAATCTGATAGCCCTGACTTTCCAGACCTCTCTTCAAAAGACTGGAAACACGGATATTATCTTCTATGATTAAAACGTTCATGCAGAAATAATTTAGAACAAATTATAAAGATTAATTATTTAAAATAAAAACAGCCAAAGGTTTGATTTTCAGTTGTTCTTTAAATCCTATACAAAGGTATCTCATATTTTCCTTTTACAGACTATGCTCCTGTGGTTTATAATAAATTTCTAAAGATTTTCTAATAGTTTTCTAACGACCTTCCTTGTTTTTCCAGCCTAATTTTGTCCCGTTGAAATCAACAATAAAGAGTAAGAATAAAGAAAATATCATGAGTAAAAAATCTTTTAAAATCGGACTTATTTTAGTTTCCTTAATGAGTTTATACTCAAAAGTAGAAGCGCAGAAAAAGAATGATTTTAACAATCCGGGGCTTACGCATTATCTTAATGATGAACATTCTCGTTATATTTCATTTAGCGGTTACGCAGAGCTTTGGGCGAGATACACACAGCTGAATCCGGGAAGTATGATTAATAATCAGGCGGAATCCAGTGCTTCAGACCTTTCATTAAGAAGAGTAAGGGTAAAAATGACCTACAAACCAACCGAAAAGTTGATGTTTGTATTACAGGGCGGAACTACAAATGTTAACGTAAATGCAAAAGGAAGCAATTATTTTGATTTGCTGGATGCTTACGCAGAATATTCTTTCAGTGATAAAATAGCTTTCGGGGCAGGGCGCTCTACATGGAGAGGTTTATCAAGATTTACCACAGGCCCTTTGAATACGTTGTTATATGATTTGCCCGCGTACGCGACTTCTAATGCGGGAGCAACCGATTATACGGTGAGAGAATTGGGCGCTTATATCAAAGGTCAGTTAGGAAGATTTGATTACCGTTTGGTGGTGGCAGATCCTTACACAATGGCGACCGCTGATCCTAAATTGAATGTGGCGACTTTCAGTAAAAATGCACCTCACAAAGACTTTTCAGGATATTTCAGGTATGCTTTTTTAGATAAAGAAAATATTTCAACGCCTTTCAACTCCGGAACGTATGTCGGAAAAAAGAATGTATTGAGTTTGGGGGCTGGTTTCGATTATATTCATGATGCGATGTGGCACTTAGATGCAGATAAAAATACCGTGAATGATGATATGAAAAATTTTGCGGTGGATTTATTCTATGATGCTCCTTTAAACAAAGAAAAAGGAACTTCAATAAGTGCTTACGGAATGGCAATGCACAACGATTACGGCCCGAATTATGTTCGATATGTAGGAACCAACAATCCTGCAACTTCTGTAGATGCTTCGATGGCAAGTCTGAATGGCGCCGGTAATGCAATGCCCGTGATCGGAACAGGAAATACCTATTACGTTCAATTGGGAGGAACGCTTCCTTATTTAAATAAAGAAAAAAAGAATCTTCAGCTTCAGCCTGCGGTAAGTATGCAGTTGTCTGATTTGAAAGGTCTTCATGACAATGCCATCATCTACGATGCAGGAATTTCATTATTGATGAACGGAATGTCTTCCCGACTGTCCTTCGATGCTCAAAACAGACCTGTTTATACGGCTGATCCTTCCAATAATGCCGTGGTTTCAGATAGAAAATGGCAATTTGTTTTAAAATACAGAATAGATTTTAATTAAAAATAACATGAATAGTATGTTAGAATAGGTTTTTAAATGGCGGGATGCCGGAAGAGGGAGGTTGATGTGAACTTCATAAACGATTTTGCCTCTTGCCTCCATCTTCTGGCTTCCAACTTCAAGCCAAAACCTACTTTCTTTCATAAGATTCGTACTAAAATAATATTACAATGGAAAGAAGAAAATTTTTATTCCGATCAGTTCAGGCTTCGGCATTGTTGCTGATCTCAGGAAGCGTATTTGGATCTGCTTTACCGATGTTTAACCCTATAAAAAAGAAAAAAGTGTACTTTCATTATTTATTGTTCTGGCTTCGTAAAGATCTTTCTGAAGCTGAAGTAAAAGAGTTTGAAAACTTTTTTGAAGGTTTGAAAAAATTGCCTTATCAAAAAAATCTACGCTACGGAAAACCTGCGAATTCATCACCAAGAGCGGTTCTTGATAATACCTTCACCTACAACGCTTCGATGGAATTCGATACTTTGGAAGAACTGGAAGCCTACGGTCAGCTTCCCGAGCATTTGGCTTTAGTTCAAAAATATAAACCATTTTTCGAAAAAATGATGGTTCATGATACTGTTTACAATTAAAATAAAAAATTTAAATTTATAATGAAAAATTTCATTAAAGGCTTCAGCCTAGTTTTAGCATTAAGCACCGTAGGTTTTATGAACGGACAAAACAAAGACCATAAAAAAGTAAGCGTAAAAGTAGAAGAATCTACCGAATTTATTCCGGCGGTTAGATTAATCAATAATCCTGACGGCTCATGTGCCTTCGAAAAAGGAAAAATCCCAACTTTGAAACACATGAACACCACCACTTTCTGGATGAGCAATAAAACAGAAGAATGGGAAAAGAATGCTCACCCGGCGCCGAGAAGACAGTATGTGATTACCATTAAAGGAAATATTAAATTTAAAGTAACAGACGGTTCTACGTTTATGATCAAGCCGGGAACTGTTCTTTTGGCTGAAGATCTTAAAGGAAAAGGGCATAGCTGGGATATGGTGAAAAGCAAAGAATGGGAAAGATTATACATCCCGATTGCTGAAGATGCCGATGATTTCTTTATTGCAGATAAAGACTAGTCTGAACACAATCATTTTAAGTGTTTTATATAAATTTCGTACAAGGGAAAAAGCAGTCGGTTTTGGCTGCTTTTTTTATGTTTGAACCGAATTATTCCACGTATTCATTGATTTTACTTCTGACCTCCGAAAGATCGCCCATGATTCTGGCGACAATTTTTCCGTTTTCATCAATTAAAAGATGCAATGGATAGCCAGTGGCATTGAGTTTTTTCTGAAAGTCTTTATTCATATCAAAAAAATTGAACCATGTAGCATTATTTTTCTGAAGAATTGCTTGGGCTAATTTCATTCTTTCAGGCTTTTGTTCATCAGTAACCGTGATGAATTGCACTCCTTTGTCTTTAAATTCATGATAGAGATTCACAATTTCAGGCATTCCTTTTACGCAAGGTGCACAGGAAGTTGCCCAATAATCAATAAAAGTAAGTTTATGATTTTTAAAATCTTGAGCCGTTAATTTATTATTCTTATTAAAATAAATGTCAGGAATTTTATTTCCCGTTAATGTTTTTTTCTCAGTTAAAAGTTTGTTTTCCAGTTTTTTGTATAAAGTATTCTTTTTTATAGAAGGTGAAAATAATTTCATGTTTTCCAGATATTCAGGATGATAATTGTACAAAGTATAATCATTTACAATTTCCCACAACGCAGCATAAGAATTTGGATTTTTTTTGATGTATTGACTTAAAATTTTCTGCTTTTCATCAAAGCTGGTCAGGCTATCCATTTTTTGTAGATCTGTAGATTTGATATAAACGGAGCTTAATGATTTCTGCAAATTTTTAAAATCCCGATTGGTTGGAGAATCGATATTGATTTCTGTTTGATTCTTGAAAACTGGAAGTTCAATGTCATATTTTCCTTTTTCGAGAAAGAAAATTTTAGAAATAGCAAATGATTTATTTTTCTTATCAAGATAAGTGAAAGCAACCGGCTGAGGATATTCTATAAAACCCTTTATGAGGTTTTCCTTCTGAACTTTTATAGTATATATAGAATGGTCAGACGGAAAAAGAGATGTGTTTTTATTCAGCTGTATTTTGAATGTATATAAATCTCCAAAGCCTTTTCTCGTCATCGGAGCACCTAGAATCAGGCTATCGTTTACATAAGAATCTGCAGTTAAATTAATTTCAAAGTTGTTTTGTGAAAGCAAAAAATTCGAAATAAAAATCAATAAAATATAGTTGAGTTTTCTCATAGATCTATTTTCATGGCTTATGCTAACTTACAATTTTTTTTATTTATGATGATATGATTTATTTTCTTAATCTTTTCTTTTTTTTAACGCAAAGATTTAATTAACATATTCTCATATCCAAGGAGCAAAGAAGAATCAACAAGTTGATTTGATGAAGCGATATTTTCAAGCTTCGCGCAGCAAATTTCATTTGTCTTTGCTTTCTGAAAATTATAAGATCGAAAATAAAATCTTTGCGTTATAAAAAAACGAATAAAATTCGATAATTACTTCGTTTCAATATCCACAATTTTTTTCCCGTTTTCACCCAAATAATGAACAAGCAATTTCTCAAATACTTTATAGCCTTCATCGGCATTGGTAAAAATTAAAATACCCTGTTTTGTGTTTGGTAAAATGAAAGTAATACACTGACTTCCCAAATCGGAACCACCATGAGATAATGCAAATTCGCCATTTCCTAAGTCATAAATTTCAAACCCCAATCCAAAATATTTATTTTCCTTTGTTTTCACCTGCTTTTTGATCATTTCTGAATAAATATTAGGGTTTATATTTCCGCCTTCCAAAATGTTGACCAGAAATTTTCCGTAATCTTCTATCGTCGTGTGAAGATCATCGGCGGCATTGACCGTTGTATTTTTAATGATTTCGTAAGATTTTCCGTTTTTGTCATAGCCAATGGCAAACCTCTTTTCATCAGTATTTTGATCCCAAATATAGTTGGTGTCGTTCATTTGTAGAGGTTGAAAAATCAATTCTTTCGCTAATTGATCTAAACTTTTTTTGAACTTTATTTCAAGAACTTTTCTTAAATATTCCATTCCTTCACCGGAGTATTGATATTTTGTTCCGGGTTCAAAATCAAAGTTCAGCTTTTTATTCTCTTTCATCCATCGCCAGTTGGGAAGCCCTGTTTGATGGCTCAAAATAATTCTTGTGGTTAGTTTTTTTGCTCTCGGATCGTTGGCAATATCAGGATCCATCCAATAGTTGGAAATAGGTTCATCCAAATTCCATTTTCCGGAATTGACCAACTGTAAAGCAACCATTGCCGTAATGGGCTTAGTAAGCGATGCTACATTAAAAATTGTATTGTAAGGTGCTGGAATATTCTCTTTAATTTCGCCGAAAACTTTGATCTGTTTAAGCTTTTCATTTTCAATTATTCCGAGTCCAAGCGTGCGAATATGATTTTCCTTTACCCAATTTTTAATCGCAGGATCATTATCAAAAATCTCTGTTTGAGCTTTAATTTTAAAAGTGAAAAGAAAGAAGAATAGAAGCAAGAAATACAATGTTTTTGTCATAGTTTTTAATTTTCGACAAAGGTTGAATTTCCTGCTTTTAATACAAAAAAATGAACCCGACAAAAACCCGACAATCACAAATTGTAATTATATCATATTGAAATTCAGTTTATAATGTAATTTTTGTTTTCGATCGATTTCAATGGCATTTCTAATAATCATGAATACATTAGACAAGACAATAATGATCAAAATGCCTAAAGTATAGTTTCCGCGCAATTTTAAAAATATCCAAAGCATGAAAATAACAGGCGCAGAAATCGTCCAGAGGATTTGAAGTGTAATGATTTGTTTGGATAAATTATTTTTCTGGTTTAGCTTAAACATTAAAATAATCGGAAGTAAAATATTTAGTGGAGGAAATAAAATAAATGGAATGGAAGAAAGGTTGATGATTTTAATAAAAGAATAATTGATAAGAACTTCCTCTGCTTTTTCTTCGATGAACTGTTTTTCTGTCGGTTGCTCTGGAATTGCTATTGCTTCCTCAGGAATATTCTGAAGTATATTTTCTTCAATTCCTAATGTTTGAGATAAGGTACGGAGCGTATATCCTTTTGGAATTGTTCCTGCTTCTATCCGCTGAATCGTCCTCACAGAAATACCAGAGCTCTCCGCCAGCTCTTCCTGAGTCAGGTTTTTAAGCTCTCGTATTTCTTTTAGTTTGGACATGTTTGATTTTGCTAAAAAGATAAAATTAAGAAAACTTCTTGAAAACCAACGTCGCATTATGACCTCCGAAACCGAAAGCGTTGCTCAATGCAAAATTGATATTCTTTTCTTTTGCTTCTCCAAAAACGATGTTTACATCTTTCGGGATATTTTCATCAATAGAATGAAGATTAATGGTTGGCGGAATAATTCCTTTTTCAATCGCCTTAATAGAAAGGATGGCTTCTGCTGCACCTGCTGCTCCTAATAAGTGACCTGTCATAGATTTTGTAGCACTTAGATCAAGGTTTTTACTACCGTTGAATAATTTACTGATTCCTTTTAATTCAATCAAATCTCCCAATGGAGTAGAGGTTGCATGAGGATTCAGATAATCGATATCTTCAATATTGGCACCCGCTTCTTTCATGGCAAGCTGCATTGCTTTTATTGCGCCCACACCGTCAGGATGAGGTGCTGTCATGTGATGAGCATCAGCAGTCATCGCTGCTCCGCCAAGTTCAGCGTATATTTTTGCACCTCTTGCTTTAGCGTGCTCATATTCTTCCAAAATCAAAGCTCCGGCACCTTCTCCCATTACAAAACCGTCTCTTTCTGCATCGTAAGGACGGCTGGCGGTAGCAAAATCGTCATTTCTTGTCGACATCGCTTTCATACTCGAGAAACCACCGATGGAAGCTTCTGTAATTGCCGCTTCCGAACCACCGCTGATAATCACTTTTGCTTTTCCTAAACGGATATAATTGAAAGCATCCATCAAAGCCGTGTTTCCTGTAGCACAAGCTGAAATTGTAGTATAATTAATTCCTCGAAGACCGAATTTCATAGAGATCATCCCTGAAGCCATATTGGCAATAAATTTTGGAACGAAAAACGGATTGAAACGTGGGGTTCCATCTCCTTTTGCAAAGTCATTCACTTCATTTTCGAAAGTAATCATTCCGCCCTGTCCGGTTCCCCAGATAACGCCGGTGTCGAATGGATCCATATTTTCCAGTTCAAGTCCGGAATCTTTCAATGCTTCTGCCGCAGAATACATTGCATATTGTGAAAAAAGATCGCTTCTTTTGATTTCGTTGTGTGTTAAATAAACTTTTGGATCAAAATTTTTAACCTCACAAGCAAAATGTACTTTAAATTTTTCGGTATCAAAATGGGTGATTTTATTTGCTCCGCTTACTCCGTTGATACTGTTTTGCCAGAATTCTTCGACATTATTTCCTAAAGGCGTTACTGCGCCTAATCCTGTAATGACAACTCTTTTCATTTTAGTTATTGATTTTAAATAGATTAGAGGTTCCTCTTGCAATAAGTCTTGATTTGTCTGCGTTCCATATCTCGCATTGTGCATTCACAAATTGCTTTCCTCTTTTTATAATTTTCGTTTCGGCTACAATATTATCATTTTCTTTGGCAGCTGAAAAATAATCGATGCTATTATTTACCGTAACGATGAAGGTTTTTTCATTTAATGAAAACATCGTAGCACCAATAACGTCATCAATGATAGCCGCTGTAACACCGCCATGAAGATTTCCCATTGGGTTCAGCCATTCTTCTCTTACCGTATATTGAAATTCAATATGTCCTTCTTCTGCCGAAATCACGATGGGGTTGAGCCATCTCATGAATGGGGAAGGGGATGCTGTAAATTCTTTTCCGACAAATGATTGAAGTACTTGTAATTTATCCATATTTATAAATGATTTTGTTTTAATTCTTTATCAATAATGAGTAAAATTCGATCTAAAGCAAGGTTGAGATATTTCTCATCACCCGTTGTTTTTGAGAGTAAAATTCCTCCTTCTACCGTCATAATGAAAAATGCACCCAGTTCTTCAGCATTGATTTCCGGATGAATTTTTCCGTTTTTCTGACCCTCCTTTATCACCTCTGAAACATTGTGTATCCAGACTTCAAAAGATTTCGCAACTTGCTTTCTGAGATCTGGAAAAGTGTCATCTGCTTCTGTAGCCGCATTCATCAAAGGGCAACCTCCCTCCTCAAAAACCGTTTTCCAGTTTTTGCGATAAAAGTTAACAAAGGCCTGTAATTTGTCAATTGTTGTCGGAAATTCCTGGCTTAAAGAACGAGCCATATTTTTACCCAAAATACCTGAATTATATTTGTAGACCTCTAATGCAACTTCATCTTTACTGGCAAAATTTCCATAGATGCTTCCTTTCGTTAAGCCTGTTGCCTCGGTAATATCTGATAAGGTCGTGGAAATATAACCCTTGGTATTAAACAAAGCCGCCGTTTTCTCGATAATGAATTGTTTTGTCTTTTCTGCTTTTGACATTTTCAATTGATCATGATACAAATATACAAAAATATACCAATCGGTATATTTTAAAATTAAACCATTAAGATTTTATTTAAGAAGTTTAGATTAATTTAAGTTGAATCTTTAATGTTTTTAAGTTTTGGCTAAAGCCATTTTGTTTGCTTAAAAAAAAGAAAACGGGCTAAAGCCCGTCCCTATTGATGATAATAATTTTGAATAAGATTTTAATTCCAAGTGAAAAAACTTAATATTCTTAACTTCTTAAATAAAATCTTAATGGTTCAAATGATTAATTAAGCCAAAGTAGCTTCCAAAGTAATTTCAAAGTTGAAAGCAGCACTTACAGGACAACCTTCTTCTGCGATTTTAGCATATTTTTGAAACTCTTCTTCTGAAATTCCAGGAATTTTTGCCGTTAAAGTCAATTCAGATTTTGTTATTTTTCCGATGGTTGGGTCTAATGTGATCACAGATTTTGTAGTCAATTCTTCAGGAGTAAAACCAGCCTGAGAAAGTTCTGCGCTCAATTTCATGGTGAAACATCCTGCGTGAGCCGCTGCTAATAATTCTTCAGGGTTTGTTCCCACGCCATCAGCAAAGCGGCTGTTGAAAGAATATTGCGTTTGGTTAAGCGTTGTACTTTGAGTTGTGATGTGTCCGTTTCCTTCTTTGATGTTACCGTTCCAAACGGCTGTTGCGTTACGTTTCATAATGTTTGTTTTTGTATTGTTTAAATATTAATTGAATTTTGATGTTACAAAGGTATATCGGGAATTTATCAGAATAAATGCATAAATTGACTTAAATATTGTACTTTTTTCCCTAAATGTAATCAGAAAAATTTTTGAAAACGAATTTCCTGTAATTATCTTCAAAGATAAGTGTCTGTAACATAGATAAACTTTAGCTTAAATATACAAAAAAGCATGATTTCTTTAATATTAAATTATTGAAACCATGCTTGTATTTTACCCCAAAATTCACAAAAGCTTTTTTATTTACATCTTTTGTGACTTTTGCGGTTGAATTAAAATGTCACATCCAATCCGACATAGAAATTAGCCTTCATAATCGGAGCATATACCATCCCGCCATCAAAATAATTTCCGAAAGGGTTTTTAAAATCCACAATTGCGTTTTTCTGATAATAAGAAGTTAGGTTTTCACCACCTAAATACGCTCTGATTTTTTTATTGAAATTCCTTGAAATCTGTGCATTTAAAATCGCATAAGATTGTGAATATGTTGGTAACTGGAATTCTTCAGGATTTGAAGAGGTATTCGGAAGTCTTTGTTTTCCGACTAAATTTAAAGTCGTATCAAAACTCCAGAAACCACCATTATTGTTTTTATTGGTTGAATATGCTAGATTCACAAAACCTCTGTGTTTCGCCATGAACGGAACTTCACGTCTTCCATCCAGATAATCTGCCTGAACATCGTAATATTTATAAGCCAATCTTACATCAAAATTTTTAAAAGGCGTAAAATCCCATTGCGTTTGGAAAGAATTGGCGAAAGATTTTCCGTCAAGATTATAGAAAGTTAGCTGCTGAGGTGAACGGTCTAAATCTACCATCACCTGATTCTGGAAATCTGTTCTGAAAAAGTCGGCAACAATTGTAGATTTTCTTCCGAAAAGTTTGAATTCCTGTTGCAAACTTGCACCATAATTCCATGCGATTTCGGGATTTAAACCGTAAATATTTCCGCCATTTTGTAAAATCTTAACATTTCTGTTCGATGCAAAATATTGCTGACTTTCCGCAAAAACATTCGCCGTTCTGAAACCTCTTCCCGCAGAAAGTCTCAAAATAGTTTGTGGAGTGAAATCATATTTAAAATTCAATCTTGGTGTAAACTGAGTTCCTGCCAGATTGTGGAAATCCACTCTTGCTCCGGCAACCAAAGTATATTTTAAACCTGTCAAAGTATATTCTGCAAAAGCTCCTGGAACGATTTCGTTTCTTTTAAAACTGTCCGTTAAATACGTTTCATCGTAACCATCATACATAAAACTTGCGCCAGCCTTATATTTGTGATTGGTATTTCCCAAAATACTTTCAAAAATTAAATTTGAATAATAGGTTTGCTGTTTCCCGGAATAATTTCTCAATCCAAAAAAGCTATCTTGTTGATGATAAGTATATTGGTTCATCCAACCCAGACTTTGATAAGGTTTCCCTTTAAAAACATAGCCTGTTTTATTCCATACCTGAAATCTGGAAATATCAATTCCGACACCGTAAAGCGATTGATCTTTTTGTGGAATTTTTTTATCGAAGCCAATTTGTCCGGCCGTTCTTTCGTCTTTAATAAAATTAATTCCAAAATGTGAACCTAATCCTGATTTTTCTAAATCATTATAATTCAGTAAATAAGCTGCGTTAATCTGAGTGCCTTTCGGTCGGTCGAGAAATGTATCATTATTCATATCCGTATCTCCGAACGTACCGTTTCCGTGTAATAAAAAGGTTTGCGACCATTTCTCATTGATCGGTACCACGCTGGTGATATTGGCTTCGGCTCTTCCGTTAAAATCTGCGAAAAGGTTTAAAGAAGTTTCCGGTTTTTCGGCATTTTTCAATAACTCTGTATTGATTTGTCCTGTAATGCTTTCATAGCCGTTTGTAACCGTGCTTCCACCTTTTGTCAACTGAATACTTTCGATCCATCTTCCAGGAATAAAGTTCAATCCGTAAGCGGAAGCTAATCCTCTGATTTCGGGCAATAATTCTTTTGTTAAGCTCGTGTATTTTTGATCTAAACCTAACATTTTTAACTGTTTTGTTCCCGTCACTGCATTGCTGAAAGAAACGTCAACCGTTGCGTTGGTTTCAAAACTTTCGGATAAATTACAACAAGCGGCTTTTAACAGTTCTTTTTTATCAATATTAAAAACTAATCCGGCTTCTTTTTTACTTAATGAAGTCGCGGCTTTTCCTCCAGTTAAGGTTACTCCTTCGATATGTTTTTCGTGTCCGTCATGATTTTCTATGGAAGCAGAATGTTCTGAATGTTTCGATGATGTGCCTTCTTCCATATGAACCTTTGGATTTGCTTCCCCGAAAGGAATTTCTCTGTCATACAGACAACATCCGGGAAGTCCGTTATACACAGAATCCGTTGATTTATATTTTTCATTATCATGTCCAACATCTGCAATTTTCTTTAAAATTTTATCAGACGAAGTTTTAGACGAATCGAAATTTAAAATAACGATTTGGGTTTCTGCATTCCATTCTGCAGAGGTTGCTCCGGCATCTTTAGCGGCTTTTTCAATTCTTGCTTTACAAGATCCGCAATTGCCTTTTACATAAAATTCATTCTCTTTTTTAGAATGATGTTCATGGTTTTCCGATGTGATAGACGCTAGATCTCTTTCGTAATGACAACACCCGGGAAGATCTTCGTATGTTTCGTTAGGTGCTTTGAATTTTTCATTGTCATGTCCTGCTTCGGCAACTTTTTTAAGAATCTCATCCGAAGAAACATCCTTTGTTTCTAATGTTAATGTTTGTGTATCAATAGAATAACGTGCCGTTTTAGCACCTGCCTTTTTGGCTGTTGTTTCTATTCTTTCTTTACACATTTCGCAGTTTCCTTTTACTTTAAACTGGCTTTTAGAAAGATTTTGAGCAAATATAAATTGTGTAGATAATAGGAATAGACCAAGTATAAACCTGGAAATATATAATTTCATTTTGTTTAAAATTTAGATTAATTGAAAATTTAATGTAACAATCTAGCGATGTAATAATTTGACAATCATTGATAAATTGCTAAACTGATACATTGGTATATTTATTAATTAACCTATTTTCGGCGGTTGCCAGATTTCTTTTAAACCATCTGAAATATGAGGGTCTGAATACTGAAACTGTAAGTTTTTATTGGCTTTATAGTAAGAAAACTCCAAATACAAGCTCTTTGAAAAAGGAGTTTCTATGAAAGTGTAACACAAAACACAAGAAGAGCAGCAATCATCATTACAGGAAGATTGTTTTTCTTTGTCATTGTCTTTTTTTGTGGAATGATCTTTATGGTTGCTTTTACAACAATCCATTTTAGAATCACTGTGACAGCATGTTTCCTGCGAAGCTTGAGCATAGAAATTATCTTTGGGAATTAAAAAAATCCCAAGGCAGAAAATAATCGTTATGATCTGAAATAATTTCACGACTGCAAAAATACAACATTTATGGCAATGCTTCGCCAACTTTCACAGCGCAATTATGCCAAGGCTCTCCATGAGCAGGATTTAATGCTGGTTTTGGACCAGTCGGTGCAGGCGTTGGAGCCGGAGCTGGTGTGTTTTGAGTTATAGTTTGTACAGGTTGTGGTTGAGGTGCAGGGGCTGGCTTGCTATTCAAAGGTTGTCCTACAGGGATGTCGCAACGGTGTCCTGGCTGCCCGTGTGGTGGGTTCATTCCCGGTGCTGTTTTTACGGGTTGCCCGTTGTTATCTACAGAAAATTTTCCGGGTTTTAAAGCGTTCGGATCTATCTGAATGGTTTGCGTTCCGTTTGCATTTTGAGTCACTTGTTGTGCAGGTGCTGGTTTGCTGTTCAAAGGTTGTCCTACAGGAATATCGCATCGGTGTCCCGGTTGTCCGTGTGGTGGGTTCATTCCCGGAGCAGTGGCTGTGGCAGCAATGGGAGCGGCTTGCGGAGTGCTTTTTATTCCTGCCTGATCTAAAATTGAGGCTTTAGGAGCGCTAACAGTTGGAGACTGAACTCCTGCTTCTTCCGTTAAATAAGTGGGTCTTTCGTCTTTTTTACAAGAAACTGAGAATATAGAAATGGCAAGAATGCCCAACAATGTATTTTTCATAACTAAACGTATGAAACAAAATTAGCAAAACATTTTTAATTGCTTTGCTAATTTTACATTTTATAATGATATTTTGGAATTAATTCTTAACTAAAAGTCTGAATCCTTCTCCGTGAACGTTGATGATTTCCAATCCTTCGTCATCTTTTAACAGCTTACGAAGTTTTGCGATGTACACGTCCATACTTCTTGCCGTGAAGTAATTTTCCTTTTTCCAGATCTTTCTTAAAGCCAAATCTCTCGGCATAAAATCGTTTCTGTGAATACAAAGAAGTTTCAACAATTCATTTTCTTTTGGTGAAAGTTTGTATTCGTTGTCACCGACTCTTAATTGTCTCAACATAGAATCAAAGAAGATATTGCTGATTTTGAATTGCTCCTGCTCTTCATTTTCCAACGTAGAACTTCTCTGAAGAATAGCTTTGATTTTATATAAAAGAAGTTCAGTATCAAATGGTTTGGTGATATAATCATCTGCTCCCAACTGATATCCTTTTAAAATGTCTTCTCTCATATTTCTTGCCGTTAAGAAAATGATTGGTGTATTTTTATCGATTTTTTTCACATCTTCCGCCAATGAAAATCCGTCTTTTTTAGGCATCATGACGTCGAAAATACAAATGTCGAATTCGTTTTCTGTAAATTCTTTTAACCCTTGTTCACCGTCTGTGGCAAGAGTGACCTCAAAGTTATTGATCGTTAAATAATCCTTCAACACCGCCCCGAAACTTTGATCGTCTTCTACTAATAATATTCTGTTGCTCATAGTTTTAACAATTAATAATTAACAATTGCGAATGAATTGCTTCACTCAATTCTAGTATATTTTGTAATTTGGTTTATATTTTTATTTTAAACATCTTAACTCATCGGAAGCTTGATCGTAAACGTACTTCCTTTTCCTTTGTTGGAATCCACAATTATTTGTCCTTTGTGAAGATCCACGATTTTCTTTACATAAGACAATCCTAAGCCCTGTCCTTTTACATTGTGAATATTTCCGGTTTCTTCTCTAAAGAATTTTTCGAAAATCTTTGTTTTATTCTGCGTTTCCATTCCCATTCCTTTGTCTGAAATTTCAAGCACATAAAAGTTGCCTTCATTGCTTGTTTTAATGCTGATTTCAGGTGCTTCAGGCGAATATTTATTGGCGTTATCCAACAAGTTTACCAACATATTCGAGATGTGGAATTCGTCTATTTTAAAAGTATAGTTTGTTGCATTAAATTCCTGCGTCAACGACCCATTTCTTTGTTGAACGATAAGATTAAAAGATTCTACTGTTTTTCGGATCAATTCCCGAACGTTGGTTTCTTTTAAGAATAAATTCACCTCATTTCGTTCCAGTTTAGACATGTTGAGAACATTTTCCACCTGCTTTTTCATCCTTAAATTTTCCTGCTTTATCAATTCAGAATAATATTTAACCTTATCTGGATTGGTCGCAATTTTATCGTTTGCCAAAGAGTCCGTCGCCACAGAAATGGTTGCCAATGGCGTTTTAAACTCGTGAGACATATTATTAATAAAATCGGTCTTTACTTCCGCCAATTTCTTTTGCCTCATCATATAATTAATGGAAATAATATAAATTCCCAAAATAGTTAATAAAGAAAGGAAAGTTCCAAGCAACATTGGCCAGTTGTTCATTGCCAAAGAATATTCTTTTTTAGGAAAAACTAATGCTAAAGTATACAAAGTACGCTCTTTACTGTCTGTGAAAAGAGGATAGGTATAAGTGTTGTTATCTTTTTTATCCTTGTAAATTTTATCGGCAATTGTCGTGAGTTTGTTATTTTTGTCTGTAACTCCATAACCGAATGAAGCAGATATTCCTCTGATTTTTAATTCTTTAGAAATAACAGAATCCAGCACCACAGGATCTACTCTTCTGGTGATGGGTAAATTGTTTCCGTACACTTTGGCAAACTCTTTCATCGTGTAATCGCCGTTTTCAATATCTCTATTAAGCTCGGCGGTCATGAGTTCGCGGTTGGTAGTATCTCTTTTTACTTTGTAGGCAGCTTCATCGGTGTAAAGGGTAGTCCATTTTATAGAATCTCCTTTTTGCGAGATTGGAAGCTGGTTTTTTTCGATGATATTTTTTGCGTAGATGATCTGTCTCTGTGTTCCGGAATCTTCTACCTGTTGAATCGTCGTTAAAGAAGGTTGTTTGCTGCTTGCAAGAACATTTTTTCTCAGTCCCTTGAAGTTTTTATCTAAATACTGATCGACTTCAATTTCCTCAATATTTTTAGACACATTTTCGAGTGCTGAATACACTTTGTTGGAGAAATCCTGTTCAAGGGCACCATAATAACGTTTCAGCCAATAAAATTGGAGCGTAACAAAAACAATCAGTGAGATCGTCATAAACACCGAAATTATTGGGATGAATTTATTATTCATTTACTTTAATTTATAAGTTTTTTAAAAAAGTGAATGTTAAAATTAATTATTTTAAGACTTGATAAACAAAAAACGAGCCAAAAAATTGTGTAATTTTTCTTAAAACTGTGTTTTTTAACATTTATTTATAAATTTTAAAATACTTGTCATAAGAAAAGTCCTGTGAAAGAATAAAGGTTTAGCTTTGTTTTAAACAAAATAGTAATATGGAATCTGATATCATTTTTAACAAAGATTTTGATTCGAACAGCGTGTATGTTATGAAAATTTATCATGCTGATGTCTCAAAAGTATGGAATTATTTCACCCAATCTGAATTATTAGACCAATGGTGGGCTCCAAAACCTTGGAAATGCGAAACTAAAAGTCAGGAATTCAAAGAAGGTGGGGGTTGGTTGTATTCAATGGTTGGCCCGGAAGGTGAAAGGCATTTTGCAAAGGTAAAATATGGCGAAATCATTGAGCACAGAAGCTTCGATGGAACAGATACTTTTTGTGATGAAAACGGAAATGCAAATCCTTATTTTCCTGAAGCTAAATGGCTGTTTGGTTTTACAGGCGTGGAAGAAGGAACAAAAGTTACCGTCAACATTCATTTTCAGTCACACGAAGCAATGACACAATTGCTGGAAATGGGCTTTGAAGAAGGTTTTAAAATGGGACTGAATCAGCTAGAAGAGATTTTAATTTGAGAATTTGAAAATGAAATAATTTGAAAATTTTTAAAACGATATTTTTATCAATTTTATTAAAAA
>NZ_JALNUD010000017.1:0-52016 GCF_026540445.1 Chryseobacterium sp. GM_Chr_2
AGGGCTAGGGTTTTAGTTGGTAATTTAAATATTTGTTTACCAATAAAAAAAGAAGCGAACTTTATAAAAGTCCGCTTTGGTTTAATATTAAAAAAAATAGGTGATACCATTTATGTTTTAAATTTACCTTCAAAACCACGAAGTGGTTTATATGAATAGCGTCGGATGAAACCCGATGAATATGTATTCCATGATGATATAACCCTGAAAGGGTTAAATAATTTAAAGGAAAGTTCAGCAACAAATTGGTGCGAATTAAGATCCAAATTTTACGAAAGTTTGCCAACCGCGCATGGTTTCTATAAAAAGTTCACTCAATCCACCTTCACGAAGATAATCTGCCGTTACAGGAAGATCCCGACTTTCATACAACGGGTTTGCCTTTACCTGAAGTGGAAAATCGCGTTGAAGAATTCCCGCTCTTGCGATCAGTACAAAATCACAACCTTCATCTAATAATTCTGCAGCTCGGTGAGCACTCATGATTTTTCCTGCAGCGCCTAAACGCACGCCTTTACGTGGAAGTTCGGTAAAAACGCTGAGCATTGTTTTTCCCTGAAAAGTACCTTCGCGTACAAGCTGAGCAGAATCCCACAAAGCCAGATCAAGATAATCAATCAATTCTTTATCAAAAATTTCTGCAGTAATTTCGCGTAATTCTTCCAGCCGAAGTCCATACCGTTCAATCGACAGTCGCCAGCCAATCTGAAAATCAGGACCACAAGCTTTTCTAATTCCTTCAATCACTTCAAGGGTGAATCGGGCACGGTTTTCAATACTGCCACCATATTTATCGGTGCGATCATTAAGATTTGGCGATAAAAATTCTGATAAGATCCAGCCAAAGGCACCATGAACAGAAACTCCGTTATATCCGGCTAACTGGGCTCTTTTGGCAGCTTCAATAAAACTATCACGAATTCGTTCCACTTCTTCGGTTGTCAAAGCTTTTACATGGGGAACTGTTTTATCTGAAGCTGGAGAAACGATTCCTCCCAATGAAGGTACAGCACGATGTCCCGCGTGATGAAGCTGTACGGCAGATAATGCACCTCCTTCACGGATGGCGGCCGCCATTTTTGTCAATCCAGGCAAATGTTTATCGCTGTGAATACCCAATTGTCTTTCAAAGGCAATTCCCCCGTCTTCCACTGTTGCAGCACCGGTTTGAATTAAGCCGTAACCGCTTTTAGAGAGTTGCTCGATCCAATATTGGTCGTATTTTGAAGCGGAGCCATCATGCTCACTTTGTTGACTTGTTAAAGGAGCCATCATAAAACGGTTTTTCATCGCCGGACCATGCAGCAGAGTGAGAGGTTTAAATAGATCAGAAACAGACATTATATTTTAATTTTTAAGATTTTACGGATATGAATTTTAAGCTGTTGCAAAGTTGGGTTGATATAAAATCTCATAAAATGGAGGATTTCTAATATATGATGGATGATTTTTAAATAAACAATTGCGGTTTTGTTATTTTTGTAGTAAAGAATTTTCAACAATATAAATGAGCCTTATTCTCCTAAATCATATTCGAAAAACAATACATCTTTCCGATCATGAATGGGAAAAAGTGAGTGCTTTTTTCGAGGAAGAGCATTTTAGCAAAAAAGATTTTATCATTCAGGAAAATGATAAGGTGGAATGTATTTATTTTATTGTTTCAGGATTAATTAAGCTTTCTTGCAGCGATCAGGAAGGAAGGGAACATATTATTTCTTTTGCGATGGAAGATTGGTGGGAAACCGATTTTATGGCATTTTACAATCAAACAAAAGCTAACCAAATTTTGCAATGTCTTGAGGATACCGAAGTTTTAACACTTTCTTTTAAGAATTACCATCAATTATTAAAGGAAGTTCCTAAAATGACCGAGTTTTTCCTTTCAAAAGCGGTCAACGGGCACATTTCAAACCAACGGAGAATTTTGTCTTTAATGACTTTGAGCGCAAAAGAACGATACGAGCAATTTATAAAATACTATCCCTCTTTTGCTCAGCGAATTCCTAAGATCACGTTGGCAGCTTATTTTGGCTTATCACGCGAAACATTAAGCCGATTTTTTAAAGAATCAAAATAATTGTGATGCAGATCACACAGAAAAGGAAAGGGTGATTCTGAACTTTGTTGTTCTATTTAATTAAAAATATTCAACATGGAAAAAAGAATCATCAACCCTTGGAAATGGCAAGATGCGAGAAATTATGCACAAGCCGTAGAAGTAAAAAATGCTCAGAGTACGCTTTATATTTCGGGACAAACTGCGATTAATGACGATGGAATTTCAAGCAATGCCAATATGAAAATTCAAATCACCGAAGCACTGGAAAATTTGAAAAAAGTAATCATTCAGGCAGATTTTGAAGTTAAAAATATCGTTCGGCTGAATGTATACACCACAGAACACGAAGAACTCTTTAAAAATTTCGATGTTCTACAAAATTGGATTACAAAGCATGAAGTTCAGCAGGCAACTACCGTGATGGAAGTAAAAACTTTATTTGAAACGCTAAAAGTAGAGTTTGAAGCTACGGTGGTGAAGTAAATTTTGTTTGTATTATCTTTGGGACTCAATCGAATTTAAAGTAAAATGAAGACCGAAAATTTATTAAAACAGATTGATTTCATTAAAGAGATCGACAAATTAAAATACATCCAACGAAGAACAAAACTGTTCAACAGCGATAGAAATGAAAATGATGCCGAACACAGTTGGCATCTGGCGATGATGACTTTAGTTTTGGCTGAACATTCGGATCAACCAATCGATGTTTTGAAAGTGGTAAAAATGGTTTTGATTCATGATTTGGTAGAAATTGATGCAGGCGATACTTTTATATATGATACCACAAAAAATCACACCAATACCGAAGAAGAACTTCTGGCTGCCAAAAGAATTTTCGGATTATTACCTGAAGTTCAGGCTAAAGAATTCTTAGCGGTTTGGGAAGAATTTGAAGAAGGCATTACCAATGAAGCTAAATTCGCCCGTACGATGGACAGATTCGAACCTTTGCTTCAAAACACTAGCAATAACGGCGGAACATGGAAAGAATTTGATGTGGAATATCACACGGTTTACAACAAGAAAAAAGCCATTGCCAAGGGTTCTTCATCGATTTGGAATTATGCCGAAAATTTACTGAACGAAAGCGTAGAAAAAGGTATTCTTCGAAAAGAGTAAGGCTTGTTAGGTTGGATGTTGGATGCTGGAAGATGGAAGATGGAAGATGGAGGTCATGTAAGTTCATAAAGATCAAAATCTTTCTTTTTTTTTGAATTTTTATCATCAAATCAAAATTAAGGACTTAGTAATCTTCTCGCTTCCATCTTCCAACTTCCAACCTTACTTCAATTTCCTCATTTAGCCTACAAACCTCTGTGATTCGCCTACAAAAATCTTTTTGAAGCTTGCTAATTTTGCTTTGTAAAAATAAAATATTATGACACAGCAAAATAGAATATGGTTTATTACGGGAGCTTCCCGAGGTTTTGGAAAAGTTTGGACGGAAGCTGCTCTCGAACGTGGCGATAAAGTCGTAGCTACCGCAAGAAAGCTGGAAAGCATTTCTCATCTTAATGAAAAATATGGCGATCAGGTATTGACGTTGGCACTAGACGTTACAAAACCGGAGCAGGTAAAAGATGCCGTAAACAAAGCGCATCATCATTTTGGAAAATTAGATATCGTTTTAAATAATGCAGGATATTCATTGGTTGGAACCATTGAAGAAGCCAGTGCAGATGAAATTCGTGATTTGTATGAAACGAATATTATTGGTCCGGTAAGTGTAATTCAGGCTGCGTTGCCGATTTTAAGAGCGCAAGGTTCGGGACACATTTTAGGGACTTCCAGCAATATTGGGCATTTCACATTGCCCGTTATCGGATATTACAGTTCTTCGAAATGGGCATTTGAAGCTATTCACGAAAGTCTTGCCGAAGAAGTAAAACAATTCGGGATTAAAGTAACCATTATCGAACCGGGAGCTTATGCTACAGAATTCGGAAGTCAGGAATCATTGAAGTTTTCGGGAAATATTGAGGCTTACGATGATTTTAAAGCTGAATTTATTAAAAGCCTTTCTACTTTCGAGCAGGGAGATCCAAAAGCAACGCCGCAAGCTCTTTTCAAGGTAATTGATGATGAAAATCCACCTTTACGTTTTAATTTGGGAAGTAATAATCTTCCTTTAATCAAAGAAATTTATGCAGACAGAATTGCCCTTTGGGAGTCCTGGGATGAAGTTTCCCGCTCCGCTCAAGGCTAAACAAAATAAGTTCAAACAAAAACCGGTTATTTTTATAATCGGTTTTCCTATCTTTATATAAGAATTATGAAAAAAAACGACCAAACACTCATCAAGTTCAAATCACTTACAGAAGCACATCTTTTCTTTGATTTGCCTAAACCCAAGCATCCATTGATTAGTTTAATCAATGAAACACATCGGTTTATTCCGTCTGAAAAGATATCTCAACGCCATGTTTTAGGCTTTTACAAAATTTCTTACAAACCGAAGTTAAGCGGAAAAGTAGAATACGGACAAGACTATTACGATTTTGATCAGGGTGGATTGCTATTTGCTGCACCGGGGCAGATTATGGGCGGAAAAGGCTCTGAAGATACCGTATGTTCTCAGTTTTCTTTGCTCATTCATCCAGATTTTTTTTTAAGTTATCCTTTGGCTAAAAAAATAAAGCAATACGGCTTTTTTTCTTATTCAATTAAAGAAACCTTGCATCTTTCGGAGGAAGAAATGAAAACCATTCTCTCCATTTTCAATTTTATAGAATCGGAACTCAACGGAAGAATAGACGATTTCAGTCATGATCTGATGATTTCTCAGATTGATTTATTGCTGAATTATGCCAATCGTTTTTACAAGCGTCAGTTTATTACACGAAAGGCAAGCAGTAGCGGGCTTCTGCAAAAATTTGAAACGTTGCTAGATGCTTATTTCGAAGACGAAACTTCTTTAAACAAGGGAATTCCTACAGTAAGTTATTTTGCAGACAACCTCAATCTCTCTCCAAGCTATTTAAGCGATATGCTTCGTTCATTAACGGGGCAAAGTACCCAGCAGCATATCCACGAAAGATTGATTGGTAAAGCGAAAGAAATACTTTCTACAACGAATTTATCGGTTGGAGAAGTGGCTTATACTTTAGGTTTTGAACATTCACAATCATTCAGTAATTTATTTAAAGCAAAAACTAATCTTTCTCCTTTGGAATTCAGAAAATCGTTTAATTGATTTGGAATTTTAAGTTTTTATGGGCACGAATACACGAATTTCATTAATAGTGTATTTTTTATTTTAAAAATAATAGCATTAAAATATTTCTATCAGCTCTTATAAGCGAAGCGGCTTTGTGAAACTTAAAACACTCAATATTCCAAAAACTTAGGGAACTTTGTGTTCAAAACTCAATGCTTCAATTTTTCCTTTTCTCCTTTAAAAATCATTAAATTTTTCCATCATTTTAAAATTTAACATATTTTAATAATTTTTATTCAATTGATTTTCAGATAATTGAATCACAAATACTTTTATCACTAAAAAAATAGTTGTTTGAATAGATTTTATTTCTACATTTGTATAACTAATTTCTTAGTGATATGAAATGAAGTATAATTTTTATATCACTACATTTAATGACTAAACAAACGGGATATGAAAATTCAGACTTTAACAAAAGCAGAGGAACAGGTGATGCAGTATGTATGGAAATTGGAGAAAGGATTTCTTAAAGATATTCTTGATCTTTTTCCAGAGCCAAAACCTCATACCAACACGGTTTCTACCATTTTAAAAGTATTGAAAGACAAAGAGTTTGTAGATTACAATGTCTACGGAAGGCAACACGAATATTTTCCGTTGATTACTCAGGAGCAATATTCAGGAAAAACGATGAAAAGTCTTGTGAAAAATTATTTCAAAGGTTCTTACAAAAGTGCCGTTTCTTTCCTTGTTGAAAAAAACGAAATGACCGTTGAAGATCTTGAAATGCTGCTAAACGAACTCAAAGAAAAAAACTAAACCATGGAAACTGTACTTCTATACTTCGGCAAAGTAATTTTATGCTCCGGTGTAATGTTTTTGTATTATCAGTTGTCTTTAAAAGACAAGACCTTTCATCACTACAACAGATTTTATCTTTTGTCGGCGATGTTGATCTCGTTGCTGCTTCCTTTAATAAAGATCGAAGATTTTACAATTGAGGTAAGCAATGATCTTTACCAATTAATAGATAGGGTACAGAATTTTAACTCAACTAAAAACATAAGCAATGACCACATTTATTTTAGAATTATTTTTTCAGCTTTGGGATTGGTTTCTCTCTATTTTTTAGGGAAATTACTATTCGGAATCTTCAGGATTCAACAGCTTAAAAATCAGTTTAAAAAAGAAAGCTTTGATGGAATTAATTTCTATCAGACCGATCTTACAGAAGCACCATTTTCCTATTTCAGAAACCTTTTCTGGAAAACTTCAATTACACTGAATTCCGACGTCGGAAAACAAATTTTGAAGCACGAAATGGTTCATATTGAACAGAAACATTCTTTTGATAAAATTTTTATTGAAATTCTTACCTCTGTTTTCTGGTTCAACCCATTTTTTCATATCATTAAAAAAGAAATTAGTTTAATTCATGAGTATCTAGCCGATAAAAAGGCTGTAAAACAATCGGACACCAAAGCATTTGCGCAGATGCTTTTAGCAAGCCACTTTTCCGGAAACCAGTTGCCTGCCACCAGTCCGTTTTTAAGTTCAAATCTAAAAAAACGACTCAAAATGTTACAAAAACCTCAAACCAAATTCGGGTATGCGCGTAGAATTTTTGCATTACCGGTAGTATTTTCAGTAGCGTTTGCTTATTTGGTAAATGCTAAAAATCAAGAAATTAAAGCCACAAATATAGAAATTGAGAAAGCGGTTTCTCAGATTAAAAAAGATACCATTGCGCCTAAAAAAACCAAAGAAATTGAAGTTATTGCTCCGAAATTAGCCAAAAGAGCTGAAACTCAGGAAAAATTAGCAGATTTAAGCAAAAAAATTCAGGAAAAAAGTAAAGATTTAAAAACTTTAAAACCTGAAAGTGATGAATTTAAGAAGAAAGTAGATGAGATTAATGATCTCTCTGGAGAGATTAATAAAGTTACTAATTCTCAAGAATTCAAAATGTCTTATTCTACAGATCCGATAGATGCAAAAAAGATCAATGATTTTTTCAAATCTAGCGAATGGAAGAATAAAATGTCTGAATTGAAAAGCATGAATTTTGAGATACCAGAAATTCCCGAATTCAATTTTGAATTTCCCGATGCTCCACCTTCACCTCCATCGCCACCTGGTGCTCCAAAATCTCCTAAAGCACCGAATGCCCCGAAAGTAAAAGTGTACTCTTTTAATGATACAAAATGGTCACCCGGCGCAGATATTATTTTCAAACCTGAAGCTAGAGAGAAAGAATCGGCAGCAACGGCAAAAAAAAGAGCTAAGCTTGAAAAAGAAAGAGCAAAGCTAGAAGAGAAAAGAGCAAAACTGGAAGGAGAAAGAGCGAAACTGGAAGCCGAGAGAAGAGCGTTAGACGGAAACAGAAAATTATATATTTATAGCAATTCTACCACTACATTTCCTAAAAATGTAAGAGTAAATGCAGACAATATGATTATTGACCACAGAAACAATACGATAATGGCCAATGGTGTAAAAAGTACTAGTGGTAATATGGAAGGAATAAAATACTTCATCAATGGGAAGGAAGCCACAGAATCTGACTTTAAAGATCTGGATCCGCAAAAGATAAAAAGTGTTACAGTAAATAAAAAGAATTATACTGGAGTATATTCTGGAGAAATAAGAGTAGAAACGAAATAAATAAAGTTCCAATAAAGCTTTGTTAATGACATCAAAATCAATCGTTAGCAAAGCTTTTTTAATTAAAAAGTTTTAAATTATGAAAAAAATTAATTTCCTTTTTTTATTCTTTGTTGGCATACTTGCCAATGCTCAAACCAACAGATTTTTCTATGAATATAAATTTATTCCCGATTCTACCAATAAAACTGATGTAAAAAAAGAAATGATGCTTTTGGATATCGATAAAACAGGATCAAAGTATTACAGCTATGATAAATTTGTTTCCGATTCTACTCAAAAAGCAGATTTGGAAAAGCAATTAAAAGCCGGCGCCGGAAACATCAATATCACAAAGAGAGAGAAATCTGGGCAGGTTTCTTATAGTGTAACCAAGCAATATCCAGATTTTACGACTTACTACTTCACAAGAGTTTCAACAGATGCTTATAAGGTAAAAGAAGATAAAAAACCGGAATGGAAAATTCTTCCCGAAAAAGAAAAAGTAGGCGAATACAATACTCAAAAGGCAACGACAAATTTTGGCGGAAGAAGCTGGACAGCATGGTTTACCACAGACATTCCTTTTCAGGATGGACCTTATAAATTTTATGGTTTACCAGGTTTAATTGTGAAGCTGGAAGATGCTACTGGATCTCACAGTATGATATTGGTTGGGAATAAAAAAACAGTTGCTTCACAGGAAAAAGAGCTTGAACTGCCTGGAAATGTGAGATTAATTGGAGTTGGCGGAAAAGATATTGAAGTAACAAAAGATCAATTCAAAAAAGTTTGGAAAGCATATGTAAATGATCCTACAAAAAATATGAGGGAAATGATGATGAAAAACGGTAATGGAACAAATATTTCTTTTAAGGTGAAAAATCCTGACGGAAGAGAAATTACAGATCCTAATGAAGTTTTCAGAGATATGGAGAAAAAAACGAAAGAAAGTTTGAAGAAAAATAATAATTCTATAGAACCAGATTTGTACAAGTAAAATACATAATTTTTAATATAAAACAGGATGATTATCATAAGTCATCCTGTTTTCTTTTGTTATATTTAAGGCTTAAAAGTGATAATTAAAATTTTAAACCAAAATAATGACGGAGAAAGAAAAATGTAAACAGGAACTATTGTATAATGCCAATGATCATGAACTTACGAATGAAAGAATTGCCATCAAAGATTTATGCTGGGAATATAATCACCTGAAAAATTCTGATACTGAAAACAGAACCCAACTCATCAAAAATATTTTAGGAAAAACAAAGGAAAATATTTGTATCGAACCTAATTTCTGGTGTGATTACGGATACAATATAGAAGTGGGAGAAAACTTTTACGCCAATCATAATCTTGTGATTTTAGATTGTGCAAAGGTAACTTTCGGAGATAATGTTTTCATTGGCCCGAATTGTAGTTTTTACACAGCCAATCATCCTTTAGACGTAAAACAAAGAAATTCAGGTTTGGAAACTGCTCATTCGATTACAGTTGGAGACAACGTGTGGTTTGGTGGAAATGTGGTGGTTATTTCGGGTGTTAAAATTGGAAATAATTCGGTGATTGGAGCGGGAAGCGTAGTAACTAAGGATATTCCGGATAATGTATTGGCGGTTGGAAGCCCTTGTAAAGTGATTAAAAATATAGAAAATTAAAATAAAAAATTAAACTAATACTATGAAAAAACTATTATTTCTAGTAGTCCTGTCAGTAGGATTCCTCTCTCATGCACAATATCAAAGGTTCGTTTATGAATACAAATTTGCCATAGATTCAACAGCAAAAGATAATGTTGAAACTGAATTGATGAACCTCGACATTGCTCCAAAAGGATCAAAATTTTACAGTAATGCATACCATGAAGCCGATTCTCTGATGCATGCATTCATCGAAAAACAGGTGAAATCGGGAAACAATGATTTTAGTTTGAAAGGAGTAGGATATAAAGGCAAATTGAGATATTCTGTTGAAAAAAGTTATCCGGATTATGCTGTAAGCTTTATTAATTCAATTGGTAATGAAGAATATCTCGTACAGGATTCCAGAGTACCTCAGTGGAAAATTCTTTCAGATAAGGATAAAATAGGAAATTTTTCCGTTCAGAAGGCAGTATGTGATTTTTTAGGAAGACGTTGGACGGCGTGGTTTACAACCGAAGTACCTATTCAGGATGGTCCATATAAATTTCATGGTCTGCCGGGGTTAATTGTGAAAATAGAAGATCAAAGCCATGCTCATATTTTTGAACTGAAAGGAGTGAAAAAACTTGACAAAGCACAAGAATGGGTAAGCGGAAAGGATAAAAAAAGATACAATCCTCTTATTAATGTGGATGAGAATAAATTTAAAAAAGTATATACCGAGTATCTTCAAGATCCGATGAAAGGCCTGCGTCAGATGCTAAACAACGGCAAGATTGTAGAAATGAGAGATGATAATGGAAAGGTGATAGATACTAATAAAATGCTTCGGGATGATGAAAAAAGAGTGAAAGAAAAGCTGAAAAAAGAGAATAATATTTTAGAACTTGATCTGTTGAAATAAACGAAAATCCCGAAACATCATTTCGGGATTTTTTATTTTTAAACTGGATTCTGATGATTACGCTAATTTCTGAGAATCTGCAATAAACTGAGCCAATCCGCTGTCTGTTAATGGATGCTTTAGCAAACTCAAGATCGGAGGAAGTGGTGAAGTAATCACGTCTGCTCCAATCTTCGCACAGTCGATAATATGCATTGAATGACGGATAGAAGCCGCTAAAATTTCAGTTTCATACATATAATTATCGAAAATCAATCTGATTTCCTGGATCAGATTTAATCCATCAGTTGAAATATCATCTAATCTTCCCAAGAATGGAGAAACATAAGTAGCTCCTGCTTTAGCTGCTAAAAGAGCCTGTCCTGGAGAGAAAATCAAGGTACAGTTTGTTCTGATTCCTTTATCAGAAAAATATTTTAATGCTTTAATTCCGTCTTTAATCATCGGAATTTTAACCACGATATTCGGGTGGATTGCCGCCAACTCATCCCCTTCTTTAATCATTTCTTCATACGTTGTAGAAAGTACTTCCGCAGAAATATCTCCGTCTACAATTTCACAAATTGCTTTATAGTGATTTTTGATCGCTTCAGCTCCCTGAATACCTTCTTTTGCCATTAATGACGGGTTTGTCGTTACTCCATCAAGAATTCCAAGGTCTCTTGCTTCTTTAATTTGCTCTAAATTGGCAGTGTCAATAAAAAATTTCATTTGATTTACAGATTTAATTTTATACAAATATAACGATTCCTTTTCGAGTAGGGAACTAATTTTGTTATGGTTTAACTTGTTGTTAGTTGTTGGTTGTTGGTTGTTAATTGCGCGTAGTATCAGAAATTTTACATTCCCCTTCCCTGAAGGGGTGGATTTTTGCAAAGCAAAAAGACGGGGTAGTTAAAATAATAATTAAATTAGCCTAAAGTATAAAACCAAATGAAAAATCACTTCACCACCCAACTCCAAATTATCGGCATCAATCCTTTTGTATTCATTCCCGAAGAAATTTTAAATCAAATTTTCGAAGCCTCAGGAAAGAATAAAAGTCCGATTCCTGTGAAGGGAAGTGTAAACGGTAAAGAATTCAAACAAAATTTAATGAAATATTTAGGAGAATGGCGTTTATATATTAATCTGATGATGCTAAAAGATTCTCCCAAAAGAATTGGTGAAACCATTGAAGTTTTTGTAGAATTTGATGACGCTGACCGAACGATTTCAATTCATCCGCAATTAGATCAGGCCATAAAAAATCATCCTTTAGCGATGGTCAATTTTGAAAGTTTAATTCCTTCAAGAAAATTAGAGTTAATTCGTTACATCAATAATCTAAAAACCGAAGCTAGCATTCAACGAAATATTGACAAAATTATCCAATACCTTCATGGTGAAATCGATTTTTTTGGAAAAACAATTAATTCAAAACCATGATAAACAAAAAAAGATCCGAAATTATCCGGATCTTTTTTATTACGAGTTTAAAACTTGATTAAGCTTTACAGCATCCTGGTTGCTAGGATCATACTGTATTGATTTTGCAATATGTTCTTTCGCTTTGTTCGGATCGCTTTTCTGTTCAGAGAAAGCTAGATAGAAATAGGCATACGCCAGATTCTTCTTATTTTGCTCAACTTCTTCAGGTTTTACGGTCGCAATATATTTCTCATACGCTATTTTCGCGTTCGCATCATCTTTTGCAGATTGATAAGCGTAGGCCTGACTATAATATGACGGAGCCCAATCTGGCAATAAAACCGAAATCTTCTTCCATGTATCTACTGCATTCGTCCAATCCGAAGCTTCTTGATATGCCGTTGCCAATTTTGCTAAAGCTTCTGTATCTTTAGGATTGGTTTCAATCTGTTTTTTAAGACCATCAATCGCTGGATTTCCTGTCTGGCTTACTGCTGCCGTATTACTTGCACTATCTGTTTGTGTGGTTTGCGCATTTACAAAACCTGCACTTCCTACTAATAACAAACCTAAGAAAAGGTTTTTCGTGTTCATTTTAATCATTGTCATAATCTTACATTTTCGAGTTGTGATGAGTAAAGTTCAATAATAATTCCACAAAAGCCCGAATTTTAGAACCTTTAAGTTTTTTTTGAAAATATTAAGAGGTTCAACTATTTTTTTATCTAAATTTTTGATTCGTTTCCGTTTGAGTTATCTTTGTATGTAAAGAATTTTTATCAATACATTTTTATGAATATCATATTAGCTTCCACTTCTACCCTTTTCGGAGGGGAATATTTAGAATACTTAAAAGAAGAATTAATTCAACTTTATAAAGGCATTGACGAAATTATTTTCGTTCCTTTCGCTCGTCCCGGTGGGATTTCTCATGATGATTATACCGCAAAGGCAAAATCTTTCTTTGAAACCATTCATATTAAAGTAAAAGGACTTCACGAATTTGAAGATAAAATTGAAGCCGTAAATAATGCCAAAGGTTTTTTTACAGGCGGCGGGAATACTTTTTTGTTGGTTAAAACATTACATGCAGAGGGTTTAATGTCAGTTCTAAAACAAAATGTAGAAAGCGGAAAACCGTATTTAGGATGCAGCGCAGGAAGCAATATTGGCGGACAAGATATGAGAACTACGAACGATATGCCCATCGTTTATCCACCAAGTTTTGATTGTATGGGATTGGTTCCATTTAACTTAAATCCGCATTATCTTGATCCAAATCCTGAATTGAAACATAACGGAGAAACGCGAGAAACGCGAATTAAAGAATTTTTAACGCAGAATGATACAAAAGTTGTCGGACTTCGTGAAGGAAACTGGATCAGAAGAATTGGCGATAATATTACCGTTGAAGGAAGCGAGTTAACAAGGATTTTTGAAAAAGATAAAGAACCTTACGAGATCGAGGCAGGTTCAGAACTCTAAATTTTCTTTTTTATATATTTGAATCACAAAATATGATTTTTTGGAATCATATGTAAATAAAACGAGATGCTTCGACTTCGCTCGGCATGACACTTCTAATGCTAACGGTTTTAAAAATTAAACGGTAAGTTTTTAGCGATGTCATGCTGAGCCTGACGAAGCATTCCGAACAATCATTTTGAAAAATAAAGAAATAAATTTTTCGTTTTTCATAATGACCATAAGTTTAGAAAAACAAAAGCGCAATGAAAAAAACATTAGCAGTTCTCACCCTTTCCACACAAGTGATTTTTGCTCAAAATATAGCTCAGAAACTGGAAAAAGCAACCAAAGATTTAATGGAATCTTCTGGAGCAATTGCTTCCAATCTTTCATTTTATGTTGCTGATGAAAACGGAAATTTCATTTACGATTATCAGGGAAATAAAGGACTTTCTACGGCTTCCACACAAAAAATATTTACTGCTGGCGCTGCTTTGGAAACATTGGGTAAAAATTATACCTATAAAACAACTTCAGGATATTCAGGAACGATTTCCGGATCAACGCTTAACGGAAATTTATTTATTTCGTCAAACGGCGATCCAACATTAGGAAGCTGGAGATACGACAATTACAAACCTGAAAGCTTTAAAAAGAAATTGATTGAAGCAGTCAAAACTTTGGGAATCGCAAAAATATCAGGTGATTTGATTATTGATGATTCTTATTTCGATGCTCAAACCATTCCCGGAGGATGGCCTTGGGATGATTTAGGAAACTATTATGGAGCGGGCGTTTGGGGCGTTAATTGGCGTGAAAATCAGTTTGATATTAACATCAATGGAACCGATTTTAAAAGTTTTTCCTATCCTTTAGAAGGCGTAAAATGGATGAATGAATTAAAAACGGGCGGATCTTCAGATCAAAGTTTAATCTTCACCGCTCCGCATTCGGATGTTGCTTTGATTAATGGAACTTTGCCTTCAGGAAAAACAGTGACAGTATCTGGTGCAACTCCAAATCCGCCTTTGCAATTAGGTGTTGAAGCGATGAAATGGTTGAAAGAATCAGGAATCGATATTTCTGGAAAAGTAATCACCAATTCTCAACTTCAGATTGAAGGCAAACAAATTTTGAATTTTCCTAAAAATCACACCATCTTAACTTATGAATCGCCAACTTTAGATAAAATCGTCTACTGGTTTTTGAGAAAAAGCATTAATCTTTATGGTGAAACTTTGATTAAAACATTAGGCAAAGAAAAGAAAGGGAATTCAAATTTTAAAAGTGGTGTTGCCTTTATTAAAGAATTTTGGAAATCCAAGGGAATTAATGGAAATATGATCAATTTTGCTGATGGAAGCGGACTTTCACCTCAAAATTATGTAGCGGCAAAAGCAGAAGTTCAGGCTTTATTATATGCTAAAAAGCAGTCTTGGTTTGAGGCTTATTATGACGGTTTCCCGACGCAGGACAACGGGATGAAAATGAAAAGCGGAACCATGAGAGATACCAAATCTTTTGCGGGCTATCATACCGCAAAAGACGGAAAAAAGTACGTTTTTTCAATCATTATCAATAATTATCAGGGAAGCGGAAGCAGTGAACTGCAGAAAATTCTGAATGTTTTAAAATAATTTGCTTTGAGAAGAACCATTTTTGCAAGACTGAATAACTGGATCATTTTTGTAGTGATGACGGCGGTTGTTACCACGATTGTCATTGCCTCAACTTCACTTATCAATTACCTTCGAAAAGAGGAAATTAAAAGGATTAATTTGCTTTCGAAAGCTATTAGGATTCAGCAGGAAGTTAAATCTCCCGATACGGATGTCTTAGATTTATTACCTGAAATCCTTAATATTAACAATAACATTCCTTTTATTGTTACTGATAAAAATAAAAAACCAATTCTCGATTTAGGATTTTACAGAAATATTCCGGAAAGTACAATTAATGATCCTGTAAAGTTAGACCAGCTGGTAAAATCTATGGAGAAAAATTATGATCCTATAGAAATTAAGGTTCCTGATGGAAATAATCAGTTTGTTTACTACGACAACTCTCATTTGCTTAATAATTTACGGTATTCACCTTATATTTTAGGACTTTTTATTCTTTTGTATTTTGGTTTTTCATTTTGGTTTTTCAAAACAATCAAAAAAACTGATGAAGGCTATCTTTGGGCAGGTTTAGCAAAAGAAACGGCACACCAAATCGGTACTCCCCTTTCTTCCATGATTGGCTGGATGGAGATTATGAAGCTAGAAACTCCCGATTCTGAAGGGGTTCACGAAATAGAAAAAGATATTGAAAGGCTTCGTACAATCTCTGAAAGATTTTCAAAAATCGGATCAGTTCCGGAACTGAATGACACTAATTTCAACGAAAGTATTCAGGAAAATTATGATTATCTAAAAACAAGAATTTCACGAAAAATAAATTTCGGATTACACCTTCCACCCGCGGGAATTTCGGTTCCTCATAATAAAATTCTGATGAGCTGGGTGATTGAAAATTTAGTTAAAAATGCCGTGGATGCGATGAAAGGCGAAGGCTCTATCGCGATGTCAGTTTTTGAGAAAAATAAAAATATCGTCGTAGAAATTCAGGATACAGGAAGCGGAATGACGAAGCAGCAAGCTAGAAACGCTTTTAAGCCTGGTTATTCAACAAAAAAAAGAGGTTGGGGACTTGGCTTGTCTTTAGCAAAAAGAGTGGTTCAGGAATATCATGCCGGTGATATTAAAATTGCTCAAACTGAAGTTGGGAAAGGAACGACTTTTAGAATTACGATTAAAAAAGCCTGATTCAACTTTATTTTTTAACGAAAATTATTGTTGCGAGCGAACAAGCTCAAATTTTTCAACCATTAAGTTTTAAATTAAGACGTTAAGATTATTAAGAAGATTGCTTCGTCATTTCGTTTCTCGCAATGACAAAAAAAAGCGGAGAAAAACTTCCCCGCTTCATTAAGATTTATATTTAATACTACTTCTTTCCTGTCAGCCACTGATCTTGCAGTTTTTGTTCTGCCGGAGTTGGATTTGGCTTAAATTGCAATGTTTCTAAAGTCATTTTATCAAGAATTGCTTTTCCTGTAAGATTCACTTTTTCCAGTTTATCACCGTTCTTTCTTAAAACGGTTACGGTAACATTTTGCCCTTCTTTAATGGTTCTCGTGTAACCGATAAATTCCTGAATATTTTGAATATTGATGGATTTTCCGTCCAAAGCAAGCACCTCATCGGTAATTTTAAAGCCTACACTTTTTGCAAATGGTGATAACGGAGAGTTTTCATCAAATACAAACGTTTTATTCTTTTCGTTGTAACCCGTTTGCTGAGGATCTTTTACAAACCAGAAAATTGGTGGAGTTTCTTGTTTTTTCACTTCTACTCCTACCATATTCAGATATTGTTCGTAAGGCGTTGGTTGGTTTCCGGCGATATATTTATTGTAAAAATCTTTTACCTGAGGATATCCCGTAATTGTTACCAGTTCATCAATCAGTTTATCATCTTTAAATGGCTTATTCTCTCCAAATCTTTGAGATAATTTACGGATCATATCACGATAGCCCATTTCACCGTTTGATAGTTTTCTCAACTCAATATCAAGACACATCGCCAGCAGAGTTCCTTTTTCATAAACATTTCTGTATTGATCTTTATAAGGTTCTTTCAGCACGTTTTTACTCATTACCGTAAATGGCATGGTGTCATCATAATTTTTAGAATTCGTGATTTTTTCAGTTATTCTCTGTAGAAATTCATCTTTATTAATCAAACCTTCCTGAATCTGGAATAAATTGGCAAAATATTCCGTTCCACCTTCATACATCCACAAATGCTGAGACATTTTAGGATCTGCATAATCGAAATAATGAATTTCTTCGGAATGCGTTTTCAAAGGATTCACCGTATGGAAAAATTCGTGAGAAATAACGTCAGTAAGTGTTTTTTCAATATCACTTTTCGGCATCATTTCGGGAAGCACAACACTTGTAGATTCATGATGTTCTAATGCTCCAAAACCTTTGATCTGTGGCCCATCACCACCAGAAAGATACAGCATCACCGCATATTTTTTATTGGTATTCATATCTCCCAAAAATTTCTTTTGAGCGATCACCATTTTCTCTAAATTATCTTTAAAATCTGCCGCTTTATATTTTCCTGTCGGAGAATATACGCCCAGTACCAAGTCCATTCCGCCTGCGTTGAAGGTAACGTAATCGGGTTTTGTGTACATTAACGGAGAGTCGGTAACTTTAGCATAATTTGCCAATGTAAAAGTATCCGTAGCTTCAGATTTATCCTGATCTACCAATGCGGTAGTTCCGTAAAAATCGGCTGGTTTCTGAATTACCAATTGATAAGGAACATCCTGCATATTATCGATGTAGCCTACAAAACCGTGTGTATTGATCAGGTAAACTTTTCCTTCCTCAATATCTGTTCCTGAAGGTGAAAATACGGCTTTATGTTTTGAAGTATCCATCTCGTCATCAAAACTATCATTAACCAAATAGGTAACTTTGGTTAAATTCTGAGCGTTTTTTAATGAATAGGTATTATCATTTACTTTTGTGAAAGCCAATTCTTTTCCTTTATTGTCATAAAATTTAATGCCTTCTACAAACCTTCCGTAATCGTCCTCAGAATACGTTCCCGGAACAGTTTTCGGAAAATGAAATTTCACATCTCCAGACTTCATTTTGGGAAATTCCATCGTAACGGCTACTTTATCGTCCTTTACATTCACAAGATCGATGGTGGTTTTTATTGATTGGGCATTAACCAAAAAAGTGGTTAAAACACCTAAACTTAGTGCTAATTTCTTCATTGAGTTTATATTTTATAATTTAAGTAGTTGTTCTAAAAATCATTTTGTTACGACGATACGTATTAAAGTTTTCTTAAAAAAAAAATAAAAAAGCAAAATCGCAGTCACGATTTTGCCTTTTCATCTTACATCTTTTGATAATTGATATAATAAGCGAGATCTAATTTCACCGGAGCCGATGTTTTCAGCTTTACAGTCTGCCACTCTTCTGTTGGATTAATGGTTTGATCACCATTGATTCTGATAGGTAATTTAAAGTTTTTCACCACGTTTGTATATCTGAATTTCAATGAATCTCCGTTTTGACTGTATTCTAATGCCGGAACTTGTACAGTTCTCAAATATTGGTTAAAAACCGTTGAAAAATCAATTCCCGATTTTTTTGAAATATAATTTTCAATTTGTTCTGTTGTTACCGTCTGATGATAAAAATCTTTATTGATTCCTCTTAAAATCTGTCTAAATTTTTCGTCATTATTAATCACCTGACGAATGGTATGAAGCATGCTCGCTCCCTTCGGATACATATCGCCGCTACCTTCATTTCTAACCCCGTATTTCCCAATAATTGGAATATCGTTTTGAATAATATTTCTGATTCCCAAGGCATACGTGTCGGCAGATTTTTTATCCATATATTTTTCGGTAAATAAGACCTCAGAATAATTGGTAAAACTTTCATGAATCCACATATCTGCCTGATCTTTTGCAGTAATGTTATTCGCAAACCACTCATGACCACTTTCGTGAATAATAATAAAATCCCAGTTCAATCCGACTCCGGTTCCTGACAGATCTCTTCCTCGATAGCCGTTTTGATAACCGTTTCCGTAAGCAACATTACTTTGATGTTCCATTCCTAAGTACGGAGAATCGACCAATTTATAAGAATCTTCATAAAAAGGATAAGGCCCGAACCAATATTCAAAAGCAGAAAGCATAGGTTTTACCTGCTGGAATTGTTTTTTAGCTTTATCCAAATTATAATCAATTACCCAGTAGTCAAGATCAAGTTTTCCCTTTTCTCCGTTAAAAGTATCTTTAAAATTCACATATTTTCCAATATTCGGAATAATAGAATAAGCATTGATAGGATTTTTGACTTCCCAAGTATAGGTTATTTTGTTTCCGCTTGTTTTTTTATCGATCAGTTTTCCGTTTCCTACACCTACCAAATCATTGGGTGTAATAATTTTCATGATGATTCCGTTATCGGGCTCATCGCTCCAAATATCTTTAGTCGGAAGCCAGATCGAAGCGCCAATTCCTTCATCAGCAACACTCATCCACGGATTTCCTTTTTCATCTTGGGTAAACACCCAACCGCCATCCCACGGCGCATTTTTAGCAATTGTAGGATTTCCCGAATAGGTAACATCAATGGTATATTTTTCTCCTTTTTTAAAGCTTTTGTTAGTTTTAATCCAAATGAAATCGCCCTCTTGTTTATATTCAGCAATAGGAAAACTACCTTCCACTTTATCGGCTTTCATCGGCTGTTGAAGATCAATCTGAAAAGTAGGATTCGTTACATCTTTAATAATATCAAAACTGATTTTATTATTTCCTTTGATACTTTTTGAAACAAAATCCGGTTCTACGGAAAGATCATATTTTTTGACATCCCAAAAGTTCCGGAATTCTGTATTGGAACCTTTTAAGGTGTCTTGTTTTGTGAAAGTTTTATCTTTTTCGAAAAATTGCCCGAAAGCCAATCCGGAAGCGAACAAAAGAGTATACGACAGCTTTTTCATTTTGAAATTAAATTAAATCATTCCAAAATTAGAAAATTTAATGCCAAATAAGGTAGTAAAAATGTATTTTAAATTAATTATACATTCATTTCGTATGTAAGAATAAAAGACTTCTTTATTCAAATATAAAAATGAAAGCCACAAAATTTGTGGCTTTTAATGGTACAATACATTTCTATTTTATTTTGTCGTAGATCAATTTTGTGACAATGGCTCCAAAAAGATAATAGGCAACTGTCATTATTTTTTTCTGGTTATTTTCCGCCACGGGAGTATCATCAAGCCCCATTTTCTGTGGTAAAAATACAGCTCCTAAGCCAGCCGCAACTCCTGAAGCAATATTAAATCCGCTGGTTGCTGTAGTTGCATAATAAATTCCGTTGCTCACAACATCTCCAGCCAATGTTGCAGCATACAACTGATCTTTGTCTGTAATTTTCATATCTACTTTGTCAAGAGCCATATTTAAAGCCTCCTCGCCTACTTTATTAACCTCCGGAACATTATCAAAGTTTTTTCTTAGAGTTTCGTGTAAAACATTTAGGGCAACTGCGCCGCCTAATCCTGCAAGAATTTTCTTATACATATTTTTAAAATTTTGGTGTGGTAAAAGATGTACATAAATTGAGCCAGCGGATAAAAACAGTATAAAATGTGGTATTTATTAAAAGAAATTATAATCTCAAACTAGGTAATAAAATTTATTCGTATCATTGTGCTCACTTCTATTTACCAACTATTTCCATGATTAAATTTTTATTCTTTACGCTTTTTCTTTGTTTTAATTCAATTCATTCTCAAAATTTAAAAAATGAGAACATGAAAATTTTCACTTATCGGTTAACTTATTTTTCAGATTCGACGAACACGGAAAGTAGTAAACAAGAAGATTTTGATTTGCAAATTTTAGGAAATAAATCCTGCTTTGTCAGTACTAATTATAAATTTGGTTATCAAAATATCAGAATGATGGCAGCTAGTGGTCAGGGATTGGCAGTTGCTGCGGGAAACCTTATGAAACTACCGAAAAGTGTTTTCAGATATTCTATTTATAAAGAAAATAATGATATTGCTTTTTATGAAAAAGTATATTCATTTGGACTGAAATATTATGAAAAAGCATCTTTTGATTGGAAACTTTCTAAAGAAAAAAAGAAGATTGATACTTATAATTGTAATAAAGCCACTCTTACTTATGGTGGCAGAGAATGGATAGCTTGGTATACAACCGAGATTCCAATTTCAGAAGGTCCTTATAAATTTAAAGGATTACCGGGAATGATTATACAATTATATGATGTTAAAAATCAATACAACTTTTCTTTAATAGAAGTTCAGACAAATAAATATTATCCTATTTTCTATGATGAATCTTTTAATAATTATAAAGAAATTTCGAGGAAAGAATATTTTGCGACGAGGGACAATCTAAAAAATAATTATGTGAATAATGTAGAAAGTCAAGGAATAACATTTCAAGCAAAAGATAAAGCTGATATTCAACGAAACATTAATAAAAAAGGAAATAATCCAATAGAATTAAAATAGATTCAGGCTCACCTTCGGTGAGCCTGAGCTTTTAAACAATAAAAAAGAGAACCATAATTATGATTCTCTTAATGTAGTAGCGGGAACCGGACTCGAACCGATGACCTTCGGGTTATGAGCCCGACGAGCTACCTACTGCTCCATCCCGCGGTGTATTTTTAGAGTGCTTACCGAAAGCACTTGCTTAGTAGCGGGAACCGGACTCGAACCGATGACCTTTGGGTTATGAGCCCAACGAGCTACCTACTGCTCCATCCCGCGGTGTATTTTTAGAGTGTTTACCGAAAACACTTACTTAGTAGCGGGAACCGGACTCGAACCGATGACCTTCGGGTTATGAGCCCGACGAGCTACCTACTGCTCCATCCCGCGATATTGGATTGCAAAGGTACGAATATTTTTTACAAATCCTAATTTTTCTTTTAAATAAAGGACTTTTATGAAAACTATTTTAATATTCGTATCTTTGTGCTATGGCAAAAATATTGAAAATTTATCCTGACAACCCACAGGAAAACCTTATTAATGAGGTTATTAAAACTTTAAACAATGGCGGATTAATTATTTATCCGTCTGATACAGTTTATGCGTTAGGTTGTAATATTTTTGACATAAAAGCCATGGAAAAGTTGGCTCAGATGAAAAAAATTAAGCTCGAGAAGGCGCAATTCTCTATTATTTGTAATGATTTGAGTCACCTTTCAGACTTTACAAGACCTGTTGACACTTCTGTTTTCAGATTTTTAAAGAGTCATCTCCCGGGGCCTTTCACCTTTATTATGGAAGCCAACAAAAGTTTGCCTTTAGCTTATAAAGGTCACAAAACAATTGGTATTCGTGTTCCGGATCACTCGATTCCGCAGCTTATTGTTGAAAAATTAGGGCATCCTATTGCATCCACTTCCATTAAAGATGATGATGAAGTTTTGGAATATTCTACCGACCCCGAACTGATTGCTGAAAAATATGACCACTTGGTGGATATCGTGATCGATTCAGGATATGGAGATAATATGGCTTCCACAATCGTAGACCTTACTTCTGGGGAACCTGAAATTATCCGACAAGGAAAAGGGATTATTTAGTTGATAGTTGATAGTTGATAGTTGATAGTTGATAGTTGATAGTTGATAGTTGATAGTTCAAAATTAAACAATCAAAAATTCAATACCGTCCTATCACAATATTTTTAAATTTTTATTTTTTTCATGAAAATAGTAACATCTCCTGCGAAATTAATGAACGTAGAAAATTCAACAGATCTGTTGAAAACAACAACTCCGAAATTCATTGAGCAAGCAGAATATATTCAAACCTACTTAAAAGAAAAATCACCAAAATATCTTTCCGAATTAATGGAGATTTCGCCGAAATTGGCAGATGAAAACTGGGAAAGAAACCAAAAATGGAAATCTAAACCTACTGCAAAAGAATCAGCTCCGGCAATGTACGCCTTTACCGGAGAGGTTTACAGAGGTTTGGATGCAAAAACGTTAGATCAAAACGCAGTAGATTATCTTCAAAAAAATTACAGAATGCTTTCCGGATTATATGGTTTGCTGAAACCTTCTGATAAAGTGATGCTTTACCGCCTTGAAATGGGAAGACCCTTCCAATTTGATGAATACAAAAATCTGTATGAATTCTGGAGAGAAAGAATTACTGAACAGCTTAATTCCGAGATGAAGAAAAATGAAATTCTTTTAAATCTTGGAAGTAATGAATATTTTAAAGTGATCGACCGTAAGAAACTCAACCACACCGTTATCGATTTTGATTTTTATGAATTAAGAGAAGGAAAGCTGAAAACTATTGTTGTCTACACAAAGCACGCGAGAGGTTTGGTTGTGAGATTTTGTGCAGAAAATAATGCTCAGACATTAGACGACGTAAAAGCTTTCAATTATGAAGGATACAGAATTGACGAGGAAAAATCGACAGATATAAAATTGGTTTTTACAAGATAAATGACGATTTCAGAACTTAAAAAATATTTTTCAGAAAATCTGAAAGAAATCTACACCGAATCTGAGAGTGTATTTATCTTTCAGGTTTTTGTGGAAAATATTTTGGCTATCAATAGTATTCAGCAGAGACAGTTGGCTGATCAGGAAATTAACTCAGAAAATGAAGAAAAATTCCTTCAAATTATTTCAGAATTACAAACAGGAAAACCCTATTTACAGATTTTAGGCGAAACTGAATTCTACGGAATGAAGTTTTTTGTGGATGAAAACGTTTTGATCCCCCGCCCTGAAACAGAGGAATTGTTGGAATTAGCAATACAAAAAATAAAAACTTCGGAAAATTATCAAACGCTAAGACTCTCAAACGCTCCCATTAAAATCCTCGACATTGGAACCGGCAGCGGTGTCATTCCTTTAGTTTTAAAAAAATATTTTCCTCAGGCTGAAGTTACTTCTATTGATTTTTCAGAAAAAGCATTAGAAACTGCAAAAAAAAATGCAGCATTTCATCAACTTGAAGTTAATTTCATCCATGCAGATTATCTGAATGATGACCTGAATGAAAATTTTGATGTCATCATTTCCAATCCACCATATATTGGCATTGATGAAGAAGAGGAAATCGCAGATTCAGTAAAGGAATTTGAGCCGAAGATGGCACTCTTCTCTCCGACTTCCGATACCTTAATTTTTTATAGGAAAATTGCAAATGATGCTGAAAAATTTCTAAATAAAAATGGATTATTATTTCTGGAAATAAACCAAAAATTAGGCTCGGAAACCGCTGATCTTTATACCGAAAAGCTCGCAGAAGTTCAGTTAATTAAAGACTTATCTGGAAATGATCGATTTATTTTTGGTCTGAAATAAATCGATCATTCGTTTGCTTTTAATCTAAATGAAAAACTTCCTGCAGAAGAACCGTTTTTGGTGAATGATCGGCGTTGGTTTCCATAAGATCTGCCATATAACTCCACCATTTTTTCACAATTTCAGTATTACCTAAATCCTGCGAACCAGAACCCTCCGAAATGGTTTGATGGGCAAATAAAATATTCGTGTCTTTATCCCAATATATTGTATAATCGGCAACGCCAGAATCTTTTAACAACGCTTTTAATTCCGGCCAAATCTCGCTGTGTCTTTTTTCATATTCTTCTTCAAAGCCAGGTTTTAAAAACATTTTAAATGATACTCTTTTTTTCATATTTAATTATTTTCAGCAATCAATGTTAAGAATTATTTTGAAAAATTATAATTCTCGACTAAAGTACTATTTACTTTTTATAAAATTAATAAAAATCTAAAACGTTATTTTGTTATTTCTTATCTCAAAAATCATTTTAGCAATATAATTCAGCAGAGATATTTTAAGAAAAAACGTAAGGTTATACGATTAAGGAATTTTCAACATAATCTCACAAAGCCTTTTAAATAAATGATTTATAAAGAAATTTAACACTAAATTCACATCAAAATGATTTATGTTAATTATTTATATATATTTGTGTGTAATCGATTACATTTTATCAAATTAATTTCAAAACTAAACTAATTTTATCTAATCATGAAAAGTACACTATCTTTTTTCGGGCTTATATTCGGTAGTATTCTACTGAAAGCACAGGTGACGATTACCCAAGCAACTGGCTGGCTGGAAACAGCTTATGTAAAATGGAATCCTGTAAATGGAGCCGACAGTTATAAAGTATATTATTCAGGAAATGGCGTAACGGACAAAATTATTGATAATCAACTCATACGAAGTTACGGTTCCTATTTCAGAGCGGATATTCTGGGATTGAGCCCTGGCAATTACACCATAAAAGTTGTTCCGGTAACGAATAATATTGAAGGAGCGGCAACTGTTTCCAACCCTGTAACTGTACTTCCACAAGACAGAACGGGTTTTGCCCACAGCAATGGAAGAATTCCGGGGGCTTATAATCTGGATGGAACGTTAAAAGCCAATGCCGTAGTAATTTATGTGACTCAAAATACAAAAAATACGGTTTCCCTCACTGTAACGGGAGCCAATTCAAACCCTTGTGTTGGTCTTCAAACCATCTTGGATGGATTCAAAAAAGGAAATGATACCCGCCCTTTAGCCGTAAGATTTATAGGAAATATCACAGACCCTAATTACTTATTAAATGGAGATATTGTGGTAGAAAATAAAAATATTGCTGCAAGTTCAATCACCTTGGAAGGTGTCGGATCTGATGCTGTGGCCAACGGATGGGGAATCAGGCTTAAAAATGCGACTAATATTGAGGTGAGAAATCTTGGCTTTATGCTTACTGATGCGGCAGAAGGCGACAACCTGAGTTTACAGCAAAACAACAGTTATGTTTGGGCTCACAATTGTGATCTTTTTTACGGAAAACCGGGCGGTGATGCCGATCAGGCAAAAGGAGACGGCGCGCTGGATGCTAAAAAATCTACTTATGTTACTTTTGCGTATAATCATTTTTGGGATAACGGAAAAAGCTGTCTTTTAGGTTTAAGCGAAGGCACAACTTCAGGATTGTATATTACCTATCACCATAATTGGTTTGATCATTCTGATTCCAGGCATCCAAGAGTGAGATATTATTCGGCGCATGTTTACAATAATTACTATGACGGAAATTCAAAATATGGTGTGGGTTCTACGATGGGTTCGTCTGTTTTTGTAGAAGGAAATTATTTCAGAAATTGTAAATATCCGATGCTAACCTCAAAACAGGGAACGGATGTAGCGAACGGCTCAACAGGAACTTTTTCCGGTGAAAACGGTGGTGTGGTAAAGGCTTTCAATAATTACATGATTGGTCAGAATGCTTTTATTCCTTACAATGCAAGCTCAGCTGCAAGTCATTTTGATGCGTATGTGGCTTCCGCCAGAAATGAAGTATTAGGAGCTTCCGTTAAGGCACTTCAAGGCAACGGAAATTATAATAATTTTGACACAGATGCTTCACTTTATGTTAATTCTTTAGTTCCGGATTCTCCGACCATCGCAAGAGATAAAACGATGCAATATTCGGGAAGAGTTTCGGGTGGAGATATTAGCTGGGCTTTCAATAATGCAAATGATGACACTTCCGATGCGGTGAATGCAGGATTGATGGCCGTTTTACAAGGATATACTTCTTCTCTTGTATCGGTTCAGGGTGAGACATCGGCTCCGGTAAGTTCTCAGACATTAACGATTGCTTCCAACAACGAGCAAAACGTAAGCTCAGGAAGTGCTATTTCTCCAATGATCTTCACTTGGGGCGGAACAGCGACTGATGCTAATGTGACAGGACTTCCGGCTTCGGGCATAAGTTTTACAAAAAATTCGGCTAATAAAACCATTACTGTTTCAGGAATTCCGACGGCCGATGTTGATTTTACGATTACAACAGTGGGAAGTTCAGGAAATCCGGTTTCGGGAACAGGAAGTATTACCGTAACGTCTACAGGGACGAATCCTCAAGGAAATGAAATTCATAACTTTACGGCTTCCAATCTTAGCAGCTCTTTCTATAGCTTTACGTCTGCCAATATGAATTCAACGGACGGTTCTGCTAGCTATGATGGATTGGCTTTAACCAAAAGATTAAAAATAGAATCGTCGACAGCCATTAATTTTACAACGACAGCTTCTTCAGCTTTGACTTTGGTTTTTGACCCAACATTCAGTGGAACCATTAAAGTAGATAATGTATCCTACACGGCTTCATCGGGTATTGTGAATATTCCTAATCTGAATGCAGGAAACCATTCGATTACTAAAGGAAGTGTTGCCAATTTGTTTTATATTAAAACTCAATATGCATCATCAATCGTGTTGGCGACAAAAGAAACTTCTATGGAAAAGGTTAAAATTCATCCAAATCCTGTGGAAACTTTCTTTACAATTTCAACTTCAGGAAAAGAAGATATTGAGCAAATCAGTATCACCAATTCAATGGGAGAAATGGTGAAAAACATCAGAGGAAATACAAAAATTATCAGCATGGAAGGTATGATGAGCGGAATTTATTTCCTTCAGATTAAAACTAACAAAGGAATTATTCAGCAAAAAATTATTAAAAAATAATCTTCATATCTAAATTTACACTTATTAACCGTCTCAGATTTTGGGACGGTTTTTATTTATATTTGAATACAAAAAAACCAATGCTTTAATCATTGGTTTGTATATTTTTAAAGAATTTTTTATTATCTAATCTTTTTCTTAACGAAAATCTGGTAGCCTAAATAAATTAAAGGTAACGCCATAATTCCTATATAAATTGAATTTTCTATTGCTGCTGCAGGTTGATTAGCAACCGCATAAACTAAACCGAAAAATGCACCTCCCAAATGAGCTGCATGCCCAATGTTGTCATGTTGATTAGGGTTTAGCATCATATAAACCGAGTAGCTAAAGTACAACAGACCAAATACAAATCCAGGTATACCAATAGGAATAAAAAACATATAAATTTCCAAATGAGGTATCATTGCAATTGAAGCAAATAAAATCCCTGAAACTCCTCCACTTGCGCCAATTGCAGAGTACCAAGACTGTCTTTGATAAAGAAATAATGAAAATATATTTCCTAATAAAATAGATCCAAAATAAACAATCAAAAATCCTAAATTCCCAAATCCCTGAATAACAACCGGTCCAAAGAAATAAAGAGTAAGCATATTAAATACCAAATGCATAATATCCGCATGAAGAAATCCTGCAGAAAGCAAACGAATGTATTCCTTTCTGTTCATGATTGCTCCAACGTTGAACTTATATTTTTCAAAATTGCTACTGCCATTGGGAGCTATAAAACTTATAACAGCAGTAATCGCTATAATTAATATTAAAACATTCATAATATTATTTAATTTTCAGTACTTTCTTCATTGTTAAACAAATCTCCTATCGTCCCTCCATCTTCCTCACCTTCAAAACGTTCCGGCTCTTCATATACTTCTGGTTCTTCTTCTTCAGGTTCAGGAATTGTAATATTAATAGCTTTCACTTTAAATTTAGTAAACTGATTACCAATGGCTTTAATTCCTTTTACGGTAATAAATTCATCAATATGTACCGTTTCAGAATCGCGATCTTTTCCTTTATCTTTAGCGAAAATAATTTCCGCAGAAGCACCATTCGCTACAATTACATTTTCAATAAATGATTTGGAATGTTCGGAAGGCATAAAGGTCTGAACGTTTGGCGTATTTTCGAATAAGAACCTCTTAATGAAGTAAATATCTTTTTCACCATCATAATAAATACAGGTCACCGGCTGATCTGGGCGCCATTTTTCAAGCACTAAATATTCATCGTCAAAACGGTTTCCAAGATCAAAAGAAACGAGTTTTGCCTCACCGTTCGTATTGATGGTTAAAATTTTATCATCCCCTTTGAAACTGCCTAGCAAAGTTCCTCTTGCATCGGCATTCAGTCTTCTTACGGTATCATCAAACCAGATTCTTCTCGGCGCCAAAGTAGAAACACCTTCTTCTTTCATATCTACTTTTTTCACCGCATATTTTGTCACCAGATTTCCTTTAGAATCACGGCCTTTAATCGCTAATTCAGAGAAATCAATGTCCATTTTATTTTTTCTGATGCGCGGATTAGGTTTTAGCAAAACACTCACCGTTTCTGCCTCACCATTCGGATTGGCTGAAAAATAAAGCGTTTCTGAGCCTTTTTTATCGGAAGCCAAAGGATAATCTGTATTTCTCGTAACCCCCGTCACGGAAAAACGTTTCATATAATAAGGTCCTTCTCTTCCTTCACGATAAATCATATTATAGACCGTTCGCTTATCATTTTTCTTCCAGATGGCAACGTGAAGAATATCTTTTCCGATAAACGTTTTTGCTTCCACTTTTACGACCTTCATACTTCCGTCTTTTCTGAAAGTAATGATATCGTCGATATCCGAACAATCGAATAAATACTGATCTTTTTTCAAAGAAGTTCCAATGAAGCCTTCTTCAAAATTGGCGTAGAATTTCTCATTCGCCACCGCAACTTTTGTCGCATCGATCGTATCAAAAATTCTAAGTTCGGTTTTTCTTTGTCTGTCTTTTCCGTATTTTTTTTGAATATTTAAATAATAATCAATCGCATACTGAATAAGATTCGCCAAATGATGTTTTACCTGCTCGATTTTACCTTCAAGCGCAGCAATATTTTCTTTAAATTTATCTAAATCGAATCTCGAAATTCTTTTAATTCTAATTTCCGTTAATTTTAAAATATCCTCTTCCGTAACCGCTCTTAAAAGATGTTTTGTATGAGGCTTTAATCCTGCATCAATCGTTTTAAGAACTTCTTCCCAACTTTTTACCTCTTCAATATCGTGGTAAATTCTGTTTTCAATAAAAATTCTTTCCAATGAAGAAAAATGCCAGCTTTCCTGTAACTCATGAAGTTCAATTTCAAGCTCTTTTTTAAGCAAAGAAATGGTATGATCTGTATTTCTTCTCAGAATTTCAGAAACATTCAGAAACATTGGTTTGTCGCCCACAATTACGCACGCATTCGGAGAAATCGTAACCTGACAGTCGGTGAACGCATACAATGCATCAATCGTTTTATCCGGCGAAGCATCATTAGGAAGGTGAATTAAAATCTCAACTTTATCTGAAGTATTATCTTCAATTTTTTTGATCTTGATTTTCCCTTTTTCATTGGCTTTCAACACAGAATCAATAAGATCTCCTGTATTTTTAGAAAAAGGAAGTTCTGTGATCATCAGGGTATGCTTATCAACCTGCGTGATTCTCGCTCTTGCTCTTACTTTTCCACCTCTGTGACCATCATTATATTCGGAAACATCAAGAAAACCTGCAGTAAGGAAATCCGGATATAAATCAAACTTTTTGCCCTTTAAATGAGCAACAGAAGCATTAATTAATTCATTAAAATTATGCGGAAGAATTTTGGTGGAAAGTCCAACCCCGATTCCTTCAACTCCCTGGGCCAAAAGCAACGGGAATTTTACCGGAAGATCGATCGGTTCGTTATTTCTGCCGTCATAAGATTTAGACCACTCCGTAGTTTTTGGGTTGAAGACCACTTCCAGCGCAAAAGGCGTCAATCTGGCTTCAATATATCTCGCGGCCGCCGCAGAATCACCCGTATAAATATTTCCCCAGTTTCCCTGAGTATCTATCAACAGTTCTTTCTGCCCGATTCCCACCATGGCATCCGTAATGGAAGCATCACCATGAGGGTGATATTTCATGGTATTTCCTACGATATTGGCAACTTTGTTATAACGTCCATCTTCCAGCTCCCGCATGGAATGCATGATTCTACGCTGGACAGGCTTGAAACCATCAAATACCGACGGTATCGCCCTGTCTAAAATTACATAAGAGGCATAATCCAGAAACCAGTCTTTATATAAACCGGACACCTTTTTCAAACTCTCACCTTCATGCGAGTATTCTTCTGTCATCATCTATTTTTTAACCCTTTTTCTCGTTATTTGCTTTTATAACCTTACTTAATGAGAATTTCAGATCGTTCACTTCTTTCTTCGTTAAGTACGAAATTTGATATTTTAATATCGTAGAACCGCTGTTCTTACTAGAAATTGTAATATATAACCTTTTTACAAAAAATATATTGATGATATCATAGCTTATCAACTTATATTTCGGGAACTCATCATGTAAAGGTCTGTCTAAAAAAGGAATTACGTTTCTGTTTTTAAAGTTCAGAGCCTCGCCATCGCTATCGTATTCAAACACCTGTCTTCCGTTCAGATAAAAGAAAACAATAAGAGCGACAGGAATAACGAGCAGCAAATAGCTTTCAACCCCTAAGACATTAAATCTGAATTCTTCCAGCAAAAACCCCGCAATGCCGACTACCAAAATCATCAGGAGTACAGTATTGATAAAGTTATAAACCGGAGCTTTGTTGCGATTACTCAGTCTCATAATTATTAGTTTAGATTTAAAATTTGTTTCATACAGATTTATTTGTGTTTTTTATTATTATTAAATTTCTTCTACTGCTTCTGTAAGCATTTCTTTACTGTTAATATCAGGATCTTCCACCACCAGATTTTCGAGGATGAAAGTTTGTCTGTCGGGTGTATTTTTACCCATGTAGAACTCAAGAAGCTGATCGATAGTTTGATCTTTTCCTACTACCACAGGCTCCAGACGAATATCTTTTCCAATAAAATGTTTAAATTCATCAGGAGAAATCTCACCCAAACCTTTGAATCGTGTAATTTCCGGATTCTTTCCCAACTCGTTCAAAGCCTTAATTCGCTCCAGTTCAGAATAACAATATCTCGTTTCCTTTTTGTTTCTCACCCTGAATAAAGGGGTTTGCAGAATATAAAGGTGACCATTTTTAATTAAATCCGGGAAAAACTGAAGGAAAAATGTAATCATCAACAAACGAATGTGCATTCCATCGACATCGGCATCGGTTGCGATAATTACCTGATTATATCTTAAATCTTCTAAGCTTTCTTCAATATTTAAAGCAGCCTGAAGCAAGTTGAATTCTTCATTTTCATACACTACTTTTTTTGTTAAACCATAACAGTTCAATGGCTTACCCTTCAATGAAAATACCGCCTGGGTTTCAACATCTCTTGATTTTGTGATGGATCCGGATGCAGAATCTCCCTCGGTAATGAAGATCTGGGTTTCCCCTTTTCTCTCATTTTTCTGGTCGTTGTAATGTTGTCTGCAATCACGAAGTTTTTTGTTGTGAAGAGACACTTTTTTCGCTCTTTCTCTCGCCAGTTTCTGAATTCCTGAAAGCTCTTTTCTTTCTCTTTCTGAGATTAAAATTTTACGCTGAATCGCTTCTGCAATTTCAGGGTTTTTATGTAAAAAATTGTCTAATTTACTTTTAAGAAAATCAATAATAAAAGTTCTTACCGTTGGTCCGTTGGGTCCTACATCATTGGAACCTAATTTTGTCTTCGTCTGAGATTCGAAAACAGGTTCTTCAACATTAATGGAAACCGCTGCTACAATCGATTTTCTAACATCGGAAGCGTCAAAACTTTTATTGAAAAATTCACGGATTGTTTTTACATAGGCTTCACGAAAAGCATTCAAATGTGTACCTCCCTGCGTTGTATTTTGTCCGTTTACAAAAGAAAAATACGTTTCTGTTTGAGATTTATCGGTGTGCGTAATCGCTACTTCTATATCACTGTCTTTCAGGTGAATGATAGGATAAAGCGTTTCGCTTTCCAACTCTTCTTCCAACAAATCTTTAAGACCGTTTTCGGAGTAAAAAGTTTCACCGTTGAAAAGAATTTTCAAGCCCGGATTCAGATAAGAATAATTACGAAGCATTCTTTCGATATATTCTTTTCTGAATTTAAAATGAAGGAAAATTTCTCCATCCGGAATAAAAGAAATCTCCGTTCCATTGCGGTCTGAAGTTTCTTTTTCCTCAAAATTTTCAGTGATAAGACCACGCGAAAACTCAGCAACTTTTAACCTTCCATCACGGAAAGAACGCACACGGAAATAATCAGAAAGGGCATTTACCGCCTTCGTACCGACCCCATTCAAACCTACCGATTTTTTGAAGGCTTTACTGTCGTATTTACCTCCGGTATTCATTTTAGAAACAGCGTCAACCACCTTCCCTAAAGGAATTCCACGACCAAAGTCACGAATGGTAACCTTACCATCGTCCAATTTTATTTCAATTCTTTTCCCCGATCTCATTCTGAACTCATCGATCGAGTTGTCCAGAATTTCCTTTAGCAAAATATAGATCCCGTCGTCTGCAGATGAGCCATCACCGAGCTTCCCGATGTACATACCGGGACGTAGACGAATGTGCTCCTGCCAATCGAGGGTTCTGATATTATCTTCTGAATAAGTTGGATTTATTTCTTGTGACATATGTATTTTCAGCAAACATACAAAAATACGAAAATTGTCAAAATTATCAGGTAATTTTCAAGTCAGATTTATGCAAAATTTCATTTTATTTTTCTGATTATTAATTCACCACCAGATCATATATTCTCAAATGTTAATTTTGTTTTTTCTTTAAAACCATCCTGAACAGAAGAATTTATTTAAAATTTAAGGTAAGAAAATCAATATTTTTAGATTTAATTCATAAAAAATAAATTAAATTCGATGAAGTTTTAAAAACTCAGTTACATGATACAACTTCCTTTGTCTAAACTTTCCAAGGTAGGAACCACGATTTTCAGTCAGATGACGCAGCTTGCCAATGAAAATGAAGCCATCAATCTATCGCAGGGATTCCCCGATTTCATGCCGGATTCAGAACTACTGGACCAAGTAGATCATTTCATCAAAAAAGGATTCAATCAATACGCTCCGATGGGCGGAATGATTGGTTTGAAGGAAGAAATTGCCCGAAAAATTGAAAATTCGCATCAAACAATTTATCATCCAGATTCCGAAATTACAGTTACCGCAGGCGGAACTCAGGCAATCTTCACTGCCATTGCCACTTTTGTGAAAAAAGATGATGAAGTGATTATTTTTGAACCCGCTTATGATTGCTACGAACCAACCGTGGAACTTTTCGGAGGAATCGTAAAACGTTTTGAAATGAAAGCTCCTGATTATGAAATAGATTGGAATGTAGTTAAAAGCCTAGTGACTGACAAAACAAAAATGATTATTTTGAATAATCCAAACAACCCTTCAGGAAAAATTTTAAAAGAAAATGATATTCAAGAACTTATCAATATTGTAAAAGGAACTTCAATTCTTATTTTAAGTGATGAAGTGTATGAAAATATTGTTTTTGATGGGAAACAGCATTTAAGCATCTGTAAATATCCTGAATTAAAGGAAAGAAGTCTCTTAGTCGCCTCTTTTGGAAAACTTTTCCATGTCACGGGCTGGAAAGTTGGATATTGCGCTGCGCCAAAAATTTTAACTGATGAGTTCAGAAAAATCCATCAGTTTAATGTTTTTTCAGTGAATACTCCAATTCAATTAGCTTTGGCTGAATACATGAAAAATGACGAACATTACAATCAGTTAAACCAATTTTTTCAGGAAAAAAGAGATTTTTTAAGAAAAGGTTTAGCTCATACTTCGTTTGAATTATTGGATTGTGAAGGAACTTATTTTCAGGCTTTGAAATATGATAAAATTTCAGATAAAAATGATTTTGATTTTGCCAGCGAACTGACAATCAACCACAAAGTTGCCAGCGTACCTTTTTCATCTTTTTATAAAAATAAACTGAATGAAAATGTGATTCGTTTATGTTTTGCGAAAAAACAGGAAACTTTGAAAAGGGCGATTGAGAATTTGGCAAAGTTGTAAATAAATCTCTCGCAGATTTTGCTGATGATGCAGATGATTGAGTATAATTTTTATTAAAAAAAATCTGCGCAATCTGCAAAATCTGTGAGAGAAAAATAAAAAAACTGGCAACCGAGTGATTCTCGAAGTCGCCAGTTTTAATTTTGTATTATTGATTCTTATCCTCAACAACTGATTGAGGCTCTCAAAACCACGCAATTTGTTATAAAAACATTCCTCCGGAAGCTTCGATTCTTTGTCCATTGATCCAACGTGCATCTTCGGTACAAAGGAAAGCTACTACCCCGCCAATATCATCTGGAACACCTGCTCTTCCTAAAGCTGTATTTCCCGCCACCAAAGCATTTACATGTTCATCATCACGCGTTCTTCCGCCGCCGAAATCAGTCTCAATAGCTCCAGGCGCCACCACATTAGACTTGATTCTTCTTGCGCCTAATTCTTTAGCCTGATATTTAGTCAGCATATCGACTGCTGCTTTCATAGAACCATACACAGACGATCCCGGCAAAGCAAATCTTGCTAACCCTGAAGAAACGTTTATGATTCCGCCTTCGTTATTGATAAATGGTAAAAATTTCTGCGTTAAGAAAAACACGCCTTTAAAATGAATATCTACCATATCATCCAACTGCTCTTCTGTAACGTCCTGAATAGGCGCGTACAAAGCAGTTCCTGCATTATTTACAAGATAATCGATATTTCTGCTTCCCGTATTTTCTTCCAGATGATCTCCCACGATTTTCACAAAAGCATCAAAACTCTTCGTATCTCTTGTATCTAATTGATAAGCAATAGCTTTTTGTCCTAAAGCCTGAATTTCTTTCACGGTAGCATCCGCTTCTTCTTTATTGCTTCGGTAGGTAATAATGATATCAAGTCCTTTTTGGGCAGTTTTTATAGCTGAATTTTTGCCTAAACCACGGCTTCCGCCAGTTATTAATGCAATTTTTGTTCTTGCGCTCATATTATTATGTTATTTAATGATACAAAGTTGGTCTATTTTTGAAAGCAAGTGTTTGCTCGAATCAATCTGAAATTTGCAAAATTCAAATCAGGTGCGAAATTCTAGAGGAGCCAGTGATGTTTTCTTCTTAAAGAAATTAGAAAAGTGAGCAATCTCTTCGAAACCTAGCGCATAAGCAATTTCGGAAACGTTCCATTTTGTTTGCTTCAATAGAATTTTAGCTTCCTGAATCACTCTTTCGGCAATAATTTCGGTGGTGGTTTTGCCTGTACTTTCTTTTATTTTTTTGTTTAAATAATTCACATGAACTGCCAATCGATCTGCATAGTCTTTGGCAGATTTCAACTGAATTCTTTGCTCTGAAGTTTCAATAGGAAATTGCCTTTCCAACAATTCTATAAACAACGAAACCACCCGCAAAGAAGCATCATTGGATGTTGACAGCTTAGAAGCAGGCTGAAGTTTTTGTCCGTAATGGATCAATTCAACCACATAATTTCTGATTAAATCATATTTAAAAATATAATCAGAATTTATTTCTTTTTTAATTTTATTGAATAATAACTGAATTTCATCGGCAAGTTCATCATCAATTTCAAAGATCGGAACATTTCCCGGCTGAAAAATAGGCAAATCCTGAAGACCATTGTGAACGCGATCTCTGATAAAAAAATCTTCTGTAAACACACAGAAATTTCCCGACTGCTGTGGATCTTCAGGAACCCAATGGTAAGGAACTTTGGGAGTGGCAAAAAGCAAAGCATTATTCTGAATCTGAATAATTTTATCTGCATACTCTGCTCTGTTCTTCCCTCTTATTAAACTTATTTTATAATATTTTCTTCTATTATAAGGCATTTCGGAAGTCATCCGGATTTTTTCAATGGTTTGGGCAATATCAAAAACATTAAAATGACCAATGTCTTTGTGAAGACCTTTCGGGAAAATACTTTCGACATCCTTTCCCAGCTTTTTCGTCATCTCCTGATAAAAATCTTCGAGTGAAGTATGCGAAGTGTGAGCCATTTTTTCCATAACTGAACATTTGTAAAATTCAAATATACAAACTTCTAAAAATAGAATCCGGAATCAATCATTTATTCTGACCATTGAAAGTTTTTCTACAAATAGTGATTTACTATTGATATTTTCCTTACCTTAGTTTTAAGCTAAATTACTAAAAATCAAATACTATGAAAGATTTACTTTTAACAAAAGGGAAGAAACTCAACAAAAAGCAGTTAAAAATGATTGCAGGCGGATTACTCGACTGTATGCAGCCCATTGTCTGCACAGATCCTCCATGTGAAATTTACGGGCCAGACGACCCGAGATCTTGTTCACAAATTTCAATTGGCTGCGCACAGAAAATTTGCAGACCTCTTTAATCACTAAACTTAAGCTAAATCATTAAAATTCAACAGCTATGAAAAATCAAAATTTACAAAACGGTAAAAAATTAAACAAAAAGGAACTGAGAGTAATCACAGGCGGACTTCAGATGTGCTTAGACAGAGAAACCGGACAATGCATCGCTTACGGCGTTCGTTGTGGCGAATTTGAATGCAGATACCCTATTTTACCATAATTTAACTAAATCATAAAATTTCCACTATGAAAAATCAAAACTTACCACAAGGCAAAAAGCTTAACAAAAGAGAGTTAAGAGTTATTACGGGAGGTTTGAGAGACTGTATTGATCCTCAAACCGGCGCATGTAAATTGATCTCGATCGGTTGCGCACAACTAGAATGCAGACCAGAAATAAACCCTATCGATTAATAATATTTTCAAAAAAGAATACCATTCATTAACCTGAATGGTATTTTTTATGCAAAAAACGCTACCAAAATACATCGGAAGCGTTTTTCATTTATAACTAACTTTAATATTCTTTTATACGTTGAATCTAAAGTGCATGATGTCGCCATCTTTCACGATATATTCTTTACCTTCCACAGAAAGTTTTCCGGCTTCTTTGATCTTAACTTCAGAACCATACGTCATATAATCATCAAATTTGATCACTTCTGCACGGATGAAGCCTTTTTCGAAATCGGTGTGGATTACTCCAGCAGCCTGAGGCGCCGTCCAACCTTGTCCGATAGTCCAAGCTCTCACTTCTTTAACACCAGCCGTAAAATACGTCTGAAGCTTCAATAAATCGTAAGCTTTTCTGATCAAACGGTTTACACCCGGCTCAGTAAGACCAAGCTCTTCAAGGAAAATTTCTCTTTCTTCGAACGTTTCCAGTTCGTTGATGTCAGCTTCAATCTGAGCGGCCAAAACTACAACTTCAGCACCTTCACCTTTCGCCATTTCCTCGATCTTTCCGATCCATTCGTTTCCGTTTTTAATTGAATTTTCATCCACATTACAAACGTAAAGAACTGGTTTATTGGTCAACAATTGAACTTCTCCAATGATTGATTTTGTGAAATCATCCATTGCAAATTCTCTTGCATTTTTACCGTCTTCTAAGAATTTCTGAAGATTCTGAAGCGTTTCATACGTCAAAATATCTTCTTTCTTACCAGATTTGATGAACTTTTTCGCTTTTTCAACTGCTTTTCCAACAGTTTCCAAATCTTTCAACTGAAGTTCAATATCAATAATTTCTTTATCTCTTAAAGGATCTACTGAACCTTCTACGTGAACGATATTTCCATTATCAAAACATCTCAAAACATGGATAATCGCCTCACACTCACGGATGTTAGCAAGAAATTGATTTCCTAAACCTTCTCCTTTGCTCGCTCCTTTTACAAGACCCGCAATATCAACGATCTCTACAACCGCTGGTAACACTCTCTCTGGTTTTACTAATTTTTCCAATTCAAACAATCTGTGATCTGGTACAGAAACTGTTCCCAAATTCGGTTCGATTGTACAGAAAGGATAGTTTGCTGACTGTGCTTTTGCGTTGCTCAGACAGTTAAAAAGAGTTGATTTACCTACATTTGGTAAGCCTACGATTCCACATTTCATAACGAAATTTTATTTTTTATTTATAGTGTTATGTAACCTTTCGGTTTCATATTGTAAAATTCTAAGTTTAAGGTTTAGCGTTTAAAGTTTAATGATTAATTGAACTTTAAACTTTCAGCGTGCAAAGATAGTGATTTTAAAGAGAGTTTCATAATAAAAAAATCTGTCAATAATTTTGACAGATTTTCAATAATATAAAAGCTGTAACAATATTATTACCAGTCATTACTTTTATTTTCAATTAAATCTACTTTAAAATCTTTTATAAATGTATTAGTGAATGCTTCAGCAAAAAGTATTGCATTTTGAAATCGAACAACTCCTCTACTATCAAAAAAATTTCCAATTGTGACAACATTTCCATTATTTGTATTGGTTAAATTTACAAAACTGGGCTTTATCATAATTTTATCATCCTTAAAATTGATTTCATATTTATTAACAACCTTCCAAACATTAGCCCCTTTCCTATTGATGAAAATAGTTCTTGAGGTTTGACTCATAACATTAAATGTGATTTGTTCGTTAGGAAGCTCACTATATTGTTCATCATTCGCATCTTTATATATTTTAAAAAGATTTTCCTTTACAGTTTTGAAAAGATCTTCTTTTTTATGTCCGGATAAATCAATAACGACGTAATTTTTAGAATTTTCGTCTTTTAATTTATAATTTGCTTCAGTTAAAATAAATTGTTGCGAAAAAGTGAAATTAATTAATAGAATTGCAATTAGCACAAATATTTTTCTCATGATTATTTTTCTGCAAATATAATTATTACTTGTATGGCAATCTTTACGGGAAACAGTAACAAATGTGTAAAGATCTCAACAAAAAAATCTGCCAATAATTTTGACAGATTTTTCAATAATTTAAATTTCACCAAACGGTTTTTATGGATTATCTCCTGTAGCTTCCTGAGCCAACGGAACACCATTCGGTGCGCTTTGTAAAGTTTTATCTAAAGTAAATAGAGATTCGTCTGTAGCTCTGTCTCCACCGGCGATTTTTAATTTATCGATCAGGTTTTGAGCCAATGTTTCTTCCTCAATCTGCTCCTGAACAAACCACTGCATGAAGTTCCAAGTTGCCCAGTCTTTTTCTTCTAATGAAAGATCTACAATTTTATAAATTGCAGTCGTATTATCTACTTCATGTTTGAATACGCCATCGAAACACTCCGTTAAATTCTGTGGATCTGCCGGCGGCGCAGGAATTGTGTCAACTTTTGGCTTTCCACCGCGGTTTAGTACATATTCCATAAACTTAATTGAATGATTTCTTTCCTCCTGAGCATGTCTGTATAAAAAATTGGCAATTCCTTGATAACCTTTATCATCTGCCCAAATTCCATACGATAAAAAAACGTGTGAAGCATGAATTTCTTTGTTCATTTGGTCGCTCAATGCTTTTTCGATAGTCTCGGAAAGTCTTTTAGTATTCATAATGTATATTTTTTGTTGTGATTAATGAATACGATACAAAAATGATTCCGAGAAGTTTTTAATTTAAACAAAAATAGAGAATATCAATTTATAATTTATTGAATTACATTATTTTAAATTAATAATTTATAGTTATTCTAAACTTCTTTTGCTATTCTAAATGCTTTTTTTTTTTTCATTGAACTTGTTTAAACTTTTTTATGAGCTTAATCCCGCTTTCCACTATATCTTTTTCATTACGGCTTCCGCTTTGCTCCAGCCGCAACAAAAAAGGATGCCGCTGCAATCGGGGCTATTGTTGTTGTCGCCTAAGTATTGGGAAATATTTACAGAGTTTGAAATTAAAAAGTTTAATTATGAAGTACATTTGACTAATTATCATTGATTATTTATCACTTATCTTCATGAACCACCCCTTCAGAGGAGGGGAATTTTTTCGAGCGGTTTTAAATTCATAATTAACTGGTTTACTTTAAATTAATTATTGTTATTTTTAAATAGTATTAATCAACTCAAAAATAATAATCATGAAAAATGTAAAAAAACTCAAAAGAAACGAAATGAAAACAGTTTCAGGAAACGGATTGTTAGATCCTGTCTGCAAACTTCTTTGCTCTTTGGCAGATTCCGGGCTGCTGAATCTTACAGATGTTCAATCTTTCCTTTGTCCGGATTTGGATTGTGCAAACGCTAATTAAAGGAAGTAAAAAGTTAAAAGTAAAAAGAGTCAAGTAGTGAAGTTGAAATTTTCACATTACTACGATAATCAATTCATTAAAAAAACAAACCGGCTCTTATGAACCGGTTTTATATTGAATAAAATTCTAAAGTCTATTTAATTTTCTTCGCAAGATAGTCACTTTCGTTTCCTAATCTATCGATCGCTTTGATGGCTACACCATTCAGTTTTTTGCTATCTTTAAACTTCGGAACTTCTTTTGAAAGTGTATCCAAAGTCAGAATTTCAGTTTCCCAAACCCCGTTATATTGTGTGAAAAGCACCCATTGGAAAACATCTTTTATATTTTTATTGCTCCAGCTTACCTGTACAAAATTTCCGGAGTCATTGGTAAAAACTGTCGGAGTCTGCAACGGTGTTGTCTTCAGCCAAGAAGTTTTCGGAACCAACGCTTTTTCTTTGTAAGGACCGTTTTTCAAGGTAGGAAGCATATTTGCATTTTTCGTTAAACCAGCAATACTCCAATGTACTTCACCGGCATCTTTTCCTAGTACCTGTCTTGAAATTTCAATCTGATTTTTAATTTCTGTTGGACGGTCAGACGTTTTAATCTCAACCGTATTTAAGCCTGGCCAAAGGTGACGGTTCATTGTATTTTCAGATTTCCACCAGTTCAATAATCCTTCAAAAGGCTGCCCTTTAGACTCTATCGGCCAGTATAATTGAGGTGAGAAATAATCTACCCAACCTTTATTCAGCCATAATTTGGCATCTGCATACAATTCGTCATATTGAGAAGACCCCACAACACCAGCAGGATAACCCGGTTTCCAGATTCCAAACGGACTGATCCCGAATCTCACATAGCTTTTCTCTGCGTGGATTTCTTTATAAATTCTTTCAACAAATTTATTTACGTTCTCTCTTCTCCAGTCGGCTCTTGTTAACGTTCCGCCATTTCGTAGATACTCATTCCAACTTGCACTATCCGGGAAATCGGCTCCTTTGTTATAAGTTGCATAAGGATAAAAATAATCATCAAAATGCACGGCATCAATATCATATCTTTTCACAATATCTTTTACGACATTCGAAACGTGACCTTGTGTTTTAGGATTGGCAGGATCAAACCAATACATTCCGTTCTTTAATCTTACCACAATATCCGAAAGCTTATTCGCCATCGACAAACTATTTGGAGAACCGCCATTGGTATGGTGTGCACGGTAAGGATTTAGCCAAACATGAAGCTCCAACCCTCTTTTGTGAGCCTCTTCGATCCAAAACTGCAAAGGATCATAATTGGGATAAGGCGCTCTTCCTGTTTCACCCGTCAAAAAGTATGACCAAGGCTCAATATTACTTGTATACAAAGCATCTGCCGAAGGTCTTACCTGAAAAATTACCGCATTGAAATTATTATCTTTCAACATATCCAACATAGAAATAGCTTCAGCTTTTTGCTGATCAACCGTTAAATTATTTCTTGAAGGCCAATTGATATTCGCAACACTGGCAATCCACGCGCCACGAAATTCTCTTTTAATCTCAGGAAGATTGGTTCGGAAAATTTCCTCTGCCTGTGGCGGAATATTAGGTTTTGTAGTCGCAAGAGGAGGTTTTGGCGCTGAATTATTATTAGATTTAGGTTGATTTTTAGTAGGAGTTGATCCTTTTACAGCATTATTCTGAACGGAACACGAGTTTCCGACCGCCGCAAAGGAACTAAGCAGGAACAGTAATTTTATTGTATTGATTTTCATAGATAGCAAAAATGAAAGATAACCATTTATTATAGAAACGCAAATTTATAAACTTAGAATAAAAAAACAGCACAAATAAAAATATTTGCACTGCGGTTAATATTGGTCATTTAAAGTTTTAAATATAATCCGTTTTCATCAATAATATTCTAATTTTTAAAATATTTACTTTAAAACATTTTTATTCGTTACTATTCAAATTTAACGCACCTTCTTCCGAAAGATCGGTTTTATATGTTTCTGGAACTAATGTTACGTTTACAATGATGGCAATAACTACGAGTAAAATAGGATAAGCTAAACCTATAAAAGGGGTTAAAGCTGCACTTACTACAAACGATGTTTTGATAAATTCAGTTACAAAAGTTGTGGCACCGCCAATGAATCCATTTCCCATATTCTGCGCAAATCCCATACTTGTATAACGAATTTTAGTAGGGAAGATTTCCAGCATGAAAGCACCTAACGGACCATAAGTTGCAGCTCCTGCTACAGAAAGCAAAAAGCTGATTCCCATAATTTTCAACGTTGCGGCTGTACTGATAGAATGAACTTCAGTAAGACCATCCGGATTTCCGATTTTCATGAAAAGATAAAATGAAACAGGAATTAAAATTAAACTCGCAACCAATCCGCTGATCAATACTTTTTTTCGCCCAACTTTATCACTCAATGCCCCAAAATACTGGTAAAAATAAGCACTAAATAACGTTACAACACCCGTAATCAACAATACCGTAGTATCTTCAATTTTCACGGTACGCTGCATGAAGAAAAGTGTTACGAATAAACTGGTCTGCATCACAGAACTCTGCGCAGCATTTCCTCCGAAAATAGCTTTAAGCATTAATTTTACATTTCCTTTTGTGGTAAATGCTTCTTTTACTGGAGATTTACTCGTTTTTCCGGCTTTCTTCAATTCTTCAAAAACCGGACTTTCATGAAGTTTTTTTCTTGCGAAATAGCTCAATAATACCAAAACAGAACTTAACAAAAACGGAATTCTCCATCCGAAACTATTGAAATCTGCTTCTGTCATTAAACTTCTTGTTGTAAAAATCACACTTAAGCAAACCAATAATCCGATGGGAACCGTTGCCTGAATAAATCCTGTATAAAAGCCTCTTTTATTTGCCGGAGCATGTTCTGCCACATAAATCACCGCTCCTGCATACTCACCGCTGATCGCCAATCCCTGCATTAATCTGCAGGCTAACAGTAAAATCGGCGCTGCCCAGCCAATACTTCCAAAGTTGGGAATACAGCCAATTAAAAACGTAGAAGCTCCCATTAAAATCAAGGATAATAGAAAAGAATATTTTCTCCCGATCTTATCTCCGATGTTTCCGAAAATAAGCGAGCCAATCGGACGAAACATGAATGACGAAGCCACAACAGCAAGCGTTTCTAAAAAGTGAGAACCTTCGGACGGAAATAAATTCACCGAGAGAGAACCTGCCAGAATAATGGCCAAAAACATATCATACCATTCGATAAGCGTGCCTGCGGAGGACGCAATAATCACCGTCAGGATGTTATTTTTAGGAGGAGTTTGTGTAGTAATATCCATAGTAGTTTTTCGTTTTTATTTTAAAGATCATTTTAGAACATAAAGAAGGTCGCAAGGTGGAAGCGGTTGTTTCTGGCATTAAATTCATTCCCGACTCCCCGCCCGTTGCTTTGTGCATCGCCCCATTTTGCCACGGTATTTTCAACCTCAAATCTTAGCTTAATTGTTTTGCTTAAAGACCAATCCACTCTTGGTACTACGCGCCAAAGCTGATCGACACTTCGTTCACCTGGTGTTGCGGAAACTGCTCCCCATGATGAAGTTACTCCATACGTTGTGGCTGTTCTTCCTTCCACTGGATCATCAGCTCCCATATTTTTTACGATTCCGGCATATAAACCGAAAGCGACTTTCTTGTCGGTTGTTTGTTGAAAATCAATCCATGCACTTCTAGTATTCATTGTTCGGTACAGATCATACGTTCCCGGGGCTGAATAACCTACAAAACCACCGAGCATCACCAAAGAAGCTGCATTTTGTGCCATCATTGCAGAAGCACTGATCATTAAAGGTTTAGTAATAACCCTTGCATAAGCCAAAGCCGTAAAACTTTTTACCGTTTCTTTATTGACAATCGGAGGATTCCCTGAAGATAACTTAGGTCTTAAAACTTCGTATTGCCCAGCAATACCTGCCACGAATTTTGCAGATTTATACTGAAACTGTAAATGGGAAGAAGGAACCCCACTATCTCGATAAGGCGTTGTATTTGGAGTAAAATCACGTTGCGAATTGATCGCTGCAATCACTTTAAAATTATCATTTAGCTTTTGGGTTAAACGGATCTGTGGATTTCTATTTAAAGCAAAAATCGGCGAACCAGTACTGTAATTTACCACATTCGGAAGACAATCCAAAATCACCATCGGATGCCAGTACTGCCCGATTCCCAACTGTGTTTTTTCCCAGTCTAAAGTAACATAGGCATGACGAAGCCTTAATTCATTGATTCCTCCTTCTGTCGCACCGAAAAATTCAGCTTCTAAAATCCCGTTTGTTTTTGCGCCCAACACTTCCGGCCCCTTTACATTGATTCCGGCTCGGGAAACTACAGAAAGCATGTGGAATTTCGGAGCGTCATTAATATCAACTCCATTGATGTCTAATGCTCTGTCTCTTGGATACAACGGAACAATATTTTCTCCTGCGCCAATATTCTGTCTGGTATCGTAAAAGGCATCATGCCTGATAAATCCATAAAAACTGACTTTAACATCAGGTTCTTTTTTAAGTTCGGAAGTTTTAGTCTGAATGATCGAAAGCGAATCAGATGGAAGTTTCTGACTAGTATTTTGTTGAGCCGCAATCTGAAAAGTCGACAGCAAGCCCACAGCCACTAATAATTGCGTTATCTTTTTATCCATTAGTATTTAATTTTTGTTTTTCTCAATGCTTCGCTTTCAAACATACAATTATTTACAACACTAACAAGTGTTAGTTAGTCTTATCAGAGAAAAACTATTTTATTAATTAAATAATAATAATTTAAATTCTTAATTAGAATTAGCAAATAAAAAGATTAAAACCTACTGAAATGTTACACTTTATGAATTAATCAAACATATATGATATTTTTCAACTCCATATATATTAACTTAGCAAAATTTTTGAAATTTAATGATAAAAATCATCTTAATTGATGATTTTTTAAAGGGAAATGGGATTTTAGAAGTCCCAAAAAGGTATGAGGATGATTATTTTTTTATAACTATACTTTTGTCTTGAAACAAAAGTATCAAAAATTCAAGACTGGAACTAGTCGCTAAAAACTGAAATTTAATCCTAAAATTCCCAAAACTCGCATGGATTCATTATTGTTGCTTCGATTCAAAAAAAGAGCCATGCTCAAACAGTGGGAATTTTTTTAACGCATTAAATCTCAATTTTCTTAACGCTTCTAGTTCCTAAGTCAGTAGTCAAAACACAAAAAAGCCCCGAAAATTCGAGGCTTTTGAATATTGATAAGAGATGAATTAAGCTTTTGCTTGTCTTTCAACTCTTTTTCTTTCTTCTTCAGAAAGGATTTTCTTTCTCATACGGATGAAGTTTGGAGTAACCTCGATCGCTTCATCAGCCTGGATATATTCCATACATTCTTCAAGAGAGAACAAGATTTTTGGTGCTACACCTGTATCTTTATCTTTACCTGAAGCTCTCATGTTGTTCAACTGTTTTGCTTCAACGATGTTTACTACCAAGTCACCTGGCTTGTTTTGCTCACCGATCACCATACCTGCGTAGATTTCCTCACCCGGATCTACGAAGAACTTACCTCTATCCTGTAGTTTAGCAATAGAATATTCAGTTGCAGGACCTTGAGTTTTGCTGATCAATACACCATTGTTTCTTCCAGGAATAGCACCTTTGAAAGGCTTATATTCTGTGAAACGGTGTGCCATAATAGCTTCACCTGCAGTAGCGGTTAACATTTGAGAACGCAATCCGATCAAACCTCTTGAAGGAATTTCGAATTCCATGTGTTGCATCTCCCCTTTAGTTTCCATAATGTGAAGATCTCCTTTTCTCTGAGTTGCCAAATCGATAACTCTTGAAGCATACTCTTCAGGAACGTCAACTACCAAAGATTCATAAGGCTCTAATTTCTCACCATTTTCATCTTCTCTTAAGATAACCTGTGGCTGACCAATCGTCATTTCATATCCTTCTCTTCTCATTGTTTCAATTAAAACTGACAAGTGAAGAATACCTCTACCGAATACCAAGAAAGTGTTTGCATCATCAGTCTGCTGAACTCTTAATGCCAAGTTTTTCTCTAATTCTTTAGTTAATCTTTCTTTAAGGTGGTTTGAAGTTACATATTTACCATCTTTACCGAAGAAAGGTGAATTGTTGATAGAGAATGTCATGTTTAACGTAGGCTCATCAATCGCTGTTCTTTCCAATGGTTCAGGGTTTTCAAGATCTACAAAAGAATCTCCGATCTGGAAAGCATCGAAACCAACAACAGCACAGATATCACCTGCCTGTACTTCAGTTACTTTTTTCTTTCCTAATCCTTCGAAAACGTATAATTCTTTTACTTTTCCTTTTACCACTTTACCGTCTGCCTGAGCAAGACCAATCCACTGAGATTCTTTGATCTCACCTCTTGTTACTTTCCCGATCGCGATTCTTCCTAAGAAAGAAGAGAAATCTAGAGAAGTAATCTGCATCTGAAGGTTACCTTCAGTTACTTTCGGTGCAGGAACATATTGTAAAATCCCGTCTAGTAATGGTAAAATATCTTCAGTTTGCTCCAAAGATGTGTTGAACCAACCTTGCTTAGAAGAACCGTAGAACGTTGGGAAATCCAATTGCTCTTCAGTAGCTTCAAGATTAAAGAATAAATCAAATACCTGATCGTGAACTTCGTCCGGACGGCAGTTTGGCTTATCTACTTTGTTGATTACAACCAATGGTCTTAAACCTAATTCTAAAGCTTTCTGAAGTACGAATCTTGTTTGTGGCATTGGTCCTTCGAACGCATCCACCAACAAAATAACTCCGTCAGCCATTTTCAATACTCTCTCTACTTCCCCACCAAAATCGGCGTGACCAGGAGTATCAATTACGTTAATTTTAGTGTCTTTATAAGTAACAGAAATATTCTTGGATAAGATGGTGATCCCTCTTTCTCTTTCAAGATCATTGTTATCCATAATTAATTCTCCACTCTCCTGATTTTCTCTGAAAATATTGGTAGCGTGAATGATCTTGTCAACCAAAGTCGTCTTCCCGTGGTCAACGTGTGCGATAATCGCAATATTTCTAATGTTTTGCATATAGGATTTTTACGGGTGCAAAAATAGTGATTTTAAATGAAATATTCAGCAATAAGTTTTGATAATTAACAAATTCATAATGAAGAAGTTATTTGTTTTAACATCTAAATCATTAGCAGAAACGTGATTACGAGGGCATATTAAACAAAAAAAAGGTTTAAGTTTTACCACCTAAACCTTTTTTATATTATAAATTCAAAAACTACAAAGTCTGTTCTTTATGTTTTCCTTCCTTTATTTCCTCTACCATTTTAGCATTGAAAGCCGGCAGATCTTTTGGTGTACGGCTTGTTACCAAACCACTGTCAACCACTACCTCGCTATCTTCCCAATGGGCTCCTGCATTTTTCAAATCTTTACTGATTGAATTTACGGATGTTAAATTTCTTCCTTCCACTACCTCAGCATTGATTAAAATTTGTGGTCCGTGACAAATGGCTGCTACTGGTTTATGTTGTTGGAAAAAGTCTTTCACAAAACTTAAAGCTTTATCGTTGGTTCTCAACTGATCGGGATTGATCACGCCACCAGGTAAAACTAAGGCATCATATTCTGAAGCATTTGCCTCATCCAACGTTTTATCTACGTTGTACTCTTTTCCCCAGTCTTTTTCAGCCCAAGCTTTAATGGTTCCCGATTCCGGACTGATGATGTGCGCCGTCCAGCCCTGCTGCTCTAAATGCTCTTTTGGTGATGCTAATTCACTTTCCTCAAATCCGTGTGTTGCCAGAATGGCGATTTTCTTTGACATAATTTTATATTTTGGTGTTTACAAGTATTGTGAAAAGAAAATATGATGCCGAGGTGGGTGGATGTGGTATCTAAAGTTTTTTTATGTTGGAAAAACAGTCATTTAAAACCTTTATGATCGAGCAGAGATTACTTATAGCATAAGCATCAATTTATCTTTTAAAAAATATATTATTATCAACTGCAGTAGAATAACCACTCCAAACTTCAACAAAAAAGACTTCTTCGATATTTTATGTCTGAAAATCAACATGGCAATAATAGCTCCAACTGTTCCACCAAAAAACGTCACCGTTAACAAAGAAGATTCTGAAATTCTTCTTTGATGTTTGATGGCTTTTCTTTTGTCTAAACCGAAAATAATAAAACTCAAAAGATTGATCGCTATTAATATATACATCATAAAGGCAAATCTAAAACAAGATTCCATAACTTTGCAAATTCATTAAAAATAAAATCAATGACAGTACAGGATCTGGTAGGAAGTTATTCTATCGAAGGCAGTAATCAGGAAGCATCTAACCAGCCTTCTTATCATGGCATATTAACTTTATCCCTCGATGAAAACAACCGTATCGTGGCACAATGGATTATCGGTGACCATCTACAAAATGGTACCGGATTTTTTAAAGACCAGATTTTAGTCATTAATTTTAATTATGAGGGTGAAGATCACAACATCTATAAAGGTGTGGCCGTATACCGTTGTTTAAGTAAAGATGTATTGGATGGTTTTTGGTCGGAGAAGCATGGTAATCCACTCTATCTTGGAAGTGAGTATTGTGTGAGGGTGAAGGATTCTGAATTTTTGAATTAATTTTTTAAACTGAACTTCACTACAAGTATCTCGAAATTAGCTGATCTTTATACAATTATAAATCCTGAGAATAATCTCAGGATTTACTTATTGTCAGCTGATAAAATCTATAAAAGGTAAATCAATTCCAATTTTATAATCTTCCTAATACACTTCGCTTTGCCGTGTTATTCAAAGTGACGGAAAGGTAATTTTTTAACTTGCGTTTTTACAAAAAAACTTACTTCATTTTGTTGCGGCCGTAGAAAAGCGAAGGCCGTAACAAAACTTCAATTAAAAAAACAAAAAAACTGCTTCCTAAAGAAAGCAGCTCTTAGATTATTTATAATCCTAAAAATTATTTTTTAGCCTTTACGTCAACAGCGATTTCGATGTCTTTGCTGATTCCCCATTCTGCAGGATCTGCTTCAGACGTACCGAATTTAATTCCCCAATCTGCTCTGTTTACAGTAAATTTAGCCTGTACAGAAGCTGAACCTTCAGCAACTTCCACTTTCGCAGGGAAAGTAACATTAACTGTTTTTCCAGATAAAGTAAGGTTTCCGCTTACTGTTTTGTTCGCTCCTTCAATAGCTCCTTCTTTCGGTGCTTCAGCTAAATCTGCAACACTTGTAATTTTGAATTCTGAAGTTGGGTTTTTAGTTACATCAAAGAAATCAGCACTTTTAAGGTGAGTTTCAAGATCAGCCGGTTTTTTATCTTTTTCAGTTACTGAAGCCGGATCTACTTTAATAGAAGCCATATCGATTACGAAGCTTCCCGCAGAAACCTGTCCGTTCTCAACATTCAAATCTCCAGATTTTACAGTGATTGTTCCCCAACGTGGAGCAAAACCTCCTTTGTGGAATGCTTTCCAGTTTACCACAGAAGTAGCAACATCTACTGGTAAAACTTCACCTTTTCCTTCAGCAACAGTTTGCTCAGAGTTTGTAGCAGCGCTGTCTGCAGCTTTTTCCTTGTTACAAGATGCTGCCAATAAACCTACAGCTACTAATGCAATTACACTCAGTTTTTTCATATTATTCAATTGTTAAAAATTTATTATTTAAATATAAATCAAATTATTCTTAAGCCTTACCCTTAATTTGACAGGTCAAAAATATAAAAAACAGTTTTTTCATCACCTTACCATACATCAAGAAATGAAAAAAGCAGACTTTTTATACGGATTAAAGTCAAATATAGTGAATCTGATTATTTTCTGAAATTAAAAATAATATTTATGATAAAGATCTTTCATATCATCAGCAAAACCATAACCACAACAAGATGACCATTTTACACATTGGAGCGCCCTTTGTTGAAATTGCACTAACAAATTATGCTTTTTTAAAAAATCCAGAGCGATCTTAATAGTTATTATAAGTAGAGTTATAAAACTGTACAGAATAATCTCCATATAAGGTGGTAAGTTCACAGGCACTTTCTGGCAAATAAAGCATAACATCAGCCATTGACTCTGATAATGGTTGTAAACTCTTAAAATCAGAAATAATCTTTTTTGCAACAGAAAATTTTTCTGTACTTCTCTGTGGATACTCTACGTTAAATTCTTTACGGATAAGTTTTTTGTATTTTTTAATTAAAGCTTCTTCATTTTTAGGATTTAGATAAAAATTATAAAACTCTTTTACTGAATTATTTTTTTCATATAAATCAAGAATTTGTTCTAGTAATTGATTTTTTGATAGTTTTAAAAGTTCTTTTTTTAATGCTATTTTAGACATTCCCGAAATTTGGAATAAAATTACATATTTGAAGTTTAAATAATATACTTGAACCTTACAATTTTTTTATTAAAATTTATTATCTTCGTGATAATACACAACTTTGATGATCTTTTAGAACTTCCTGATCTTGTTGTGAATTGCTTTCAAATTTTATTATCTTCGTGATAATACACAACATTGTGGAATTTGAAGACGTTCAGCATTTAGTTGTGAATTGCTTTCAAATTTTATTATCTTCGTGATAATACACAACATTGCCGGATTTTACGACATCTGGTCTGACGTTGTGAATTGCTTTCAAATTTTATTATCTTCGTGATAATACACAACTTTGCCCATATCTAAGTTTACTTTCATTCGGTTGTGAATTGCTTTCAAATTTTATTATCTTCGTGATAATACACAACTGATTTTTATCAGAAACAAACGAAAGTCACGTTGTGAATTGCTTTCAAATTTTATTATCTTCGTGATAATACACAACGACTTTGTTTTCTTCGCATTGTGTTTTCGTGTTGTGAATTGCTTTTAAATTTTATTATCTTCGTGATAATACACAACGCTGATGTTCAGGCGGCGGCGGGAGCGGTAGTTGTGAATTGCTTTCAAATTTTATTATCTTCGTGATAATACACAACTCGATAGGTTCGGAAAGAATGGACGAGTTTGTTGTGAATTGCTTTCAAATTTTATTATCTTCGTGATAATACACAACATGCTGGGCGAAGACGTTGTCGCAGTTGCAGTTGTGAATTGCTTTCAAATTTTATTATCTTCGTGATAATACACAACGTCGCCGAATGAATGCGTATGTTCAAAAT
>NZ_JALNUD010000018.1:0-37686 GCF_026540445.1 Chryseobacterium sp. GM_Chr_2
TACCTATTGCAAAGCTCCGTAGGAGCGCCCTGGTAATAGCCTTACAATGTGATGCAGAGATCATGAGCCCCGTAGGGGCGAGCTGTTAAAATTAAACTATTTTTTTCTTTCACCTTTACTTTAAATGCAGCGTTTGTCATCCTGGAAGGATCTAAACCCCGTGGCAGCAAAATCAATATCTTCACGTTTTTATCTATCTATCTATCTATCTATCTATCTATCTATCTATCAAAATAGGATTATCATCCTATCCTGATGTAAATCGCCACTTCGTGGCTCACGGATGTTTTGAAAATCAAAAGAAATTGATTAAAAACTTTCTCAGAAATAATAATTAAAAAATAAATCAAGATTATTGAAGAAACATTTTCATCCACAGAAATATCCGTAACATCCACAATAGCCCATCACATCATCTTGAAAAACAAAAAATTCGGTTATCATTTTTCTATTCCCTTTTAATATTCTGACTTAAATTTCTAGGGAGATGACAAAACTTCTATTTACTTTCTCAAAAATCAATTTTAGCATCATAGTATTCTTGTTTCTCAATGATTTTGCATACTATTTTTTACTCAGTATTTACATACTTATAAGGTCGAACGTTTAAGCAAGGCATGTTGCAAAGAATTTATTTTAATCAATTCAATTTCATTTTAGAAAAAAATATATTTTTATCTAACGATTTAGCATATTTATAAAGCTAATTAATTATTAGTATGAATGTGCGCGTGAATTTAAATTTTGTTTATAAATATTTTATTAAATAATATTAAAATTTTGTTAAGTTTGTTTAAATAAACACTTTATATGAAAAAAGTAATTTTTAAAATCGGATTATTACAATCTGCTTTGATTTCTCTCAGCGGATTGTATGCTCAGAAGAATGATTCTCTTAAAACAACTAAAATCGATGAAGTAGTTGTTACAGCTTACGGTGTGAAAAAAGAGAAAAAAGCGCTAGGTTATGCTTTTCAAGATGTAAAAGGGCAGGCTTTAGTAGAAGCTAAAGAAAATAATGTTACTAATGCCTTAGTAGGTAAAGTTGCGGGTCTTCAGGTTATAAAAGGAGGTTTCGGTCCAGGTGCTTCTTCTAAAATTAATTTAAGAGGTTTTAATTCTATTAAAGGAGATAATCAACCATTAATTGTTGTCGATGGTATTCCTATCAATAATTCTGCGGGTGTAAAAGGTAAGGCTCAAGAAAGTAGTGTAAAGAATAATGACTTTTGGAATCCTGACACTGATATGGGGAATGGATTAAGTGATATTAATCCCGATGATATTGAAAGTGTTTCTGTTCTGAAAGGAGGGGCTGCTTCAGCGTTATACGGTGCTAGGGCGGGAAATGGTGTAATTTTAATTACAACGAAGAGTGGCAAAAAGAAAGGGGGAGTGGGTATTACCTATTCAACAAGTTTAGGTTTTGAAAATATTTTTATGAAACCTGAAATGCAGAGTTCTTTTGGAAGAGGAAGCAATGGTTTGGTAAATCCAGCAGGAGATAATTCTACTTTAAGTTGGGGACCTTCAATAGATGGTTCGAAGGTCAACGATAATCTGGCTAATTTTTTTAGAACCGGAACAAATACACAACATACATTAAGTTTTCAGGAAACTTTAGGAGAAGGTACTAGCTTATATACTTCAGCTAATTATCTTAGCGACAATAGTATGATTCCTAATTCAAAGTATGAAAGATGGAATTTTATGGCGAGAATCAATTCTGTTTTTGGTGCACAAAAGAGATGGACATCTGATATAAAAGTACAGTATATCAGTACAAATGTTAATAATAGACCTTCGGGAGGACAAGGAGCGGGTAATTACTATCCAAATGTCTTGTTATTACCAAGAGACGTTAATATTACTGATTATAAGGAAGGGATGACCCAAAATAATGTTAAGCAAATATGGTTGAATAATGATGGAATTAATCCTTATTGGGCAGCATATAATAGATTGAATGAAGATAAGAAAGATAGATTTATAGCAAGTGGTTATTTGAAGTATCAATTTAATGATTGGCTAAGTGCAGATACAAGACTAGGAACTGATATTTATTCTCTAGCGGCTAATTCGAGAACGTGGACGGGTTCAAGTTTAGATAATTCATATAATACCAGTCAGGAAAAATTTTACGAAAATAATTATATAGCCAGCATTAATGCTAAAAAAGATAATATTATTGGAAAATGGAATGCTTCACTTTCCGTATATGGGCAAATGATGGAATCTAGAACAAATGCGATATATCTTTCTGCTCCTAAACTAGTAGCCCCTAATTTATTTAATATTAATAATTCAGATGGTAACCCTTTAAATTCGGAAGTTATTTTAAATAAAAAAATAAATTCTGCTTTTGCTTCCGGAGAGATTAATTATGATAATTTCTGGTTTATCAACGGAACATTCAGAAATGATTGGTCTTCTACATTAAGTATAGAAAAACGTTCCTATAACTATTCTTCTATCAGTACTTCTTTGGTTTTAACCGATATGATAGAAAAACTAGCAAATAAAAAATCTAAGATTTTAAGTTTTGCAAAATTAAGGGCATCATATGCTATTACTGGTAATTCTCTAGATCCTTATGAGCTTTATAATACCTATATTATAAAAAGAGATCCTAATGGAAATATTATTGCTGAAAGACAGAAAACGCTTTATAATCCTAACTTAGGGAATGAAAGCCTAAAAATATTCGAAGTTGGAGCTGATATAAAACTATTCAATAGAGTTTCAATAGATTTCAGTTATTATAATTCACGTGCAGAAGATCAGTTACTAGACCTTCCTATGAACCCACTTTCTGGTTATGACAATAGAAAAATCAGTGCTGGACTTATAAGAAATAGAGGTATTGAAGTGGTACTAAATTCCGATATCATACGAAATGAAAAATTTATTTGGAATGCTAATATTAATTTCTCTAAAAATAACAATACAATAGATAAACTAGATGGAGAGGTACTGAAATATCCTTTAGCTGGTTTTGATGATATAGCAGTATTTGCAGAAGTTGGTAGAAAATACGGAGCTATTTATGGATCGAGGTTTTTAAGAGTTCAGGATACCAATAGTCCTTTTTACGGGAAACTTATTTTAGGAGCTAATGGCTTGCCACAGATCGACAGAGGACCTTACTTTTTGGGAGATCAAACTCCAAGAGCTTTATTCGGATTTATCAATAGTTTTTCTTATAAAAATATAGGATTGTCTTTTCAAATTGATGGAAGAATTGGAGGTAAATTCTTCTCAGGAACTCAGGCTGCACTTCAACGTACAGGTTTAGCTGCTGATACTGCTCCGGGAGGAAAGCGTGATAATTTTGTAGTAGATGGAGTAGTGGGTAGCAACGGAAACTACACTCAAAATAATGTAGAGGTAAGCCAACAGGATTATTGGACGGCGATACATAGCGGGAACCTAGGTATTACTGAGCAAAATGTATATGATGCGACCAATATTAGGTTAAGAAATGTTCAGCTTTCTTACGCTTTTCCGAAAGAATTGTTCCAAAATTTTGCACTTAAATCTGCTAAAGTTGCATTTACTGCAAATAATGTATGGATGATTTACAGTAAATCGAAAGGCATAGATCCCGAATCTATTTTTGCAATTAGTTCTAATGCAACAGGATTTGAAAACTTTGCATTTCCAACAATGAGATCTTATCTATTTACTCTTACTTTAGGCTTTTAATAAAAAAACATGATTAAAATGAAAAAATATATAATTCCTAGTTTAATTGCATGTATTGCTTTGTCAGGATGTAATGACTTTGAAGAAATTAATGTAAATCCATTATCTCCAAATGTTAACCAAGTAGAACCTCAGTACTTTTTAAATAATTCTATCTTGGGAGCTCAGCAAGATCCTAATATTGCAGAAAGAGTTTTTGTCTTATACTGGAAAACTGCCGCAAGACAACACCTTTCAACGGGAATTGCTGGGGCTACAGATAATGATTCTTGGTCGGTAGAGTATTGGAAATATATTTCCGAGTGGTTGAATAATGCAAATACAGCCATTGAAGTCGCTAATGAAAAAAAAGCAAGTGGAAATTCTCAGCCATATTATGATAATTTAATTCAGGCTTCACGTATTTGGAGAGCTTATTTAATGAGTGAATTCTCCGATAATTTCGGGCCACAACCTATTTTGGCTTTTAAAGGATCAAACCCTAGTTTCAATTCTGAAAAAGATATATATTATTATATTTTAGATGAACTAAAAGATGCTACTGCCAAAATGGATCTTAACCAACCTATTCCGGGAGATAACATTGCTAAATATGATATGGCATTTAAAATGGATTGGACTAAATGGGTAAAATATGGCAATTCAATGCGTATGAGAATTGCCATGAGAATTTCTGAAGTAGATCCCGCAAAAGCTAAAACAGAATTTGAAGCAGCAGCTAATTCCAATATGTTTATAAGTACCAGTGCAGATAATTTTTCTATTGCTGAAAAACCGGGCTGGGACGCATTAACGGGAGTAATGTCCAGAGAATGGAATCCGCAACTCTTATCCGCAACGTTAAATAATTTATATATTGGTTTAGGAGGTATAAATTCTACAAGCCAGTTACCCGCATCTCAGGCGTCTGCCATAAGAGCAGATAATTATATCGGAGTAAAGTATAGTGAACAATTTACAACTCTTACAAATGATCCTTCTGCAGGATATTGGCTAGATGGCCTTCCTAATAAAATAGATCCTAGAGCTTATAAAACATTTTATATTCCTGGAGATTTTTCAAGTCCTATTTATTCCTATTATCCCTCGTACACCAATGATGCAACAACAAATTCTGGAACTCTTACATTTGCTAATAACAGTACTACTACAATTAATACAGTAAATACTTGGAATGCCTTTACAATAGGAAACTGGGGAGTAAAAGGACAGAGAAATGGATTAAGAGGATTAATTGGAAGAGCTCCTGCCTTGGGTAAACAATATCGAGAAAGTACAAATTCCAGAATATTTTTTGCAAGCTGGGAGTCTTATTTCTTAATTGCCGAGGCTGCTTTAAAAGGTTGGTCAACACCAATGAGTGACGTAGCAGCTTATAATAAAGGAATACAAGATAGTTTTAATTATAATGGTGTTTCTCAATTTTATGGTCAATATATAAACTCGACGGATTATAACAGAGATGGTACTTCTGTGTCCTATTCACACACAACAGAACCTGGAGCAACACATACGATGCAATATAAAGATCCGGCAACAAATAATTTGGTTTCCGTAGCAGTTAACTATCCGGTAAATACTATTTATAAGAACGGTACATTTAAAAATGATAAGCTAACAAAAATTATTACTCAAAAATATTTGGCGAATGTTCCTTGGCTTCCTTTAGAATCATGGAATGATCAAAGAAGATTGGGACTTCCGTTTTTTGAAAATCCTGCTATTGAAACTCCGTTGGTGAATTTACCTAATATTAATTCTGGAAATTATATGACGAATTCCATTAAGAATTTTCCTCAACGATTAAGATATCCTAGTTCTTTCCGAAACTCAGATCCAAATGGCTATTCTAAAGCCGTACAGTTACTCGGAGGTGAAGATGCCGTTTTAACACCATTGTGGTGGGCAAAGCATTAAGAGCATAATAGTGGAACTATAAACTTTTTAATTCCTTTTCATTTTTATGGGAAGGAATTTTTTTTGTTTGAGTTAAGGTCCAACAGTAAAAACGACACGGCTGCTATACGTTGCTGCTGGAATGGTAACCGAAACGCCGCTTAATTGTAGTTGAATATTTATCCCCGTATAAGAACCTAGGGCTAAAATAGCTTGTATCCGAAATAGCTCAATCGCAGTTTGGGTAATTGTCTGATAAGCTGTTCCACCAGTAATCGAGCACAAAGCACAAGTTGTCGTTCCGTTATTTGTTCTTTTTCCGGATAAAATTAATGAGCTATTCCAGGTTGGGTTAGCTTCATAATGTACAGAAACTCTCCCTGTTCCTAATAATAGGGGAACGCTTACAGCAAGTATTACTTGATTGGTTGCACTTTCATAAATTCCGGCATAATTACTTCCAGCTTCTGTAATAGATGGAATTGTGGGTGCCCAATTATTACCTGTTACAGTTATGGTCTGCGCTTTATAATGGCTACCGAAGAATATCAGTAGAAAAATGTATAATATTATGGGGCGATATGTTGATCTAAATTTCATTTTATAAATTTTATTCCGTGATGGTGTAGGTTATTACAACAGGAGTATTGGCTCGTGTATTCAAGTTGGCATAATTATTTACGATAAGGCTGATTGTCAACCTGTGCCCATTATTGGCGCCATTTCCTGTAAAAGCTCCCCCAATTCCTGTGATAATATTGACTGCTGTTGTCGTTAATGTAACCTGAGCGGTGGGAGTTCCCAAGGTTCCACCTCCCGATCCCGCAGCTGCGGCAGCTTGTAATCTGATATCAACTCCGGGGATAACTTGGTTTACAGATGCAGTTACTCTTCTGGTAAGGCCTCCTGAAGCAATAGCAGAAGTATAATTAATCCATTTTGTTGTATTGGCGGTTGGTGCTACCAATGGTTGTCCCGCTTCGGTAGGCGCAGTGAAATTCATGGCGATTGTTCCGGCAGGCTCAATATCTAATAAAGTGACAATGGGTAACGTTACCGTAACCGTTCTGTTTCCTGTGGTTTGCGAAGAGGTAAAATGAAACATCAAACAGGAAATTATTACTATTAAATGATTAATTACTTTCATTTTTTCTTCTTTATTTCATTATAACCTACTTTTATGCTTTCCTGTTGGTATTTTATTTCGCTTTGTTGTTTGGTGATATGAATAGTTATGTTTTGTTTTTCAGAAGGTTTCAAGTTTAATTCAAAATTTTCAGCGGATATTTTATAGCGTTTATCAAGACCGTTTCTATAGAGTTTTACTTTCCAGTTTCCGGGTCTTAAATAGGTAAAATCGAAAGCATCTCCAATCACAACTATTTTTCGATAGGTTTGATCTCCGTTCGTTGCTTCAATAATGATGCTTTCTTTTTTCTTTTTATCGCGGTTAGGAGGAAATTTTGCGAAGCTGTATTGATTTTCATTTTCACTCAACTGAACGGTTCCTTCAATACTCGAAGCTGTTGTCAAACCGAAATTGAAAATATTTTCTTTTTCGTTAAGGTGTACAGATGCTGGCAAAGAAACATTGGTAATATCATTAATTTGGGTTGTAGAACGGTCTATTTCAAGATAATAATCTCCCGGAATGATATTTTTAAATACATAATTTCCATTTTTATCCGTCACCGAAAGATAGCTTCCCAACATCAGCTTAATACCTTCCGTTTTTTTGACGCCTAAGTTGCCAATATTTCCCGAAAGCGTTGTATACTCAGCAATTTTCTGAACAGGAATCCGCATTCTTAACGTATATCGAAGGGAAAATATAAAATCTTTATTTCCCAATTCTCCGCGCTGAAGTGAATATCTTCCCGAAAGATCCAATTCATTTCCCGGAAAAATCTGTTGATGAAAAAGCAATTCAAAAAGATTTCGATCTTTAAAATATTCTTCGGGCATATAATTATTCTGATAAAAAAGACTGAAATTTGTTTTATCCGAAAGCCTGCTGATAATTCTTGCCCCATAATAAATTTGCCTTTGATTTTCTAATTGATAGCGAGAAGTAATGGCATAGCTGGTAAAAATAGTAAAGGAAGTTCTAAACTTTTCAAAAGCTAAATTAGCGGTATAAAAACTAGTATTTCCAGTAAATCCTGTGAGGTAATTTTCAGTTTTACCAAATTGCCCTTCTAGATTTACATTAAAAATTCCGATTTTTTGATCTAAACTTACTTTAAAAAAGCGCTCATAATAATCAAATTGTTTGGGTTCTAAACGATCCTGATATTTTTGAAATCCGTTGTAAAGCATTACCGATCCCGTTGAATGATATTTATATTGTAAACCATATTGGAGAAAATTTCTGTAAGGGGCAGCAAGAAATAAAGTATCACGTTGAAAATTTCTTGCATCCCGCATGTAATTTGCAAAAACATTCAGTTTATTAGAAATTCTATATTGTAAATTTCCGTTGAACGTGCTTGTATTGGTAAAGTATCCTGCAAATTGCGGACTGGCTCTCATATACATCACATTTCCATTCAATCGGTCAAAAGTGGCCTGAGCTTGCGCCATGTAAGCACTGCCTTCTAATTCTTTTGTTTTGCTGTATGCTAATTCTCCCGAAACGGTTATATTTTTTGTGAGTTTAAATTTTCCTGTAGCATAAGGAAGATGAGCTTCTGAATCCAGTCGAATTGTTCCGTAATTAAGCTCTCCCGATCTCGGAATTTTATGAAGATAACCTGCCATTATTTCCGATTCTTTTCGAATTTTAAAAGTGGAATACACATTAAATTCATCTTTAATATCTCTGAAAAACCTCGGATGATTATAAAAACCTCCCAAACTGAATTTCTTGAAATCATATCTAATTTCGGCTCCACGACCATATCTTGCAAATTCAGTTAAATAAGATGCTGAATAATTTTTATCTCCTAGATGAACAAAAAAATTGTCTCGTTTATAATTGATAAAATACTCTTCATATTGTGTAAAGGAGTTGAATTCTACAGGATTTTCTGTGACGGCATGAAATTCAATATTATTTTTATTGTCTTTATCCAGACTTCCTTTTCCATAAATTTCTCCCTGAAAGCCATCCTGATACATTCCCATATTATGCATTCCGATAAAAGATAAAGAAGCGGCAACAGAAAGTCTGTGATAAATATCGTCTTCCACAGGTTTTACAGAAATGATCTTTGTACTTACGTAAACAGATTGATTTTCTGTAGGGTTTTCTCGTGAATACACCGAAAGGTTTAAATTTTGATATTCATTTTGTCCGAGTTCTGCATTCGTTGTTTTATGAATGCTGATAATTTTTGTTTCGCCCGGCTGCATCATAAGATTGGGTACATGATCTACGATGGCATTTTTACTTTCTAGAATAAGGTTTTCCACAATATTTCCACCATTTTTTATTATAAATGATGCCTGAATGGTTTCACCGGCTCTTATAAATTCTGGCGAATCAAGCGCTGTCACGGAAAGTTTTCTGCTTCCGGAAATAATAATATTTTCCTTTTTGGTAAAGCGGTTACCATTCGCTTGATCGGTTCCATAGATAATCACAGAATATATTCCTTGCGGCGCTTCTGCCGAAATTCTTAGTGGAACAATATAAGATTTGCTTTCACCAGCAGAAATATTGAATTCACTTTTAGATAAAATCGGAATAATGTTAGGATTGGAAGTGGTTACTTCAATCGTAAATTTTTTGTTTTCTGAACTTGAATTTTCTAAAATAAAGGAAATAGAGGTAGACGTTCCCGGTAGCAGACTATCTTTTTTAGTAACAATTTCTCTCGATTGTTGTTGGGAAAAAGTAAGTACAGGGAATAATAAAGAAATATATAAAGTCCAAATTTTAATCATTCTTTATTTCTAGTTCCACATTCAGGGCGAAGGCATTTTCGTTTTCATCTGTGGCAATAATCACCGCATTGTATTTATCGGGCGGTACTTTGCTGATGTCGATAAGAAACGATTTGGAGGTGTGAGGCAACAAACCCATTTCAAGACTGGTAAAAGTTCCAATCTTGGCTCCGTTTTTTCGATTATAAATTTCTAAGGTAGCAGAAGGTTTGCAATACAGATTACCATTGTTGGCAATCGCAATTTTGGCAACTTTTATTCCTTCCTCTTTATCAATTTTTACACTTTCAAATTTAAGATTAGGTTTTGCTTTTTCAGTATCAAAATCTGTGATTACCTGAATGGCATATCTTACAATCGAGGTAATATTTACTCCTTGTTTATTGTCATTGGGCTTAATATCTTCCACAGGTTCTACCATAATCACACTCCAGTAACTTCCGGGTTCAGAAATTTTATTAGGAATAGTGATTTCATAATAAATCTCTGTTTTTTCTTTTCCTTTAAGTGTTACTAAATTCGTATTGAATTTTATCCAATCAATATTAGTTCGATCATTGGTATGCGGCGTAGAATAATTAATGGTTCCATCCGATTTATAACTAAAATCCTGAAGGAAAATTTTTACGTTTTGCGGTTGACTGCTTGTATTTTCTAAAGCAATTTTTCCTTTATAAACCTTTCCGTTTTCTACTTTATAAGTGTGGGAAAGCCCATTGAGAACCACAATTCCTGCCTTCAAAAAACTAAATTGAAGGATGAAAGTGAGCAATAGGAATATACGCTTTATCATAATATATGTAAAGTTTGGAGTTAAATCGATAGCAATACAAGATCAAGAAGAAACGTCATGCGATTTCTTCTTGCCTGTAATTAAAGATGAAATTGGGACAGTTAGTTGTCCGAAATAGTGTACGTAACCGTCGCTACAGTAGTTGCAGTTGCCTGTAAATCTGCATATACCGCTACACCGCCAGGTCCACTTCCGGGAGCTAAAGCATAGGTAAGGTTATGTCCGTTATTGGCTCCATTTCCTGTGTAAGCACTTCCGATTCCTGAGATAATGGTTTGGTCTGCAGCGCTCAACGTTAGCTGAGCAGACGGAGTTCCCAAAGTTCCTCCTCCGGAACCTGTAGCCGCTGCCGCAGTTACGTGAATATCAATCCCCGGAATAATAGCGTTAAGCTTTACAGATACATTACGCGTAGGGTCTGCAACAGATTTTATAGAAGAATAATTAAGCCAAAGCGTGGTATTGGCCGCATTTGCTACGATAGGCTGTCCGGCTTCTGTAGGGGCTGTGAATCCTAAAGTGATGTTTTTGGTAGCAGCAGGCTCAATGTCTACCAATGCTACTTCCGGAATAGAAATCGTTATCGTGTGATTGTCTGTGTTGGTGTCTTGTGCATGTAGTGTAGCAGAGAAAGCTACAGCAGCTAAAGACATAGCTAATGTGAATTTTAATTTTTTCATGTTATTATTGTTATTTGGTGAGGTGAAGTTAATAAAAATCAATATAATATGAAATATTTTAACAGTATTTTTTTATGCTTATACATTCAACCTCAATATCTTAATGTTATTGAGAATAAATGATTTTTACATAATTATTAAAAAGATATATATTAAATTTATGATTAGAATCAATTCACCAAAAAAGCCTTACACAGTTTTGTATAAGGCTTAAATTTATTTTTCTTGAAATTTTTTTTTAAAAAACTATGCCCAGTGCGGATCGGAAACAGTTGGTTTCCCAGATTCTGTTCTTCCTGCAAAATACCAGATATGAGTTCCTGAAATTAGTTTTAGATCATACCAACCTTTCATTTTATCTAAATTGATTGTGATTTTTTCTTCCGATTTGTTTAAAGAAATTTTCTTTTGCGTTTTAAGGTAAAAATCTTCAATCGTTAATTCAGTAGTATTTTTGCCGAATTTTTTAAATGTAAGTTCAACTTCATTTTTAGAAGAAATTTCTTTAAACGATATTTTTAGTTCAGGCGTATTTTCGCCTTTAAAGTTTCTGTAAAAGCCGTTTGGTCCTAAAACCTCATAATCATATTTCCCTGAATTTGTAGCGTGTGACAATTCTTTTTTAGCATATAAAGCATAAGAAAAGTGATAGTTGTCCGAATTAAATTGTGTTCGGTCGTAAATCAATAACGGAACGCCTACCTCAGCCAAATTGCTCATTTTAATGTTGCCGTTTTCAAGATTCACTTCATAATGATAAGGAAGTGAATTGGATGGTTTTAAACCTCTTTCCTGGATTTCCAGTAAATTATTGTTCAATTCATTTTCTGCATACCATTTTAATTGAGGAACAGGTTTATTTTTTGCAGAATTGATCGTTTTAGCATACTCTTTTTGATTTAAATAATTCATCTGCGGAATTTTTACGCTTGATGAATTAAATGCAGATGTCAAGTCTCCGCAAATTGCTCTTCTCCAATCACTGATATTATCAATCTTTACGTCTTTCTTATATTTTTTCTGAATAAATTTTTCTAAAAACTGCAACACCGAAGTATGATCCGAAACTTCTGAATTCACAAACCCTCCTTTCGTCCAGGGCGAAGCAATGATCATCGGAACCCGATAACCTAAACCAACTGTTCCTTCAACTTTTTCGTAATCTTTCAAATTTTCTTTCGACATATATTCCTGGCTTTTATCAACATATTCCACACCTTCTTTTCCGTTCAGATCAACAGGTTGACTTGGGTTCATTGGTGGTGCGAAAGGCAAAACATGATCGAAATAGCCATCATTTTCATCATAATTAATAATGAAAATAGTCTTTTTCCAGGTTTCAGGATCTTTGGTTAAAATATTCAACACTTCAGAAATATACCATGCGCCATACCACGGCGAACTTGGATGATCGGAGAAATGTTCAGGAGCCACCAGCCATGAAACCAACGGCAACTTTTTATCCTCAACATCTTTTCTGAACTGATGCAAAACATCACCTTTCGGAACAACCAGTCTTTCACCGTTTTCATCTTTTCCTATTTCAATTTGATGATAATCAGGATCGTTGATGTTGGTGGTAAATGCTTTTTCGTGTAGATTTTTTTCTTTCTGAGAAAGTTTGGCAAAATTCTCAGGTTTATATTCTTCCAAATCACGGTTGAGCTCAGCGATTATTCCTTCCAATCGCTCTTTCTCCTTAGGGTTTTTCTCGATTTCCTTCTTTAATTGAGAAATGATATTCGGAATATTCTCATGATACCCTTTCGAGAATTTTACATTAAATTTTGAAAACCATTCAATCGGATTATCGGTGAAATTACTCAACCAAGATTCCTCCTCGCCATTCATTCCTTTTGGAAGACTGATTTCATTCTGATAAATTTTCCACGAAACATTTTGCTCTTCTAAAATTTCAGGAAAAGCTTTCCATTTCGCCTGTTTTGCTTTATCGTAATCTATATTTTCATTATAAACATTGGCTTTCACTTTACCGTTTTGCTGCTCACGAAGTGTACCCGACCAAAGAAAAAGTCGGTTGGGCGTGGTTCCCGTTAACGATGAACAGAAATATTGATCGAAAATTGTAAAAGCATCCGCCAGCTGATAATAAAACGGCAGATCTTCGCGGTTGTAATAACCTAACGTCAGCGGAATATTTTTATACTCTTTATTTCCGGAAGCTTTCGACTGAAGCCATTTATCAAATTTACCTTTGTTCAGCGCATGTTGCTGATTGTCCCATGAATGCGGTAGCGAACTCATCCACGTCGCTTTTGTATTTCTTAAATCTAAACGAGCCGGAGCAGCATATTTTCCATCATCATTTTTTTGAAAAAAAACGGAATGCCCATCTTCTTTTTTAAAAGCTCTTTGATCTAAAAATCCTCTCACGCCTTTCAATGCGCCGAAAGCGTGATCGAAAGAACGGTTTTCCTGCATCAATATCACCACATGCTCGGCATCATAAAAGGTAGACTGAGCATCTGGCTCTATTGCTAATGCCTTTAAAATAGATGGGTGCAGCATGGTAGAAGTTCCCAATCCTGCTAAAAGCAAACTCGATTTTTCTAAAAATTCTCTTCTTTTCATATCCAATCATAATAATAAAGAAACCGCAAGTTAAGAGGTTTTTCTTGCGATTTCTTTTATTTAATATTAAAATTATTTATTCTCTGCTTAAAAATTATAATCTCAATTTTCTTAATCTTAATAAACGAAGTTTGTTTTCCAGGTAAACATTAAGGATTTAAGAAATTTATATAGTGCTAAGAATTAAGAATCAATAAATTGATTTTCTTAAGATTTTTAAGTATAAATTATTTAAAATCTTAATTTCTTAATGTTTGAAAATATTTATTAAATTTTAAACAAAGTTCCACGTTTTACTGTAACCACCATGGTTTTGAATTGATATTATCATTTCCTCCGTATTGAGAGGTTAATGCCGACTGAAGATTGCTGCTGTTGTAATTGTATTCGGTCTGTGGATATCTGAATCTGAATGGTGCTGAAACTCCGGTCTGTAAAGGATAATTGGGATATCCTGTTCTTAAATAATCCTGATAGGAAGTCCATTGTCCCTGATGAAACATCGTCATGTATTTCTGGGTCATAATTTTCTCTAACTGATTCGGCAAAGAAGCCGAAGTATTATAAACAACCAGCGGAGTTGCCAAATATTGATTTACATCAAAACCTGCAAAGTACTGATTCGGATTTTTTACATAGGTCTGATAAAAAGTAAAGTTGGCTTTAATGGCATTGTCATAATGCGTTTTTGGAGAGCTGGTAATCCAACCTCTTGCGGAAGCTTCTGCCATGATAAATTCTAATTCAGAATAGCTTAAAATATTCGAAGGTTCATTGGTTGCATCTTTGTAAAAGCGGTCATTTACTTTAGAAATATTTTTAGCCGTAATCAAGGCGGCATTATCAGAATATGATGAAGTAGGATTTCCTCCGTTGTAACCTGTGAAGTCTGTAAGGGGCTTTCCTGCTTCTTTGGCTCCGGTAGTTTGTGCGGCAAAAGTGAATAAACGAGGGTCTTGTCTGTCTTTGAACATATTAATAAAATAATCTGCCATATACAAACTCGATCCGTAACCGCTGTTGTTGAACATCGTATATCTGCTGTCCGCGGCATCGGCAAATTTCAGCTCGCCATTATCGGTAATTGAGGACATCAAAGGCTGACTTCCTGCGATGGTCGCAAACTCTGTGGCAATATTGTAAGTTCCAACTGTTGTTTTTTTAGAAAGTGAAAGTAAAATCTTCAAACGGTAAGAGTTAATCAGCTTTTTCCATTTCGTCGCATCGCCGTTGTATATAATATCGCCTTCAATTTTATCGGTGGTATTGATGAGATCATTGGCTTCTTTTAATTCAGATAAAATTCCGGACATTACCGTTTCCTGACTGTCATATTTAGGCTGAGTGATTCCCGATTCTCCTTTTACCGCTTCCGTATAAGGAATGCTTCCCAATTTTAAGCTTAAATTATAAAAATAATAGGCTCTGTAAAATTTCCCGATCGCCTGATAGTTTTTATTATTGATCTTCGTTGCTTCTTCCATCATTTTCACCGTATTCAAAAGACCTGTAGAGTAGATTCCGAAAGAAGTGGTATTCCATTTCATATATTGATAGACATTTTCCCCATCTGTTCCGATCAGCATTCGGGAGGCGTACATATTATCACCATTTACCTGAAAGGCATCTTTTGAAACATAGGTTAAAAGAAATTTAGGATCAATGCTTGCCTGATCGTTTGGATTTTCATTGATAGTGTCCAGGCTGCTTTCACAAGAAGTTAAGGCCAATAATCCGACAACAAATAATGATTTTATACTATTTTTCATGTTGATTAAATGCTTTTTAATTAAAATTTAAGATTAAACCCGATTCCGAACCATCTGCTCGAAGGATCCTGAATATCGTTTCCTGAGCCATCTTCTACATTTCCGATTTTGAAATCCGGATCTGAATAAAGGTTTTTAGATTTTTTCCACATCGCCAAATTGTATCCTGAAATATTGGCGGTGAACCCTTTGATCATTCCTTTTGGATTTAATAATGAAGAAAAATCATATTCTAACACAACAGACCTCAGCTTGATAAAAGTTCTGTCGAAAACATTGGCAAACATTTCATTTTCATCCTCTGTTACTCTTGCCTGATAAGGATAATTCTGTGCCCACGTCTGGAAGCTGATTGCTTTGGTGTGCTGAGTATAACCGCCTGTTGTAGCATTGTAATTTACCCCATCCGGTACAAAATAATACGTTCCCGGATTGGCATATTCCAAATCTCTGTATTGGGTAGAATTCGGATGTTTTCCGCCCCACCACATTTTTTCAACTACCTGAGACCTCATCACACCACCTATGCTTCCGTCGATCCCGATGTTTAATGATAATTTTTTATACTTGAAGGTGTTGTTGAAACCAAAAGTCCAGTCTGGCGCAAAATGTCCTAAGTTGGTAGGTGTGGTTGCTCTCGTTGGCATTCCCGTATCGGCATTCAGAATTACTTTTCCGTCCGGAGATTTTTGCCACGTGGTATCGTAATAGCTGTCCATTCTTTCGCCCAATTTAATATTGTTATAATTCGGCATTCCTGCGTAGATGGATGTCAGTTTCTGTTCATAAGTACTCCAGTTGATTAACGATCTCCATGTAAAATTGGCTGTTTTCACAGGAACCAAGCCTAATGAAACTTCAAAACCTTTAGTTGTATATTCATTCCCGTTTACATATTGAGACGTGAAACCTGAAGATTCAGCACTTGGGAATTCAAGGATATTGTTGTAATCTAATGTTCTGAAGTAGGTAGCATCCAACGTCACTCTGTTGTTAAATAAACCTGCACTTAGCCCCAATTCATAAGATTTTGTCTGTTCAGGTTTTAATGTATTTTCAACATTTAAAATTTTCGGATACAGGAAAGTTGGGTTTCCGTTGTAAGCAATTCCGCTGTTGTTTTGATAATAATTTCTGATGGAATAAGGCTGGAAATCATAGGCCACCTTCGCCCATGAAGCAGAAAGTTTTAATAAATTAATAGATTCCGGCATTTTAACCAAATTAGAGATCACCGCACTTACCGAAGCAGAAGGGTAGAAGTAAGATCTGTTGGCTTTCGGAAGGGTAGAAGACCAGTCGTTACGCCCAGAAACGTTGATGAAGAAAGCATTGAATAAATCGATATCAATCGTTGAATAGGCACTGTAAATTAATTTTTCTTTTAAATACGTATAATTTTTTATTGCCCCAATGGAATTATCAAAATTATAAGCCTCCGGAATTATTAAACCGTCTGTGGAAGCTTTATTGAGATTGTTTTTATAATAAAAACCAGAGCCTCCTGCGTTGATTGTAAATCCGAAATCATCCGAAATTTTCTTTTTGTAGGTCGCTAAAACATCATAATTGAGGTTCCAGGTTTTAGTATCATTCAGAATATATCCGCCACTTCTCGGTGCATCGTAATTGAAATAAGAATACGGACTGAAAATCTCCTGTTTATTATGATTTTCAACAATCGACATTTTTCCTTTTATCGAAAAATCCTGTGTTGCTTTATATTCTAAACTGGTTTGCGCATTGATGATATTGGTTCTGTTTTTATTTTTATAATATTCAGATCCAAACCAAGGGTTGTTGTACCATGCGTAGTTCCAGTTAGCCTGCGTTCTGCCTTCCTGACCGGGAACCCAAAGGTGATTTCTCAGGTCTTTTCCGTTTACATCGCCTCCCATCCAGATCAGAATGGTGTACATGTGACCACTCGGGTTGTAGTCGTAGTTTGGAATATTTGGAGTAAAGGTTTGGTTAAAATTAAATTTAGTATTGAAAATTAATTTGTCGGTAATATGATTTTCTGATGAAAAATTAACGCCATATCGCTGAAGATAAGCTCCGGGAATTCTATCATCATAATTCATAAAATTTCCCGAAAGCCTGTAAACATCTTTATTGTTTCTGTAGCTGATGGAGAAATTATTATTGTTGATAACTGCTGGTTTCATGAAGGTTTTTAAATTATCATGATATTCCCAGTCGATTGGTACTCTTTCGTATCTCGATTTATCATTGTACATACTTCCGGCAACCGTTCCGTACCACGGAATCACCTCTCCGGTTTGTCTGTCTCTGATCGGGCTGTTCCATTGGGCAATTGTAGTTCCGGGAACAAATTTCGGTCCCCAGATCATATCACCATCGTTTACACCACCATCGGCACCGTCCCAGAATTCATATTTTCCGTGCGAACCGTTTCCGTATTCTGTCTGCGTTTTCGGAAGATTGGTAAAACCTCCTGTGATCATCGTGTTCTGAGAAAATTCTACAGAGAAACCTTTCTTTTTAGCACTTTTTGTCGTAATTAAAACAGCACCATATCTTCCTCTCGATCCGTAAAGGGCAGAAGCGGTTGCTCCTTTCAATACGTTGATATTATCGATGTTGTTGGGATCTAAATTCTGGAAAACTTCTTTTTCTACAATCACCCCGTCGATCACGAAAACTAAGTTTGAGTTTCCTCTCAAAGTAAATTCAGGAGACTGCTGCATTCCTGTTGGGTTAGAAACGTTCAGACCGGCAACCTGTCCGGAAAATAAGTTCCCGATACTCGGTGTCGTGATGGTTTCAAATTGTTTGGTTCCGACTTCCTGAGTAGAATATCCTATCTTTTCTTTCTTTTTAGCAATTCCCAATGCGGTAATTACTACGCCTTCAATTTGTTTCTCAGATACTTTCTTCAGAACAACAGAATAGTTTTTTCTGTTGGAAACTTCTACCGTATACATCGAAAATTCAGGTGAATAAAATTCAAGAATATCTTTCGGGTTGGCAGAGATGGTGAAATTACCATTGGCATCTGTAGTAGCTGTTTTTCCGGTGTTTTTATCGGTGATGCTCACCCCAGAAACACTGGAGCCGTTTTCGGATTTTACATTTCCGGAAATGTTAATTTCTTGGGCAGTAAGATAAAGGGGGAGTAAAAAAACTGCAAAAGTAGCTAAAGTCTTCTTCATTTTTTTGAAGGCAAATTTAGACCTGCATTATTACTTGGGTTTTAAGGTTTTATTAACATAAAAATATGATTTTATGATAAGCTAAAGATAAAATTTAATGAAATAATAATCGCAAAAATGATGATAAGTTCAAAAATTTTTCGCTTTTTTAAATAATATTATATATAGTATTGAAGTGACTTTCCGGCTAGAATCTACTCAGAATTCCCCAATGGATTTTTATATCATTAAACTTAAAAGGGTTTCCAAACTCATTACCATTCGAGAGCTGGAAACTCATCAAGCCAATCGGAATGAAGAAATTGAAACCAAGCCCAACGCTGTAGAGCTTAGGTTTTACATTCAAAGATTTGTTATTGAGCTGCCCATATTGTCCGAAAACGTCAAAGAAGGCCTGATTTCCGATGAGGTAACGATATTCTAAACTTCCATAATAATAAAAATCGGCGGCGAGGGAATTTTCATTGAAACCCCGCATCGAATTCCAACCTCCGAAACGATATAATTCGTTGGCTGAAAAATCAATTTTAGAATCCATCATCGCACCTTCTCCTTTTATATTTAAGAAATGATTTCCGTTGATGTGATAATTATGCTCCCCGAAAAAGTAAAACTGATTTTGTGGCGCTTTGATATTGTCTTTCGTATACGTTGTTGTCAGATAATCATATCCGGCACTGATCTTTGTTTTATATAAAAACAGATCAATATCCGTGGGATCGACCATTTCAAACCAGATCCCGATTCCTTTTTTGTTATAATCTTTCCCCTGAACGTACAGCGTATCTATAATACTCGAACTTTCAAAAGTACCTCGAAGCCCGATTTTATTTCGGCTGTTCATGTGATAATACAATGCCGGAAGTGCTTTTACATTGGCAAAAGTAGAATCTTGTCTGAAGATATTCACCTTCATATTCAACCCTACATTCGATTTAAAAAGATAAGGAATATCTGTCTGCAAATCAAAAGTCTGACCTTTGTCCGGGTTTCTCTGCCAATATAAATTCACGGTTTCAAAACCATTGAACATATTCTTAAAATTCACGTTTAGCGTTCCGTTCAGCGTAAATTTATCTGTTTTGTCGTTCCCAAAACCAATCACCCCATCAAACGTATTTGTTTTTTTCTTCTCCATGAAAAGGTAAATACTCGTCGAATCTTTGGTGAAAAGCGTCTGTGGCGGCCGTTCTAACGAAACAAACTGATGACCTTGGAAATTTTTATTTATGGCCAAAAGATTTTTGTCGTCATAGGTTTTTCCTTTAAATTCTTTTTCAAGATTTTTCATGAATCTTTTCGGAACTCGTTCGTAACCTTTCACCACAAAAGCATCGATTTTTCTTTTATCGTTTTTATTGATTTCCAGTTCAACCACCGGATAGCCATTTTTCTGACCTTTGTATTTCGACTTTATTCTGCTGAATGCAAAACCGTCGTCTATATAAGCTTTGTTGATGCTTTTTTTGGTTGAATCTAAATTTTTGGTGAAAAACTCTTTATCCGTTTTTACCCTTTGTGAAATAGAATCTGAAATACTTACGAATGTTTCATTGAAGTTTTTTCCTTTATCATAAAAAATTTCGGTACTGTCGCCCTTTATTTTTACGTCTTTCAGCTGGGTGAAAAAATAATTATTCTGAGCCAATGAATCCAGAAACTTAACCGCCGATGTAGAATCTTTTACCTTTTTTTTGACCTTCGTTTCAGAATCTATAAGAAAATAATGCTTCTTCTGCGCCTGAATAAAAACGCAAAACAGTACAAAAAATATTTTCAGAAATAACTTCAAATTTTGATTTTTTTAAACCATTAAGATTTTATTTAAGGAGTTTAGAATATTAAGTTTGCTATGCTTAAGAATTTAAATCTGACTTCAAAAATCAGAATGATTATCTTAATTCAACTTAACTTCTTAAATAAAATCTTAATGGTTCAAATAATATATTTTAATTAGTTTTTTAAAATAACTGAAACTAAGCCAGTTTATTATATTTCTTCATCAAATTCTCATAAGTTCCCTGAGGAAGAATCCATTTCAAAGGAACTCCGATCTTTTGCCCGAATTTCCCGAAATAATAATGTGCTTTCCATTTCTTTTTGGCTAAAAGAGCATCTACATATTCTGCAACTTCCAAAGGTTCAGTTCCGTCGCCTACGTGAGAATTCATTAAAGCATATACTTTATTAAACACATTTTTGTAAGGTTCAGACACTTTTGTTTTTACTCTGTTTTCAGCAATATTGGTTTTAATATCTCCTAAATGAAGCGAGCAAACGTGAATATTCCAAGGGTAAACTTCATATCGCATTGCTTCCGTTACTTTATCCAAAGCAGATTTTGAAGCAGAATAAAATCCACGGAAAGGCAATCCCATTTCACTTCCGATACTTGAAACATTGATAATTTGTCCGAATTTATTTTCACGCATTTTCGGCATCACTGCACTCATCATCTGCACAGCTCCCACTAAATTTAGGTTGAATAATTTCAGAATATCTTCTTTCGTAGAATCTTCCACAGCGCCTACCATTCCCATTCCTGCATTGTTAATCAAAACATCAATTCGGGTTTCTGTTTTCAATACTTCGGCAATGGCATTCTGAACCGCATCATTATCTGTAACATCCGTCGGAATAGATTGAAAATGCTGGCTCTCGGTGTGTTTTCTGCTTAGTCCATATACTTTATGACCTTTCTTCCCGAAATATTCTGCTAATACGAAACCGATTCCTGATGAGGTTCCTGTGATGATTATCGTCATGTATTCTTATTGCTGTTTAGAATTATATATTTTGCAAATTTCCGAGATTATTTTTGATCTCTCATGCTTTATATATAAGCTTACTATTAATTTTTAGCAAATGTAAAAAAAGAAAAATGAACTCTCTGTTATTTATTTAAAACTGAAAATATTTTTGATGAAAATAAAGATGAGTATTATGTTAAATAGAATCTGTTGAATAATAGAAAAAATTATTAATTAAATAAAATATAATTAATGAATTATTAAAGGATAAGAATGCTTGAGATTCCTTTATTAATCGCATGTTGTGATAGGTTTTGTTAATGTTTTTGTAATGAAAACGTAAGGTGAAATTAATATCATTTGAGGTACTTGAAATCTATTTTTGCCTCTTAATTAAAATGATGATATGAGTTTACTGAAAATGCCTGTTTCAATTTCTTATTTTACAGGTCGGGCGCTATTATTGGGGGCGATTTCTATTTCACCAATAGTGCTGTCTCAGCAAAAGCAAGACAGTGTAAAAGAAAAATCCATAGACGAGGTTGTGGTTGTGGGTTACGGAACGCAAAAGAAGAGTAAAGTTTCCGGAGCGGTGTCGGAAGCTTCGCTAGACAAACTAAGTTCAAGATCTTTATCAGGAGTGGGAGAAGTGCTTCAGGGGAAGGCTCCCGGAGTAACGGTGGTGAATGAAGGTGGAGATCCGAACGGTACGCCAAGAGTGAATATTCGTGGTTTGGGTGGTATTAACGGAGAATCTCCTTTGTACGTTATTGACGGAGTAGTCTTCAACGGAACGCCTTCCATCAACCCGAATGATATTCAGGATATTTCTGTTCTGAAGGATGCTTCTGCTGCCATTTATGGGGCAAGATCTTCCGGAGGGGTAATTTTAATTACAACTAAAAGAGGAAAAAAAGGAACCTTGACGGTAGATTTTGATGTTAAATACGGAATCAACCAAGCCTGGAGACTTAAAAAATCATTAAATGCGGCTGAATTTCAGGATGTGATGCACGCCGCTTTTGAAAATGCAGGAAAGCTGAGCAGTTTACCTTTGGCCTTTAATGCAGAAAAATATCCCGACGGAAGAGTAACGAGAACGGATTGGATGAACGAGATTTTCAGAACGGGAACACTTCAGGAATATAATGTGAATTTAAGCGGAGGAAGCGAGAAATCGAAGTTCTTTGTCGGAATGAACCACAGAAATGTAGAAGGAATCTTATTGAATACACAGGCAAAACGATATAATTTCAGAGTAAATTCAGAACATAAAGTTAAAGACTGGTTAACGATCGGAGAAAATATGTATTATAATTATTCCGACGGAAATACAGCAGATACTCAAAGTGGATATACGGGAGCTTTGATTGCGGCGATGTACTATCCGCCAAATGTTCCGGTGTATACTCCAACAGGAGCTTATTCAGGATTGCCGATCAGCGTGGCGGGCGGTTACGGAGATATGATTAACCCTGTGGCTTATCTTAATAGAATCAGCATCAGAAACCCTACTCATGAAATTTTAATTAATCCTTATGCTGAAATTACGTTAGCAAAAGACTTAAAATTCCGATCCAACTTTTCACAAAGTTTTAAACTGGGGAACGTAAAGAATTTCACTTACAGAGTATTGGAAGTAGGGAAAATTTTTGATACGAATAGCTTGGAGTATCAGTCTAATAATTACTCAACTGCTCTTGCCGAGCAGCTCCTTACTTATAAAATATCTTTAGGTAAGCATAATTTTGATTTCCTGGCAGGTTTTACCTTCCAAAAAAATATTGAAGAAGGTTTTATGGCAAAAACTTATGATTTCCGAAGTGAAGCTGAGGTTTTCCAACACCTTCAAAATGCTGCCGATACCAATAGAGAAGCAACGAGTTATCGAACTAAAAATACCTTGACATCTTATCTGGCGAGAGTAAATTACGATTACGCAGGAAAATATATTTTGAGTGTATTGGGAAGACGGGATGGTTCTTCACTGGTTGCCAAACATAATAAATTTGCTAATTATTATGCTGTTTCAGGGGCATGGGTTGTTTCTAAAGAAAATTTTCTGAATGAAGTTTCATGGCTTTCCAATTTAAAATTAAGAGGAAGCTACGGTATTTTAGGAAACCTTGGGGGAATTACTCCACAATCGGTCAATCCTTTAATGATAAGAGAGAACAATATTATTTTCGGACAAGATCCTTCTCAGAATATTGCCTATTACGCAACTATAATGCCGAATTTCGATATAAAATGGGGAGAATCTAATCAGAAAGACTTCGGAGTTGATGCTTCCTTCTTGGAAAATAGTTTGTCTTTACAGTTTGATTATTTTGTTAAAAAATCAAACCGACAAGTATTCAATGTAAGCTTGCCAAGTACTTCTACTTATCTTAGTCAGTACATCAATGCTGGCTTGTTTGAGGATAAAGGATATGAAGTAGGAATTAATTATAACAGCAAAAGCAAAGGTGATTTTACCTATTCAGTAGGTGCTACTTTTAGTCAACTAAAAAATACGGTGAAGCAATTGGCTGATGTTGATGAGATTTTCATCAATACCAATGGCGTGAGAGGTGTTTTGAAGCCTACCCGTATCAGAACTGGTGAATCATTATATTCTTATTACGGTTATAGAACGGCAGGAATTTTCCAATCGCAGGAGGAGATCAATAATTATAAAGATGCCAATGGAAATTTAATTCAGCCTAATGCAAAACCGGGAGATATTAAATTCCTTAAAAAAGACGGAAACGTAGGAATATTGAACAATAACGATATGGTAAACCTCGGAAACCCTTATCCTAAATTCTCTTACGGATTGTCTTACAACATGACGTGGAAGAACTTTGATCTGAATATTTTCCTTCAGGGCGTTTACGGAAATAAAATCTTTAACGGGATGAAATTCGTTTCGTTAAACCCAGGTGGAACAGGACAAAATTATAATATGGACCGAGATATTCTGAATGCCTGGACGCCGCAAAATACAAATACAGACATTCCGATGTTGATGCATGGTGACCCAAGCGGGAACTATTCTAAAGTCTCAGATTTTTATGTGGAAGACGGATCTTATTTAAGATTGAAAAACCTTACCATCGGCTATTCTTTGCCTAAAGATCTTTACAAGAAAATAAACGTCAACAGATTACGAATTTATGTAACGACCAACAACCTTTTCACGATTACAAAATACACAGGTTTCGATCCTGAAGTGGGAATGGATTCTTATGGAGTAGATACAGGAAGATATCCTCAGGCGCGTTCGTTTATTTTCGGAATTGAAGCCGGATTATAATTTAATAATGATTTAAAACAAAAAAAGATGAAATATTTCAACAAAATAATCATAGCAACAGGATTGGCAGCCACGCTTTTATCTTGTACCAGCGAACTTGATGTTCAGCCGGAAGGTACGCCTACAGAAGCCAGCTTCTGGAAAACAGAAAACGATCTAATTACGGGAGCAAATGCGATGTACAAACCGTTATTCGACAGCGAATTTTACGGAAGAGGTTTGTTTTGGTTCATCAATGCGAGTGATGATATGGTGACGGGAAGAGCAAGAAGTGAAGCCGATAACGCTAAAAATTTCAGCAGCAACTATATCGCAGCAGGTGATCTGGAAACACAATGGAATAAAAGATACTCTGTGATTGGTGTGGCCAACCGTGTGATCAGAAATATTGATAATATTCAGACTTCAACCGCGGTTAGAAATAAATATTTGGGTGAAGCTTTATTCATGAGCAGCAGAATGTATTTTGAACTGGCTTCAAATTACGGAAATGAAAAAGCAGGCGTTCCGATCATTGACAGAACTCAGGAGCCGGATCCCAACCCAATTCCGAGAGCGGCGAATGTGATGGCCAATTACAATTACATCGTCAATGATTTGAAACAGGCGGCAGATTTATTGCCAAAACAGGAAGAGCTTCCTGCTAAAGATTACGGAAGACCTCATAAAGCGGCGGCCTGGGCATTGCTGGCAAAGGTTTATCTTTTTATGAAAGATTATCAGAATGCAGAATATTACGCCAATGAAGTGATGACGCAGGGTGGAAGAGCTTTGCTTGCCAACTATGCCGATGTTTTTAAATCTGAAAATAATTACAGTACAGAATATATTTGGTCTATTCCGGGAACTCCGAAATTTACGTCTTGGGGAAGTATTCTTCCGGGGGTAATGTTGGAAAATAAAGGTTGGGGAGAATATAACGGTTGGGGATATTTTCAGCCGACAAAAGAGTTGTATGATGAATTTGAAACTAATGATAAAAGAAGAAGCGTTACTTTGTTGAGGTTGGGAGATACATTTACTTTTAACGGAACGCAGAGAACCTATACTTCTACCAATTCATTAACGGGTTATCAGTTCAACAAATACATGGATGCCTTTAAATATCCTTTAAGCAGCGGTCATGTAAGTGCCAACGGGGATTATCCTTGTACCGATCTTTCGGTTCCGATCATGCGTTATGCTGAGGTTATTCTGATAAAAGCGGAAGCTAAAATTATGCTGGGACAAAATGCAGATATTGAAATTAATATGATCAGAAACCGCGCCGGATTACCTGCAAAAAATGGCTGCACATTGGCTGATCTTAAACATGAAAGACGTTGCGAGCTAGCAGGCGAATGGTCTGACCGACACAGAGATCTTGTCCGTTGGGGCGATGCGCAGGCTACTTATGCACAGGCACTTCACGGAAGCAGCAATCAACAGGTTTGGGCTCCGAGAAACTTCAATCCGGCGATCCACAATGTATGGGCTGTTCCGCAGGCCGAAATCGTAAACAGCCACGGAATCATCAAGCAAAATGAAGGCTGGTAAACATTTAATATAAAGCATTAATATACACCGTATCACTACTGAAAACTCTGTAGTGATATGGTTTTTTATACAGAGAATATGAAGCAAGCAAAAATTTGGGCATTATTGGCTCTGGCTGTTTTTTCTAAAAATCAGGCACAGAATTATTTGAATTATAGCGTAAACAACGCTCATTCACACAATGATTACGAACAGAAAATTCCGTTTTGGGAGGCGTATTATGCTGATTTCGGTTCTATTGAAGCCGATGTTTTTTTAGTGAAAGGTCAGCTTTGGGTGGCACATTCGGAAAAGGAGCTGTCTGCGGAAAGAACGTTGGAAAGTCTTTATTTAGATCATATTTCAAAACAAATTAAGCTGAATAAAGGAAGTGTTTATCCTGATGCCAATAAAAAACTGCAATTGTTGATAGATGTTAAACAAGATTATAAAACAACCTTAGCTGCATTGACGGATGTATTGAAGAAATATCCTGAAATTACTAACAGTTCAAGTGTTAAAATCGTTATTACGGGAGGTCGTCCGAAACCTTCGGATTTTAAAAATTATCCAAATTATTTGTATTTTGATGGCGACATCAACCAAAAATATACGGCTGATGAGTTGAAAAGAGTAGGATTATTCAGTGCCGATCTGCAGGATTTTATTAAATGGAACGGTAAAGGTATTCCGCGAGATGAGGAAACTTTAGCAATCAAAAAAGCGGTGGATAATGCCCATGCGCAAAAAAAGGCAATCCGTTTCTACGGCGCTCCGGATTTTACCAATGCATGGATTAATCTGATTGATCTGGGTGTGGATTATATCAATACCGATCATATTCCTGATCTGAAAAAATTCTTAACAACCCTTCCGAAAAATTTTTATAAGAATACAAAAAACTACGAAACGTATTCGCCCACTTACCAAACAGACGGAGTGGTTAAGAAAGTGAAAAATGTCATTCTTTTGATTCCGGACGGTACTTCTTTACCTCAATATTATGCTGCTTTTACGGCTAATAAAGGAAAGCTGAATGTCTTTAATATGAAAGCCACCGGATTGTCAAAAACCAATTCTTCTAACGCGTATATTACCGATTCTGCTCCAGGATCTACGGCTTTTGCCACAGGAGTAAAAACAAAAAATACTTTTGTAGGCGTTGACGGATCCGGAAAAGCTTTAGCACAGATTCCTGATATTATTGCTGAAAAAGGAATGGTTTCAGGATTGATTTCCACAGGAGATATCACGGATGCGACTCCTGCTGATTTTTATGCTCATTCGGACAACAGAAATAGTTCAGAAACTATTTTAAAAGATTTTATCAGTTCTAAAACAAAGATTCTGATCGGTGGTCCAACAAGCGGTCTGAACTCCGAAAATGCTCAAAAAATAAAAGATGCTAAAATTGATTTTTATAAAGATTTGAAATCTGTCAATAAAATAGCAAATAGAACCTTAGTGATCGATCCATTGGCTTCAAAAAGGATTACAGACGGAAGAGAAAACTGGCTTTCAGATGCTTTTGATCTTACATTAAACAATCTGAAAGATAATAAAAACGGTTTTTTCATGGTGATCGAGGCTTCTCAAACCGATGGCGGCGGTCACAGCAATAATCTGGGACAACTGGTGACCGAATTATTGGATTTCGATCATGTGGTCGGAAAAGCGATGAAATTTGCTGACGATAATAAAGAAACTTTGGTAGTTGTCGTTGGCGATCACGAAACGGGCGGATTAACGCTTCTTGACGGAAGTCTGCAGAACGGTTGGATATTCGGAAACTTCAGTACCAACGATCATACTTCGATTCCTTCGAGTGTTTTTGCGTATGGTCCGAATTCAAAAGAGTTTACTGGATTATTTGAAAATACGGACATCTTCAATAAAATAATGAAGGCATACGGAATTCAGAAATAATAAATATTGAATTTTAAGACTTTTTATTGCTTGTTCTAAATTTCTTAATCAAAATAAACTTTGTTTATTCTTTTTTTAACATTAAGATTTTAAGGTCTTTAAGCTGAATAAGATTAAGAAATCCATAAATTGATTTTTATTAAGGTCTTTAAGAAAATAATCTTAACTTCTTAATGTTAAAAAGAAATTTAAATAGGTTATAAAATTTCAGTGCTTTTCGTAGTTAAATCAAATAAAAAAATGTAGTCCTTATTAATAAAGACTACATTTTTTTATTCTGTTTAATTGTAAAAGTTACAAACCTCCCGTATCTTCTATTTCTACTAATCCAATATCTGGAATATCACAAAGACAACCTTTAATCGATTTGTAAATTCCGGAAATTTCGATTTCTTTACCTTTCGGATCAGAAATTGTGATTCCGGTTGAGTAAGATGAATCTTCCGCAGAATACGATTTGTACAACTGATACGTATAGCCGTTGTTGATAAACGTCAGGTAATTCAGTTCCATGCCTGAATTTTGCTTGCCGCCGCCTCTGAAATAAGATCTGTATTTGAATTTTTTCCAACTTGCTTTTGTCCTTTCAGCAGGATATTTCATTTCTACTTTATTTTTGCTTCCAAAGCGATATTGCAGATATTGATTTTTCTTGTCTTTTGCCAAAACCATTTTCTTACCCGCTTTTGTTTCAAACGAATAAACGATTTCTTCATTAGGTAAAAGATATTGTGCCCAAATAGACGCCGGAGCCAGAAAGGTCAGGAATAATAAATACTTTGTCATTGAAATTGGTGTTAAAAGAATGAAGTAATCTGAAGAAAAATTTTGTTGATTCTTCAGATCACTTCCTTGATAATTTATTTTAATTATTGAATGAAAATACTTGAAAGATCTTCCCAGAACATCGGATAAGATTTTTCCACAACATCTTCATCTTCAATCTGTAATTCTTTAATCAGGCAAAAAGGAGCGAAACTCATTGCCATTCTGTGATCCTGATACGTTTTGATGATAATATTTTCTTCAGGCTCATTAAAACTGATTGACTTGATGGTTAAATCCGTAAATTCAGTTTCTGCACCCAGTTTTTTCAGTTCATTATATAACGCTAAAAGTCGGTCGGTTTCTTTTACTCTCAATGTTCCCAATCCTGAAATCTCAAATGGAATCTTTAAAGCTGTTGCTGTTACACAAAGCGTTTGCGCAATATCCGGACAGTTGTTCATATCCAAAACAATTTTTTCAGGAAACTGAAAATTAGGATCAGGTTGAAGGGTTAATTGATGCTTTTCTTCGTTAAAGGTTGTTTTAATTCCGAAAAATTGTTCATAAATATCAGCAATCGCAGAATCGCCCTGAGTGGATGATTGATAGAAGCTTTTTAAATGAATTGTTTCTCTTCCCAAAGCCGCAATAGAGTAGAAGTAAGAGGCAGAGCTCCAGTCGCTTTCTACTTCATAGTTGTTGGTTGTTGGTTGTTGGTTGCTGATTGATTCTACTTTGATCGTGTTTCCGATGAAGCTATTTTTAATACCGAATTTGGTTAAAATATCCAGCGTCATTTCAATATAAGATCTTGAAGTAACTTCGCCAATCAAGTTAATTTCTAATCCGTTTTCCAGTTTTCCGGCAATCAAAAGAAGCGAAGTGATAAACTGGCTCGAAATATTGGCAGGAACATCAACACTCGTTTGCGTGATTTTTCTTCCGGTGATTTTCAATGGCGGGAAACCTTCATTTTCCAGATATTCTATTTCAACGCCCAGATTTTGTAAAGCGGTTACCAAGTTTTTGATTGGTCTTTCTTTCATTCTGCCAGAACCGGTAAGAATGGTCGTTTTTCCGTCCTGAATAGAATAATAAGACGTAAGGAAACGCATTGCCGTTCCCGCGTGGTGAATATCTACGGTTTCTGTATTCTCAGACAATGCTTTTTTCAGCAATTGAGTATCCTGAGAATTTGACAGGTTTCCGATTTGTATATTTTTAAATAAACTTTCCAAAATCAACAAACGATTCGAAATACTTTTCGAACCGCTGATTTGTACCGTTTTATTTCCTAATAATTTTGATTTTTCTAGCTTCTTCATTGTTCTTCTGAGTTGGGAAGCCGGAGGCTGGAAGCAGGAAGTTTAAGTATTGTGTTAAACCTCCGGCTTCCATCATCCATCTTCCGGCATTATTTCAATTTTTCATTATTCTGATGACGATCTTTGTCGCGATCAGTTTTTATTTTCATTTTTTTATCGAAAGCGTCCTGCAAATTGACTCCCGTTTGGTTGGCTAAACATAATGTAACGAAAAGCACATCTGCCAATTCTTCACCAAGATCTTTGCTTTTATCACTTTCCTTTTCGCTTTGCTCGCCATATCTTCTGGCGATAATTCTGGCCACTTCTCCAACTTCTTCCGTTAGCATTGCCATATTGGTCAGTTCATTAAAATAACGAACGCCAATGGTTTTTATCCATTCATCAACTTGCTGCTGCAGATTTGTAATTTCCATTTATTGATAAGCTCCTAACGTAGGATTTGTAGTTCTTGAAACATTCACGATATCAGTAGGAACGGTGCCTGCGATGGTAGCACTTCCTTTCCCTCTTGCAAAAGAGTTTGGTTTAACTCTTAAATTCAGTTTAGCCGTAAAATAATTAACAAACTGAGGATCTTCATTTTTATAACACTGAACAATGCTGCTCGGGTTATTATCAAACTGGAATCCTGCTTCCGAAGTGTTGGAATATTTAATTAAACTGTTCTGAAAGAAGAAATTAAACAACTGCCCCGGCGTTTGCTCAAAGTTGATTCCGTTATCTCTGTCAGAATAAACGATGCTGTTCAGTAAATTCAGCTGTTGCAAAGCACCCTGTTCGGTTTGTCCGCTTTCATTTTTCCATTCATTGGTCGCGAAAATTCCGTTTCGGTTATACGAACTCATCACTTTAGAATAATTGGCAATCGTAGAATGGGTATAGCTATGATTTCCACCTCTGAAAATTCCGATACACGATTCTCCACAATTGTTCATCACTAAGTTTTTAGCATTTACCGTAGAATTCACTGCATAAATACCATATTCCTGGAAGGTATGAATGAAAGAATTATTAATGATTGCGTTGGTTTGCTTCATTTCCAATCCTTTTGTACCTCCGAAAAGTCTTGCATGGTTCATATTTAAATTAGAACCGGCTTCCATTTTAATAGAATTCCAGTTTTTAGGAATCGTATCATAATAAGGATCATTTCTGTCGCCACGAAGAATAACTTCTTTATCCAAAGTACCATTAATATTTAAAAAAGCACCCGTAGAAACCTTCATTCCGCTGTTTTTATGGAAATATACTTTCGTTCCTTCTTCTATATCTAAAGAAATATTTTCATCCACGGTTAAATTACCATAAATAATTTTTGCTTTATCATTCTTCCATACGGTATGATTGCTGATAACATTCGGATTGGTAGGCGTTTGGATGAAAAATTCTGCATCCTGAACCACTGAGAATAAAGTCACATGCTGTTGCCCTGCTGGACTCGTGAAAATTACACGATCTTCAGCAATTGCTTCCGGACCGGTTGCTTGTGGTGCAATTTCAACAAAAATATAAAGACTGTCTTTTTTTCTTAACGGCACATCTTTAAAATCATAACCCGGTTTCCCGTCTACATTGATCTTATATAAAGAAGCCGCTCCTTTTTCAAGGTTGATTCTTGGAATAATGATATCTTTATCTTCATTATTAAAAACTTTTACCGCATAGGTTTCCGAACGAACCTGATGGTAAACAGTGTCACAAAAAACAGTATCTCTTGAGAATCTTAGCTCCTGCGAAGGCTGATCAAAACTAATGTCATCCTTATTACAGGATACAGCCATAAGAAGCATCCAGAAAGAAAAAGCCAGTAATAATTTGAATTTCATCGAAATTAAAGTTTAAATAGATTTCAAATGTAACGAAAATACTTCAAATTTCTTATGAAGAAAAAATTATTGATTGGTTATTTGCAATTTTAAAAAAATATTGTATTTTTGCAACCTAAAATTTAGCAGAAGAAATACCATTACTATTTCGAAAGCAAACTTTAATTTTTAAAATTGTATTATGAAAAACGGAATTCACCCAGAAAATTATAGACTTGTTGTTTTCAAAGATATGAGTAACGACGAGGTATTTTTATGTAAGTCTACTGCAGACACAAAAGACACTATCGAGTTTGAAGGAACTGAGTACCCATTGATCAAAATGGAAATCTCTTCAACTTCTCACCCTTTCTACACAGGAAAAACTAAATTAGTTGACACTGCAGGTAGAGTTGATAAGTTCATGAACAAATACAAAAAATTCGCTAAGTAATTTTTTGATATTCAAAATATTAAAAGTCTTTCGATTTTCGGAAGACTTTTTTTATGCGCTTCAATTAAGGAGGTCGTTTTTTAAATTAATTTGATTTTAAGTTTCGATATTGTTCTTTATTTAAACTAATTGAGGAAAATTTTATTTGTATTTTTGTTTAAACTTTGAATTTTAAACTTAAAACATAAAACTGAACGATGCAATTAGTATTTTCAGATGCACAATATTGGGAAGATTTTCTTCCGCTTACTTTTACACGCCCCGTTGCAGAAATGCGTTGTGGAATTCTTACGTTCTCCGAAAGATGGCAGAAAATTTTAGATAATACGGAAATTTCTTTTTTCACCGAAACCTATTTGCAGGATAAATTTGCAGAACCTGAAAAAAAGGAAAGCCTTTTTCTGGTGACGAACTTTTTACCTACAGAAACAGTTATTCAGCAAATAAAAGACTTGAAGCAGGGTGAAGCATTGGTTTATGAAGATGAATTGGTGGCTGCAAAAATTAATATGGATGGATTTTCTCTGAATCAGATCGAAAAAATGACGGATATCAAGGAAGATTTGATTTTCTTTAAAAAGCCAACCGATCTTTTTACACATAATAAAGAAGCAATCGATTTTGATTTTGAATTGCTGACTAAAGATAGAATTTCACAAGAACTTTCTTCTACCAACGGATTTTTAGGAAATCAAAAAGACCTGTTTATCGAGGAAGGCGCTCAAGTAGAATTTTCTACCTTAAATACCAAAACAGGAAAAATATACATCGGAAAAAATGCGGAAGTGATGGAAGGTTGTCATCTTCGCGGTCCGATTGCTTTGGGTGAGGAATCGAAATTTAATTTAGGTTCAAAAATCTATGGTGCAACAACTATTGGTCCGCAATGTAAAGTAGGAGGGGAGGTGAATAACATTATTATTTTCGGATATTCGAGTAAAGGGCATGATGGTTTCATCGGAAATTCTGTGATTGGGGAATGGTGTAATTTCGGAGCTGATTCTAATTCATCCAACATGAAGAATAATTACGGTCACGTAAAACTTTGGAATTATAGAACAAAGGCTTTTGAAGATACCGGACTTCAATTTGCGGGATTAATTATGGGCGACCATTCTAAAACAGCTATCAATACTCAGTTGAATACAGGAACGGTTGTGGGTGTGGCTTCTAATATTTTCAAAGAAGGTTTTCCTCCCAATTTGATTGAAAATTTCTCGTGGGGCGGCTTCAAAGGTGATGAAAAGTTTAAACTCGACAAAGCCTACGAAGTCGCTGAAAGAGCAATGGCAAGAAGAAATGTCGCTTTAACGGATAAGGATAAGGCGATTATGAAACATATTTTTGATGCGTATTAAATATAAAAACCTCCGATTGGAGGTTTTTTGGTTTAGTAGTATTCAATTTGTCTTACCCATTTATATAAATCTTTTCCGTTGACATTTTTTACAACTTCTGTCCAGTTTTTTTGTTTGTCGAATTTATATTTGAATATAACTTCTGTCGGTTTTAAATCATCTTTAGTTTTACCCCAAGTATCTAAATAAATAAGTTTTTCTATATGATTATTTTTATATACAAACTGGATTTGATTTGAGATATTTCCTTGATAAAAATGTGTTCTTGTTTTAAGATTACCATCATTATAATGTTCATAATCTGTAGATGATATACTTGCATAACCTCCATCTTTTATTTCCTCTCTATACTTTCCATTTTTTTCGGGTATAAAGTAATGGTATTTGTCATCTTTTATTTGTGTTTCTTTTTTAATTCTACCTAATAAATCGTATTCGTATTTTGTGTATCCACTTTGAAAAAGCTTTTTGTTATAATAGTCAAGTTTATAATCAAAAAACTTTGATTCTTTAATTTGGAATTCGTTGTCATAAAAATTAACCCTGCTGAGTTTTTTTCGAAAAATTGAATCATTTCCCTCTTGAAAAGAATTTTCTCCTACCTTTTTCCACACAAAATCGGTTATAGCAAAAATACTGTCGGTTCGAGTAATCGTATCAAATTTTGAAACAAATAAAGGTTTATTACTTTCTATATTATGAATATATTTCTTCATAGGCTCATCTTTCCATTTAGAGTAAATTTCTCTAAACTTTAGAACTTTACTATTTTTATCATAAAAAAAACGATAATTGTCTTCTGAACGATCATTCTTAGATCTTTCTGTAGCTAATCTATTTAGATTATCATAAGTATAATCATAGTCATCAACAATTTCTCCTGATTTATAATACCATATTTCCTTTGTAACATTTCGGTTTTTATCATAATAAGTTTCATTATTGATATATCTGCAAAAATCGGTTTCAAACCATGTATCTCTCATGCTTTCTCTTAGAATTTTAGGAACCATTCTTATAGAATGACCATATTCATTATCTCCTCTCATAAAAGTAAAAGGTCCGGAATCATTTAAGAAAATAACATATTCTTTTACAAATTTAGGTTTTCCTAAAATTGAATCTTTTATGACTTGAGCATTATAATAAGTGGACAGGAGAATTAAAAGAAATAATATTTTTTTCATACTTTGTAATTTTAAAAACCTCCGATTGGAGGTTTTTGACTTTATTGTTTAGTAAAAATTAAATCCTTTGTTTCGGGAAGATAAATATTAATATCTGCCCCTTGAGGACATCTACTTTCATCAAGAATAATATCATCAGGGTGATACTCCCATGATATTTGTGTTGGACTTATTTTTTTTAAAAAGATGTCTCCCCAGCCTACATTGCAATTTGTTCCGCTATAGAAAAAAATAATTGTATTTAAAGTTGGTCGTGTTTGAATACTAAAAAATTTTATTTTAGAATTAATATCATTTTTTGTATCCTGAAGAACTGAACCATTTACATTTTTGATAATATATTTAATATCTAATATATCTGAATAATAATTTTTTCGAGAGCTTTTTTGTAATACATGTTCAATTTTAGTTATGTAGAGAGTGATTTCCTTACTCTGAAAGCTCGCTGTGTAAATACCGGTATAAGAGTCTAATTCATTATTTAAATCTTTTTTATAGGCATTTGGAGGAATTTCGAGCAAAGGAGTATTGAGTGCAATTGTCTGGCTCTTACAGTTAGAATATATGATACCAGTCATAAAGAATGATAATATAAATGTTTTCATTTTTCATCATTTGAAAAAGCCCCTTTTCAGAGGCTTTTTTATTATTGCTTTGTAAATATTAAATCTTTTGTTTCGGGAAGATAAATATTAATATCTGCCCCTTGAGGACATCTAGCACTGTCTAGAATAATGTCATTAGGACGATATTCCCAGGATATTTGGGTGGCATTAAGTTTTTTTAATTCAATTGCGCCCCAACCAACGCCACAATTGGTTCCTCCGTAATTAAACCACGCAACATTTTTATTTGGATATGTACCGTGACTAAAAATAGTATGTTTCAGCTGATTTAATTGGAAGTTCATATTTTGAGTGTCTTGCAAAACTACTCCGTTCTGATTTTTAATAATATATTTTACAGATAAAATATCCTGATAAACATTTAGTGATTGAAGAAACTTCATTGTTTCCATAGTAATAAATAAAGTAATTTCTTTACCTTGATAATTAGCTTTATATGTTCCTGAAAAAGGATTTAGTTCATTATTTATATCTTTTAAATACGAATTTGGGGGAACATTATCAAAGTCTGTATTCAATGGATAAACTTGCTGTGCCTTGTAAAAGACCGAAATAATTATAGCGATTATGTATATTATTTTTTTCATTTTTTTTTTGTTTTTTTTAACAAGGAATGGATGTTGCTATTCCATCACTATTTTTGATTATATTTTTTACAGTACCATTGCTTTCTATTCTTTGTAAATTAACTTTTCCTTCTAATCCCATATCCTTAAGGGTTTTCAAAAAGAAGTTTTCAATTGCTTCATTACTTACAGTACCTTCAGAATTTATTGTTCCATATCTTGTTTGGTATCTATCTTTGAATGGTTTTAATGTTTCGTCTGTATATGTTACTAATGCATCATTATAACTTCCACTAAACCAAATAACATAATGTATGCCATTTGGTGCAACCATTCCCATATAAGTCTTACTAGGATCTCCGTAATTTCCCTGTGCTCTTGCAAACCCTAATAATTGGTCTATATCTGGAGGAGATAGCATCGGTATTCCGGCAACTGTATGATTATGATAACCGCCAGTATATCCGGTTTTGTCACCAAAATTCACACTGTGATCCTGCCCGGTAATAGTTGCAGAGGGTGTGCCATCAGCTTTAAATTTTATACCTTTCTCACCATAGTTTGCATTAGTCTTAGGAAGTAGAGATTGATCTTTTAATTCTTTTAGACCTGCAGCCATTTTAGGATTATTAATTATTGATTTTATTTTATCACATGGATTTACAGTCGGAGTATTCCCACCCGGCCCACCGCCTCCAACTCCTGCTGTAGGATCAAAACAGTTGTTAAGTCCGGTACAGCCACTTTTAGGGCCACCACCACCTGGCTTTGGTCTTGGAGGGGCAGAAATTACGACCTCTTCTATATCACAGGGATCAGACCCGTCATATCCACAACGACTTGCTGTATTTCCCAATCTCTGATTTAAATTACTTTTCATAAAAGCAAAACGAAATTTTTCTATCACTTCATTATAATAATCAGTTCCCGAATCTAATTTTCGGAATTCAACTTCTGTTTCGTCTTTACTAAGGATTCCCACCATCAGACCGGTAACTTGTCTATTGGTAATCATGGGATAAATTACCCATCTTTCCCCATCATCCAACAGCATAGTCTGAGAGTGTAAATTGAATTCTACATATTCAGAATCATTTTTGTTGAAACTTTCTTTTTTCAATAAAGTAGTTCTGGCATAGGCAGTACCATGAATAGAATCATACTTTTCAAAAAGTATATTAAATCCTTTGGCGTAGTCTACAGTTTCATTATTAACTGAAGTAAAAACCTGAAATTTGTTGGAGTAATAGGCTTCTTCTTTAGACGCAAGAAGATCTTCATTGGTTCTGCAGGACTGCAGAGAGATAGCTAAAGCCATCAACGGCACGAGTCGGAGAGATAATTTTTTCTTCATAAGCATTTGTTTTTTTATGGGTTAAATATATCATTTTTTTATAACTCTACAAAGGTGTGAAAAAATAAGTGATATAATGAAGTAAAAAATTACTGCTTTCCGTACTTTTTTTCTAAAAGAAAATTTTATGTAATTTTGATGAAAATACTGTTAAGCTATGACGTTAGGTGAAAAACTGAAAAAAGCGAGAATCCATAAAAACTTTACGCAGGAATATCTGGCGGAAGTGCTAAATGTTTCTCAGAAAACCTA
>NZ_JALNUD010000019.1:0-37293 GCF_026540445.1 Chryseobacterium sp. GM_Chr_2
CTATTCTAATTTTGAGAATGATAAAAGTAAACCCGATTTTCATCAGGTAGAAGACATCGCCAAAGTTTTGGAGGTAAGTGTGCTTGATTTTTTAAGCGGAGATAACATTACTATTAATAGTACGAATGGTGATCACAGTGGATTTATTTATCAAAATCAATTGCCTGATAAATTAATAGAACAATACGAACAACGGTTGAAAGACAAGGATTCTGAGATCGCTTATCTTAAACAGCTTCTCGATAAAAAATAGAAACTTCAAATTTTTTTGAAGTTTTTTTATTTTTGATGTAATAGAATTGAAATTCCGGTTGTCTTACTTATAGAAACAAAACTTATGACCCAAGAGACTTTTAAGAGTACGGTGTTTATTCTCAAAAATGAGATGTATCGCTTTGCGAAAAGGTTTGTCATGAGCAGTGATGAAGCGGAAGATGTGGTTCAGGATCTGATGATCAAGTTTTGGCAGAAAAAAGAGGAGCTGGCGCAGTTTGGGAATTTAAAATCTTACGCGCTGAAAGCTGTCCGGAATGAATGCCTGAACAGATTGAAGCATCACGATGTAAAGCAGGGTTTTGCCGATCTGCAGCTTCACCGCTCAGAGCTTTACAGCATGGAAGTGAATAATTTGAAAGAACATATTGTAGGTTTTATCAATCAGCTTCCGGAAAAACAAAAGATGGTTATCCATTTAAAAGATGTAGAAGAATATGAAGTTTCGGAGATCGCCGAAATGATGGAAATGGAAGAAAACGCGGTAAGAGTAAATCTTATGCGGGCAAGACAAAAGGTAAAAGAACAAATCTCTCAATTGATGGATTATGAACAAAGACAAATTTCAAGATAAATACGATGAAATCTTCCAACAGTTAAAGGAAGAGAAAATGGACTGGGATTTTGAAGATTTCCTTACCCAAGCGGAAGGAAATAAGGAGAGTGAAGTTCAAAATGAAACTCCGATTATCCCGATCAATACGAAAAGTAAACCATCGTTTCCGAAATGGTTTTGGTTGGCTGCGAGTTTGGTTTTGCTTTTAAGCATCGGATTTATATTTAATTATAATACAAATTCAACGGTAAATGATCAGGCTCAGTTGGTTGAAAATCAAATCAAACAACAGAAAAAAGATTTTATCGAAGAAAATAACGAACATCAGCAGCAAGTTGCTCTGAATCATGTAGAAGATTCTATTGCGGGAGCGAAAAAAGATTCAATCTTTCAGGAAAATACTTTAGCTGAAAAAGATGTTTTAGACCAGATTCTATCAAAAAGAGGTAGAATGAAGAAAGAAAGAAAGCCAAAATATGTAAGCAATTCTTCTTATAAAAAAGCTTCAAAAGATTCTACAGGATACAAAGATTCTTACGTGATTGTAAACGGAAAAAGAATTGATAATGTGGAAGAAGCAATTAATGTAACTAAATACTCATTTCAGATATTTGCAAATAATGTTAGTGATAAATTAGCCCAACCAACCGTCGTAGATGACGACTATTAATTAACCTTTTTAAGATTATGCACCTGATCAGGCACTAATAATCATTGATAAAATAAAATTGACTCATGAAAAAAATATTCATCATATTCGCATTGGCCTTTTCACATTTCTTCAATGTGTACGGGCAGGATGACAAATTCGATAAGCTCCTTGAAAAATATCAGGAAGCGGAGGGGGTAACCTCCATTAAAATTGCAAAACCGATGTTTGGAATGCTCAGCAGTCTGAATATTGAAGATTCTCAACTGGATCAGATTAAACCTCTCTTGGCAAAAATTAAAGGACTAAGAGTTTTGATTACAGAAAATCCTGAAAACGCCAACAGTAAAGACGGAAAAAAAGTTCAGGTAAATCTTTCTGAATTAAATAAAGATATTTCATCTTATCTTAAAAATCTCAACTATAGCGAGATCATGACGATGAACAGTTCCGGATCGAAAATAAAATTTCTTTCTTCGGAAGCTAAAGACGGTATCTTGGATGATCTGTTGTTGAGTATCGATAGTGGTGGTGGCGAAAATATTTTGGTAAAGCTTGACGGGAAACTATCAATGGATGACGTGAATAAACTTATTAATTCCAGCGAGACAAAATTCAATCCGGCAACCAATACGAGAACAAGTGTTAGTTCAGAAAGTAATTCATCATATTTAAGTGGTGAATCCAGAAATGTAGGTGATTTTTCAGCCATTCAGGTGAGCACGGGGGTAAATGTGGTTTTCAAACAGGAAAATCCAACGAGTGTAAAGGTAATTGCCGATGCCGACAAGCTTCAATATATCATCACCAAAGTGGAAGGCGGAATGCTAAAGGTTTATATTGATAATAAAGGTCAGAAGAATCTGAAATTTAAAAATATCAGTGTAAATGTTTCGTCACCAAGATTAAATGATATCAGAACGTCTTCAGGAGGAACTTTCACCGCAGTAAATACCATCAGAGAAAATAATCTGAGTCTTGATACTTCGTCAGGCTCTGTTTTAAAAGGAAATTTTGAAGTTTCAAATATTACGAATGTAGAAACAAGTTCGGGATCGAATGTAAAAGCTTCTATCAGCACTAAGATGATTAATGTGAAATCTTCCAGCGGTTCTGAAGCCAATCTGGAAGGTAGAGCAACTTCAGGAATGATCGACATCAGCAGCGGCGCGGTGTGTAAAGCGGAAAATTTTGTTCTAAAAACACTAGATACAGAAGCAACTTCCGGAGGAACAGTTTCGGTAACGGTTTCAGATAAATTAAATGTGAAAGCTTCTTCAGGAGGTTTGGTAAAATATAAAGGAAATCCGGATATTGATTCTAAAATCAGCAAAACATCAGGAGGGAATTTAAAACAAATCAACTAAAACAATATTGCCATGAAAATTTTAAAAAACATAGTTATCATCTTTTGTGCGATGTTTATGATGCAGTCTTGCATCGTTTCAGAAAAACCGAATATGGCTTATTTTTCAGATTCGGGACGAGATTTTAAAGGGGCAAAATTTGCAAGCATTAATGTTCCGATGTTTTTAGCCAAACCAATCATCAGAAGAGCGTTGAAGGAAGATGGCGACAGTAAAGAGGTGATGAGGCTGGTGAAAAAAGTTTCAAAAATAAAAGTTCTGACTGTTGAAAACGGAGACCGAACTATGTTGAAAGAATTTGCCAATTATTTAAATGATAATAATTACGAAGAATGGGCAACCATAAAACATGAGGGCGACAATGTAAATGTAAGAGTAAAACAAAAAGGAGAAGCCATCAAAAATATGCTTCTTACGGTGAACTCAGATAAAGAGTTGGTTTTTGTAGATATCAGGGGAAGTTTTACCGCCGATGATATTTCAAGAATGATCCATTTTGCCAAGGATAAGTAACTTCATATCATATAACTTATTATTTTGTACAACCAAAACCGTTCACATTTGAACGGTTTTTTGATTTAAGTTATTGATTGTTAAGTTTTATTTAAACTATTAAAATCGATTTTCGTATGTCGCCAAAATGTCTTAATTTTGCAAGAAAGTAAAGATGTCTATTCATAACAAAATTGTAGAGACAGCCATCACTTTCGATGACGTGCTTCTAGTTCCTTCTTATTCAGAAGTTTTACCTAATCAGGTTTCATTAAAATCAAGACTTACCGACAAAATTACGCTTAATGTTCCGATTGTTTCCGCTGCGATGGATACCGTTACAGAGGCAGATTTGGCAATTGCTTTGGCAAGAGTTGGAGGGTTGGGTTTTATCCATAAAAATATGACGATCGCGGAACAGGCTGCACAGGTAAATCGTGTAAAACGTTCAGAAAACGGAATGATTTCTGATCCTGTTACCCTTTCAAAAGATCATACTTTAGGTGAAGCTAAAGGCTTAATGGCTAAATATAAAATCTCTGGTCTTCCGGTTGTAGATGCTGATAATGTATTGATCGGAATCATTACCAACAGAGATGTAAAATATCAGGAAAACCTTGACGTAAAAGTGGAGGAATTCATGACGAAAGATAATTTAATTACTTCTGATAAGAATACCAATCTAGAGCAGGCTAAAGAAATTCTTCTTAAAAACAGAGTGGAAAAACTTCCTATCGTTGATGCTGAAAATAAATTGGTTGGTTTAATTACGATTAAAGATATTGATAATCAGTTAGAATACCCAAATGCTAATAAAGATCAAAACGGTAGATTAATCGTTGGAGCCGGAGTTGGCGTTGGTGAAGATACGTTGGAAAGAATTGAAGCTCTAGTAAACGCTGGAGTTGACATCATCGGTATCGATTCTGCTCACGGTCATTCTATCGGAGTTTTAAATAAAATTAAAGAAATCAGACAGGCATATCCAGATTTGGATATCGTTGGTGGAAATATCGTAACAGCGGAAGCTGCAAAAGACTTGATCGAAGCTGGAGCAAACGTTCTAAAAGTAGGGGTTGGTCCGGGATCTATCTGTACAACGAGAGTTGTTGCGGGAGTTGGAGTTCCTCAATTATCTGCTATTTACAACGTGTACGAATATGCTCAGACTAAAAATGTAACGGTAATCGCTGACGGTGGTATTAAACTTTCAGGAGATATCGTAAAAGCGATTGCAAGTGGAGCAGGAGCAGTAATGCTAGGTTCTCTTCTTGCCGGAACTGACGAGGCTCCGGGTGAAGAAATCATCTTCCAAGGTAGAAAATTCAAAACTTACCAGGGAATGGGAAGCCTTTCTGCCATGAAGAGAGGTGGAAAAGAAAGATATTTCCAAAGTGAAGCTAAAAAATTCGTTCCGGAAGGTATCGAAGGAAGAGTTCCAAGTAAAGGTAAATTGGAAGAAGTTATTTTCCAATTAGTTGGAGGTCTTAGAGCTGGTATGGGATATTGTGGAGCTAAAGATGTTACGGCTTTACAAACTGAAACTAAAATGGTAATGATTACAGGAAGCGGATTGAAAGAATCTCACCCTCACGATGTTATCATCACTCAGGAAGCTCCAAACTATTCTTTGTAAATAATAAATTAAATATAATTAATAAGGCTATCTCGTTTTGAGGTAGCCTTATTTTTTTATCAATAGGAGCGGTCTTTAGCCAGCTTTCATAAAAGTTTTGTGAATCTGGCTTTAGCCAAAATCTACATTGAAATATTTAACCTAAGAAATTAGATCAACAAAAGAATCATACGTCCCATCGTAATCTTCCCATTTCTGATTATTTACAAAAAATGAAGGTGTTCCGTTGACGCCGCTTCTCACGCCGCCTTCAAAATCAGCTTCTATTTTATCCTGAATATCAGAAGTCGTGATATCATTTTCTATTTTGTTAAAATCAAGATGCAAAGCGGTTACGCATTCTTTCAACATTTCTTGGCTCAACAAATTCTGATTATTATAGATGAGGTCGTGCATTTCCCCAAACTTTCCTTGTTTTCCGGCAGCTTCGGCAATTGTTGCAGCAGACATGGCAAATTCATGAGAATCAGTCAGTGGAAAATTTCTGAATACAAAGGCAACGTCATTTCCATATTCTTCCACAAATTTTTTAACTAAAGGAAAGGCATGGCCGCAATAAGGACATTGATAATCTCCATATTCCACCAACACAATTTTTGCGGTGTCCGGATTTCCAAGAATATGATCGTCTTTCCCGATGGGAATTCTTAATTTTGATATGGCTAAGCATTTTTATTTAACTCTTCCAAAGCATCGATAATGCCATCTGCTCCCGGATTTATACCATCCGGAGATAAATAACTCCATTGAATGACCCCTTCTTTATCAATTACAAATAAGGCTCTTTTTGAAGTTCCGTTTTCTTCGTTATAAACGCCATATGCTTTGGAAACTTCACCTTTCGGATTAAAATCTGCAAGTAATGGATAATGTAATTTTCGATCTGCCATAAAAGCATCATGACACCAAGCACTGTCTACAGAAATTCCTAAAATATCTGCATTGTGTTTATGAAAAATACTTAGCATTTCGTTATATAAAGCCACCTGATCTCCACAAACCGGGCTCCAGTCTGCAGGATAAAAAACAAGGATTAAGTTTTTACCTAAAAAATCAGTTCGCTTTAATTTTTGATCAGGAGTAGAGTGAAGGTCAAAATCTGGTGCAGGAGTTCCTTTTTCTAATATCATATTGTTGTGGTTTGTGATTTAATTCTATTTTAAATTGTCTACTAAATTTAGGGATAAGAATTTAATTATTGAGGATGGAAGTCTTAAATTAATATTAAAAATCAAATAAAAAAGCTTCCGAAATTTCCGAAAGCTTAGTCTAATTTGCTAAGGTTTTATTTCCTTAATTTATTTTTGAAATCTTCAATCCTGAAGTCGGTGAGAAAATTTCCTTTTTCTACTTTTTCTTTTGAATATAATCTGAAATCATTTTCAGTTTTTTCTAAAAGATAATCATATGGGCCAACAGCGGAAATCAGCTTAACTAAAACCGGAGAAATTTCCAGACAGATGAATAATCCCATAATAAAACTTGCGGCCAGAGCAATAATTGCAGAGTTTTTACCAAGCTCATCTAAAGCCTGTAATCTTGCGGCAAATCCGTTAAATTTATCTTCAACGGTTTCTGTAGATTTTCTTTCTGTTTCAAGATTAGTGTATACTTTTGATATTTCTTTATCTAAATAATCTAGTCTTGGAGCTGTTTGTTTTTGATAATTTTCTAAGTCTAATCTTCGTTGCTCTTTCAATTCTTGTTTACGCTTCGCATTAGGGCCAAAACCTTCTTTTCCACTGGTTAATGTGGATTGTTTTCCTAAAATTTCTTTTTCCAGTTCCACCGCTGCAGAATCATACGATTTTTGATATTGAGCCAGCTTTTCGGAAATTTGTTTTTTCTCGGTTTCAAAAGGGCCACTTTGCTGAAGAATTCTGCCATTCATCTCACCTTGAAGCTGTTTTTTATTTCTTTGAATGATTGTATTCAATTGCTTGTTCACTTCTTTTTCAAATATTTTCAGTTCTAAAGGTTTGGAAATAATAATACCTAAAAATGTAGCTAAAATTAGACGAGGAATTGCCATTAAGATCTGATTCCACCACGTTCCTGTTTTTTTAATAGAAGAAACGATGTATCTGTCGAGATTGAAGATCATCAATCCCCATAAAATACCAAATCCAACAGCCGCCCAAATATTATCGAATACGGTAAACATAGCATACCCTGCAGATAATGTTGCAAATACAGCCGTAAAAAGTACGATGCCACCAATTCCGGCAAATTTGTTCCACTCGCTGGGTGTTTTTCTCAAAATATGAATGTTTCCGCCGGAGCAAACCATCAGAAACTTTTGGAACCAATTTATTTTATGATTCGCTTGATTTATAGTTTGTTGATTATTTTTCATGATAGAAAATTTATACAAAATTAGTATTAAAAATCATACCATTGTAAAAGATAGTATTATGTTTTGCAAAGTAATTTCTTTTATTTGATTAAATTATTGATAATCAATCATTTTATTTACTTTGATAAGATGGTTTATAATGTTGTCTTAAATTATTGTTAAATATTTTTAAAATTGAAATAAAAATTAATATTTTCGCATTAAATATTTAAAAAACACACAAATGGTAAAAAAAAACACATTTATTTTTACATTAATGATTTTTGTTAATGTTTTTTCTCAAAACACAGAAAAATTTTGTGGATTCGATCTTCAAGCAGAAAAATTAGACAGAAAATATCCTGATTTAAAGAAAAAGAGAGAAGAGTTTGATCTTAAATTAAGTACAATCAACAAAAACTCTTATCTAAACAAATCTGGTGCTACCACTTCATGGAATGGTTTATACACCGGACAGATCTATGAAATTCCAGTCGTAGTACACGTTATTGAATCAAATGTTGCAGCCAATTCCAATTTAGCTGTAACGGATCAGGAGATCAAAGATTGGCTAGACAGAGCGAACAAGATGTATGCAACAACGTATGGTAATGGATTTTATGCCGAAGGTACCGGACCAAATGGAGGAACAGTAATGCCTTTTAAGTTGGTTTTGGCTAAAAGAGCTCCAAACTGTAATTCAACAACGGGGATTGTAAGATATAACGGAAGTACTCTCGCTGGTTATGACAACTATGGGGTAGCAATGCAGGGGAATAACGGTGTGGCTGATTATACAATTAAAACTCAACTAGCACCGCACTGGCCGGAAACTTCTTATTTTAATATTTATGTAGTGATTGGTTTTGACGGGCAACAACAATTGTCTTACGGATTAATGGGATATGCAGCATTTCCGGATACCTATGATTTTAGCTATGAAAGTTTCATGAAAGTGGCAACAATTAAAAATCAAAATAATACCACTTTTCCGCACGAATTGGGACATGCTTTCGGGTTATTGCATACTTTCCAAGGTGTGAACTATACAGATCAGGCAAATTGTCCTGTTAATAATAATTGCGATACAGACGGAGATAAAGTTTGTGATACATCACCATCAAAAAGCATGTATGGTATAAATCCTGTTCCGGGTAATAGCAGTATTGACCCTTGTACCAATCAGAATTATGATGGAACACAGTATAATATCATGAATTATACGAATGTTAATAGGAAATTTACCGAAGGACAAAGAAACAGAGCGGTGCTTATGATGATGGAATACAGAAAAAATTTGATGAATTCTCTTGCTGGAAAAGATCCTGCCACTGTAATAACTTCGCCTGTGACAGTAGTTGCTGCACAATGTAATCCGGCAGGAACAGCTCATGCTACAAATAATAATTTTGCCATTGGGGCGACAAGAGTTCAGTTTGGAGGTATTAATAGTATTACAAATGGTTATGATTCTGATGAAGCAGCTCCTCAATATTATGAAAATTATGCAACAGCAAACTGCATTAGACCTGCTTATTATACTGATATTGTAGCTAATGATAGTACACCATTAAAAGTTACTTTTACAAACGGATTCGGACAAGCTGATAAAATGAAAACTAAAGTTTGGATTGATTATAATAACAATGGTTCTTTTGAAGATTCTGAATTGACTGTTAATAATACATCTGCAATTATGGCTTCTGGAGCAGGAATGACATTAACAAGCAATATTACACCACCTGCGGGAGTGGTAAAGAATACCTATTTAAGAATGAGAGTAGCGGTAGATGCTGCAACATATAACGGAGTTGCTTTACCAGATATTACGGCGTGTTCACAATTGCAGTATGGACAAGTGGAGGATTATACAGTAAGAATTTTGGATGTCTTAGGAACATCTGAGGTAAAGGATAGTAAAGATGCTAAAATTGTTTACGTTAAATCAGAAAACAAATTGCTGCTTGTTGGAGGCAAAAACAATGTTTTTGGAGATTACCAAATCTATGACATGAGTGGAAAACTTATTCAGAAAGGTAATTCTAAAACAAATGAAGTTCAAATCAATCAGCAGTTAACAAAAGGTGCTTACATCATTAATTACTCTGATAATAGAGAATCTAAAAAATTTATGAATTAAAATAATTACAAAGGAGTCGAAAGACTCCTTTTTTTATCTATATTATGAAAAAATTAACCGCTTTCATATTGTTGTTATTGATGATGAATTGCCATTCACAACAAAAAAATAAACTCTTACCCAATAACCCAAAAGTAAAAACGGGGATTGAATATTTTTTAGGAAACTAGAAGTTTGTCGAAAAAAACTATAATGATGGAACTGAAAAGAAGATTTATACTTTACATGAATGTATGAAACTTTACACTTGGAAATTTGAACGAATAAATGATAAAATATATTTAACTAAAAATTATTTCACAGGAAAAGATTGTTCCATGAAAAGTTCTTCGGGTAAAATTTTAGTAACAATTGACGAAAATTCAATTTCTTATACAGATGTTGATCTTTTCAGAAATGAAAAGTATAAAATAATATCTTATAATAAATTTGTGATTATTTATAGTGATATTTTAAATGGAAAAGTGAGAGAAATAGAAGATGTTTATGAAAGACAGTAAACTCTTACTTCAACCGATCCGGATTTTGTTTCAGAAAACTTTCCCAACCCGTATATGATTTTGTATCTGCAATCGTCCCAGAATTAAAATGATGACAAACAGCGACAGCTAAACCATCAGAAGCATCCAAATATTTTGTCGGAAATTCTTTCAGTTTTAAAAGATTTTGAAGCATTCCTGCAACCTGTTCTTTACTGGCATTTCCATTTCCGGTGATCGCCATTTTTATTTTTTTTGGAGAATATTCCGTAATGGGGATATTTCGATAAAGACTGGCCGCCATAGCCACACCTTGCGCACGACCTAACTTCAGCATACTTTGCACATTTTTGCCATAAAAAGGCGCTTCCAAAGCCACTTCGTCCGGATGAAATTCATCAATCAACGCTAATGTTTTATCAAAAATATATTTAAGCTTCGTTTCATGATTAGGATACTTTTTCAGCAAAAGTTCATGAATTGACACCATCTCCATTTTTCCTTTCTTCACAGAAATAATTCCGAAACCCATTACCGTGGTTCCAGGGTCAATTCCTAATATTATTTTCTCCGTAATCATTGGCTCAAAGGTAGGGATTTTCCTACTTTTTAATTCATCTTTTCAACGATATCAATTCATCATTTTTTATTTGAAGCTTTTTCGCGCTTTCCGCACTCGCTATTTTTTGTTTTTTGCGGCTGCGGCGGGCTTTGCCCGCCGCAGCCGCAAAAAACAAAAAATGAGCTCAAACAAATGCTTCAATCACGGCTAGGGTGGTAGTCATAAATTCAACATTGTGTAATAATCAAGACAATTTATCTTCCAAAAAAAAAATTTGGCTAAATAAAATTGAAAGTAGAGAGAAGTTTAATTAAGAAGTAATACAAACTTATCTGAAAAACTTCTTACCTTCATACCAAAATTGAGATATGAAAAATTTATTTACTATTTTAATTATTCCCTCTTTTTTAATAGGTGGTTTAGCACAGCTCAATCACTTACAGGGAAATGAAATGAAAGTTGAGCATTCATCACTGAATAAGAATCAGATAGGATATCTTTTCTTTAAAGTGGAAAAAGACAAATCTGGGGCTGAAAAAGTAACGTTACAGGATCAAAAAATCAGTGAAGGAAAATTGAAATTTACTCCGACTTATGATAGAAATTCTGCGAATATTGGAGATTTCATCATTACATTAACTAATGCAAGCGGTAAAGAAATCGTAAAGCAAAGCATTGAAGACCCTTTGAATCCTGTAATGGAAAGCTTTGAAGATACCATTCAGAGAACAAAATTGTCGCTTCAAAATGCTGAATTCAGTATCCGATATCCACATTCTGCAGAAGTGAGTATGGTAAAAGTTGAAAAAATTACCAACGGAGGAAATCAATTGTTATTAACTCAAAAACTATAATCATGAAAAAAACTTTATTTTCCCTATTTATTAGTTCATTCTGTTTTGCTCAGGTTTTTGAGACAGTGCCTATTCTGCAAAACGGAACCAATGATAAGCGTATCAACATCGCTGTCATGGGAGACGGTTTTACCGCAGCCGAGCAAACAAATTTTGTGAATTCTGCTCTTAGTACGGTAAATTATCTTTTTACAAAAAGTCCTTATAAAGAATATAAAAACTATTTTAATGCGTATGCCATTAAAGTAATTTCTCCAGAATCTGGTGTAAAGCATCCCGGAACGGCAACAGACGTTACAGAGCCTGTATTTCCGGTGAGTAATCCTAATAATTATTTCAGTTCTTCTTTTGATAATGGAGTTCACAGATGTTATTATGGGAATACAACAAAAGTTACTCAGGTTTTACAAGCCAATCTTCCAGATTATGATGCAACCTATATTCTCGGAAATTCGGCAGAATATGGTGGTTGTGGAGGAACGTATGCCTTTGCAACGCTTGACCCTTCTGCAAATGAAGTTGTAGTTCATGAGCTTGGACATTCTTTTGGAAAATTAGCAGATGAGTATTGGTTTGCGGGCACTGGAGAATCGCCAAATAAAACTCAAAATTCTAATGCTGCTACCATCAAATGGAAAAACTGGGTAGGGCAAAATGATGTAGGAATTTACCCTTATACAGAAAGTCCTACATGGTTCCGTCCTCATCAAAATTGCGAGATGAGATATTTGAACAAAGAGTTTTGTTCCGTATGTACAGAAACGCTGATTGAGAGAATTCACTCATTGGTTTCTCCAGTTGATTCATTTACGCCAGCAAATTCAAGCACATTGAACGGAAATTCAAATGTAACATTTACGGTGAATGAAATTTTACCAATTCCTAATACTTTAACAAATACTTGGACGCTTAATGGAACACCACTTTCATCAACAAGCAATACGGTAACGCTTACTCCGGCTCAATTGAATGGCGGAAACAATACCCTGCTTTTTTCGGTGACAGACGGAACTTCTTTGGTAAAAGTTGATAACCATTCTGCAGTTCACTTTGCAACGGTAACTTGGACGTTGAGTAAAGCTGTGTTGGGAACTTCAGATGTGAGAGCAGAAGAAAGAAGATTCGGGATTTATCCAAACCCGGCAAATAATGAATTTTACATCAAAGGAAAACAAGATTTTGGAAAAAATGTAAAAGTTTTATTTTATGATGCCTCTGGAAGAGTTGTTCCTGTAAAATATGAATTGAAAAATGCTGCAAATATTTTTGTAGATATCAATGCAATTCCAAGCGGAGTTTATACATTGGCTGTAAGTGAAAATAATGGTTTAATTATTTCTCAGAAAATTGTGAAAGAATAAGTTTAAACTTATAAATATTTTAAAATCGATTCTATTTAGAGTCGATTTTTTTTGTTTAAATAAATAATTTTTTCTCATTAATAGGAATCCAATTGTCATCATGACGAAGAAGAGTGATCTTGTCAACTAAGAAATTAGTTTTGTATTCTTTGTCTCTATAAATTTCCCAAGCCTTCAAATAGTTTTCAAAACTTAAATTTCTGTAACCAACCGTAACGTGTGGATGGAAGGAATATTTGATGAACTTAAACTGCTGCTGTACACGAAGATAAAGTTCATTCAAATGATTATTTTCTTCGGGTTTTACGAATAGAACAGGGTTTTTAGGATTAGAAAAACTTCCGAAACCATTTAATATAATTTCAAATGTAGACATGGCGGTATCAATCTTATCAAATGCAATATGAATATCTTTTTCTAAATCTAATTCTCGATTAAAAGGCGGAAACAAAGTAATATGGGCATCGTTCTTCAATGCTTTTGAATTATCATAATTCAAAGCCAAATCCTGCTTGAAAATTTTGATTTCATCAATAATTTCTTGAGGTGGATAAATCGCTATGAAGTATAACTTTTTCATTTTATAAATTTAAAAAACTAAAATAAATTTTGATACATAAGAAAATTATGTATAGATTTGCAAGATATTAAAAGATAAAAATTGAAAAAGAACAGTCTTTATAAAGGAACTCTTCAAAACATCATTTTAAAACTGCTTGCCAAGGAAGTGAAAATGTACGGTTATCAAATTACTCAGCGAGCGAAAGAACTCACTCAAGGTGAATTGGAAATGACAGAAGGTGCATTGTATCCTCTTCTGCATAAACTGGAAGCAGATGGAATGATAACTTCTGAAGTTCAGAAAATTAACGGAAGAGATCGTAAATATTATCTTTTAACAGAAAAAGGTAAGGCGCAACAGGTAGCGCAGGAAAGTGAAATGAAAAATTATTTATTCAATTTGAATACAATATTTAATATTTAATAAAAACACAAACGATGATTACAGCTGAACAGGAAAAACAAGTAACAGACTATCTTATTTTTCAAAAGCTTCCTTTAGATGTTTTATTTGAAGTAAAAGACCATATGATTGCGCAGGTTTTGGATATTCAGATGAATGAAAATATTAATTTTGATGAAGCTTTTCGTAAAACGGTAGAATTATGGAAAGATGAATTTAAAATGACCTCTTACTACGCTTTCTATGTTGAAAAAATCCCTGTGATTGTAAAGAAAATTGTAAAAGAAAGATATAATAGGATTCTTAAAAAATCATTTTTGTTGGGATTGGTTTCTTTTGGGATTAATTTGATTTTAATTTATTCGGCAAATAGCTCAGAAATGTACGCTTCACTTTTCAAAGCGCAAAATTGCATGTTTTTATTTGCTTTACTTTTTGTTTTATCTACGAACTATAAAATGAGACAGTACCTCAAAAAAGATTTTAAATTCAAAGGGAAATCATTTTATACAATGTATCAGCAAAACATGAGTCTGTTGATTGTGTGTATTACCTCGCTGATACAAATTGTTTCAAGAGATGCAGAGTATGCTTTTTCGCTTTTTAGAATGGGAGATTTCGCGCATATTTCTTCTTCATTATTTACGTTGATTTTTCCATTTTTAGTACAAGTGATGACGATATTTTATCTCATCAACTTCTTCGAACATAAAAAAACAATCATCAGGCTTAAAAATAATTTAAAAACTGCCGGTTAATTTTTATATTTTGAGTTGAGAAGCAAGTGTATCAGCTTTCATTTCATGAATGGTATTTTCCACAATATTTGCAATTTTCTTTACTTCTTTATGAGGTTTAAAAATTAAACCTTTTCCACTTTGCTCATCGGCAATATTAGATAAAATAATCACCGAAGTTTTAGTTTCAGGATAGTAAATATTCAAAGAAGGCGAACCTTTGATATAGCCACTGTGGAAAAAAGATAAGGGTTTCCCAAGGTTGGTCATAATCCCATAACCATAGCCCATTTTGCCAAAAATAGCATGATTTCTTTGTGAAGTTTTGGAAGTGAATTGCTTCAGAGTTTCCGGTTTTAAGATTTTTCCGCCATACAACGCATTATTCCAGATATGAAGATCATCAATGGTTGAAAGAATTCCTCCGGCAGGAATTCCTATCTCTTTACTGCCTAATCTTTTCGGCATATTTTCAATTTTTTCAGCATTTTTTCCATTGCCAACGTGCGCGCCTGCGAAATTTCCACCTTTGAAAAGATCCCCTGTTGAAGAATGATTCATCCCTACTTTTTTGAAAAGCTCCATGATATTGTCGTCATAGGTTTTTCCTGAAACTTTTTCCACAATTTTTCCTAGGGCATTAAAACCGTCATTAGAATAATAAAAATCTGAACCGCTTTTAAACATCAGTTTTCCTCCGAAAGTATTCAATCCCGAAGTATGGTTCAAAAGCTGATGGATGGTGATATTTTCATATTCTTTCGATTTAAAATCATCTAAATATTTCGAAACTTTATCTTCAAGATGTAGTTTTCCCTGCTCCATTTGAAGCAAAATCAAGACGGCTGTAAACTGCTTACTCACCGATGCAATGGCAAAAACTGAATTTTGATCAATCTTCGTTTTAGTTTTAAAATCAAGAAAGCCATTTTCTTTACGATAAAGTTCGGTAGAATCTTTAAAAACAGCGATGCTTCCGTTAAAATTGTATTTTTTGAAGACTGAATCTATCTGTTGCTTCAAAAGATTTTTTTCAAAGGCTGTGATGGTAGAATCTACAATTTCGTTTTTATTGATGGGTTTTGCAGGCGGAATATCATTCTTGCAAGAAATAAAATTAATGAGAATTGAAATTAGAGCGAATAAATAAAGTGTTTTTTTTGTCATTTGATGTAGGAAATAATTTTTTAAGCAACATTGTATCTCAAAAATAAGAAAAAACCTCCTAATTTTCATTAAGAGGTTCGGTTATATGATATAAATCTTGTCTTAAAAAGAGACTGTATTTACTGTATTGGTGGCTGAAGTTGTGAACGTACTTTTCAATGTTCCGCCAGAAGTAGAGTAGGTTCCTCCTGTGTATAAACCCCATCCGGAAGTGCCGCCAACGTAACTTCCGCCTGTATAGCCTCCGCCAAAATATACTTTGTAGCTTGTGCTTTTTTGTAAATTCGGACTGGAAAAGTGGAAATAATACACTCCGTTTTTAGGTTTGAAAGTTACCATTTCTGTTCCTGCTGCATTTTCGATGTGTAACATAGAAGAAGTTGCTAATTGTGAGCTTGATTTCAGATACATTCCAACTTGGGAAGATGCAGCTCCCATTGCTTTGGTCATATTTGAATTTGATCCTGCGGAAATCAAAAGTCCGCCGTTCATTAAGAAAGTTCCGTTAAAATCAATTCCTTCCTCAGGTTGATTGGTGGGGCCATTTACAATTGTTGTTCCGCCTGAGATCGTGATGTTGCCATTGCTGTCAATTGCATCACTTCCGGCTACAATATTTATTCCTCCTGTTATGTATAAATGGCTGTTGTCATTGGCTTCTGTTCCACCAGAAACGGTTCCGTATGTCGCATTGATTCCGTCGTTTGAAGCCGTGATATTATTTACGCCTCCGGCAAAAGTGATGATTGGGGCTTCAACTCCTTCTCCCACTCCTGAAATCGTAGAAATAGCCGAAACGGTGTTTGTTCCTCCATTGATGGTTACACTTGTGTCCGAATGAATGCCATCGTCGGTAGAATTAAAAATATTTGTTCCGCTGTTGATGGTAATTCCCCCTGCTGCAACCAATGTTTTCGGATGGCTATAATCTGTTCCTGAAACTAAAAATCTTGCCCCTGTGGTTTTAATATTTAAAGTCGGAGTCGTGGTTGAGCTTCCAATAATAACAGTTCCGTCTGCTTTTAATCCTTTTCCGCCTGTTCCTGAGCTTGTTGTGGTTACAGAACCTGCATTAATAGCTAAATTGCCATCTGCTGTAATCGCCGAAGAAGAATAAGAGTCTAAAACACCCGATGTATTGGTATAAGTTGCCCCGTTTCCGGCTGTAGTAATGGTAATATTTCCGTTATTGATCGTAATATTCTGTCCGGCTGAAATCCCTTTTCCGCCGTTTGCTGTGGAAGCAATTGCTAAATTTAAAGTTCCTGCATTTACAATCACACTCGCATCTGTTTTGATAGCCGTTGAATAAGACGGATCATAACCACTACCTGAAGCTGTAAGTACTGCCGCCCCCGAAAGGTTTGCCATGATATCTCCACCATCAAAAGTAATGTTTCCTTTTGCGCTGATAGCTTTTGACTGAGCGCCTGTTAAGGTTAAATTTAATGTACCTCCAGAAATTCCGATGGTAGAAGTACCAGTTTTAATGGCTTTAACATCAGCAGAAGCCAACGTTGTTGTAATATTTCCACCTGAAATAGCAATCGCATTATCTCCCGCATCAATAGCATCTCCCGTTGCGGTAATATTTACGGTTCCGTTGCTCATCACAAATCCTTCGGAATGAAAACCGTCGGAAGCGGCAGAAATCACTTTTATGATTCCATTTTGAACTTCAATTCCTGCTGAAGTAGAAACTCCATGTTTTTTAATTCCTTTAATATTCAACATTCCGGTTCCTGCAAAAATAAGTTTTCCATCAGATTGTAACACTCCGTTTTTGGTACTCGAAGAGCCGTCTGTTAATGAGTTTGTTGTTCCGGCTTGCATCGTAAAAGTATGCGTTTGAGCTCCCGTGATATTAATTGCTGAACCTGAAGCATTGGTAAGATTCAGATTATTCATAACAAAATTTGCCGGAAGGGTAGAGCTCATGGTTAAACTTCCCGTTGTGCTTGTTCCGAGTAAATTATATTCTAAATTACTGATGGTAGCCGTTGAAACTACATTCACCGTTCCTCCAGTTGTGGTAATATTTACGCCCTGATTGGCATAAGGGTTAATAATTGTAGCATTTTCTGAACCTTTATAAATGATATAAATTTTCGTGAGATTCAAAGCAGTTGAAGAAAAGGTAATACTGTCAACGATAGATTTCGGTATGTCTAAACTCCCATTACTTCCTGTAATATTAAATTTTGAATAATCTGAATCCAACTTAATGCTGTCTACCAAAGATGTTGCAGAAGCGTACATGGTGTTTCCGGAATTATGAATAACAATATTCTGCGCTTTTAATCCAAACGATAGAATAAATGCAATTAAAATATAAAAGTGCTTTCTCATTTTTTGATCAGTTTTAAAGTTGTGTTATTGACCTGAACTAAATAAAAACCTTCTTTGAATGTGCTGATATCAATATCCTGATTAGGCTGATAGGTTCCGTTTAAAATCAACCTTCCTTCTGTTGAATAAATTTTTACATTTAAAACTTCTTTTTTATCGGAAGTTATTTTGATGATGTGGGAAGAAGGATTCGGGTATAGTTTGATTTGATTTTTATTCAAACCAATTTCCTGTGTCGCCAATGTCGCGGTTGTGAATGTCAGTTTTCTTACAATATTGGTAGGAATTGTAATATCATTCGCTGAACTGTTGGTTTTAACTAATAAATTATTTCCTGAGAAATACAGTTTTCCGGTAGTTGAAATCGTGTAATCTTGCGATGTCCCGTTGAGGTACGTGATTTTTATTCCTGTTTGCGCAAATGAAAATAAGGCAAACAAAAATAAAATTATCAACATCGTTTTGTTGAGAAGTTGGGTTAATTTCATTGTAATTCTGATTTTGTTAAATCAAAATTAAATTTCCGTTAACAATGAAAAAATATTTTGAGGTAAACGAGGAAAATGTGTCGGTGAATGTGAAATTTTCAAGTAATTTGAAATTATTTTGAAAGATTGTTATTAGGGGAAGTGATGAAAATATCTTCAATATTCTCTTTGGTAGTGAAGAATTTCACAAATTCTTTTGGAATGTAATGAATCTCATATTGGTCGTAATACAAAGAAATACTTTTATTAAATGTTTTATAATCTAATTGTTTGCCACCTAATAGAACAAGAGATTTTTCGTTGGCAATATATCCAAGCGTAATTTCACCATACTGTCTTGAATAGCCATTGTTTACAAGCTTAATTAATTGTGGTTTTCCTAAGTCTTTGATCGTGTAAATGATTAATTTTCTTTCGTATGTATGGTTTGTCGGTTTGAATTCTATTAAGCTCTCATATTTTAAAATTTCTTTTGGAATTTCTAAAAAGTAAGATCCATCTGAGTTTGTTTTTGTGGTGTATACTTTTTGTGCAGTAATGAAACTTACATTTACCGAAATAGGTTTATTTTCATCCTCCGAAACTACTTTTCCGAAAAGTTTAAAAAATCCATCATCTACTTTATCTTTTTCCTTTTTAGGCTTTGAAGAAGAAAATGTTGCAAATTCCGTGTTTGATGATTGTGCGGTTTGAGCAGGATAAGAGTTGACGATACTTGCTGTTAAAGCTAGTCCTGCAGCTATTTTGGTGAAAGTTGTTTTTCGGGGACTAATACTATTTTGAGAAACTGAAATTATAGGTTGAAACTGATGATTTAATTGTTTTTTGGAAACGATTCCGCAGAATTTTTCACCCTTGTTTTGCTGAAAAATATTTAAAATTTCAGAATCATTCAAACCAGATAAATCCAAAACTTTTTTAGAACATAGATCACAAAATTTTCCTCCAGAAACATCATTCATATTTTCTAATGGTTCCAAACAAGGATTTTCTATTCTCAAAAATGGCAGCATAGTTTAGTTTTATTTTAGAATTATTATTTTGAAATCAAATCACAAAACCAAAAAACATACTCTCCATTTTCTTCATTTTCATCAGATTTTGGTTTAGGATAGGTTTTCTTAATAGTTTCTCCTACTTCAAAATCAATCTTATTTTTAAAAATTGGTCCATCAAAAGTAAACGTATGAAACTCTCCATTTTCTCCGCATGGATCAACATTTTTAGGTAAATCTTTAATGAAATTTTTATCAATAATTCTTCCTGCAAAACTTTTGTCTAAATACGTTTCGTTCACGCAGGTTACAATAGTTTTAAAGCCTAAATCTAAAAACTCATGAATAAGTTCGCCTGTGCCAATTTTCCACAAAGGAAAAACACCTTCCATTCCGATAGCTTGTAATTGGTCTTCGCGATACTTCCTTAAATCTTCTAGAAAAATATCTCCAAAAATAGAATAGGTAACGCCTGGAGATTGTATTTCATTCATCGTTTTACTCATAATTTCTTGATATTCTTCCATTGAAGGCTCTTTTGGGATTTCCATTTTAATTAAAGGAAAGCCTAAACTTTCTGCCTGTTTTTCTAACAAGGAAACATGAACGCCATGCATGGAGATTCTTTGAAATTCTTTATTGATGCTTGTTAGCAAAGAAGTGATTTCAAATTGATCTTCTTTTAAAGTTTTATATAATGCAAGTGCAGAATCTTTTCCACTGCTCCAGTTAAAGATGGCTTTTGGTTTCATATTGTAAAAATAGTAAACCTTCAAGCTTTTCAAAACATTGAAGGTTTAATTTGGGGGAATCATAGTTCAATAATGAGTTCTTCAATATCAGTATAGTTTTTATCTTCAATATGATAAAGTTTAAAATTATTTTCATTTTTGAAAAGTTCTAACACAAACTTTCTATTCAATTTAGTTGGTTTATGAGAAATAATACTATGGTAGGAGCTCCAAGGATAATCCCAAATATGTTCGGTAAAACCATGTTTTACGGGATTAAAATGGATATAATGAATGAGTTTCTTAAAATATGCTATTGTTAGAATTTCTTTTCTTTCAAAATTTTTTTCAAATAAACTACCCGTTCTTTTGTATCGTTTGTTGATTGCTTTTGCATAAGAATTAAAGAAATGCCCGAATTGTAAGTGAACATCTATCTTTTTTGGAAATTCTGTTGCAGTATATTCTAAATTTTCAATATTAATCTCTTCAAAAGGTTTTACATAAATTAAAATGTGAAAATGATTTTTTAATAAAACCCATGCAATCGTATCGCAAAAGGGAGAAATATATTGGTGGTATCGATTGAGAAAAAAGGTGTAGTTTTTTGTTTCGAAGAAAATATTTTGACCATTATTTCCTCTATTGTAAATATGGTAATATTTACCAGCTTCGAGAAATGGTTTGTTGTTCATTTTTGATCATTTGTGTGTTGTCTATTTATTAAACCTTCAAGGTTTCAAAAACCTTGAAGGTTTGTTTTGTATTACATATTTCTACGATATTTTCCCCCAACTTCAAACAAAGCATTGGTAATCTGCCCAAGTGAACAATATTTCACAGCATCCATCATTACTTCAAATAAGTTTTGCTGATTGATGGCAGCGTGTTGTAAAGTTTTCAAAGCTTCTGCAGATTTATCTTCATTAGAATTTTGGAAGTTATGAAGCATTTCGATCTGGAATTGCTTTTCTTCCTCAGTTGAACGAATAACTTCTCCCGGGCGAACCGTTGGCGAACCGTCTTTTCCTAAGAACGTATTTACCCCGATGATTGGATATTCTCCTGTGTGTTTCAACCATTCGTAATGCATTGATTCTTCCTGAATTTTTGAACGTTGGTACATTGTTTCCATCGCTCCAAGAACACCTCCTCTTTCTGTTATTCTGTCGAATTCTGTGTAAACAGCTTCTTCAACCAAATCGGTCAATTCTTCAATAATGAACGAACCTTGAAGCGGATTTTCATTTTTCGCTAAGCCTAATTCTTTATTAATAATCAACTGAATCGCCATTGCTCTTCTTACCGATTGCTCAGTTGGAGTCGTAATGGCTTCGTCATAAGCATTGGTGTGCAATGAATTACAGTTGTCATAAATTGCATAAAGTGCTTGAAGAGTTGTTCTAATGTCATTAAAATCAATCTCTTGAGCATGAAGTGAGCGACCTGAAGTTTGGATGTGATATTTCAACATCTGGCTTCTTTCGTCAGCTCCGTATTTCAATTTCATTGCTTTTGCCCAGATTCTTCTTGCGACACGTCCGATTACTGAATATTCAGGGTCGATACCGTTGGAGAAGAAGAATGATAAGTTGGGAGCAAAATCATTGATGTCCATTCCTCTTGATAAATAATATTCCACATACGTAAAACCATTTGCCAACGTGAATGCCAGTTGAGAAACCGGATTTGCTCCAGCTTCTGCAATGTGATAACCAGAAATTGAAACAGAGTAGAAATTTCTTACTTTTTCTGTGATAAAATACTCCTGAACGTCACCCATTAATCTCAAGGCAAATTCAGTAGAGAAAATACACGTGTTTTGAGCTTGGTCTTCTTTTAAAATATCAGCCTGAACTGTGCCACGAACTGTTGCGATGGTTTTAGCTTTAATTTCAGCATAAGCTTCCGCAGGAATTACTTCATCTCCCGTAATTCCTAATAATTTTAAACCTAAACCATTATTTGAAGGAGGTAATTCTCCGTTATATTTTGGTCTGGCTAAACCTTTATCGTCGAATTTTTCCTTAAGCTTAGCCTCAACCTTAGCCTCAAGATTATTTTCAGCAATATATTTTTCAACATTTTGGTCGATGGCTGCATTCATAAAGAAAGCCAACAACATCGGAGCCGGACCGTTGATGGTCATTGAAACTGAAGTCAATGCATTCACCAAATCAAATCCTGAATATAGTTTTTTAGCATCGTCCAAAGTTGCAATAGAAACTCCTGCATTTCCGATTTTACCATAAATATCCGGTGGTAAAGCCGGATCCTGTCCGTACAATGTTACCGAGTCGAATGCTGTAGACAAACGTTTTGCCGGCATTTCCGCAGAAACATAATGGAATCTTCTGTTGGTTCTTTCAGGACCTCCTTCTCCGGCGAACATTCTCGTTGGGTCTTCTCCTGTTCTTTTGAAAGGATAAATTCCTGCGGTAAAAGGAAATCCTCCCGGAAGATTTTCCTGACCTTTCCATTTAATTAAATCACCCCAATCGTTATATTTTGGTAATGCAATTTTTGGAATTCTTAAATGAGATAAAGATTCTGTTGAGGTCTCCACTTTAATTTCTTTTCCTCTTACGAAATAGGAGTAAAATTCTTCGTGGAAAGCTTTTTTCGTATCATCCCAGGTTTTTAGGAAGTCAATATTTTCCTGTTGAAGTTCTTTTTCTGCTTTTTGATATTCAGCATCCAAAGCTTCATTGGAGATAATTTTTTTAACACCATCAATGTGATACATTGTTCTAGCTAATTCAGCCTGTTTTTCAATGTTTGCATCATACTGTTTGTTGTTTTCAACGATTTCAGAAAGGTAACGCACTCTTTTTGGAGGAATAATTGTTACTTCGTCTGTAATTTCGTGTTCTTCAAAACCGTTAAACTGAGGAGCATTGTCACCCTGAGCTTGTCGAAGGGTATCATTGACTTTAGAAACCAATCTGTTGTATAATTCAGTTGTTCCGTGGTCATTGAACTGAGATGCTTTTGTGGCGTAAACCGGCATTTCATCCAATGGCTGTTCCCATAATAAATGGTTTCTCTGGAACTGTTTTCTAACCGCTTGAAGTGCATCTAGAGCACCACGTTTGTCAGATTTATTTAAAGCAACCAAATCCGCATAATCCAACATATCGATTTTTTCCAACTGAGTAGAAGCTCCATATTCTGGAGTCATTACGTACATGGAAACATCCGCAAAATCAGAAACCTCCGAACCGGATTGTCCGATACCTGAAGTTTCAAGGACGATAACATCTGGATGAGCTAATTTCAACACATTTAAAGCTGAATGAATGAACGGAGAAACCGAAACGTTGTTTTCTCTTGTCGCCATCGAACGCATATAAACTCGCGGATCATTAATTGCATTCATACGAATTCTATCTCCCAAAAGCGCACCTCCCGTTTTCTTTTTAGAAGGGTCAATGGAAATAATAGCAATTTTTTTATCCGGATTTGAACGAATGAAACGTCTTACCAATTCGTCCGTTAATGAAGATTTTCCTGCTCCACCTGTACCCGTGATACCGATGATCGGAATATTTAAATCTTTTGATTTTTCGTCGATCGCTTTTACTAATTCTGGCTTTTCTTCTGAAAAGTTTTCAACCGCTGAAATAATTTTAGCAATGCTTGTAGAATTTTCAAAACTAATCGAATCTAAATCATTTGCAGTAACTTCTTTTCCGGTTGCGAAATCTGATCTCTTCACCAAATCATCGATCATTCCTTGTAAACCAAGTTCACGACCATCGTCCGGAGAATAAATTCTGTCGATTCCGTAAGACATAATGTCTTCGATTTCTTCAGGCAGGATTACACCGCCACCGCCACCAAAAATCTTGATTTGCGGAGAGTTTTTCTCTCTTAAGAGATCGTAGATATATTTGAAATATTCGTTGTGACCACCCTGATAAGAAGTAAGGGCAATCGCGTTGGCATCTTCCTGAATCGCTGTATTTACAACTTCCTCTGCCGATTTGTCGTGACCAAGGTGGATAACTTCACATCCCGTTCCCTGAATAACACGGCGCATAATATTAATTGCAGCATCATGACCGTCGAATAACGAAGCGGCTGTCACGATTCTGACTTTATTTTTTGGAGTATATTTTTGGGTTTCCATAAATAGTATGAGAATTTCTGAATTCTCCAAATATAACAATAAAATAAAAATAGCTGTTTGAATATAATGTGTTGAATTTCATTTGATTAAATAAATTGTTTAAATCATGCTGATCCAAAATAACAAACATTCGTTTAGCATAAGATCGAGATTAATTATATTCTCAAATTAAAATCTTTATTTTTGCATCATATTATTTAAGGTATGAAAAAAGCATTGCTCTATTTTGCGTTGGGAACGGTTTTGAGCTTTTTGATTAATTATTTTTTTTACAGTTCAGAAAACTTGGGACTTGATATTTATTATGCTTTAGCTTTCGGTATTGCCTGGGGAATTGCATATTATCTGGATACTCCTGACTTCACTTTACCACAAAAATTAGGTTTATCATTTGTTGCGATGGCTATTTTAGTGGCGGTAGGAACTTTATTATTTAAGCTGGAATTGGCTATTCCTTCAATTTTGAAGTTCTCTACGGTTTTTGTAGCGTATTATTTATTTGCAAGCTTTAGAGGAAGCAAATCTTTGAGAAAATAGATTTTTAAATAAAATATATGAAAAGAGACCGTTTATAATGCGGTCTCTTTTTATTTAATGAATCATCAGGAAACTTACCAAAGCAAGCCCGATGACTAAAAATGTAAATGCAAAGAAATTGATGGTGAATAATATCCAACCAATGAGCATGCTTACCACTCCGTGAGTGTGATAAGTGCGTCGATGAGCGATGAAAAAATACAAAAGACTATAAATCGTTAATGCCGCGATAATTAAATATAAAATCATATTAATTGCTACAATGTTTATTGTATTTGATAATTTAATGATGAGTGATGTCACCAATATATTCAGCAATAAAAATGAAAAATAATGTAATGTGAAAATACCGTGATCAAAATACCACCATTTTTTCTTGTTGTGAAAAATCCATAAAAAGAATGCAAATAGCGGCAGATAAATAAAAAGAGCTTTCGGTAAGTTATGAAATGAAGTTTCGGCCAGATTTTTAAGTATTTCTCCTTTTGAAATGCCTTTTTCTTTAAGTTCGAAAAATTTGTGCGCAATAGGCTTATCAATAAAATTAAAGATGGACGGGTTTTTTGCTAAAGCGGAATCATAAGACTTTTTATTTAAGTACCCTTTAAAGTCGGAGGATTCATCAATTTTACCACTCATTTCAAAAGCGTTTTCAAAATCTTGAATTTTCGAGGAATCAGGAACCAGAGCGCTCATTTTTTTTAACGTCAGAGAATCTTGTGTGCTGAGGTTTTTTCCAGCTTTGATGCTGTCGATGATTTTTTGTGCATCGGTAGTTTTTAACTGACTCAATAAACTTTCTTTGTCAGGGTTTTTAGGATCCTCTTTTGTTTTAAAGTTTAAATTAAATAGAGGAAATAGCGCAAACATGAAAAAAGTAATGAAGCTGACAAAAATATAAAGCTTCACGGGAGGAACGAATTTTTGCCTTTTTCCTTCGAGATAAATGCTCGTTAATTTGCCGGGTTTTAATGCCAGATTTTTTAATGTTCCCCAAAACTGTCCATCGTAATGCGTAAAATCTTCTACGAAGTGGGTGAAGAGATAGTGAAATCTTTGTCGGGTTTCGATGTTTTCCTGTCCGCAATGAGGGCAATATCTTTCTTCAACGTGGTGTTCGCAGTTCAGACACGTCTTGTTCTCTCTAAGTTTTCCGTGGCTCATAATTTGAGTTTTGGGCAAATGTAAATATTTTAAACAATAAAATTCATCTTTTACGTTAAATTGATTTTAATTTAATAATAAAAAAAGGTATTCTGGTTATTTGTCGTAAAAATATATTTGCTTTCAGGAATAGAATAAAAAAAAGAGTTTATCCCCAGTAAACTCTTTTCAGTTGTGTTTTTAGAATCTCGAAATTTTTTCATCCAAAAATCTTTTTACAATATTTATGCCAATAATAATTTTTATAGATGAAATCTGTTGAATCGTTTAAACTAATGAAGGCTTTCAGGATTAAATAAAATAAGTTTTTGCAATCCAAAAATAATTTGTACCTTTGCACACCCTTTTAGGGGGAAATTATGTTTAATCTTTAACTAAAACGTGTGAATACATTAAGTTACAAAACTGTTTCAGCGAACAAAGCTACTGCTAATAAAGAATGGGTTGTGGTAGACGCTGAAGGACAACCGTTGGGAAGACTAGCTTCTACGGTTGCAAAGATTTTGAGAGGTAAGCACAAAACGAACTACACACCTCACGTAGATTGTGGTGATAACGTAATCGTTTTGAACGCTGGGAAAGTAACTCTTTCTGGAAACAAGTGGAACGACAAGACTTATATCTGGCATACAGGTTACCCTGGAGGACAGAAGTCTATGACTGCAGCTGAACTTCAAAAGAAAGATTCTTTAAAAGTATTAGAAAAATCAGTAAAAGGAATGTTGCCTAAAAACAGACTTGGAGCTGCTATTCTTAAGAATCTTTATTTATATGAAGGAACTGAGCACAAACATGAAGCTCAACAGCCTAAAACAATTAATGTTAACGAATTTAAATAATTAATTATGTCTATAGTTCACAAAATCGGAAGAAGAAAAACTTCTGTAGCTAGAGTTTATGTAAAGCCAGGTTCTGGTGTTATTACAGTAAACGGTAAAGATGCTGCAACTTATTTCTCTACAGACGTGATGGTTTACAAATTAAACCAGCCGTTTATCCTTTCTGAAACTGTTGGTCAGTATGACGTTACCGTAAATGTTTTCGGTGGTGGTAATACAGGTCAGGCAGAAGCTATCAGATTAGGTATTTCTAGAGCACTTTGCGAAATTAATGCTGAATTCAGATTAGCATTGAAGCCTGCAGGTTTACTTACAAGAGACGCAAGAATGGTGGAAAGAAAGAAGCCAGGTCAGAAAAAAGCAAGAAAGAGATTCCAATTCTCAAAACGTTAAGATTTGCTGTTGGCGAATGGCTTTTAGCTATTGGCTTCAGGAATTTATTAAATTTTTTTTAAACTTAATCTCGGTGAAAAGCCAATTGCTAAAAGCAAAAAGCCATACACCAATTGCCCGTTACGTTTAGCATCCAAACGCTTCTCCCATCTAAAGAAGTTGTTGATTGTTTAAAAAACGGAAAGTAAACTAACAAAAACAGAAAACATGGCAAAAGCAAATGTAAAAGACCTTCTAGAGGCTGGTGTACACTTCGGTCACATGACTAGAAAGTGGAACCCAAATATGGCTCCATACATTTTTATGGAGAAAAATGGTATTCACATTGTAGACTTACATAAAACAGCAGTTAAATTAGATGAAGCTTGTGGAGCTTTAGAAAAATTAACTTCTGCAGGTAAAAAAGTTCTTTTCGTAGCTACTAAAAAGCAAGCGAAAGAGGTAGTTGCTAAGCACGCTGCTGAACTTAATATGCCTTATATTACAGAAAGATGGCCTGGTGGTATGTTAACAAACTTTGTAACTATCAGAAAGGCTGTTAAGAAAATGAACTCTATCGACAAAATGAAAAAAGATGGTACGTTCGAAACTTTATCTAAAAAAGAAAGATTACAAGTAGACAGACAAAGAGCTAACTTGGAGAAAAACTTAGGTTCTATCTCTGACATGGTTCGTCTTCCTTCTGCAATCTTCGTTGTAGATATCATGAGAGAACACATCGCGGTAACTGAAGCTAAGAAATTAGGTATTCCAGTTTTCGGTATTGTTGATACAAACTCTGACCCAAGAAAAGTAGACTTCGTTATCCCAGGAAACGATGATGCTTCTAAATCTATTGATATGATCTTGAGCATTGTTTCAGAATCTATCAAAGAAGGTCAGTCTCAAAGAAAAGCTGATAAAGAAAAATCTAAAGAAGAGGGAGAAGTAGTATCTGCTGATAAAGATGCTGATTTCGATGCTGAATAATTAAAGATTTTCTTTAACTATAGAAAAACCACTGAGTCAACGATTCAGTGGTTTTTTGTTTTAATTATTTCGAAATTCATTTAGTTTGAAAGCGTAATATTATAAGAGCTTGTAACAAATTTTGTTTTGTTGTAAACAGCATTACAAATCGTTCCCGACAACGTATAATTTTGGTTTTTCATCACCATTGCTGAACCTATTTTATTCGCACCAATCGGGATTTTCTTAAAATAATTGTTTCCGCTTATCGTTAAAACCATATTACAATTCGATTTATTTTCAACGGTAATTGATGTTTTTTGGCTGTTTTCCGAGCCATTTAATAAATCTGTTAATACATCTGCCGTTTCCGATTTATAAGTCTTTATTAAAGTCTGATATTCCCTTTCCGTTTGGCTTGCCGATGTATTGCTGCTTCCCGTATTGACAGAAGGTCTGCTGTTGCCATTGGCAGAATAGGTCGTTCTATGATAAGTTGGACTGCAACTGTTTAATAGTACAACATACAGCATCGAAAAAGGGAATAATAACTTCTTCATTTCACAATTTTAAACTGTAAATTTAAGTCTTTACTTCTTTGTCATAGTATTTTTTTCTACAGGATTATTCAATGTGATAAAAACGCCCTTTTTTATTTCTTTTTTTGAGCTGTATTGCAAATCGCAAACATTACTCGTTAAAACATACTCATCTTTTTTTACCACAATAAAATTTTCTCCTTTAGCGGGAACAGCCAAATTATAAAACTCTTTTCCCTGAATTCTGAGAATAATATTACAGTCGGAACTGTTCTTACATAAAAGAATAGCTTCATTGCTGTGAACGTCTTCATTAAACATGGCATTTAAAAGTTTTACGGTTTTATCCTTATGCTCGTTGCTGTTTTCTGTAATTAAACGTTTAAATTCCTCTGCATCAGAAGCGTTTCTCATTACATTATTCGGAATATCCACAATAATAGGGCGTGCTTCCATAGGTTTTGCATTTTTTGCTCCTTTTGTCCATGCCTGATTTTTTAGCGATACCAACTTGGGCTTCAAAACGCTTCTTCTGGGATCTTCCGGATGAGCCACTTTTAAAAATTCTTCTATTTCCGGGATGCTTGTGCTTTTAAGAATGTTTTTGAAATTTTTCTGAGCGTAAAGCAGATTGCTTACCGTCATTAAGAATAATGACAGAACGAAAATGTGTTTTTTCATCATATATGATTTTAATAGATTTCATTTGTGTGTTGAAGTATAGATATGACGATAATAGACTGTAAGTTTTTACAATCTATCGTTTTTAAGGTTTAAAAAATTTACCTTATTTCTTTAAAAATATAATAATTTTTTAGTGTGCGTGTGTTAGAAAATTTTTTCATCATTTTGTTGTTGTTTTTAGTTAATTCTGAATTTTATATACGTAATTGTCTTTCCTTTAGAAGAAAACAATTCTTCGTAATACGTTCTGATATCTTTTAGGTGAGGCGTATCGGGATTGTATTCTACTGCTCCGTAAATATCATGATGTGCTGTAATGATCTCATAGCCTGCGCCTTGTAAAAAGCCTAATGTGTAGCCATGAAGAAATTCTGAATCGGTTTTTAAATGCACAATTCCACCCGGTTTTAGAAATTTTTTATATCTCTCTAAAAAATCAGGATGCGTTAATCTATGCTTTGTACGTCTGTATTTAATCTGAGGATCCGGGAAGGTAATCCAGATTTCATCTACTTCGTTTTCAGCAAAATAATATTCAACCAATTCAATTTGAGATCTTAAAAAAGCCACATTATTCATCCCGTTTTCAACCGCTTCTTTAGCGCCGAACCAGAATCTTGCTCCTTTAATATCAATTCCGATAAAATTTTTCTCAGGGAAAGTTTTTGCAAGCCCTACAGAATATTCTCCTTTTCCACAACCTAATTCAAGAACAATTGGATTATCATTTTTAAAGAAATCTTTTCTCCAATTTCCTTTTAATGCGAAACCATTTAAAGCTTCGTCTCTTGTTGGTTGAATTACGTTTGGTAATATTTTGTTTTCAGCGAATCTTGCTAATTTATTCTTGCCCATGATTAAAAAATAAAATCTTGCAAAAATAGCAAAAAATAGAGGAAATCATACTGCTTTTGGGCTTAAAAAACAGTATGAATGATTATTTTCAGGTAAAAATCTAAATTTTTATTTTTTAGAAGAACTTCCTAATGCCACGATCAAAGGTTTCTGAATTGTTTTCTGTGAAGCATATTGCGAGCCGCAAACAATGCTGGTGAAAAGATAATCTCCTTTCTGAATTACAATGGCATTATCACTATGTGCGGGAATGGGAAGCCTGTATTTGGTGGTTCCGATGCCTTCCATTCTGACGATAATATTGCAGTCAGATTTGTTTTCGATCATCACAATACATTCTTTCGCGTTGGGGTCGTTATCAAAAAGAGAGTTTAATATTTTTACCGTTTTATTCTTGTGTTCCACAGGGTTTTCTCCCATCAGCATATTAAATTCTGAGGCTTCGGTATCGGCTATCACTGCATTTGTAACGGTAGGCGTTGCAGCATATACGTTTTGCGAAGCGCTTGGCGTATATACAATGGCAGATTGCCCAACCTGTAATTCTTTCTGATATTTTAGAATTTGTTTTTGCTTAATAATAGCATTCATTTCATCAAATGAAATTTTGGTAGACGGTCTTCGTTTCAACATAGCAAGCCAATCCTGCATTTGTCTTACTTTTGTATCTCCGGGAGGTGCATTTTTAATATAATCCTTCATCATATCCATCACTCTCGGTTTCAAGACAGATCTTCTGGGGTCATCCGGATGTGCATCTCTAAGAAAAGCATTGATTTCGTAAATATTTTTACTTTTAAGGATATTGCTGTAATCTTTCCCTCTCGATTGTGCCGAGAGACTGACGAATAACGCTGTACTAAAGAGTAAAAGTAATTTTTTCATTCACACTAATATTTAGTTAAGGTTTGGTGATCTTAATTTGGTATTGGTTATTAGTGACTAATTTATAAACGGAAGAATAAAATTTTTATTTTTGACACCGCTTTGTGAGATAAATGTAAGGATATTTTTAGAAGATAAAAAAATGTGCACTATAAAAATTTTATAATGCACATTTTATTAACAAGATTAGTATATTATCTTACGACGTCCTGAAGGTGAGAGTTTCTCAATCTTCTCTGGTAAATCGGTAAGTATTTTTCGATGGGGATTTTTACAGCTTCGAAATTGCCAGCCATAATATAAGGCTCAATATTTTCTGAAGTATAAACGAATTGCAGGAAATTATCAATTAAATTTTCAGGAATTTTGAATCTCGTGAAGTAGTCTTTACCCATATAATTTTTAATCTGAGTAATAGAGCTGTTCATTTTCTCGTAGGCAATATAGCGTTGCTTTTTCTTTCTTTCTCCTGAAAGAATATCGTATATACTTTCTAAACTGAAAGTAAGACCACCATCCCGAAGCCCGGCAACAGGAAGTTCTGGCGGATTTCCGTCTCCTTTGGGTTCTGGCAAGCCGATCACTTTTTTAATCGCCAATGCTTTGTCTTCTTTTCGTAAAGCGTTGACGTCATATCGTAAATTTCCGGTAGGTTTAAATCTGCTGATTACCACTTCCTGAATATCGTGATAGGCAATTTTAAGCTCGATAAAATTTCGGTTGCCTAGCATTTGCGGGGTTAGTTTTACATCTTTTCTTTCCGTAACAATGGAGGTAAAGCGGATAACGTCTCCCGGATTTGCCTGAATATTAAAATCCCCGTTGTAATCTGTAAGAACGGTTCTCTGGGTATTAAGATTGGTAACATATACCTGATTAAGGTACAAAACGGAATTATCTCTTAAGAATACTTCTCCGGAGTATAATTGTGCATTCACTTTTACCAAAAAAGTCAATAGCAGTAGAGTAATAAGTTTATTCATATATAATGAGGCAAAATTACACAGAAATCCCTCAATTTATACCTAATTAATTAGTGAAAAGTGGTTAAAGTTATATTAAACTTTTATACTAAACTGTTAAGGAATGTTATAAGCTTTCATTTTAAATATAAAATCTATGAAAATAATATTGTTGAAGGCATTTTATTATCTGTTTTTAATAAGAAGCCAGCTGGTGTATTTTACTTTGGTAGGCGAACCAAATTCACTGAAACTGATGAAATACCAATACGTTGCCGTGTTCACAGGTCTGTCTTTGATGTTTCCGTCCCATTTGAAATTATTGGCAGGAGTGCCGCGGAAAACTTCAGCACCATAACGGTCAAAAATTCTGAATTCAAGATTTTCTTTGGTCATGAGTTGTGAGTAGTCGATAGAATCATTAGACCCATCAAGATTCGGCGTAATGGCATTAATTAAATTAATGATGGTGAAATCTCTTTTAATATCCTCACAATTCTGAGAATCTCTTACAAATATCGTGTGAACACCTCTCGGAACATTCGTGAAAACGTTTGTACTTTGCCAGCTCACCCCATCCAAAGAATACTGATAAGGAGGAGTTCCGCCACTTACACCAATGGTAACCGTTGTTCCGTTGATATCAATTAAAGAGATCACGGGAAGCGGAGATTCTGTAATATTTACATGCTGTCTGTAAACACATCCATTGAAGGTAAGATCTACCCAATAACTTCCTACACCAACATTATTAATCGATGGTGAAGTTGCTCCTGTGCTCCAAAGATAGCCGTCAAATCCGGGGCCTGCATCTAGTGAAGTCGTGGTTTTAGGACAAATAATTTTATCAAATAAAATGTCTGATTTTTTTGAAGTTTTAATATTGATGGTAATTGAAGCAATTTCCGGACAGGAATTTGGTTTTTCAAATCTGATATAAATCGTCTGATTGCCTGAAATATTTACCGGATTATTAATTGGCGAAACATTATTTTGAGCGTTTGATAATGTATCAAAAAAGCTGTAAGTAACTGTAGGATCTGTAGTAAACTGAGTGATAAATGGTATTAAATCTACAGCTTTTACGGCATCAAGATCATCATCGCAAACGGTTTCCGTTACATTTGTTCTTAACAACGGTAATCTTGCCCCAATACTGAAAGTTAATGGCTGAACCACCGGCGGACAACCATCTGGAGAATCTACACGAATGTAAATGGTAGTGGTCGCTGTATAACTCCAGTTATTCGGAAGGGTATTTGTATTTCCTGCATTAGCATCCGTTAAGCTTCCGTAATATCTGATATTAGTGAAGAAGCTCGGATTATTTAAAACAATTGGAGTGATATTGGAAAGAATTACCGTAACTGTTCCGTCAAAATTATCATCACAGAAAACTCCATTATAGTTTTGAACAATCACTGCAAGGTTGAATAAATTCAACGTGATCTGAGCAATCGTTTTACATCCCAAAGTATTTTTTACAACCGCATAAACAATGGTTCCGTTGGGAGCGGTGTAATTGGTTGTGGCTGTAATTAAAGCTGCAGCGTTTTCATTCTGAGCATCAAGTAAAGTCGGGTAGTAGGTAATAGTGGTTCCTGTAGTCGTGGAGACATTGGCCGTTGTGAGATTAAATGTACCTTGTCCGTTCACATTACAAGCCGATAACGTTACATTTTGGGTAACAAGAGCTTGAATATTAATGGTTACAGTCACCGTTTCGCAATCTGTAAATTCAGGATCATTTCCGCAGAAAGTATAAGTAAACGTATCTGTTCCCACCGTTCCCGGATTGGTAACTGTATACGTAATGATTCCAGTTGTAGGGTTTACTGTTGCCGTACCTAACGTTGGCTGAACAGTAACGGCCACTGTAGAGGCAACCGGAGTTTGAGCTGAAGTTGTAAATGCCGGAGTAATCACTTTATCGGTACAAACATCATACGTTGCTGTACTTTGTTTTATGCAATTCAACACTTTGTATTGTGCCGATACCAATGGCGCGCAACTTCCCATGGTTACAGAGCAGGTATAATAACCCGACTGAACAGGGGAGATGGAAGAATTGGTAGCCCCCGGAATGATGTTCCCGTTTCTGTACCATTGATACGTGTCGTAAATAATAGGATCTATCGTTAAAACGATTCCGGGAGCACAATCGCCTCCGGATTTTAAGATTACAGGTTGCGTAGGAAATCCTGCGAAAAAACCACCGTAGCCCACGGCGTCACTTCCCGCGGTAATTCCTGCTGTAATGGCTTTATCTGAAATCACCGTAATGGTTCCCGTAACGTTTGGAATTCCGTAAGTTACCCAATTGTTGGTTCCCGTCATGTTGAAAGGCCCTGTGCTGGCTGGTGGAAAATTTCCGTTTACGGTGACCACCGCACCGCGTTCTGTGATTAAATTTAATTTGGTTGGAATATTTAAAATCCCCGATGGATTATTATTGGAATGAACAAAGTTTTCATTAATAAAACCTAGCTCATTGATTTGCTTGGGTAAATAACAATTCAGAGCCGGAATAAAATTAAAACCTCCCGTAGCTGTTTCGTTTCCAGATCCTGAGTCACCCGCTAAAATCTGATAAACGTATGCATTTTTGGAAGTTTTCATATATAAATTATAATGACCGCTCCCTTGTAGCTGATATTTGCTATCCGGAACTACATAATATTGTCCCGTATTAATAGTCGCAACCGGCGGAATTTCATTATTTACATAAATCTGCGTGTTATCTTCAGTGGCCACGACGATGGCGCCTTCCATATTGGCTCCCACATTTCCGTTGCCTTTTACCAGGGCAAATTCGCTTCCTAATCTATCAACAGGAACGGCTTGATCCATCAGAATATCTGAACTGGAAGGGAAATTTCCTGCATATTGACCATTAAAATTACCATTCGTAATATTTACATTTTTGTTTGAAACAATTTTAGCCCCGATAAACCCATCTGCATTTCCGGAAAGGTTGCCAACTCCATCAATAATATAGGATTGCCCTTTATTCAGTGTGACCGTCATCGTAGGAGTGGTTGTTCCCGTGGTTCCGTTAGAAAACTGAGTGGTAGGTTTATAATTTGAAATCGTAACCGTTGTATTATCTTCTGTAGCCAAAATACTCGTCATGAAATTCAGAATAGGATTAATGACCGTAATAGGGGCTGTAGCTACATAAAATAGCTTTCCGGTAGAGGGAATTCCCTTTGAAGTAATGATTTCTGCGTGATTGAAAACTGAAAATCGAAGGTTGGCATAAAAAGGAAATTCTGCCTTCAAATAAAGTCCTTTTGTGGTTGGAGTAAATAAATTGGTCTGCTGAGTGGTGATGATATAATCTCGTAAAACATCAAATTTCTGAGGATTATTTTTGCTGATATTTACCGTTCCGATTAATATATTATTGTTATAAATGCTTACTGGAAAGGGTGTTGTACGGTTGGTAGACATATAAAGCTTCTGATACTGATTGGGATTTCCCGTTCTGTCGACCATAGGCGCAAACCAATGTTCTCTATCTAATTGAGCAAAAGTAGTAGAGAAAATATAAAAGATAAGAAAAAAGGATAGAATTTTCTTCATTCAGCAGTTGATTTATCACAAATTTAATAATAAAAACGATTATTATGTTGAAAAAACAATAAAAAACCATGATTTTAAAATCATGGTTGTGAAATGGTTACTTATAGTTTATAAATCATTTTATTCTCTCAAAAACTCTTTGAGGAATTTTAGATTGATCCTTATTCTGAGATTTCATTAAGTCGATATATTTTTTGTAATTCTTTTTGGCTAAATCTTTCTCATTTATAGCCCAGTAATTATCTGCTAGATTAAGATAGGCTACAACTCGGCTAGGAAATTTTTGGATGATTTTTTTAAGTAAAAATATACCTATATCAAATTTATTTTCTTTCTCTAATTGAAATGCTAAGTCATTATATTTAGTAGATACTTCATCACTACTTTGTCATCCTTTTTCTAGATTTCTTGTACTTCTTTTCATGAGGATATTCTTTACCGCTAATTCCTAACAAGTGATCTTTTGGAAGCATACTTTCTATTTTATTATTTTCATATTTCAATAGTTGTTCATCAGTTGTTAAAATCCAATCATCATATTTTTTGGAATATATGTATTCTTCGGTATACTCGGTATCTTTAGTCCAACTATAAAGTGAAATGCAGCCATCTCCACATTGATCTATAATAGGGTCTCCTATATATTCTAAGTTGAAAGTATACTTCTTTTTTACTTTACCTAATTGAATATCTATTTTACAATATGGTGTGTCCAAATTAGTTTCATATTTAAAACATTTATATATTAATACATCTTTTATTTTATCCGAATTAAAATCTTGAATAATCTTTTTTTGAGCATTTAATATGTTTGCCATTAATATGAACAATATTATAAAACTATTTGTCATCATATTTTTCAAATCTGCTTTTATTTCTTTTACCATACCCTCTTTCATCTATTTTACTTGTTGAATATTTATATTTTCCCAATTCTTTTTGAAGACTATTAATATTTTTACATTGTTCTTTTACTTTCATTAATTCTAATATTTTTTTAACATTTTTTATTCTTACATCAAAATGAGTAAATCCTCCATTTACCCCAATATTAATATAATAAACATCATCCCTATCCGCTGCAATATTCAAGTCATGTAGTTGTGAGCGATATTTCCAATACCACGCAGATGCATTACAAGCATTTTCTAGATTATTTGCAACCAAATTTGGATTAGTAATATATTCTGGATGCTTAAGATAGTCAAAATAAGCTTGATACGTATCTTTCCACGTAAGCTGTAAAAGCCCTCTCCCTTTATATTTAGGACCATATCCTTTTACATCATGTCCATGCCCTATACATTCTTCATATCTTTTAAAGCCTCTAAAATTTCTCTTTTTAATAGCTGGATCTGTAGTATTCTTATAAGCTAAATAAGCTTGATAATGTGTAGTGTGATCATAATCCCAGCCTGAAGCATACTCAATTGTAGTATTTAGACGATCAGATTCTACTTGAACTTGTGCTAGAAAATGAGCTTTTCTTAAACAGGTATTAATTTCATAATCTTTCATTGCTTTATTAAGGGCACTAGTGAAGATTTTATAAGTTTTTTGATTAGGCGGTAAAGGACATTTGGGATCTGTGAATAATTGTTTTGAATTGTAGAATGCTTCTATATCTTCAACTTC
>NZ_JALNUD010000002.1:0-519707 GCF_026540445.1 Chryseobacterium sp. GM_Chr_2
ATAAATATACCAGTGGAAGTAAGGAATATTCGCTCTTAGATTCTTACAAAATGACAAACTTTGTAGATAATTTTTTTAATTCAGTTATAAAGAGTTTTAACAAAAAATTCTCGATACAAAATTCTTTTCAGAATTTCACTCGAATTGACGATGCAGTAAAAACACTCCAACACTCTCACGCTCCAACTCTAAAACCTTCTCACCCAAAAAAAAACTCCCACACTCAAGCTCAGAAAGAAAATGCCTGTACCGAAAACTGTAAATAGGCATTATTACCCACAGGATTCCACATTCCCCAGATACCGATCGGGAGTTTATAGCCTGCGATGGTAAAGCTTTTGGAAACAATTAAGCTCACTTCCGTTATACCATCTTTTTTAGCGAAAAAATTACTTGCTTCTCCGGCATGATTAAAGGCAAAACCATATCCCGCTCTGGCGCGAACTTCCAGATTTTCATCTTCATTTTTATACACAGGATATTCCGCAGAAGCGAAAGAGGAGTATTTATTCTCTGTGTTTTCTTTATTTCGGTCGCGTCCGAAAACAACGGTATTGAAACTTAATGTTAAAGGCAGTTTGTCACTAATCGTATAATATGATCTCAAATCCCAGAAACGACCCGTTTCGCTGGCATTATAATTAAAGAATTCTTTGTTGTTATAAGTGGCTGCAGGCGAAAAGTTATAAATGTCCCAAAGTTCAACCGTAAGATGCTTATTTTTATAACCGATGTAATTGTTGAATTCTTTGTAGGAACCGTCAACATTTCCACCTGTCCAGAATCCGCCATAAAAATTTTTTCCGTCCAAGTGAAGATCTCCGGTATAAATTAATCCTGATGAAACTTCCAGTCCGCGCCATAAATGACTGTTTCTGAGTTGTAAAGCGGAATGTAACTGTTGGGCAAAGGAAAGAGAAGTCCCAATGATAATTGATGAAATTATCAAAATTTTTGTCTTAATCATAACATTTGTGTGTTTAGTTGAGTTGTAGCATCCTACATCCGATAAAAATACCAGAATGTAGAATTCACAAACACAATGATGAACGGTTTATTAGTTGTTTATTAAATCTTTTTCTCTGATCTTTGAACCAAATAATGCGTAAGAAAGCATTAATAATTCACAGATTACAGTAAGAATCCACGTCCATCTCCAAGATCCGAAAGCATCTGCCAATCCTCCCTGAACTAAGGTAAAAACGGCACCTCCGAATACTGCAGAAATGAAAACTCCTGAAGCTTTTGAAGTATATTTATTCAATCCTTTAATAGAAAGTGAATAAATGCAGCTCCACATGGATGAATGTAAAAGTCCAATGGCTACCAGAAACCATAAATTTTGAGTGATCATAGCAACAATAGCTAAAATGGTTGATAAAATAGTAGTTGTTGCCAGCTGAGTTCTCGCAGAAATATGACTCAGGAAACTTGAAACAGATCTGCCTACCAAAAAGCCACCCCAATATAATGTTGAAAGCAGGGCATGAATTCCAAGATCCATTCCGCCGATCATGATATCTGTTTTTCCAAAGAAGGTGATTGGGTGACCTGATTCCGTTAATTCAAATGCATGAAGATTGATATTGGCTCCAATGGCAACTTCGGTTCCTACATAAAAGAAAATAGCAACTACACCCAATGCAAAATGTCTGAATGACCAAATGCTTCTTTCCAGTTTTTCCCCAGCTACGGCTCTTGTGTTTTCGATGTCCGGTAAATGAAGTCTTTTCGTAATTAAAATAACGGTCAGGATACAAACGATCAAGACAGAAAGAGGAAGTAAAAGCTGTTTAATCTCAATACTTTCAATGGAAATTCCGCTAAACATCACTACTGTTACGAAGAACGGAGCAGAAGTGGTTCCAATAGAATTAATGGCTGTTAAAATGTTCAGACGCTGAACGGGCTGTGTTCCTTTTAGCTGATAAGAAGCCGCATAAGGGTTTACCACCACCTGAATAACAGCCGCTGAAGTTCCCATTAAATAAGATCCTGCCACGAAAATGACAAATCCGAAAGGTATAATGGCATCGCCTATAGTAAACTGTAAATCTGTATAATGTGTCCCGAACCATGAAGATAGAAGATACATGAAAAGTCCTGAAATCATGAAGAATAGACCTCTCAGAATGGTATTTTTATATCCAAAAGCATTTACCCATTTGCTTCCCAAAGTTCCGTTTAAGAGATATCCTAAAAAGAAAAAGAAAGAAATAAGGGTGGTAAATGTGTTTTTCAAACTTCCTGCGTGAGAAAGAAATGTGAATTTCAACGGAGCCTGTAGCTGCTCATTAACGGTGGTTAAAAATCCGACAATGAAATAAATAAAGGTAATAATAGCAAACGGAAATACGCTGCCGGTTTCCTTTGTATTCAAGGATTTTACGTCTGAATTTACGATCATATGTGTTTGTTTTTTATAGTATTGATTCTAATGTTTCTCCTGCACCATTATTTTTTATTTCTTCTGTAAATTTCTGATATAATGCTACAAATTTATTCGCAGATTTAAGATCTATGCTTTTGAAAGGTGATAAATCTAAGAAATCCAATGCATTATCACTTGAAATTAATTTTTCATCTTTTTCTCCCAGCCAAGGTTCTGCAATTTCAAAAGAATGCCCTTTATCATCCACTTTATATTTCAAATAATGTCTGTAAGAAGCAAAAAGGAAGGCTACTCGGGTAAGGTTCTTATAATCATTTACCATTTTGATAAGATTTGGCATGATATAAACAGGAAGCTTTGAAATTCCGTCGAAACACAATCTGCTTACCTGATCGCTCACACTGTGATTGGCAAATCTTTCAATAAGTGTCTGCTTATAAACGTCAAGATCTGTATTTTTAGGTGCCGGAACATACGGTGTAATATCAATATCCATATAATCACGGATAAATTTCACAATACTTTTATCCTGCATCGCCTCATCAACTTTTCTATACCCTTTTAAAAATGATGGATAAGAAAGCATCATATGAGAAGCGTTAAGAAGGCTGAGTTTCATGTTTTCAAAAGCAGTCACATCATCCGTAAATTCTACGCCTACATTTTCCCAGTTGGGTCTTCCGGCAATAAAATTATCTTCAATTACCCATTGTACGAAGTCTTCGCAGTAAACTGGCGCTTTGTCATCAATTCCGCTTTTTTTGTTTAATCTTTCCACATCTTCGGGAGTCGTCGCAGGAGTAATTCTGTCTACCATACTGTTCGGGAAAGTGACGTTAGATTTCATCCATTCTGCCAGATCTTTGTCTTGAGCTTCGATGAAAGTCGTAAAAGCTTTTTTCGTTGTATTTCCGTTGTGCTGAAGGTTGTCGCAGGATAAAATTGTGATGCTGCCGTTTCCTTTGTTTTTTCTCTGACGAAGACCTTCTGCTATAAATCCGAAAACGGTGGATGGCTGGGTTGGATTTTCTAAATCATGTTTAATTTTTTCATCATTTAAATTAAACTCATTGGTTTCTTTATCCAGATTATAACCTCCTTCCGTAATCGTTAAAGTAATGATTTTAATAGTTGGATCTGCAATTTTATCAACAACAGCTTGAGGATCTTCAATTCCCCAGATGAGTTCTCTCAAAGAACCTATTTTATAAACCTCATCTTTTCCGTTTCTTCCGCAAACTGTCAACGTATAATCAAGATTTTGAGAACGAAGATGATGAACGATTTTTTCATCAGTCGGTAAAAGGCAAACTCCGCAGATTCCCCAGTTCTGCTGATTTTTTTCTTTCAATATCAAATTGGTATAATATTGCTCATGAGCTCTGTGGAAATTTCCAACCCCAATGTGTACGATTCCTGTCGTTATATTTTTAGGGTCAAATGTATAAGGTTTGATAGTCATATGAATATAGTTTTAATTATCCGTTAATCTTTTGCTAAACTTATATTAATAATCATATTCGTTGAGAGTTTTTATTAACAAATGAGCAACGGGAACGTTCCCAAAGATTAGGGAACGTTCCCAATTGCACTTTTTTTTAGTATTTTTGATAAAAAAACACATCATATGAAGCGTGTTACCATAAAAGATCTATCAAAATTTTTGTTATTATCTACGTCTACGATCTCCCGGGCGCTCTTAAATGACAAAAACATTAATCCCGAAACCCAAAAAAGAGTACTAGAAGCTGCTGAAAAATTAGGCTATAAACCAAATCCTGCTGCCATCAGTTTAAAGTACGGTCAATCCAAGAATATTGGGCTTGTAGTTCCAGAAATGATTACCCCGTTTTCCTCAAAAGTTTTACAGGGAATTCAGGAAGTTTTATATCCTTTGGGCTATCGCGTGATTATTACTCAATCTGACGAAAATCCTTTGATAGAAAGAAAAAATCTACAGTTGTTGGAAGAATTTAATGTGGAAGGAATTATCATTAATTTAAGTCATGAAACCTACAACGAAGATATTTATAAGAATATCATCGAACGTGGAACGCCTATTGTTTTCTTCGACAGGATTCCCAGTAAATCGTTGGATGTTTCTAAAGTGATTGTAGACGATCATATTAAAGCTTCTCTGGTGGTAGAACATTTGATTAATACCGGAAAAAGAAAAATTGCTCATATAATGGGACCTTCTACGATCCGGAATGTGATTGAAAGGGCAAATGGTTATAAAAGAATTCTTGAAAAACATCAGATTTTTAATCAGGATTTAATTATTCAGACGGAAGGAATGATGTTTGAAGATGGCAAGAATGCTATTAAAAAGCTGTTTGATAAAAATGTTGAATTCGACAGTATTTTTGCGTTTTCAGATACTTTGGCGATCGGAGCGATGAATTACCTTCACGAAAAAGGTATCAAAATCCCGGAAGAAGTTTCGGTGGCAAGTTTTTCGGGAACCGAACTGGCAACCATTGTTCATCCCCAACTCACCAGTGTGGAGCAACCTTTGGTAAAAATGGGCGAGGCGGCTGCAAAATTAATTTTAGATAAAATAAAAGATATTTCCACTCCCAGCACGACAATTGTGATGGATACCGACTTGGTTTACAGAGCGTCAACTTTTTCTAAAAATCAATAAATGGTTAAAATAATGATTTGATAATTATTGATATGTTTATTTTATATTGTTAATAATCAAATTAATAGAAATATATTTTTTATTTGCCAATCACAATGTTTTTCTTAGATTTACTTCGTACAGCAAAGGGAAAATTAACATCCTATTAATCTTAGAAAAATTAATTATAGATACTTTTGTCAAGCTGTTTTATAAAACACAGTGATGGATCAATTCAAGAAAATATATTCTGAGTACAAGCATAGGGTGTATTTCTTTGTTAAGAAATACATTCAGAGAGATGAAGACGTGGAAGATGTAGTTCAGGATATCTTTGTGCACGTTTGGAAACATCTTGAAAAAGCTGAAAAAGTATCTGTTGAAGCTATTATTTTCAAAACATCTCAGCAGGAAGTTGCTAATTTTTACCGTAAAAATAAGCTTCAGTTTGTATCTTCAGAGCAAATCATCATTAAAGACAGCGAAGATGAAATTTTGGATGAATCTGTAAAAGATGAACAAATTTCACAGATTGAAAGCCTTTTGGATAAACTTCCGCAAAAAACTAAAAAATTATTCGTTCAGCATACCATAGAAAACGCCAGTTATTCTCAATTGGCAAAGGAAAATAATGTTTCCAAAACTGCTATTGGTAAGCAAATCAACAAGGCGATTTCTTTTCTTAAAATCAATCTTCAGTAATTTTTATTGCTGAATTACATTTTTTATTTGAAGCTTTTTGACTTCATGAAATTGTTGTTTTATATTTTTTAGAAGCTTTTTCCAGCTTTCCGCACTCGCTATTTCGATAGGTTTCGGCGCGGCAGCGAAGCTGCCGCGCCGAAACCTATCGAAATGAGCTCAAACAAATACTTCAATCTGGGCTAGGGATGCGGTCATTCATTTAATATTTGGGAAATAATTACAATGTTTGTCTTTCCATAGAATATGAATAGAGTTCGATTGTCATTGCGAACCGAAGGTGAAGCAATCTCAATAATAAATTGAGTCACAAAGTTTATCGTCCAGCAGAACTCAATACGAATTTTTCTAATACTATGCTTAGATCCTCGCAGAAGAAAAACTTTTACAGGTTTAAACTCAAAATAAAACTTACATAATTTAATATTTCCCTCTTTTAATTTTAACCAAATGTTAAATTTTAAAATTTTAGGTTGACGATTTTACATTTCTGCGTATTTACTATAAATGACTTATCTGAAAGTTATTTTGGGATAATATAAAAGGATGAATTCAAAAGAAGAGTTTGAAAATGCGTGGAACTCCATTCCCGATGATCAGAGAATGGATGATATTACAGACCGAAAAATCTGGAATGGGATTGAGAATACCATTAAAACACAAAAAAATAAAAAAAAAATATATTGGGTTGCTGCTGTTTTAGTACCATTTATCGCTTTTTTAATGATTTTTAAAACCTTTCAACATTCAAAAACGGAATCGAGAAAAGAATATGTTTACGAATCGAAGGAAAGTTTAAAATCATTTCAGTTAACGGATGGAAGCATCATTGAGCTGCAGCCGCACAGTAAATTAATAGTAAGCGAAAATTTTGGAAAGAAAGACAGAAATGTAAGTTTTATAGGAAAAGGAATATTTAGCATTACAAAAGATAAAACAAAGCCTTTCCGAATTGTGGCAGGAGATTTTAAAGTTCAGGTACTGGGAACCAAGTTCTTCCTTGATCAGAAATCGGAAGAGAAAAAAGTAGAATTATTCGAAGGTAAAGTGAAAATCGAACATCAGAATAAAATAACGTATCTGCTTCCAAAAGAAATCTGGATCAACGGAAAAGGAAATGAAAATGTTCATTTTTATAATCCTGAAAAGCAGAAAGATTTCACCTTTAATAATGCTGAATATGCAGAAGCCATTCAACAACTTGAAAAAACATATAATATAAAGATTTCTTATCCGGAAAAATTCAGTCATAAAAAAGTAAGCGGAGCATTCACCGGAAATCTTAACGAAGTACTTTCCGTGATTAGTTTCCCTTTTAATTTAAAACCAGAAAGAAAAAATAGTACAGAAATAATTTTAAAATAAAAGAGCACCGATATTGGCGTATCGATGCTTAATAGATCAATTTAGAAACCGGTAAAGTTTAATAAATTAACATTGGCAAATTTATGAAAAAAACAGCAATTAGTATTGCTATGCTTGGCATTTTGTGTACAGTACAAATGTCTTATGCGAAAGAAATACACACGTACTTCCAGAATCCTGCCCCTGCGGGATTACCCGTAACGAAGGTGCTTGATAAACTGAGTAAAACAACAAAAGCACAGGTTTTTTATTCCGTTTCAGACCTTCAGGACATTGTAGTAGATGATAAAAAGATAGATTACAAATCTTTGAATAAATCTTTGGATTATCTGCAGAAAAACTATCCGATTGAATTTAACGTTCAGAACAATATTATCACAGCCAGAAGAACCGCAATGAAAATGGCTCCGAAGAAAATTGCAATGAATCTGAACGCTGCGGTAAAAAACGATACCGTAAAAGAAAGAGAAAAGAAAATTGATGAAGTAGTTTTAATCGGATACGGAAAGCAGAACAAAAAAGATATTTCCGGTTCCATTGCTTCCATGTCTGAAAAAGATTTGAAAAGTGTAGCCTCAGGAAACTTCGGAGATATGATTGCCGGTAAAGCAACGGGAATTCAGGTAACGCAGGCAAATGCAACGCCGGGTTCTTCGCCCACAATTCGTGTACGTGGTGTGGGAACATTAACAGCAGGTGCTAATCCGCTGATTGTTGTTGATGGTTTTCCTTTAACAGAAGGCACTAACTTAAATTCAATCGATCCCAATTCAATTGCTTCAATTGATGTATTGAAAGATGCGGCTTCAACAGCAATTTATGGTTCCAGAGGGGCGAATGGTGTGGTTTTGATTCAGACCAAAGAAGGAAAAAAAGGCAAGCTTGAGTATACTTTGGATTCTTATTACGGAATTCAGACCAGAAGTGATAACGAAAAGTTTGTGAACGCTTATGATATGGCGACTTACATGAAAGAAGCCAGAGATAACAATTATCTTTCAAAAGGAGCGGGGAGAAGTGCCTCTGATGATAATGCGACGAGAGTAGCAAAAGGAGCTACTTTAAGAGAATTAATTCCGAATTATCTGATTCCTTATCTTAATAAACAACCGGGACTTACCGATACAGATTGGTATTCCACAGTTTTGAAACCCGCCCCGATGAGTAATACAGCATTCAACGTATTGGGGGGAAATGAAAAAACAAAATATTCATTTACCGGAAGTTATTTGAATCAAAAAGGGTTATTGATCGGAACAGGATATGAAAAATATTCGGGAAATATCAATTTAAGCACGAATATTACAGATAAATTAAAGTTTGGAGTTTCCATGACACCATCTTTCGCGAAAGGTGAACTTTTTGACATGGTAAATGGAGGAAGAACATATAATTTGCTGCAAATGGCGAGTACCATGTATCCTTTCTTTTCTCCAAGAGATGCAAACGGAAATCTTTTGATTTCTCAAGAGATTAGAGAGAATGGTCCTTATGACGGTGCTTTAGTAGAAAATCCTGTGGCTATTGCAGAAATGACGAAAAGGAAATATACTTTATTTAAGACATTCGGAAATATTTTCGCAGAATGGAACTTTTTAAAGGATTTCAGATATAAAGTTTCTGCAGGAGGAGATTATTCAAGCTATGAATATAACTTTTTTAAACCTTCTACAGTGGGAAGTTATAGAACAGCGGCCAATGTTGATGTTGCCTCAGCAAGCAGAACGGAATATATTACTAAAAATTATTTGATTGAAAATTTATTAACTTTTGATAAAAAACTAGACAACCATTCATTTAACGTTATTGCCGGACAGTCTTTTCAGAAAGAGCAGTCTAACCAAGTCGTAACATTGGCGGCCGGTTTTCCGGATAACAGCCTTGAAAATATTTCAGGAGGAAGCTCTTTTAAAATCGATGCTACCGATTATACCTGGGCATTATTGTCTTATTTTTCGAGATTTAATTATAGCTACGACAGCAGATACAGCTTCATGGCATCTTACAGAAGAGACGGTTCTTCGCGATTCGGAGCAAATACAAAATGGGGAGATTTCTACGCGCTATCTTTAGGTTGGACGTTGAGTAATGAAAGCTTCTTCCCGAAAAATAAATTCATTGATCCCGTTAAATTTAGATTTAGTTTAGGAACCAATGGAAACAACCAGATTCCAAACTTCGGTGCAATGTCATTAATGACACCTGAGAACTATGTTTTTGGTGGAATATTAGCTCCGGGATACCGTTCGAACACGCCGGCAAACGTGAATTTGTCTTGGGAAAAATCTGAATCTACCAATTTCGGGATCGATTTCTCTTTATTTAATAAATATTTAAATGTTTCTGCAGATTATTATATTTTAAACAGAAACGGATTGCTTCTTGATGTTCCGGTTCCTCAGCAATCGGGTTATACAACGGCTCTTCAGAATATCGGGAAGATCAGGAATACAGGTTTGGAACTTCAGTTATCATTAAGACCAGTTCATATCGGGGATGATTTTGAATATTCTAATAATTTAAGCTTCTCGGCAAACAAAAATAAAGTATTGGCTTTAGCAGATAATCAGACTCAGATTGTGACAGGTGCAAACAATTTCTCGGTGACAAAAGTAGGAGGTTCTATCGCGGAAATGTACGGATATAATATTCTTGGGGTGTATAAAACACAGGCAGAAATTAATAATTCGCCTCACATCGAAGGTACAATGGTTGGAGATTATATCATGGAGGATATCAATAAAGATGGAAAGATTGATGCTAATGATAAGAAAAGCTTTGGATCTGGAATTCCAAAATATGTGATGGGTTTTACCAATTCATTTAAGTATAAAAACTTTGAATTAAATTTTACTTTATATAGTGAATTAGGGCGAAAAATTTACAACGGAGATCAGGTGAGTATTACAGAATCCGGAGAAGGTTTTGGGGTTGCAAATCAGGAATATTTTGATAACCGATACAATCCTGTTACCAATCCGAATGGAACATATGCAATGCCGAACATGAACTTTTCAAACAACAGAAAAGAAGCGAGAACATCAAGCATTTTCTTTAAAAATGGGGATTATGTAAGACTGAGATCTTTAAGATTGGCTTATAATCTTCCGGAAAGTTTAACATCAGCTTTAAAGGTAAGATCTATTCAATTGTACTTTATGGGGAATAACTTGTTGACTTTCACTTCTTACAAAGGTCAAAACTTAGATGCGAACTCAGACAGTGTTTTAACACAAGGATATGACAACGGATATTATCCGGTAGCCAGAACGTATTCTTTCGGAATGAATATGAAATTTTAATCTGAATGTTTTTAATTAAATTTTAAATAAATGAAAAAATTATATATACCATTATTAGCCATCGTTTTATTACAGTCATGTTCTTCTGATGTACTGAATACGGCTCCTGAAAGTATTAAACAAACGGCTCTTTTTTATCAGAATCAGGCACAGTTGGAGCAAGGGGTGAACTCTGTTTATGCTTCGTTACAATACAATGGGCAATATCAGTTGGCAATGTTGGCAATTGGTGAAATTCCTTCTGATAATACATTTGATGAGGTTCCGGCAAACGACAGTTTTACCTACGGTGAGTTTGATTTTTTTACCATTCAACCCAATAATTCGTTGATTTCAAGTACCTGGAAAGACAATTATATAGGAATTCAGCAGGCAAATATTGTATTGAATAGAATTGGCGCTGTATCGATGGATCAAACGCTGAAAAATTATAGAACAGGTGAAGTAAAGTTTTTACGGGCTTTAATGTATTTCAATTTGGTTAGAATTTTTGGAGATGTGCCTTTAGCGACAAAGGAAACGGTAGATGTGAATGAATATTTCGGACAGGGAAGAACGTCTTCCGAAACCGTTTATAATTTCATTGAAACTGAGTTGAAAGATGCAATTAATTTATTGCCTGCAAAAGCGGCTCAGAACGGTAGAGTAACAAAAGGCGCTGCTTTGGGAATTTTAGGGAAAGTATTGGTTACCAGAAATAAATTTAGCGAAGCTTTACCTTATTTTAAACAGGTAGAAAGTTTAGGATATCAATTATTGGTGCCTACTGATATAAGTAAAATTTTTGATCCAGCTAATAAAAATAATGCTGAAATTATTTTTGATGTTCAGTTTGCTTCAGGGCTAAACGGTAATACAGAAGGAAGCCAGGCCTATCAAATGTTCAGTCCTTCAGGATTTGTACCGGGAGCTAAAGGGCATAATCTTCCTACAAAAGAAATTTATTCTCTTTTTGGAAGTGATGATAAAAACAGAAGAGATGCTTATTTAGGTATTACCACCAATAATGTTCCTTATACCAAAAAATTGGTGAAAACATCTGCTGCTGTTGCAGACGGAGGAAGCAATGTGGTGGTGCTTCGTTTGGCAGATGTATATCTTTTGATGGCAGAATGTTATGCACAGGCAAATGATTTTATGAATGCTAATTTATATTTAAATAAAATAAAAACCAGAGCGGGAATTTCTAATGTAAACCTTACCACTCAAACAGCTTTGCTTGATGAAATTGCCTTGGAAAGAAGAAAAGAGTTAGTAGGTGAAGGCCACAGATGGTTTGATTTGGTGAGAACAGGAAAAGCGATTTCTGTAATGACCAATTATTTCCAGAATACACCCGGATATTCTACAGCATCGATAAAATCTCATAATTTGATAATGCCTGTGCCTCAGGATCAGATTAATACAGATCCTGCGATCAAGCAAAATCCGGGATATTAATATAAAATTGAATTATGGCGAAAAATAATTTTAAAACGACTCAGATTGCTTCTTTTCTTTTGCTTTTATGCGTTTCTGTTACTGCCTATGCACAGATTTCATTAAGCAAATTTCCAAAAGATAAAGTGATGGTAGTCGCCCACAGAGCAGATTGGAGGGAAGCTCCCGAAAACTCCATCATGGCGATTAAAAAGGCAATGGAGAAAGGAATTGATATGGTGGAAATAGATTTGGCATTAACAAAAGATAATGTTCTGATCTTAATGCACGATAATACCATCGACAGAACCACCACCGGAAAAGGTAAACCTTCGGATTATACATTGGCAGAAATTAAAGAAATGTATTTGAGGGATGGCGTAGGTTCTCCCACACAGATGAAAGTTCCGACTTTGGATGAGGTTTTAGATCTTACAGACGGTAAAATTTTCATCAATCTCGATAAAGCGTTTGATTATTTTGATTTGGTGTATCCGATTTTAAAGAAAAGGAATATGTTTGATCAGATTCTTTTCAAAGGAGTGGCAAATTATGATGAATTTAATTTGAAATATGGAAAAATAAAGAATGAAATTCACTTTATGCCAATTGTAAGATTAAGCGAAAATGAAGGTTGGGATAAAATAAATAACTACCTGAAAAACTATAAAGTATATGGTTTTGAATTCACGTTAGGTAAAGACGAAAGCCATTTAATAGATTTTAAAAAAGTACAGGATAAAGGAGCCCGAGTTTGGATCAATTCTCTCTGGCCGCAGCTGAGTGCCGGTCATTACGATGATTTGGTGCTGGAAAAACCGGATGCCTATGAATGGTATCTTAAAAATAATATCAACATTATTCAGACCGACAGACCAAAAGAGCTCATCCATTATTTAAAGGAAAAGAATAAATATTCCGCAGTAAAATAAAGCTAGAATTCTTTATATGTTGAAAGAGTCATTCACTGTACGGATGGCTCTTTCGTTTTTTAATAAATTGATTTTTTTAATTAAATTTTAAATGTAAACTAATTATTTTCATGGGTTAAAGACATGGTTGTGATTTTTAGAGTTATTTGGAATGCCTTTTGCTCGGTAAGTCCTATAAACATTAAAAAAATCAAACATTATGAACTTGATTCTTCGACTTTTGATTACGGCCATTGTGGCTTTTCTTTTAACGAAAATTTTACCGGGAGTACATTTCGACGGATTTTCAACGGCTGTTATATTCGCAATAGTTTTAGGTATTTTAAACTTAATTGTAAAGCCGGTTTTAAGCTTGTTCGGTTTGCCACTTACCATCATAACACTAGGATTTTTCGCTTTGGTTATCAACGCAATTATCATCCTTATCGCCGATTATTTCATTGATTCGATGAAAGTAGATGGTTTCTGGTGGGCATTTATCTTCAGTATTTTGCTTTCCATCATTACTTCTCTTGCCAATTCGATGTTCTCGGACGGAGATTAATCAAACAGAAAACTTCATATCAAATTATAGAAAATCCATCAGTTATTAATTGGTGGATTTTTGTTTGATAAGATAATTATGAAATCACTATCGGGTTTTTATTTTAAATAATTAACTTTGGCAATCTTTGAATTAAATTGGAATTGATGAGATCAGCCTGATTTCATCGTCTGTTAAAAATGAATTTTATATGAAACTTAAGTACAGTCTGCTGGCTTTGGCAGCTCCGCTTTTAATGAATGCACAACAGTTAATGACGCCTGAGATCCTATGGACTTTGAAGAAAGTGGGGGTACAGGCAGTTTCGCCAGATCAGTCTTCTCTTATTTATAAAGTAGGGCAAACGGATCTGAAAACAGAAAAAACAAAAAGTGAGAACTATTTTCTAAACGTTCTTAATCATCAGTCTACCAAAATAGATTTCGGTAAAAAAGCCCTTATTCAGTGGGATAAAAACGGAATTTATGCTCAGGAAGGCGATAAAATTTTCTTGTCAAAAGACAGCGGAAAAACCTGGTCTGAGTTTTATACCATTGGTGATGCCGATAATATTGTAATTTCTCCGGACGGGAAAAAAATTGCTTTCAGCAAGCAGGTTTTGGTGGAAAAAGTAATGGGGAAAGACAAATTCTCTGATACTCCGAAAACGACGGCTCAGGTATATACCGATTTGAACCACAGACATTGGGATTACTTTAACGAAGGGAAATACAACCATGTTTTTGTAGTGAATACTTCATCTGCTGTAGATTCAGCAAAAGATTTGTTGGAAGGAAAAATGTGGGATTCTCCGCAAAGACCTTTCGGTGGTGCTGAAGATTTCATCTGGAGCCCGGATTCTTCACAACTTTTATATGTTACAAAACCTAAAAGTGGTGCAGCATATTCTACAAGCACAAACACAGATATTTTTGCTTACGACTTAGCTTCAGGATCAACAAAAAATTTAACTGAAACGAATAAAGGATACGATGTAAATCCAAAATTCAGTCCTGACGGAAAATCACTGATCTGGCAAAGTATGGCCAGAGACGGTTATGAAGCGGATAAAAATGATGTAAAAATCATGGATTGGAAATCTGGGAAAACTACAAATCTTACGGCTGCTTGGGACGAGAGCGTTTCCGGCGATGTTTTCTGGGCTGGAGATTCCAAAACAATTTATTTTACAGCGGCTTTCAGAGGAACAAAACAATTATTTTCTTTAGATGCTAAAAATGCTAAAGTTCAGCAAATAACCAAAGGTGATTTTGATGTAAATGAAATTTTTGCTGATCAGAAAAATACCCTTCTAGTAGGAAGAACCGATATAAACCATGCAACAGATCTTTTCTCTGTCAACTTGAAAAACGGAGAAATGAAGCAGGTTACGGAAGCTAATAAAGATACTTACGCCAATTTAGCTCAGGGAAAATCTGAGTTGAAAATGGTAAAAACTTCAGACGGAAAAGAAATGGGCGTTTGGTTCCACTATCCGCCAAACTTTGATCCGAATAAAAAATATCCGACTCTTGTATATTGCCAGGGAGGCCCTCAATCTGCATTGACTCAATTTTTCAGCGTAAGGTGGAATTTTGCTTTAATGGCTGCAAACGGATATATCGTGGTTGCTCCAAACCGTCGCGGAATGCCGGGTTGGGGAACAAAATGGAACGAGGAAATTTCAAGAGATTGGGGTGGCCAGCCGATGAGAGATTATTTGGCAGCAACAGATTATGCGAAAACTTTACCTTATGTTGATGGGGAAAGAGTAGCTGCTGTTGGTGCGAGTTATGGAGGATACAGTGTATTTATGTTAGCCGGCATTCACGAAAACAGATTTAAAACATTCATTGCGCACGATGGATTATTTGATATGAAATCTTGGTATTTAACTACGGAAGAACTTTGGTTTGCCAATTGGGATTTAGGTTCTCCTTGGGAAAAGCCGCTTCCAAAAGCATATACAGAATTTAATCCAAGTAATTTTGTAGATAAATGGAACAAGCCAATTATGATCGTTCAGGGCGGAATTGACTTCAGAGTTCCTTACGAACAAGGTCAGGAAGCTTTCCAGGCTGCAAAACTGAGAGGGTTGAAATCAAAATTAGTGTACTTCCCGAACGAAAATCACTGGGTTTTACATCCTCAAAACGGTTTGGTTTGGCAAAGAGAATTCTTTGATTGGTTAAAGGAAACTTTGTAATCATAAACAATTTCCATCCTTTGGAGGGGTGGCGAAAATTCGGAAGAATTTTTGACGGGGTGGTTTTAAAGTTTATCATAATGTAAAAACGACTAAAAATATCAATAGGAGCGGGCTTTAGCCCGCTTTTTGTTTATAATATTTCAATGGCTTTAGCCAAAATATATTTAATCCATGCAAGACAGAATATTTTCTTTTCCACCCATCATCGACAAAGATTCTAAAATTATAATTCTAGGTTCAATTCCCGGTGTAAAATCATTAGAAAAACAGCAATATTACGCTCATCCTCAAAATAAATTCTGGAAAATTATTTTCGAATTATTTAATGAAAACTTTACCGAAGATTACGCCGAAAGAATTAATATTTTGAAAAAACATCATATTGCACTTTGGGACGTTATCGATTCCTGCGAGAGAAAAGGAAGTTTAGATTCTGAAATAAAAAATGAAGAAGCCAACCAAATTGCAGAACTTTTAGAGGAATTTCCTAACATACAAACCATTTTTTGCAATGGCGGAAAATCATTTAAAAATTTGCAGAAAGTTTTAGGTAAAGATTTTAGAATTCCTTTCTATGTTCTGCCGTCAACCAGTCCGCTTCACACCATTTCGTTTGAAAAAAAGCTAGAGGAATGGAAGGCTATTTTAAAGTTTTTATAAAGGGTAAATCTCTCGCGAATTCAGCAGATGATTAAGGATAATTAAAATTAAAAAATCTGCGTAATCTGCTAAATCTGCGAGAGACATATCAAAAATCAGTTAGTATTAGGCATGTTATGCTGAGCAAAGTCGAAGTATTTATAACGTTTTATTCAAAAATCCCCTCAATCCTCTCAAAAGCATCAATTGATTTCTAGTTCGATCCAAATTATGTTCAGTATATTTTGTTGAATAATAAATATCTCCATTCAGATAATCCGTTAAAAATCGCACTGCCTGAATGTAAATAACGACTTGCGATGCATAATCCAGATTTTCAATCTCAATATTTGTTAGATTTTTCTTCAAATGGAATAAAAAACCATCTTTTACAGCCTTATAAATTTCAGAATCAAAATTATTTTCAGAATTACCGTCGTCTTCGTCTGTAGTGTTCGTGTAGGATCGAATCATGTCTCCAAAATCATATAAAATCGTCGAAATCATGATTGTATCGAGGTCTATAACGGCTAAAGGATCATTATTGTGATCAAAAAGAATATTGCTTATTTTCGGATCTGCATGAATAATTCTCTTTGGAAGAAGTTGAGTTTTTTCCATATCAATCCATTTTTCCGGTAGATCCAGCAATTGATTTATCAATTCAATTTCTTTTTCAGAATTTTTCAGGAAAGTTTCAGAAGCAGTTTTTAACGAAATATTATAATCAGCCATCCTTTTTTCAAAATTGATGAAATCAGGAAGCGTTTCTTTGATATTTACAATTGATTCTGAATTAATGATATTCAAAAAATAACCAAAAGTTTTCGCTGCTTCGTAAGCCGTTTTTTTATCCGAAACTTTTAAAAAGGTTGTACTGTTTTCAATAAAACTGAGCATTCTCCATGCTTCTCCATTTTTAGTTTTAATTAAATATTGATTTGAAATTGAATGAATAGGATTCACCATTTTCAGATGGTAATCACTCTTTTGAAGAAGATTATTTATTTCTAAATGATTATGAATAATGGTTTCCGGGTTTTTGAAAATTGAAGTATTGATCTTCTGAAGAATATATTTTTCCTTTTTATCAAGGTCTTCCAAAAGATAGGTGGAATTGATCAATCCATTGGTTATCGGAGAAATTTTATAATTTTCGGTACAAATGAATTCTTGAACAATATTTTTTAATTCCATAAATCTACAGGATATATTTTGTTCTGAATTTCGTTTTCTAAAAAATCCTTCAAAATGATTTTATCTTCAGGGTATGTCATCCCCTTCCAAATAGAAGGCGATTTTTTTACCAACACTCTTATTTTATTGGAATCAATCATTTTCTGAACAGCAAGCGGAATATAAAATTCTTCCGTAATCGCAGGTTTTGAATTCAAAAATTCATTAAAATAAGTTTCGAGATAAGTGAATATTTTATGATGAAATATCAGAAAATTCATGGAAACCAAAGTGTCAGAATTTATTTTAATATTTTTTCCGTTTTCAGTGTAAATTATTGAATTATTTTCTTTTCGGATAGAAGTTTGTTCATCAACATTCACCAAGAAATTCTCAGAATCTATTGTGCAAATTCCTCTTGCTACGGTTCCGTTATCACTTAATGTTGTTTCGATGGGGTAGGCAATCATTTCAAATTGCTGCTCAGAAATATTTCTCCAGTCGATTTCCTGTGCCGCTAAGCTGTATATTTTTTTGCCGTAAAAATCATCAGCATTAATCATTACAAAAGGCTCATTAATTACCTCTTTTGCACATAAAATGGCATGACCAGTTCCCCAAGGTTTTTTTCGATCTTCAAAGTCAATATTTTCCGGAACATATTTTTCCATATCTTGATAAACCCAATGAAGTTCAAAGTTTTTTAACTTAGAAATATTTTCAAGCCTTTCAATATAGCTTTCGGGGATAAAACGGTTGATAATGATCACGATTTTATTGAAACCCACTTCCAGCGCATCATAAATAGAATACTCCAAAATAGGCGAGTTGTTATCTAAAATTCCGTCGACTTGCTTTAATCCTTTGTATCGGCTTCCGAGTCCGCCGGCTAATATGAGTACTGTTTTCTTAGAATTCATCGGTCATTCCAAATACAGGTTTACGGTTTTTCCATTGTCCTTTGGTGAAATCAGGAATATCAATTGCCTGTCCACTTTTTTGTATTGATTTTTCGCTCAGTGGCGTGATAGAATACCATGTCGCCAAGTCATACACATCCATCGGGAATTCTATGTTTCTTTTGATACATTCAATGAAAGTATTCATAACGAAAAAGTCCATTCCTCCATGTCCCGCGCCTGTTGCTTTACTTTCAAACTTTTTCCACATCGGATGGTCGTTGTCTTTTAACCATTGTTCAGAATTGTCCCATTTGTGGGTGTGATTCATGGTTTTTTCAAAATAAATATGCCCCTGATTAAAATCGCCCCAACCGAAATCCTGCCAGATTCCTTCCGTTCCTTGAACTCGGAAACCTAAATCGTAAGGCCTTTGAAGGCTCGTGTCATGCGTTAAAAGTATGGTTTCACCATTTTCACAGGCAATTTGTGTGGTCACAATATCACCTTGATTGAATTTCACTTTTGCATTCGGATGATTTTCGCCACCTTTTGGATGTTCCACAATATATTTATGCAAACCGACCGCTTTTGATGAGAATGAAGAAAGTCTGGTTAATCTGTTTCCTCTGTTAATATTCATCGTCATGGCAATAGGCCCGAGCCCGTGGGTAGGGTAGAGTTCGCCATTTCTTTTTACATAATGTTCAGTACGCCATTTTGCCTCGCTGAAACCTTTTGCACCAAATTCTACCCCTGATTTGTAAGGTGTAATTCCATCATTGAATAAAACGTCGCGTAAATCGTGTTGATAACCGCCCCTTCCATGAACCAATTCTCCGAACATTCCTTTACGAACCATGTTTAAAACTGCCATAATATCTCGTCGGTAACAAACATTTTCCATCATAAAAATCGGAACTTTTGTTTCTTCATAAGCCTTTACAAATTCCCAGCAATCTTCCAGTTTTATCGCTCCGGAAACTTCCATTCCTACAATTTTTTTAGCTTTCATCGCTTCGACACCTTGTGTAAGGTGCCATTCCCAAGGGGTTGCAATCACTACGGCATCAATATTGAGCTTTAAAAGGTTTCGGTAATCATATTCTCCGTTTGAAAACTCTTTCGCCGCTGCTTTATTATTGTCTTTCAGGATTTTTTGAGATGCAGCCAGCATTATTTTACTGGGATCAGCAAATGCCACGACTTCCACATCATCTCTTTTTGCTAAAAGTTTTACGTGCTCCTGACCTCGCAAGCCAACGCCAATGAAGCCTACACGAACTTTTTTATCTGCTGCGAAACCTTTAGAATATGAAAATAATGAACTGGGTAAAACAAGAGCACCAAAACTTGCCAATGCTGTTGTTTTAATGAAATCTCTACGTGTCGTCATCTTTATGTTTTGTTTTTAGTAAAGATATTGAAATATTATTATCGAAATGAAAAAGTGAATAAAGTTGAATAAATTAATTTTTATGAATAAAATATTTACATTTTAAAATAAAAAAAAGACCATTTCAAGAGTGAAATAGTCTTTATATGATAAAAAATAAATTACTTTTCTAGGCGATAAACCTCTTCATACGGCTGAATAAGCACCCAACCATTCCCTGAAAACTTCATTTGGAATTCTTCACCACTTCCTCTTCCTATTAAACTTTTAAGAGAAACATTGGTTTTCAGTTCAGGACTTAAATTTCCAGACCAAGCAACGGTGGCATTGGGATCTGTAAAAACTGGGCTGTCAGGAGTTACCATCAAGGTCAATGGTTCACCGTGAGTGGTGATCGCAATGTGTCCTGTTCCGGAAAGTTTAACCTGAAAAAGTCCGCCAGACATTACTCCGGCAATACTTTTTAACATGGTGATATCACTTTTTATGCTTTGCTCGTGCGCTAAAACATCGTTTCCGTTTACACAAACAGATTCGTTATTTAAATAAAGAATTCTTACTTTTTTACCTTCGTCGGCAACATACAATTTCCCGGTTCCCTCCGCTTTCATCAGCTTTGCTCCTTCACCGCTGATGGCTTTTTTCAACAAATTTCCCAATCCGCCGGCAAGCATTCCCTGTCTTTCGAATTTGATGTCTCCGATGTAGCTTACCATACTTCCGGTTTTCGTCCAAACATATTGGTTGTTGAGATTAATTTCCAGCAAAGCAGGCTTTTCCAGTTCAAAATAATCTCTTTTTTGTGGATTTTCTTTTGTTTCGTTTACGAATGATTCGATTGAATATTTGCTCATAAGTGTAATATTTTCTGTCTCAAAAATAGCTTTTTTTACCGTTGAAAAGTACCGTAATATCACGGTTTTTTATTTATGTTAAATAATACTTGACAAAGGGGTATTGAATGTCGTATATTTGCACCTCGAAAATTACACCTTGTAATTTGATAATTTTTAAACCGTAATTTAAAAAATGAAGACATCCGATTTTAATTTCGACCTTCCTGCAGAATTACTAGCAGAACATCCTTCTGAGCACAGAGACGAAGCAAGATTAATGGTTCTTGACCGTAAAACTCAAACAATTGAGCACAAATTATTCAAAGATGTGGTTGATTATTTCGACGAGAAAGATCTATTTATCTTTAATAATACTAAGGTTTTCCCTGCTCGTTTGTATGGAAACAAAGAAAAAACAGGAGCTAAAATTGAAGTTTTCTTGTTGAGAGAGCTTGATAAAGAAACTCGTGTTTGGGACGTTTTGGTAGATCCTGCAAGAAAAATCAGAATTGGTAACAAATTATTCTTTACTGAAGATGAATCTTTGGTAGCTGAAGTTATCGATAATACAACATCAAGAGGTAGAACTTTGAGATTCTTATTTGATGGTTCTTATGAAGAATTCAGATCAAAATTAAAAGAATTGGGAGAAACTCCGCTTCCTAAATATATCAAAAGAGATGTAGAGCCGGAAGATGCTGAGAGATACCAAACGATCTATGCTAAAGTAGAAGGAGCTGTAGCGGCACCAACTGCTGGTTTACACTTCTCTAAGCATTTAATGAAGAGATTGGAGATCAAAGGAATCGATTTTGCTGAAGTAACGCTTCACGTTGGTTTAGGAACTTTCAACCCAATTGAGGTAGAAGATCTTTCTAAGCACAAAATGGAATCTGAAGAGATCATTATCGACGAGAAAAATGCTGAGATCATCAACAAAGCGGTTCAGGAAAACAGAAGAGTTTGCGCTGTGGGTACTACTACCATGAGAGCGATTGAAACTTCAGTTTCTTCAAACAGAAAAATTTCTGCATTCCAAGGATGGACGAATAAATTCATTTATCCGCCTCACGATTTCGGAGTTGCCAACACAATGATCACAAACTTCCACACGCCAAAATCTACATTAATTATGATGATTGCAGCGTTTGCAGGAAGAGATTTCGTAATGCATGCTTACGAAGAAGCCGTAAAAGAGAAGTATAAATTCTACTCTTACGGAGATGCAATGTTAATTTTGTAACAAAATAAGTAAAAAGAGCCAAGTTAAAAGTAAAAAGGCAAAACAAGTTAAAAGTAACACTTATCAAGATGAAACAAAATGATTTACTTACAAGGACTTTTACGTTTGGAGTAGACTGTCTTAAGTTTTTAAGAACGCTTCCAAATGATCCTGAAAGTAAATTAGTGAGATTTCAACTTGGTAAATCTGCTACCTCAATTGGGGCTAATTATGAAGAATCACAAGCCGGATCTTCTAAAGCTGATTTTAGAAATAAAGTGAAAATTGCTTTAAGAGAAGCTCGAGAAAGTAATTTTTGGCTTCGGATTTTAGAAAATTTAGATGGTTATAATTCAGAGGAATTTAAACATTTATTAAATGAAAGTTCCGAATTGAAGAATATTCTGGCTGCAATCGTTAATAATACCAAACTTTAACCCTTTTTAATTTTTACTTTTAACTTGGCTCTTTAAAATATTATGAAAGATATCCGTACTTTATCACTAGATCAGCTTAAAGACTATTTTGTGTCTTTGGGAGAAAAACCGTTTCGTGCGAAACAGGTTTATGATTGGCTGTGGAGTAAAAACCTCCATTCGATTGATGAAATGACGAATCTTTCGAAACCTCTTCGCGAAAGAATTGCAGAAGAGTATACCATTAACCCTGTTTCTGTAGATTTGCTTCAGAAAAGCTCAGATGGAACCATTAAAAATGGAGTGAAACTTCACGACGGATTATTGGTGGAATCTGTCTTAATTCCTACAGAAACGAGAACTACAGCTTGTGTTTCTTCGCAGGTTGGATGTTCATTAAACTGCGAATTCTGTGCAACGGCGAGACTCAAAAGAATGAGGAATCTTGAAGTAGCGGAAATCGTAGATCAGGTTGCTTTAATTGACAGCCAGAGTAAAATGTATTTCAACAGACCGCTTTCCAATATCGTTTTTATGGGAATGGGTGAGCCTATGATGAATTACAAAAATGTGGTGGAAGCAATCCGAAAAATTACTCAGCCGGAAGGTTTGGGAATGTCTCCGAGAAGAATTACCGTTTCTACATCGGGAATTCCAAAGATGATCAAAATGCTTGCAGATGACGAACTACGTGTGAAATTAGCCTTGTCACTTCACTCTGCCATTGAGGTTAAACGTAATGAGATCATGCCGTTTTCGGATAAATTTCCTTTAACGGATATTATGGAAGCTCTTCAGTATTGGTATCAAAAAACCGGTTCTGTAATTACTTTTGAATATTGTGTCTGGAAAGGAATTAACGATGGCGATGAAGATATTAAAGCGTTAATTAAATACTGTAAACAGGTTCCTTCTAAAGTGAATTTAATTCAGTATAATCCTATTGGTGACGGAAAATATGACCAGTGTAATAAACAAGCTGAAGAAAATTATATTCGTCAACTTGAAAATGCCGGAATTGTTTGCGTCGTAAGAAAGAGCCGTGGCGGTGATATTGATGCGGCTTGCGGACAGCTGGCCAACAAAACAGCGGATTAAAATTTCCTTAAAAACTCAATTTTATTTTCTTAAAAATTTCTTAATATCATACCTTTGCGTATTAAAACTAAAAGGTGATGATGGATTATTTTTTAGGTGAAGATGGGCTGGAAAATGTATATGCCTGGTCCATACCTTTGCATGCTACGGTTATCCTAGCAGAAATGATTTACAGCCACGTTTCAGAGGCTAAATTATATAACGGTAAAGACGTTGCTACGAGCGTCTATCTTGCATTGATGAACTTCGGATTAGACCTTATTATGAAGGCTTTTGCGATGGGTGTGATGTTTTTCTTTTACAGTCACAGGTTATTCTCTTGGGATTTTACGATTTGGTATTGGCTGATCTGTTTTGTGATCACAGATTTTGCGTACTATGTTCTGCATTATGTCGATCATCATTCGAGGGCGTTTTGGGCAGTTCATATCACCCATCACAACTCAGAATTTTTCAATCTTACAACAGGTTTCAGAAGTCCGGTTTTACAACCGCTTTACAGATATTTGTACTTTTCTCCGTTGGCATTTTTAGGGTTCAATCCTTGGCATATTATGGTGGTTTACGCCATCGGTCAGGTTTACGGAACTTGGGTGCATACACAAACCGTAAAAAGCATGGGTATTTTAGAATATATCTTGGTAACACCTTCTCATCACCGTGTTCATCACGCTTGTAATATCAAATATCTGGATAGAAATATGGGAATGTGCCTGATTATCTGGGATAAAATTTTCGGAACTTTTGAAAAGGAAGATCCAAACGTTCCTGTAAAATACGGAATCTACCCTAAAATGCCGGACAATAGACCAGATACCATTCTTTTCTATGAATGGCGAAAAATTTGGAAAGATATTAAGCAACCCGGTTTAAAATTTTCAGATAGAATCAATTATATTTTCAATTCTCCGGGATGGAGACATGATGGAACCGGTAAAACGGTAAGGCAATTTCAAAAGGAATATCTTGCTAAAAAAGCCAGAAAAAAAGCCGACGCTCAGCAAAAGACAGCGTAAACCAAACGTTAATTTTTCAATAAAATCTATATAATCACTAGGCGGACTTCGGTCCGTTTTTTTATTTTTAACCCGTAATTTTATGATATGAAAAAGATTATTGTTGTTTTAGCGATTACTATTTCTCAATTTTCATTTGCTCAACAGGCAGATTTGTTTAAGATCAAAAAGTACAGAGTGAATCATTTGGATGAAAAAATTCAGGAGACTTCGGGGCTTAATTTTTTTGATGGAAAACTATATACGTTCAACGATAGCGGAAATTCTCCCGAAATTTTTGAGATCAATAAAAATACAGGTGAAATTATAAACGCGTTAAGAGTAAATGCTAAAAATAAAGATTGGGAAGCGCTTAACAATGACGGAAGTAACTTCTATATCGGTGATTTTGGAAACAATGCCGGAACCAGAAAAGATTTAGAAATTTACAAAGTTCCTTTCCAAAACGGAAGTTTAATGAATGATTCTGTGAGATCGATTTCTTTTAATTATCCCGAGCAAACAGATTTTACATCGAGAAATATAAATACAGATTTCGATGCGGAAGCCATGATTTATTTAAACGGAAAAATTCATGTTTTTACTAAAGAATGGGCTTCAAAAGCAACCACACATTATACGATAGATCCTGAAATTTCAAAAAATCAGCAAGCGCAAAAAGTAGAAAGTTTCAAAACAAATTATGTAGTTACCGATGCTTATTATTTTGATAAAAAGCTTTATTTGGTAGGCTATACAAAGAAAACAGAAGTGTTTTTAAATATCTTCAAAGAAACAGAACCGGGAATCTTTTTTAAAGAAAATCCAAAGCATTATTATTTAGGAAGCGCGCTTTCCGTCGGGCAAATTGAAGGCATTGCTGTGGATGAATCCGGAGTGTATATTTCGGGTGAAAAATTCCATTCGCCGTTGGGAACTGCAAAACCGAGTTTTTATTTTATTCCTAAAGATAAACTCAAAGATTAATTTATCTTAAAATTGGCTGAAAAAAATTATCTTTGTAAGAATTAGTAATTTATCCATCATTCGAAGATTGTGGCGAACATTGTAGAAGAAATCAAGCAACCCATCAATGAGGAAATGAAACTTTTCGAACAAAAGTTTTATGAATCAATGCAGAGCAAAGTCCCTTTATTAGATAAAGTAACTCGTTTTATCGTTACTACAAAAGGAAAACAAATGCGCCCGATGTTCGTATTTCTATGCGCAAAACTTATCGGAAATGTAAACGAAAAAACCTATCGTGGAGCTTCCATGATCGAGTTGATTCATACCGCTACTTTGGTGCATGATGATGTGGTAGACGAAAGTTTCAAGCGTCGTAATTTCTTTTCAATCAATGCGTTGTGGAAGAATAAAATTGCGGTTTTGGTAGGAGATTATCTTTTGTCGAAATCGGTTTTATTATCAACGGATCACAAAGATTACGATTTGTTGGGCGTTATTTCAAGAACTATTCGCGAAATGTCTGAAGGTGAGCTTCTTCAATTAGAAAAAGCGAGAAAATTAGACATTACAGAAGATGTTTACTACGAAATTATCCGCCAGAAAACAGCTACTTTAATTGCCGCTTGTTGCGAAATCGGAGTTTTGTCTAATAATGCGGATGAAACATTGGCTAAAAAAATGATGGACTTCGGAACTTATACAGGAATGGCTTTCCAGATCAAAGACGACCTTTTTGATTACTTAAGTTCAAACGTTATCGGGAAACCTGTAGGAATTGATATTAAAGAGCAAAAAATGACTTTGCCTTTAATTCATACGTTAAAAATTGCCAACGAGAAAGATAAAAAATACTATTTCAATACGATTAAGCGTTATAATAATGACCAAAAACGTGTGAAAGAGTTGATTAATTTCGTTAAAAATTCAGGTGGTTTAGAGTATGCAATTACAGTAATGAAAGATTTTCAGCAAAAAGCAAAAGATATTCTGAATGAATTTCCTGAATCTGAAGCGAGAAAATCGTTACATCTTATGCTGGATTACGTAATTGAGCGTAAATTTTAAATTATATAACCTTCATTGTTACGATAATAACAGCTAGAACAATACAAAATAAAGCGATTAAAAATAAATAATCCGCAATAGTTTCAAACTTGTTTCCACGCTTTTGGTTGGTAGCTCTTATGGCTAAAAAAGAGAAGAAACAACTGAAGGCAAAAAAGAGACACGCGACTCCCGCGAATTCGTCTAAATACGTGCTGTGACTGATCTTGGTAATCTTTAATGAAGTGATAATCACCAGCGAAAATCCTAAAAGATTGCTCGATGCATTAAGGATGTGAGTCGACTTTTTTTCCATCTTTTACAAATTTATTCTAAGATAAACACAATTTTTTTTATTATCAAATTTTTAAAAAAGATTATTAAAAATTAAAATTAATTTAAAAAGTGTATATTAGCAAAATACTTCAAAATAAAAAATATTTAATATTTGGCTATGCAAACAACCTATATTGAAACACAGCAAATTTCCTTTCAAGATTTTAAAAATCAAATACTTGGAGATTATAAATTAGGAAGAATTTCTCGTGAAATGTCTTATTTGGGCAGAAGAGAAGTTTTAACAGGAAAAGCTAAGTTTGGTATTTTTGGGGATGGTAAAGAGCTTCCTCAGTTGGCTATGGCGAAGGTTTTCAAAAATGGAGACTTCCGTTCAGGATATTACAGAGATCAGACTTTTTCATTGGCTGTAGATGCATTGTCGGTAGAAAGTTTCTTTGCGCAGTTGTATGCAGATACAAGCGTTGAAAGAGAGCCAGCATCAGCTGGAAGACAGATGAATGGGCACTTTGCCACAAGAAGTTTGAACGAGGACGGAAGCTGGAAAGATTTGATGTCTCAAAAAAATATTTCTTCTGATATTTCTCCTACAGCAGGGCAAATGCCAAGATTATTAGGATTAGCTCAGGCTTCTAAAGTGTATAAATCAGTACACTTTGAAGGTTCTGAAAAGTTCTCAAACAACGGTAACGAGATCGCTTTTGGAACCATTGGAGATGCTTCTACGGCAGAAGGTCATTTCTGGGAAACTCTGAATGCAGCTTGTGCGCTTCAGGTTCCTATGGTTGTTTCTATTTGGGACGATGGTTACGGAATTTCGGTTCCTACAAAAAATCAGAGAGCAAAAGCAGATATCGCTGAAATGTTGAGCGGTTTCCAAAGAAAAGAAGGTGAAAACCAAGGTTGTGAAATTATTCAGGTGAAAGCTTGGGATTATGCGGCTTTATTGGATGCTTACGCAAAAGCAGAGCAGTTTGCAAGAGTTGAAAGTGTGCCGGTTGTGGTTCATGTAATTGAAGTTACACAGCCTCAAGGTCACTCGACTTCGGGCTCTCACGAAAGATATAAAAACGAAGAGCGTTTGGCTTGGGAAGCTCAATTTGACGGATTGGTAAAATTCAGAGAATGGATTTTAAATTATTCAATCGAAATTGAAGGAAAAGAAGAGGTAATTGCTACTGTTGAAGAGTTGGATTCTATAGATGATGAAGCGAAGAAAACAGTAAAAGCTGGACAGAAAAATGCTTGGGATCATTATCAAAAAACGATTACAGATTTAATCAATTCGGTGTTGCCTTTAGTTGAAAATTTGAAAGGACAAAATGCTGAAATTGAGAATTATATTAATCATTTCAATAAATTAGTTTCAAAAGCTAAGAAAGATGTTTTCCATTTAACAAGAAAAGCAATATTAGCGACAAGAGGAACAAATTCTGCGGAAAGAAACCAATTGATGCAGAAATACAACGAGATTTTTGAAGTTGAAAAAGACAATTATTCTTCTCACTTATATTCTCAGTCTCAATGGAAAGCTGAAAATGTAAAAGAAGTAAAGCCCGTTTTCTCTGAAAATTCAGAAGAGGTTGACGGAAGAGTAGTGGTAAGAAACAATTTCGATAAAATTTTCGAAAAATATCCTGAAACTTTAGTGTTTGGTGAAGATGCCGGAAATATCGGTGACGTAAATCAAGGGCTTGAAGGAATGCAGGAAAAATACGGAGAAGTTCGTGTTGCAGATACGGGAATTCGCGAAGCGACGATTCTTGGACAAGGTATTGGGATGGCGATGAGAGGTTTAAGACCAATTGCCGAGATCCAGTATTTAGACTATATTTTGTATTGTCTACAAGGAATGAGCGACGATTTGGCGACGGTTCATTACAGAACCAAAGGGGGACAGAAAGCTCCGGTAATCATCAGAACAAGAGGTCACAGATTGGAAGGAATCTGGCATTCAGGTTCTCCGATGGCGGGAATTCTGAACCTTTCAAAAGGTATTTTAGTTTTGGTTCCAAGAAACTTGACGATTGCTGCAGGATTCTATAATACAATGCTTCAAGCAGACGAACCGGCTGTAATTGTTGAATGTTTAAATGGTTACAGATTAAAGGAAAAGCAGCCTGATAACTTAGGTGAATTCACGGTTCCTGTTGGAAAAATCGATGTGACAAAAGAAGGAAAAGATGTTACTTTGGTAACTTATGGGTCGACCTGGAGAATCGTTATGGAAGCTGCTAATGAATTGGAAAAATTGGGAATTTCTGCGGAAGTTATTGATGTTCAGTCATTAATTCCTTTCGATTTAACGCACGAAATTGCTGAATCTGTGAAGAAAACGAACAGATTAGTTGTAATCGACGAAGATGTGGAAGGCGGAACTTCAGCGTTTATCCTTCAACAGATTTTAGAGAAACAAAAAGCCTTCAGATTCTTAGATTCTGACCCATTAACGATTGCTGCAAACGACCACAGACCGGCGTATGCAAGTGACGGAGATTACTTCTCTAAGCCATCTTCTGATGATATGGTGGAAAGAATTTACGCTTTATTCAATGAAACAAATCCTCAGAAATATCCTGCGATATTTTAATTGAGATTTTAGATAAATTTTGAAACCGCTTTCTTTTGGAGGCGGTTTTTTTGTTGAAAATTTGTACATTCACTTTTAAAACATAATCGTGAAAATTACTAAACTTGTCATTCTTTTCAATTATCAGAAAATCCTTTTAGGAATAGTTGTTTCAACTGTATTATTGATCGCTTCTTTTTGGATTAATATAGATTGGATTCAGTTATTATTTAGAATTCTAAGTGCTCTAATTGTTTTAAATATCATCGCTTCACTCGTAGCATCTTATACTTTATACGACAAGTCTGATTTGTATGAACTGAAAAATTTAAATGGAATAATAGATTGGGAAAAAATTGAAAATGCTATTCTTGTTCACGCAAGTTTTGATCCCTTGTCTAAAAGGTTAGAGGAAAAATATCCAAATTTAAACTTGACGGTTTGTGATATCTTTGGAAACCGTCATGAACAGGAAAAAGGAATTGAAACGTCAAAAAAAATATTTCCTCCACATCCTAAAGAAATAAAGATTTCGCCCAATCGATTACCTTTCGAGGATAAATCTCAAGATATAATTTTGGCAGTAACTTCTTTGCATGAAATTTTGGATCATGAGCAAAGAGTTTTATTTTTCAAAGAAGCAAAGAGAATTTTGAAAGATGACGGTATAATCATTGTTTCAGAGCAATTCAGAGATTTTACCAACTTCGTTTTCTTTAATATTGGAGCATTTCATTTTTTGAGTGAAAAGAATTGGAAGAAAGCCATTGCTAGCTCAGATTTAAAGATTATAAAGAATCAAAAATTAACACCTTTTGCGAATATGCTGATTATTAAGAAGTAAAATAATGTTAAACCGAAATTTTCACGATATGAGACTAAAAACCTTTGAAATAAAATTTACCTATATATTCCTTCTAATGGTAATTATCAATTGTAAAAATGAAAAGAAAGAGATTCTTTCAGCCGATAGAGAAGCTCCTTTAGGATGGATGTATTTAAAAATGTATGATGATAAAAGTTTTGAATTTATTTCTAGAGGAATGATGCGGGATGAAGAAATTTATTCTGGAAATTATGAGTTAAAAAATGATACTCTTTATTTTAAATATAAAGATATAATCCCAAAAGCTGGTTCAAAAGCTATAATTCAAAACGGTTTTGTAAATTATATTAATGGAAATTATCCTGAAAGTGTGGAGATAAAACTTAATAAATTATAAATCAAAAATTAATAACTTTTGAAAGTTTATTGATTATGAGTGAATTAATTGAGATTTAGATTAATTTTTTTCAAGTAAAATATCCGAAGGTAAATAGTTTATGCCTTTAGATTTTGTAATAGTCCAATACAGCTTTTTACCTTTAAAATAGAGTTTTGCTTTGTCGGTTTCATTATTAAAACTGCTTTTAAAATCAAGAAATAAAGTATCATGATTCACTTTTCCTTTTAGATTAAGATCTTTTTCATCAAAGCAATCTACTCTGTTTCCATTTCGTGATACAGAACAATAATATCCGTTCACCGAATCTTTCTTTTGATTGAGTTGTAAAGAAAATGTTTTATTCGTAAGCGGATTTTTATCATCAAAACTTTCATAATTCCATTCCCCTGAGAAGTCAACGTTCTTAACTTCTTTACAATGAATGGAAAATATCAAAAGTGGAAAAAGTATCAACCGCATCTTGTAATTGTTAGGATTCCACAGTTCTAGTCAACTTTTTACTCTCCAAAAGCATCTTACAATCTTTCGCTTTTTCAGGATCGTAAACATGATATTTCGTTTCCCATTCCTCCAACTGATATAAAATAGGCAGCAAAGCCAATCCTTTCTCAGTCAAAGAATATTCAACTCGTGGAGGAAGCTCTTTAAATTCTTCACGAATCACCAATCCATCGGTTTCCATTTCGCGCAATTGGTCTGTCAATACCTTTCTGGAAATCACATTAATTCTCACGGCAAGTTCACCAAAACGTAATTTTCGATCTTTGATAACCAATACAATAATAGGTTTCCATTTGCTTCCTAAAGCCGACATCGCTTTCCCTAAAGGGCAACTGTAAGCCATTAACTCATTCTTTTTCATAGTAAAAATTTCAAGCGTTACTTTTACGTTACTAATGTAAGTTACTCCAAAGTTACCACTTTTTTTAATTTGTAAGATACAAAAATGAACTATTATTAGTTACTTTGTGTAACAATTATAAAATATACTTTTACCAATGAGTACAGAATCATTATTCAAACCTTTTACATATAAAAATTTAGAACTTAAAAATAGAATCGTAATGGCTCCGATGACGAGAGCGCAGTCTGATAACGGAGTTCCTACTCAGCAAATTACGGAATATTACGCAAGAAGAGCTGCAGCTGAAGTGGGATTAATTCTTTCTGAAGGAACAGTAATTAACAGACCTGCTTCCAAAAACCTTCAGAATATCCCTGATTTTTATGGAACAGAAGCTTTAAATGGCTGGAAAAACGTAATTGATGCCGTGCATGAAAATGGAGGAAAAATGGGACCTCAAATCTGGCATGTTGGAGACACTAGAAGTTCTGAAGATTATCCGCTGGAAGATATGGAAAAGACTTCTACCATGACGTTGGAAGATATTCAGGATACAATTGCTCAGTTTGCAGCTTCTGCCAAATCGGCTAAAGATCTTGGTTTTGATGTGTTGGAAATTCACGGAGCGCACGGATATCTGATCGATCAGTTTTTCTGGGAAGTGACGAATACCAGAACAGATGAGTATGGTGGAAAAACGTTGAAGGAAAGAAGCAAATTTGCGGTCGATGTTGTAAAAGCGATCAGAGCTGCTGTTGGAGAAGATTTTACGATTATCATCCGTCTTTCCCAGTGGAAACAACAGGATTATAAATCAAAATTGGCTCACACTCCTGAAGAAATGGAAGAATGGTTATTACCATTAAAAGAGGCTGGGGTGGATATTTTCCATTGTTCTCAAAGACGTTTTTGGGAAGCTGAGTTTGAAGGTTCTGATCTGAATTTTGCGGGTTGGGCTAAGAAAATTACCGGTCAGCCAACAATTACTGTGGGTTCGGTAGGTCTGGAAGGGGATTTTATGGGTGCATTTGCCGGTCAGGGAACCGAAAAAGCAGATTTAACCGAACTTACCAAAAGATTAGAAAGAGGAGATTTTGACCTTGTTGCCGTTGGACGTGCACTTTTACAGGATCCGAACTGGGTGATGAAAATTAAAGAAGGAAACACGGAAGAACTTCTTGATTTTTCTGCTGAAAGTTTAGCAACTTTATACTAAAATTTAATTGTGAATGGTGAATTGCTTTGCGGTTAATTCTAACCTTCATTATTAACAACTATTCATTGGCAAAGTGATATCAGCTGTTCACAATTTATATATATCTTGATTACCTATTTAAATTTTTAAACGAAACCAGCTTTCAGGATTTCTGAAAGCTGGTTTTTTTATTTAGAAATAGGGCTTGTTTAAGAATTAAAAAAGAGGAGATTTAATATTTAATCAAATTCGGTAAAATTTTCGTAAAATTTTTATTGTAGCAAGGTTTTATAATGTGGTTTAAAGAATTTAATGAAATTCAGTTTTAATACATTTATAATGGTGTAAATAACTGAATATTTATGATTTATATCGATGTTAGAATTGATAGATATCGTTTCTGTAATTTCTATTAAACTGCTTTGGAAAAGAGAATTTTTGGTTTTGATATTATTCGTTCCCTTGCCATTTTGTTGGTGATGACAGGGCATGTTTTGGGGTATATTTATGAGGGTGAATATTCGTTTTTTATTAGTTTTTTCAGTGGTTTATTTGGGGTTGAATTATTTTTTGTCTTAAGCGGTGTATTGATTGGAAAGTTATTAATAGAAGTATTTGAGACTAATAATATAAGACAAAACGTAAAGAATTTTATTATCAGAAGATGGTTGCGTACGTTACCTCTTTATTTTATAATGCTTTTTGTTTATTGGTTTGGTAATAAATATTTTGATTCCGTTAAAAATGCAGATGTTGCCTTATGGAAATATTTTCTTTTCATTCAGAATTTTTTTCATGAACAACCTACTTTCTTTGGTGTTTCATGGAGTTTAAGTATTGAAGAATGGTTTTATATTTTATTCCCTTTTACTCTGTTCTTGATTAAAAAAATAAAACAGAATTTATCTACCAAAAGAATATTTGCTGTGGGAGTTTTTATATTTCTGCTCGGATTTCTTCTAATGCGGATGATTGCTTTCAGTCATTATAATTTCAACTTTTATGAAGGAGTAAGAAAAGTGGCTTTTTTACGACTAGATGCGATAGCTGTGGGTATTTTAATGTCGGTGCCTTTTTATTTTTATGAAAAGAAAGTTCTTTTAAGCAGATGTATTCTGTTGGGGCTTGGAATCGTTTTAATAATGATCAATCAGTATATTATTATCAGAAATCATTATTCTAATCTTTATTATTTTAATACTTTTTATTATTCCGTTTTAGGGTTGGGATTGGCTTTTGTTTTTCCTGTTTTTAAAGAAATTAAATGTTCAAACAGATTATTTTTAAATATTTTCACGTTTATAAGCAAAATATCATATTCTCTGTATTTACAACATTGGTTGGTCTTTAAATTGTTGGAGTTAAATTCTTTCAGTTTTATTCCCGGAACAGTAAAATTTATACTTTTCTTCCTCCTTTCTTTTATCACAGCTACAATTTCTTATGTTTGTATTGAAAAACCTATTATGAATTACAGAAATAGAGTTTATGGAAAACATAAATAAAAAACAAAACCGTCCTCAAAAATGAAAACGGTTTTTAACAGATTAATTATCTAAATTGCCAATAAAAGGCAAAAAGTGATCTTACAAACCAATATTTTTAGTTGGCTTCAATTGTTTAAGAATATTCTTTGGAATTGCATTTTTGTGAACAAGAATAGCCGTTGATTTGTATTCAACATAAGGTCTTGTTACATACAGATATCCTTCAAAATCATTGGTTACACCCCAAGAATTTTTAACCATATAATATTCTTTTCCGGTTTGGTCTTTTGCTATTCCTACGATATGCATTCCGTGATCATCCGTTGTAGAAAGATTATTCAAGGCTTTTTGACGCATATCTTCAGTAATCGTTTTGTCTTTTTTAGGCTCCGTGAATAAAGTCGCTTTATTTTCCGCAGTGATTTGATCTAAATCCATATCCGGAACATACGCCACTCCGTTTTTATAAGAGAAATAAGGCTCAGAAACATCCGTTGCCCAACCTACGGAATATCCTTTGTTTACAGCGTTGTCTACAATTGCAGTTAAATCTTTCATCGGAACATTCCAGTCAGAATCATGGCTCCAGTTATCAGGAATCGGAACTACAAATTTTTGATAATAAGGATAATCTTTATAAGAAGAAATTTCTACATAATCTTCAGGATTAATACCCACAACTTCCTTTGCAAATGTTTTCGGAGTGTAGTTTTTTCCTTCATACGTAAAGTTTGCAGGAACTTTTCCTAAATATTCATCTAAGATCGCATCAACAGAAGACATCCAGTTATCCGAAAGTTTTCCTTTAGACGATGCCTGAACTAAACTATCCAAAACAGGCTTTAATTTCCCTTGCATTTCTTTGAAATTATTCAAAGTTTGTCCAGCTTTCAGTCCTGTATAAACATCCTGAGGAACGGCACCATATTTTTTGTACATATTTACAACATCGTGCAATTCTCCTCCGTCTCCCCAGCTGATAGCTCCATTATTTAAAACATATAATTTTGCTTTGTCGTGATAAGAATTTCTTGCAGTAAAGATTTCTGCCAGATCCACAGGCTTTTTCCCCATTCTCTGCATTTCGGATTCAAGGAAAGAATTCCCTGAATAGCTCCAGCAAGTTCCCGAAGAACCCTGATTTTTCACTGAAGTAGCACCCACATCTTTTACCGTAGTAAATTGAAAGTTAGCATTTTGAGATTGGTTGTTTTTTAACTTATTGATTAAGTCATCCTGTGCAAACATCATACTTCCTGCAGACAAAACAAAAAGTAACGACGCAATTTTTCTATTTTTCATTACTATAAAAAGATTATTTATATGAATAGTCGTTCATATTAAAGATTAGTTACAAAGGTAAAAGTTAAATTTAATATTGAGTTTTTTTATGAAAAGTTAAATTTGTGTATGTTAGAAAGTTTTTTTTATTTGAAGCTTTTTCCCGCTTTCCGCACTCGCTATTTTCAGTGATTTCGGCGCGGCAGCGAAGCTGCCGCGCCGAAATCACTGAAAATGAGCTCAAACAAACGCTGCAATCGGGGCTAGGGTAGAAGTTGCTAACTTTACTTCCAGCCTCCTACTTCCCACTTCCAACCTCTTTCTTTTATTTGTGCTACTCATCATTTTCAACTATTTTTAAAAAAAGTTTACCATGTTTCCAACCTTTCTGAAATTTCATGCATCTCTATAAGTATAAAGCCTGACTATGGAAAAAGAATTACTGATAGAATGTCAGCGTAACGACCGCAATGCACAGCGGAAAGTATACGAAAAGATGGCGGGCAAGCTGTATACAGTTTGTAAGCGTTATCTGAAAAACGATGAAGATATCGAAGAAGCATTGGCAGATACCTTCTATAAAATTTTCACGAAAATGAATCAGCTTCACAATCCTGATATTTTTGAAGCATGGGCAAAGAAAATTGCGGTAAATGAATGTCTGCAAAAACTTCGCTCCCAAAAAGCGTTGCATATTTCTTTAGACGAAAACTATGCGCAATCTCATGATTCAGAAACTGAAAATCTTTCATTTGAAAAAGATATTTTGAGTCTTTTAAACTTCCTTCCCGAAGGTTGTCGGGCTATTTTTAATCTTTTTGCAATTGAAGGGTATCCGCATAAAGAAATTGCTACGATGCTTTCCATAAGTGAAGGAACTTCAAAATCTCAACTCAATTTTGCGAGAAAAAGACTTCAGGAACTTTTAGGTAATCAAAACATTTAAACTGTAAACACAATGGAAAATAATAATATAGACAAAACTTTCAACGAAGCTTCCAAAGCTTTAGAAGAACCTGCGACTTTTCCTGGGTTTGATAAAGTTTGGAACCAAATTGAAGAAAAATTAGATAAAAAAGAAGAAAAAAAGAAGAAAATTCCTTTTTGGATTCCTTACGGAATTGCAGCAAGTTTAATGATTGGCTTCGGAACATTCTATTTCGTAAACAAAAGTGAGATTCCAACTGAAAATACATCATATACAGTTGCAGAAAATGCAACAGGGCCTAAAAATACACACATTGAAAAAATTGACAGCACGGTAAAGTCAAACATCCAAAATCAGATAGAAACTCCGACGCTATCGAAAAAACAGGAAATTTTAGCTTATCATCAAGAGAAATCTTTTGAAAAACCGGTTATTATTTCTTCCAATGAAATCGAAAACCCTTTGGGAAGCCAGATTTACAAAGAAATGTCAGCGCCAGCTTTACCAAAAGTGATGGACAGTGCAAAGAGAAAAAATATTGAAGAAGTGGTGGTGATGGGATTGAAAAAAGATAAGATTGCTTCTAACGCTTCTACCTCTTTAGTTTCTTCAAGTGATATGGTTAGATCTAAAATGAAGCTTGAGACCGATACTGCGGAAGCTTTAGCATACTCAAACAGCCAGTTTGAGATTAAAAATGAGCTGAAAGAGCCATTGGTATTAGGTTATAACTCTACTTATTTGCGAAATAAAAAGAAGGTGGCATCTAATACTATATTGGCAGAAAAAGTGGGCGATCAGTCTATGGCAAATATGTTACAGGGAAGAGTCGCTGGCTTAAGCATGAGCCCTTCCGGAAACCCCGGTTCAGGAAAAGTGGATGTGATCATTCGCGGGGCTGCCTCAGCCAAAGAAAATCCTTTATATATTATTGATGGTAAGCCGACAAATTTAGATGAATTCAGAACATTAGATCCTAACCGAATTGTAGCCATTACGGTTTTAAAAGATGAAAAGGCTACCGAATTTTTCGGAAATAAAGCTTCCGGCGGAGCCATTGTCGTGGAAACAAAAGATATTTCGAGAGCTGAAAGAAAAAAAATAAATGAGATATTGATAAAAGCCGGAGTTAAAAAGAAATAAGATAGGCATCAATTCCCTTCAAAGTCGAAAATTAATTAAAATAATTTCTGTTTCATAGTAAATCATTAACCATGAAAAAAATATATATTCTGTGTCTTCTGACAACAGCTGTGGCAGCTTTTGCCCAGGATTCTAATCTCTACTATTCAGGAATTTTTTTTAATCATAAAGGAAAACCACAAAACTTTTTAAAGGTATTTAATAAAAATAGTGGTATTTATGAAATGACCGATGAGAAGGGATTTGCCATTCTTGCTGCAAAACCTTACGATACGTTAGTTTGGAATAACGGAAAGAACACAGAAGTGGTGATGTCTTACCGTTTAAAAGAATTAAAATCTATTCTGGAAGGCCAGGATGAGAAAGAAAGTGTTGCTCATATTTACAGCAAAACGTACGACAGTCTAATTTCAGAAAGCTCACCAGATCGATTCAGCATTGAAAACTCTAATTTGGGTTTAAGTAAAAATTCAGATAAATATTTTTCATCAGTTCGGAAATTAAAACGGAAAAATGACAGCTTGTACAAGCTGAAATCCATTCAGGAGCGATATTTAATTTTCAACGGAAGTTTTACGACTTCTTTCGAGATCAAAAGCAGAAACTCTATTCCTAAAACACAGAGCAGATACGTTCAGGGAAGATCTGAAAATGGAAATTTGACATGGAGAGGTCCCGAGACAAATGAACTTTTCAGCTTCGGTCCGGATATTTCGTCTTTAGCATTTGATGGTCAGCCTTATGAATACGACCAAAACGGAAGATTGATGAGTTCTGATAAAGGCATTTCACCCGCAAAAGCTTACAATAATGATATTTTTAAAACGACGGTTGGATACAATAATCAGTTAAAGGTCAATGCTTTTATTAAAGAAGGGTATCAGGAAAGGGTGAGGTTATCATTAGAATTAGGTCAGCAGAAAGATCAAATGTATTTTACCGATCAGTTCAATATTTCGAATATGTTGAAATCTAAGCTGAACGCTACTTTTAAAGGTTACACGGTAAATGCGGTATTTAATTATGAAGAAAATAAAGTTACCAATGCGAATAGAATAGGGCTTTTCAATAGAATTTATCAAAATGCTTTGCTTACTCCCATATCTTTTTCAAATTCTCAGCAAACTTTTCTTTCAAATGGTTTGCAAAGAAGCTACAGCCAGTCAGCAGATAATCCTTTTTTCCTTTTTGAACAAGAAAATAAATACAATTATCGAGATAACAGAAAGCAATTCAGTTTGGATATAGCAAAAAAATGGGGCGATTTTAAATTAAATATAAGTCAGTCCTACGAAAATGACTATTTCTGGAATTTCGATCAGTATAAACCTTCCACGTATGGATTTCTCAATGGAATTATAAATGAAAGAACGCAGAATAATAGTTTGTATCATTCTAATGTTTCAGGAAATTATACGTTGGGAAATTATGGATTTAGAAATATTTTCAGTGCAAATTTTATTTTAAATGACAGGAAATCGGATGTTTATAGCAGCTTAATCAGCAAAAAATATAATTATCAAAGAACTTCTCAGGATTATGGTTTTAATTATAATATGGAAATTTATGATAATGATTTTGAAATGGGCGTTAATCTTGGTAATTCATTCTATATTTCAAACACGTCAGATAAAAATGCATACTGGCTTCCAAAGGCGAATGCTTTTCTCAAGTTTAATGATATTTTCAATATAAGGAGAGTCAATTTCAAATTGGTGGGAGCTTACACAAAATTAAGCGCTGAACCTGAAATAACAAGGTCGTATGCTTCTTATGCAACGACATTGCTCAATGCAGAAAATTCTTACCAATATTTTCCGGTTTATGAGATAGAAAGTTTTAAGAATCTTTCAAATACAGATGTCAATGAATGGAAAATGGACGGAAAACTGGATCTGGGGTATGGAATAAGTCTTGAAGGGGAATATTTTAATCGAAAAATCAAAAATGATGTATTTCCTTTCTTCGAAAATAATCAGTTAAAGCTGAAAAATATGGCAGATCATACCTATAGTGGTTATGAATTCAATTTTAATTATGAACGTCTTCGCTTAGGTCAGGATTTTTATGTCGCCAATAAAATTTCGTTTTTTAAGTATAAAGATATTGTTGATCGGGTGGCTGCGGGATATGACGGTTGGGCAGTTTCAGGTTTTAAGGATATTTATAAAACCCTTTCAAAAGGTCAGGTTTTGGGAGCGGTGATGGGAAGTTATTTTAAACGAAATACAGATAATCAATTGATTATTGATGAATTTGGTTTTCCTGAAAAAGCCGATGGAATGAAAATAATTGCCGATCCGACGCCTGATTTGGTGATGAAATTTAATCATACGTTTAATTACAAACGGTTTTCTTTAGACATCAACTGGGAATGGAAAAAAGGCGGACAACTCTGGAACGGAACGCAGGCAGTTCTCGATTATTACGGACATTCTTACCAGTCTGGTGAGGAAAGGAATATCAAAAATTATATTTTTCAGGGTGTTCATTCAAACGGAAAAATAAATCAAATTCCGGTTGATTTTTATAACCAAAATCAGGATGTTACGGAAAACCGATGGTCGAGATATGGTTATTTGGGAGTTGCAGAAGAGTATGTACAAAAAGCGGATTATGTTCGAATCAATAATATTTCGTTATCTGCTAATTTTCCTATAAATAATTCTTTCCGAACTCTTACCCTGACTTTTTATGTGAATAATATTCTGCTTTGGCAGGCAAATAAAGGAACAGATCCTAATCAGAGTTTTTACGATACAGATAATGGAAAAGGATTGGACTTTTTCAATTTACCTTCTTTTAAATCGTTCGGATGTATGGTTTCATTTAAATTTTAAAGCTATGAATTTCAAACTTCTAACCTATATTTTTTCGCTTAACTTTCTTTTTCTAAGTGTTTTTTTTAATGCTCAAAAACCGTTTCAGGATTTTAAAAAAGAGAAAGTATATGTGCAGACCAATCATGTGTTTTTTAAACCGGGAGAAGAAATGTACTTTAAAATTTACACTGTAAAAGGTGAGAATAATCTTCCGACTCAGGATAGTAAAGTGGTTAATTTTGAATTGATTGAACCTAGCGGAACGGTTTCCCGAAAGTTTAAATGTGAAATTAAAAACGGTCATGCTGAAGGATACGTCTATTTTGATCACGAAATGAAAGGCGGAATCTATAAAGTTCGTGCCTATACCAACTGGATGCTGAATGAACAGGGAAAAAATGCTTTCGAAAAGGAGATTACCCTACAGAAGATTGTCTCACCAAGAATTTTAATGAAACTGGATTTTCCGAAGAAAGGCTATGGTGCAGGAGAGGAAGTGTTGGCAGATTTTTCAATGAAAAGTCTGAGTAATTTGCCTATCCCTTTTTACGAAGCAGATTACACCGTAATGCATGATGGAGAAAAGGTTTCCGAAGGAAAGTTAATAACCGATAAAGAAGGAAAATATCAGTTGAAATTTAGTCTGCCAAAGATCCTGAAATCGTCTGATGCTTTATTAAATATCAAAGTCAATTTTGATGGATTTACAGAATCTATTTCGCGAAATATTCCGATTGTTCTGAATAATCTGGATGTGAAATTGATGCCTGAAGGAGGAAGTTTGATCAACGGAATTGAACAAAATATTGCTTTTAAAATCTTGGATGAATTTGAAAAACCTGTGGATGCAACATTGGAAATTTTTAACCAAAATCATCAAAAAATAAAAGAAATTTCTGCCTATAATTTTGGAATGGGCTCTTTTCTGTTTACCGCTAAAAAAGATGAGACGTATTATGCAAAAGTTGCTAAGCCGGAAAATATAAAAAGCATTTACCCTTTTTCAGTTGCAAAAAATGAAGGAGTTGTTTTAAATGTTACTAAAGAAAAAAAGACGTTTTATTTTAAACTATTTTCTACGGATGAGAAGACGGTTTTGGTAAAAGGAAACTTTAGAGAAAAAGAGATTTACAGTCAATCAATCATCTTAAAAAAAGGATTGAATTCATTTGAAATTCCTGAACATCAGCTTCCTGTCGGAATCTGCAGATTTACCGTTTTTGAAAAGGATATTCCGTTGGCGGAGCGTGTTATTTTTGCGAATGAGAATAAGCAGCTGAGCATCAAAATTAAACCTTCAAAACAAAATTATCTTCCGAGAGAAAAAGTTGTTTTGGATATTGAAACCTTAGATGAAAATCAAAAAGCTGTTCCGGCAAATCTTGGATTGAGCGTGGTTGATGATAAACTTTGGACGTATGCCGATGACAAGCAAAACCATATTATTTCATGGTTGCTGATGGATTCTGAACTCAAAGGAAAGATTGAAAAACCGCAGTTTTATTTTGATAAAAAAGAAGAAAAGGCATCTAAAAGTCTAGATTTGGTGATGCTTACCAACGGCTACCGATATTTTGAACTGATCCCCGAAGTGCTTCAATCTGATAAATACAAATACCTTCCGGAAAAGAAAAATTCGATTTACGGAATGGTGGAAGACGAACATAAAAATCCTGTAGAATCGGAAGTTTTTTTGTTGGAAGAAAGTTATAAGGAAAGTAAAATTGTAAAGCAAAATACAGCGAAAGACGGATTATTTTACTTTTCGGATCTTCAACGTGATAAGTCGTATAAAATTATTGCAAAATCGCTGTTGCCTAAACATGAAGTGAAAGTGAGAATTTTATCCTATAAACTGGATATTAATCCTTTAGATAAGAAAAAAATAAGTCATGTTGATGTTGAAGAAATCATTAAAGAAGCTGAAATAAAAGAAAAACCGAAAGAATTGGTAAAAGAGATACCAAAGAAGCAGTTTCAGAAACCTTTAGGTAAAATATCAGATACAATTAAAAGCCAACATATTGAAGAAGTTGTTGTTACTGCATTAGGAATCATGAGAAAAGAGTCTATGACAGGAGCCTTAGCCTCTCTTAAGACAACTGAACTTCAAAATCCAAATGTTTTATCTGCTTTAAATGGTAAAGTAGCTGGCATTGAAGTTAACAGCACAGGTCAGCCTGGTGGATATGTCAATATAAGAGTAAGAGGGGTGGCTTCTATTTCGAATAAGCAGCCATTGTATATTGTGGATGGGATGCCTGTGGAAAACCTCAATACCACGATCAATCCTAATGATATTGGGAGTATTACGGTTTTGAAAGATGCGGCGGCAACTGCCCTTTACGGAAGCCGTGCTTCGAATGGCGTTGTATTGGTAAATTCTATTGGAAGCGGTGGAAGAGGTGTGAAGTTAGATATTAGCCCGAAGTCTTATTTTGCGGTGGAAGCCGTGCGAAGCGACAGTTTGGATGGCTATAATTATACGAGACAGTTTTCCTATCCGGTGTACAAAACCACCAATACTTCTTACCGATATGATTACAGAGAGGCAATTTATTGGAATCCCGTGATTGAAACCGATAAAAACGGAAAGGCAAAAATAGAGTTTTATAATTCTGATGCCAATACGACCTTCAGAATAATGACAGAAGGACTTTCTGCGAACGGACTTCTGGGAAGAAATGAAACTACCTATGCCTCTCAAAGTTTAATTTCTATTGATGCTAAAATTCCACAATATTTGACGCGAACGGACGAGATGATGATTCCGGTGGTGATTAAAAATAATTCGAATGAAACGAAAACAATGATGATGAATGTGGTGGTTCCGAATCGGGTAAACTTGATGAAATCGGACAGCCTGATTACCTTAAAACCATTAGAATCCGGAAGATTATTTGTTAAAGTGCAGACGAATGAAATCATCAATTCAAATATTCAGTTTACAGTTCGTTCGGGGGATTTCAGAGAAACGATGATTTTGCCCTTCAAAGTGGAGGAGAAAGGTTTTCCGCATCATTATTCGATCATTAATAATAAAAATGAAAGCGTAAAAATTCATATTCCTGAATTGATCGATGGCAGCTTGAATGCATCATATTATGTTTTTGAAAACAGAGCATTGCAGATGTTTGAGGATCTAGAGCGACTGAAAAAAGAGCCTTACGGATGTTTTGAGCAGCTTTCTTCCACGGTTTATCCTAATATTTTCATTCTGAATTATCTTAAATCGATCAAAAAAATAGATGCTGAAATGGAAAGTTTAGTTCTTAAAAATCTAAAAAAAGGCTTTCAGAGAATGTTAAGCTATAAAAATAAGGATAACGGGTTCGGATATTTCAGTTCTACAGAATCGAGTGTTGCCGTGTCTGCTTTTGCTTTGCTGGAATTTAGTGATTTGAAGAAAATAATAAGTATTGACGAGTCTTTAATTCAGAATTTAAAAACATTTATTTTATCTAAAAAAGACAAGAATGGACTTTTCGAAGTGAGAAGAAATTATGAAATGAATCAGCCATATTCCGATTATTCATGGTCGAGAAATATGTATGTTTTATATGCTTTATCGAAAGTTGGTGTGAAAAATGAGATTGAAAATTCTTACCAATTGATGCTGAAGAGAGCTTTGGCAACAAAAGATTCTTATGAGTTGGCGTTAATGGCAAATGCTTCTGCAAATCTTGATAAAATGCAGGAATATGGTAGTTTAATGGAAATTTTAAACAAGCAGGATAAGGATAAAAATATCAATACAAAAGTAACTTTTACGGGTTCAGGTGGAAGGTCTGCCAATGCGGAAACCCTTTCTTTATATATGATGGCGTTGCAGAAAAATGAGAACCAAAGCCCTTTACAGATTGCTGAAGTTGCTGATGAATTGATTAATTATAACGGATATTACGGTTTCGGCTCTACGCAGGCGACGAGTCTTGCATTGGAAACTTTATCAGATTTCTTTGCTAAAAACGAAAAGCTGTATGGAAATGAAAAGCCGATCATCAAAGTAAATAATGCGGATGTTTCACCGCGAATTAATATCACTTCGGCATTTAAATCAGGAGAAAATAGTATTGATATTAATTATCCGAGCACAAAAGGACTTCCTTATAAACTGGATTATGAATTTTATACGTTACAGGCTCCGAAAAGTACAGATATTCCTGTGACTATGGAAACCAAGCTGAAATCGTTAACCTCAAAAGTAGGAGAGACGGACAGATTGACGATAACCATAAAAAATAAAATCAACGGTCAATTACCTATGGTAACTGCAAAAATCGGAATTCCGGCAGGATTAACACTACAAAATGCTTTATTGAAAGATTTGCTTGATAAAAAGCAGGTTTCCTATTTTGAGATTTTTGATAATTATCTGGTGTTGTATTGGGAACATTTTGATGCGTATGAAACGAAAGTCATTCATTTAGACTTAAAAACCGAGTTTGCCGGAGAATATACCGGAAAAGCAAGTAATGTTTATCTTTATTATATGCCGGAATCTAAGCATTGGAATGAAGGAATTAAATCTAAAATTGAACCTTAAAAATAGTTGAATGTTAGCAATAGAAGTTGCTCCTCGGAGTAGCTTCTATTTTTTTTAAAATTTAATTTTCAAAAATTATTGAAAATTCAAAATATTTAATTATATTTGTAATAGAAATTTAAAAATAGACAAAATGCAACTTTCAGAAGCCAAAGAAAAGTATATTCAGACATGGGGAACGTTTGCTACCAATTGGGGAATCAACCGTACAATGGCGCAGGTTCATGCTTTGCTTTTGGCGAGTGATAAGCCGCTTTCTACCGATGAGGTGATGGAAGGGCTGGAGATTTCCAGAGGGAATGCCAATATGAATCTTCGTGCATTGATCGATTGGGGAATTGTAAGAAAAGAGTTTGTAAAAGGAGATAGAAAAGAATATTTCGTAGCAGAAAAAGATGTTTGGTATTTATTCAAGCAAATCACTAAAGAACGTAGAAAAAGAGAAATTGAGCCTGTTATTTCTTTTTTGGAGGAGCTTAAAAATATTGAAGATAAAGATTCACCTGAAGCAAAAGAGTTTATCAAATTAATGGAAGATTTTAGTTCCGTTACAGGAAAAATCAACAATATTATGGATCTGGCGATTAAGAGTGACGATCACTGGTTGGTTGGAAAAATTACTAATTTATTGAAATAAGAAGGACTTCAAAATCCTTTTTTATTTCAAATAAACTTTCAAAAATTATTGAAAATATAAAAATTATAAAATGTTCAATATTGTTTCATATCTGTTTTTTCTTTTCATCAGTTCGTATATCACGATCGATGTCGGGCGAAGATGTTACAACGCAGGAAAAGATTATCTGGAATATCTGATTCATGATAAAGCGCTTTGCCTTACGATCAACAGGATACTTTTGGGATGCTATTACCTGATCAATCTTGGATATATCGCGATTAATCTTACATATTGGGAAAAAGTAAACAACATGGAGCAGCTTCTTACGGTAACAGCCATTCGAATCGGATATATAGTATTGATACTTTGTGTTTTACATTATATAAATATTTTTGCACTCTATTTTTTAAGAAAAAATTTAACCATCAAATAAAACTATTATGACAGCAACTATTTTAACCACAACGACGTACAATTTTTCAGCATACATGATTTACTTGCCAATTGTGATTACTCTCACTGTTTTTGTTTCACAATTTCTATTCAAAAACTCAAAAACTTTTATGATTGATATTTTTCATCAGAAAGAAGACATTGCGATGGCTACAAACTCATTATTTAAAATCGGATTTTACCTTCTCAACATTGGTTTTGCGCTCTGTATTATAGAATTCTATGAAATTAAAACAATGGAAAGTCTGGTTGTCGATATGAGTGAAAAGATTGGTAAATTTTCAATTTACTTAGGAATAATGATGCTTCTGAACCTATTACTTTTCTTAAAAGGTCGTAAACATGCCATGAATAAAGATAAAATCATCGAAAATGAAAGCACTGATATTTAAAATCTGGATGTATTTCACTTTCAAAATCCAGAATAAAAGAACGAGAGGAGACTTTTTGAACCTTTAAAATTAATGACCATGAAAACTTTTGCTAAAAATGATTACTATATCCAATTTTTCTTTTTAATAATTGGTCCGCAAGGTTTTCTATTTGCAGGTTTATCGGGATGGATCTTGTTTTATTTTATTGTAGGAATTCCACAATTAATCAGTTTTTTACTTAAAATCTTTTTTAGAATTGAAAAATCACTGTTTTTTTATATTTATGGAATATTGATTTTACCAGTTTGGATTTCTATTGTATGTAAGCGAACTGTAAAATTGGATAACAATATTGCCTCTATTATGGATGGTATTATAATGTCTGCATTTTTCTACAGTCCATTTTTAGCAATTCTTTATGTTTACGAAAACTATAAATTATACAAATCTCAAAAACAAGCACAATGAAAACCCTCACAAAACACACCTTAATCTACGACAACGAATGCCCAATGTGTAACATCTATTCAAAAGGTTTTATAAAAGCCGGAATGTTGGATGAAAGCGGAAGAGAAGCCTTTACAGAATTAACCATAAAGAATAAAAACCTTATTAATTTCAACCGTGCAAAGAACGAAATTGCCTTAGTCGATCATGAAAAAAATAAAGTGATGTACGGTTTAGATAGTTTATTATTAATTATTGGAAATTCATTTCCAACGTTGGAAAAAATTGCTAGAATAAAACCTTTATATTGGTTTTTTAAGAAACTATATTCATTTGTTTCATACAACAGAAAGCAGATTATTCCGTCAAAAAATAATTCAGAAACCGCTGGTATTCCTGATTTTAATTTAAAATATAGGTTGGCTTATATTGCATTTGTTGTATTTTTCTCAGCTTTTGTTTTAAGTATATTTTCAACAAAATTAGGGCTTGGTTTAAACCAAAACTATTGGAGAGAATTTGCAATTTGCATCGGACAAATCGTGTGGCAGGTTATATTTTTAAAAACCCATTTAAAAGATAAAATTTGGAATTATTTGGGAAATATGATGACTGTTTCTTTGATTGGAACATTGCTTTTAATTCCGGCTTTATTTCTGAATTTAAATCCGATTGCTAATGTCATTTATTTTGGAACTGTAGTATCCATCATGTTTCTCGAACATATAAGAAGATGTAAAATTTTACAATTAAATTTTCTTCCAACACTTTCATGGATGATTTTCAGAGCGACGACGATGATTATTTTAATTCTATTAAATCAATAAAAATAGTTAGTATTCGCAGTGTCATGCTGATGTCATGCTGAGCCTGTCGAAGCATCTCAAACTAAAAACCATTAACAGCCAACAAGCAACCAAACCAAAAATGAAAATAATCATCGCTGCCGGAACCGGATTTCTCGGAAAAAATCTCGAAAAATATTTTGTAGAAAAAGGAAACCAAGTTTACATCTTAACCCGAAACCCAAAACGTGAAAATGAAATTCATTGGGATGCAAAAATGTTAGGTGAATGGAAAAATGTACTTGAAAATTCCGATGTTTTGATTAATCTCGCTGGAAAATCTGTCGATTGCAGATATACAGACAAAAACAAAAAAGAAATTTATGATTCAAGAATTGAAAGTACAAAAGTTCTTCAACAAGCAATTGATCAATGTATTAATAAACCCAAAATTTGGTTGAATGTAAGTTCAGCAACCATTTACATTCATTCAGAAACCCATTTAAATACAGAAGAAAATGGAATTATCGGTGATGATTTTTCTATGAACATTTGTAAAAGTTGGGAGAAAGAATTTTTTAAATCAAAAACAGAAAATGTACGAAAAGTAGCTTTACGAACTTCCATCGTTTTAGGCAATAATGGTGGAGCTTTTCCGAAATTAAAAATGATCACAAAATTCGGCTTAGGAGGAAAGCAAGGAAGAGGAAATCAAAATGTAAGTTGATTCACATTGATGATTTTTGTAAAGCTGTTGAATTTATAATTAATAGTGAAAAAATTTCAGGAGAAATCAACATAACAGCTCCAAATCCTTTGTCTAATGAAGATTTTATGCGAAAATTAAGAAAACAAATGAAGATTCCATTTGGATTAAATGCACCTGTTTGGCAATTGGAAATCGCTTCCATATTTTTAAACACAGAAACGGAATTATTATTAAAAAGTAGAAACGTTTATCCTGAAAAATTAATGAAAAACGGTTTTCAATTCTCTTATTCTGAAGTCGATCATGTATTTAAAGATTTAATAAAAATATAATAAGAGTTTTTAATGAATTTATAAATAATTTTTGATTTATCTTAATCTAAACCTCAATCTTAGCCTAAAATATGTAAGCTTTTGCAATTTTAATAAATGATGATTAAATTAGCAAAAACTAAACTTCAATGTTCATCAGACCAAAAACGAAAACCTTATTTTTATCATCATTACTCATATCAACCACTTTTTTTTCACAGGCTCATAACGTTTCAGAAGGTTATCAAAAACCGACAGATCCACTTGTTATTCAGAATCTTGAAAATTGGCAGGATTTAAAATTCGGACTTTTCATGCATTGGGGAACGTACAGCCAATGGGGAATTGTCGAAAGTTGGAGCCTTTGCCCGGAAGATGAAGATTGGACGAAAAGAAAACCTGAACACGGAAAATCTTACTACGAATATGTGAAAAACTATGAAAATCTTCAGTCGACTTTTAATCCGACTCAGTTCAATCCACAAAAATGGGCAGATGCAGCTAAAAAAGCGGGAATGAAATATGTGGTTTTCACAACAAAACACCACGATGGTTTTGCGATGTTCGATACACAACAGTCTGATTATAAAATAACTTCTTCAAAAATACCTTTCTCCAAAAATCCAAAAGCGGATGTGGTGAAAGAAGTTTTCAATACATTCCGAAAAGACGGCTTCAAAATCGGAGCCTATTTTTCAAAACCCGATTGGCATTCCGATGATTATTGGTGGTCATACTTCCCACCAAAAGATCGAAATGTAAATTACGATCCGAAAAAGTACCCTGAAAGATGGAATAATTTCAAAAATTTCACTTTTAATCAGTTAAATGAAATCACTTCAAGCTATGGTAAAGTCGATATTCTTTGGTTAGACGGAGGTTGGGTTCGTCCGTTTCACACCATTGATCCAAATGTTGAATGGCAAAGAACGATTAAAGTTGAGCAGGATATTGACATGGATAAAATCGGCACAATGGCTCGAAAAAATCAACCCGGAATTATCATTGTAGACCGTACCGTTCCTGGAAAATGGGAAAATTATGTGACTCCCGAACAAGCCGTTCCGGAAAAAGCGCTTTCGATCCCTTGGGAGAGTTGTATCACAATGGGTGATTCGTTTTCGTATGTTCCGAACGACAATTATAAATCGTCTCAGAAAATTATTGAAACTTTAATTAAAATTATTTCAAGAGGCGGAAACTACCTGATGAACATTGCTCCCGGATCAAATGGAGATTACGATCCGATTGTTTATGAGAGATTAAATGAAATTTCAGGTTGGATGGATAAAAACCAGTCCGCGGTTTTTGCAACAAGAACTATTGCGCCTTATCACGACGGAAATTTTTATTACACCCAAAGCAAAGATGGAAAAACGGTGAGTATTTTTCACTTGGATGAAAAAACAAATTATCAATCTCCATCCACATTAAATTTTATAATTCCGGATAATTTTAAACCAAAATCTTTGAAAGTTTTAGGGTTATCAAACAAAATTCAATGGAAAAAAACAGGAAATTCAATTGAAGTTAATTTGTCTAAAGAAAGAACGCAATTAAAATATTCAACCGTAATTCAAATTACACAATAACTAAACTGTCTATAAAAACGACCTAGGAAATCGAAGCGTTAAGAAAATTAAAATTTAAGCCGTTAAGAAATTCCCATTGTTTGAAGCGCGACACAAATATTGAACCGAAGAACGAATATTGAATTCGCGCAAGTTTTGGGAATTTTAGGATTAAATTTTAATTTTTAGCGAAGAGTTCCAAGTCTTGAATTTTTGGTTTTTTTGTTTCAAGACAAAAGAACCATAATTAAATCAAATTATTTATGCACTTTAAATTTCGTTTTAAAATCATAGCAATTTCATTATTGAATTCTGTAATTATTTCAGCTCAAAAACCATTATATAAAGATCCAAAACAACCGATTGAAGCAAGGGTTCAGGATTTGCTTAAACGCATGACTCCTGAAGAAAAATTCTGGCAATGCTTTATGATTCCGGGAGATTTGGATAACGTTCCGAAAGGTCAATATGCTCACGGAATTTTCGGATTGCAAGTGAGTGCGGGAAACCAAGGTGGTGGAGTTGCAGGACAATTGTTGAAATACAATGCGAATGAAGATGCGGAAAGGTTGGCGAAAAAAATCAATGCGATTCAAAAATATTTTGTGGAAGAATCCCGATTGGGAATTCCAATTATTCCTTTTGATGAGGCTTTACACGGATTGATGCGAGAAGGCGCAACCGCTTTTCCACAGGCAATTGGCTTGTCGGCAACCTTCAATCCTGAATTGATGAAACAAGTTTCAATGGCTATTGCAAAAGAATCGAAATTGAGAGGGATTCGTCAGATTCTGACTCCGGTTGTGAATTTGGCAAGTGATGTTCGATGGGGAAGAACCGAGGAAACGTATGGCGAAGATCCGTTTTTGACTTCCGTGATGGGGGTAAATTTCGTGAGTTCTTTTGAAAATCAGAGAATTATTACCACTCCGAAGCATTTTTTAGCGAATGTTGGTGAAGGTGGAAGAGATTCATATCCAATTCATTGGAGCAAAAGATATTTGGAGGAAACACATTTAATTCCTTTTCAAAAAGCCTTTCAACAAGGAAAAAGTCGTTCTGTGATGACTTCCTATAATTTGTTGGATGGAAGACCTTCAACGGCCAATCATTGGCTGCTAACTGAAAAATTAAAAAAAGAATGGAATTTCAAAGGTTTCGTGATTAGCGATGCAAGTGCAGCTGGTGGAGCAAACGTTCTGCATTTTACGGCAAAAGATTATGATGATGCTTCTGCACAGGCGATCAACGCTGGACTTGATGTAATTTTTCAGACTGAATATCAACATTACAAATTGTTTATTCCGCCGTTTTTGGATGGACGAATTTTGAAGGAAAGAATTGATGATGCAGTAGCAAGAGTTTTGAGAGCAAAATTTGAATTAGGTTTGTTTGAAAACCCTTATGTTTCCAACAAAGACATTGATGAATTAAAGAAAATAAATCATAAACCTTTAGCGGAAAAGACAGCGATTGAATCTTTTGTTTTACTTCAAAATAATAATCAAACACTTCCGATTTCGGAAAATTATAAAAAGATTTTAGTGGTTGGAACAGATGCGGTTGATGCGAGATTGGGCGGTTATTCAGGACCCGGAAATAAAAAAGTAAGCATTTTGGATGGGATTAAAAATTTCATTAAAAATAAAAATGTTGAAGTCAATTATTCAAAAGGAATTGATTGGAATTTGAAGCAATTTGTAACGGTTCCGACTGAATTTTTATCTTCTGAAAATCAAAAAGGGTTAAAAGGAAATTATTTTTCCAATTCTGATTTAAAAGGAAATCCGGCTTTTGAAAAACACGACGAACAATTAAATTTTAAATGGACTTTGTATTCTCCCAATCCTGAAAAGCTGCAACCAGACAATTATAGTGTCCGCTGGACAGGAAAACTGGAAGCTCCGAATTCAGGAAAATATAAACTGGGACTTCGCGGAAATGATGGGTTCAGATTGTTTTTAAATGGAAAACTATTGATTGATAATTGGGAAAAGTTGAGCTATTCAACAAAAACTGTTGACATAGATTTCGTAAAAGGTCAAAAATTTGATATTGTCGTTGAATTCCATGAAAATAGAGGAGAAGCGAACATCGAATTGATCTGGAATTATGGTTTGAATGATTATCAAAAAGATTTTAATGATGCTTTAAAATTAGTTCAAAATGCAGATTACATCATTGTTACAGCCGGAATTCATGAAGGCGAATTTCAGGATCGTTCTTCGTTGAGTCTTCTCGGAAATCAGGAACAATTTATTCAGGAAGTTTCAAAATTAAATAAGCCGACAACGGTTGTTTTGGTTGGTGGTTCTGCGATAAAAACGACAGATTGGAAAGATAAAGTTGGAGCAATTTTAGATGTTTGGTATCCCGGTGAAGAAGGCGGAAATGCTGTGGCGAAAATACTTTTCGGTGCAGAAAATCCTTCGGGGAAATTGCCGATTACGTTTCCAATCGAAGAAGGGCAATTACCTTTGACATACAATCATCATCCGACGGGAAGAGGAAACGATTATCATGATTTGAGTGGAGAACCGTTGTATCCTTTCGGTTTTGGATTGAGTTATACGACTTTCGAAATTTCTGATTTACAATTAAATCAATTAAAATTTACTGAAAATGATACGATTATTGCGAAAGTGAATGTAAAAAATACAGGTTCAAAGGCAGGAAGTGAAGTTGTTCAATTGTATGTAAAAGACTTGCTAGCTTCGGTTTCAAGACCGATTATTGAGTTGAAAGGTTTTCAAAAAGTAGAACTAAAAGCGGGAGAATCAAAGCAAATTTCGATTGAAGTTCCGGTGAAAGAATTACAGTTTTTAGATGAGAAAATGAATTGGATTGTAGAAAAAGGAACCTATCGAATTTTTGTTGGAAATTCTTCTAAGAATTTGCCGTTGAAGCAGAACATTGAAATTGAATAAATTATCATAAAAAATAAATATGGTACGATATATGTAATATTCAGATCGAAATCGAATGAATTTAATTGAAAAACAGTATTTAACTAAAATCATTCAAAAATTTAAATGTCATGAAAAAGTTATTTATATCAACCATTTTATTAGTCGGTTTATCAACAAGTGCTTTTGCACAAAAACATCCAACGCCGCCGCCTCATCCCTCGAAAAGCGAACTGATTGCAATTAAATCTAAAGAGCTTGATAAGAGATATAATCAGGAAAAAAAGTTGATCTTGAATCATCCTTTGGCGACAAAAAAAATGAAACAGGATCAATTGAAGGCTTTAAATGAAAAATATAGAAGCCAAAAACAATTGCTTAAAAAGATGTAATGTTTGCTAATTTATACAAATAAGTCAATTAATTAGGTTTAATTAAACTTATTTAGTTTTGTGAAGTTTTTAATTAAAAATAAAATTTATTAAAAGAGAATGCTTATTTGTTCTCTTTTTTTGTTTTATATTAAATGAAATGAGACTTATTATGCATTGCTTTACAGATTTACAGAAACGTGCTTCATCCAATATTTTTCCTTAAATTCGCATAAAAATTTTAAACTAATGAATTACGATATTATTGTCATCGGAAGTGGTCCTGGTGGATATGTTACTGCAATCAGAGCGGCACAATTGGGTTTTAAAACCGCAATTATCGAGAAAGAAAATTTAGGAGGAATTTGCCTTAATTGGGGATGTATTCCAACTAAAGCTTTATTGAAATCTGCTCAGGTTTTTCATTATATCAATCACGCTGAAGATTATGGTTTAAATAAAGTAGAAGGTAGCTTTGAATTTCCAAATGTAATTCAAAGAAGCCGTGGAGTTGCCAACAAAATGAGCAAAGGGATTGAGTTCTTGATGAAAAAGAACAAAATCGATGTTATTTTAGGTACTGCGAAAGTACAAAAAGGTAAAAAAGTTTCTGTTACAGATAACGATGGAAAAGTAACTGAATATACAGGTACTCACATCATTATCGCAACTGGAGCTCGTTCCAGAGAATTACCAAACTTGCCTCAGGATGGTAAAAAAGTAATCGGATACAGACAGGCATTATCTCTTCCTGAGCAGCCAAAATCTATGATCGTTGTAGGTTCTGGAGCTATTGGGGTAGAGTTTGCTGATTTCTATAACACAATGGGTACAAAAGTAACTGTTGTTGAATTTATGCCAAACATCGTTCCTGTAGAGGATGAGGACGTTTCTAAACACTTAGAAAAGTCTCTGAAAAAATCAGGTATCGAAATTATGGTAAATGCTTCTGTAGAAAGCGTTGATACAAGCGGAGAAGGCGTAAAAGCTACTGTAAAAACTGCAAAAGGAAACATCGTTCTTGAAGCTGATATCTTATTATCTGCTGTTGGAATTGCTGCGAACATCGAGAACATCGGGCTTGAAGAAGTGGGAATCCAGACAGATAAAGGTAGAGTTTTGGTAAACGAATGGTACGAAACTTCGGTTCCTGGATATTACGCAATCGGAGATTTGATCCCGACTCAGGCGTTGGCACACGTTGCTTCTGCGGAAGGTATTACTTGTGTTGAGAAAATCAAAGGACTTCACGTTGAGAAAATCGACTATGGCAATATCCCTGGATGTACGTATTGTCACCCGGAAGTTGCTTCTGTTGGTCTTACGGAAAAGCAGGCTAAAGAAAAAGGTTACGAGATCAAAGTTGGTAAATTCCCTCTTTCTGCAAGTGGAAAAGCGACTGCAAACGGAAATACAGACGGTTTCGTGAAAGTTATTTTCGATGCTAAATATGGTGAGTGGTTAGGTTGCCATATGATCGGAGAAGGTGTTACAGATATGGTTGCTGAGGCTGTTGTTGCTAGAAAATTAGAAACGACTGGTCACGAAATCATCAAGTCAATTCACCCGCACCCGACAGTTTCTGAAGCTATCATGGAAGCTGCTGCTGCTGCTTACGGAGAAGTGATCCACATTTAATAAAATTATTATCCAACACCAAAATGAAGAAAATTTTAATACTATCAAGTCTTGTATGCTTTATTTTTTCATATTCTCAAGAAAGTAGTTTTAAGTATAAAGACAGACATTTTCCTGCACGATATGTTTTGAAAGGAAGTAATGACACAATAAAAACAAGAGTTTTAAATATAGGCGTCTTTTCAAATAAAAAATACCATGCAGCAACATATGTAGGAAGTGTTCTTACTATTTCTGAAAAAGGAGAAAGAAAGCGTATTAAAGAATCCGATATTGCATATATGGAAATTGAGGATTTAGATGGTGTAAAAAGAGAACTAATTTCTTCAGTTCCTATTTTAGGGAAAGATGTTGGATTATTGGAAATATTTGATGATGGTGAAAAAACTGGATATATTGATTATTTTAGATCCAGTTTATCAGGTCCATTAAGTTCTAGGTATTATCCAAAAGAAGATAATAAGTAATAAGGAAACCACAGAAGAAAAATCTGTGGTTTTTCTTTTTTAGATGGTTTTTATCTCAGTTATTTTCTTAATTTTATTCCACTAAATAAACTTTAAAAAATTCAAAAAACGATGTTTAAAAAATTAGCTGCAGAAGCGTTAGGATTAGGTGATATTGGTAAAATTATTCCTTCTCACGATTATGATAAAGTAGATTCTGATGATTATATTTTATCCGAAGACAATGAGAAAATTTTCTTCTTGATTAAATCTAAAAGAGATGAATACTGCTTCACCAACAGAGCATTAATTCATATCGACGGAGCAAGTGCGTTGGATAAAAAGAGAATTTTGAAGAGATACGAATATTATCAGTTTCCTTTTTCGAATATCGCATTGCAGACTGCCGGAACAATAGATTTAGATGTTGAAATTTCGTTCAATATTGGGAATGTTTCATTAATGATCAGCGTAGCGAAAGGACAAATCGATCAGTTAAAAGATCTTTATAAGGCTCTTTTAGCGATTCAGCAGGAAGTTCACCACAATCATTCGTTGTTGAACTTTTCTAATGACAGCATTCAAAAAGCAATCACAACAGTGGCTTCAGGAAAGCAGGAAAATGTTTCTAAAAGTCAGGAATTAAGAGCAATCAACGAGTATGTTTTTGCGTGGAACACCAATAGTTTCGATAAGTATAATCAAAAAGATTTCTCAAGAATTTTTGAGAAGTATATTAATAACTAAAATATTATTATATTATATCTAAAGCCCGGAATCTTCCGGATTTTTAATTATTGATTATGAAAAAAACAGCATTTTTACTGCTATTCATTTGCTTCGGACTTTTATTTTCCCAGCAGAAAGATGATAAAAGATATTTTCCGGCAGAATATACTTTAAAAACGTCCGGCGATACTATCAGGACAAGAATCAGAAATGTTGGAAAATTCTCGAATACAAAGTATTATATTGCCACTATAATGTTTAAGATGAAGATGAGAGACGACAATGGCGTAGAAACCTGGGTAGAGCCAAAAGATGTTGAATATATCAAAATTACAGACGAAAACAACATTAGCCACGAATATTATGCGTCCGTGGGAAGAATGGAGATTAAAGGCGGTCTTATTGAAATTTTGTATGAGGGCAAAAACATGAATTGGTATAGGTTTTATCCTTATGGAACCGGGATTATTACCAAAGCAGATTTTCTTGTCGATGATAAAAACGGAAAGATTATCAATGAATCCGGATTTTTTAATCCTGGACTTAAAAACAGCCTGAAAACAAGATTCGCAGCATACCCCGATCTTATGGCCCTAGTTAATTCATGGAAGACTGATGATGATCTTTTGAAAATACTTCAGCTTTATGATAAAAAATAAATAGAAACAAAGTTTTTCTCTTTGAAATATATAAACAGCCAGAATATTCACTGCAATATAGCTAAAGCCTGGGAATTACCGGGCTTTTTTGTATCTTACCATCATGAAAAAAATGATTTTATTACTTTCGATTTTATGTTCTTGCTTTTTATTTTCCCAAAAAGAAGAGATGTTCAAGGAGACTTATTTTCCTGTAAAATATGTATTAAAAAATTCGAAAGATACCATAAAGACAAAAGCTCTCAATATTGGCTTTTACGATAATTCAGTGTTTTCTCCGGCTACTTATATCCGGCAAATGACGGTTTTAGATCCTTCAGGTAAAAAAGTAAAAATTAACGAAACTGATGTTAAGTATCTCGAGATTAGAGATCTTAAAAAAGTAAGACGACGTTTTGTAAGTTCAAAATCAATTCTTTCTAAAGATACAGGTTTGCTTCAGGTGATGTATAACGGAAATAAAACCGCTTGGTACAGAAGAAGTTTTTACACCGGCCCCATCTACACTTATGAAACCCAAAATATAGAATATTTAATCATGCGAAAAGATAAAAGTATTACAGAAATATCTTTTAAAGCACCTGGATTAAAGCCTTTATTGAAAGAAAAGCTCGGAAATTCACCAGATATTTCTGCTTTAATAGATGTGATGGCAGACGATAACGATCTGGTTCAGATTCTCAAATTATACGATAAAAAGTAGTTTTTTTAGAAGCTATTTCCCGCTTTCCGCACTCGCTATTTTCAGTGGTTTCGGCGCGGCAGCTTCGCTGCCGCGCCGAAACCACTGAAAATGAGCTCAAACAAAGCTTCAATCGGGGCTAGGGTTTCAGTCAGTCATTCAAAAGATTTCAAAATCAACCAATTTTGCCAATTTGAAAAAAATATAAAACTGAGTCTTTTCAATTTAAATAAAGAAAATAGATCAACAATTCAGATTAATTCAGACTCCTGTATTCCAAAGGAGACATTCCCGTTTTTTGCTTAAACAAACGCGTAAAATGCTGTGGATATTTAAAACCTAAACTATAAGCAATCTGCCCGATGGATTTCTCTATATCGAATATTTTTTCTTTAGCCAAGTCAATCACTTTAGACTGAATGTACTCTTGTGGTGAAATTCCTGTTTCTTTTTTTATTAAATCTCCGAAATAATTGGCAGATAAGTTAAGTTGCGCCGCACACCAGGCTACCGAAGGAAAACCTATTGTTAAAGGCTTTTCAGAAAGAAAATAATCATTTAAAATATTCTCAAACCTTTCAATAATCCCTTTGTTGGCGTTATCTCTTGTAATAAACTGCCGATCATAAAATCGAACGCTGTAATTAAGGAACAGTTCTATATTTGAGGTAATTAATGTTTTGCTGTGTTTATCAATGTTTTGAGAAATTTCATTTTCTATATTTTCAAAGCACTCCAATACAAATTTTCGCTCTTTTTCTGAGAGATGCAATGCTTCGTTCGATTCATAGGAGAAAAAAGTATAATCCTGCATATGTTTTCCCAGTAAAGTACCTTTTATCAGATCCGGATGAAATAACAAAGCCCAACCTTTAGGCTCGAATTTCGTTACATTAGGCTGCACTCCTAAAATCTGTCCAGGCGCCACAAAAATTAAAGTTCCTTCCTGATAATCATAGGTATTTCTGCCATATCTCAATTCTCCGCATTGCAGTTCTTTCAGATAAATACCATACAGCCCGAAATGAAAAGTCTGTGAAGGCATTGCTTGCGCCTTAGAAAGATCTATAATGGTGATGAGAGGGTTTAGAGTTTCCACGCCTCGCATTTTATTATACATATCAACAGTGTCGATTTTGATAATTTTTTCCATACAGTGAAATTTATTGATACAAAATTAGATATTATAAATTGTTGACAATCAATTTGAAATCGTAATCAGTAATTTTGGTAATAAATACCGTAATCTGTATAAAATCCTCCTTGATTATAGTTCGGACATTTGTGTTATAAAATTTAACAATAGTACAATCAAGATGAAAACAAGAACATTAGGTAAAAGCGGACTTGAAGTTTCCGCATTAGGTTTAGGATGTATGGGGCTTACTTTTGGATATGGGCCGGCAACTCCGGAAAATGAAGCTATTGATTTAATCAGAAAAGCATACGATCTTGGCGTTACTTTTTTTGATACCGCTGAAGCATATAGCCAAGGTGGAAACGAAACTTTACTTGGAAAGGCGGTTGCTCCATTTAGAGATAAAGTAGTCATTGCTACAAAATTTGGCTTTTTAGAAGGTGATGCTATGAAAGGAGTAGACAGCAGACCTGAAAGAATTCGTCAGGTAGCAGAAAATTCATTAAAATATTTACAGACAGATTATATCGATCTTTTTTATCAACACAGGGTAGATCCGAATGTGCCGATGGAAGATGTTGCAGGAACGATTCAGGATTTGATTAAAGAAGGAAAAGTAAAACATTGGGGCATGTCGGAAGCCGGTGTAGAAAGCATTCGAAGAGCTCATGCTGTACAACCTGTTGCTGCGTTACAAAGTGAATATTCTCTGTTTTACCGCGAACCAGAAAAAGAAATCATTCCGACTTTAGAAGAGTTGGGAATAGGTTTTGTGCCTTTCAGTCCTTTAGGTAAAGGTTTTTTAACGGGCGCGATCAATGAGACGACTCAATTTGCCGCTGATGATTTCAGAAACATCGTACCTCGTTTTTCAGAAGAGAATAGAAAGGCGAATCAGGCATTGGTAGATTTGGTTAAAGATATTGCAATCGAAAAAAATGCAACGCCTGCTCAGGTAGCATTGGCTTGGCTTTTGGCACAGAAACCTTGGATTGCTCCAATTCCGGGAACTACAAAAATCCACAGACTTGAAGAAAATGTGGGAGGTGCTGCTCTTGATCTTTCAGTTGAGGATTTAGCAAAAATTCAAAATGCTTTGCAAACCATCGAGATTGTGGGAGAAAGATATCCTCAGCATCTTCAGGCAAGAGTTGGAAAATAATTTCCATCTTTTACAAAAAGAATTAAAAATTTAAATGAAAAAAATACTTATCATAGGCGCTACCGGCAGTCTTGCACAATATGTAATAGAAGCTGTAAAACCTTTGGAAAATATACAATTAACTTTATTCGTAAGAAATAAAAACCGACTTTCCCGATATATTTCGGAAGATTGCCAAGTAATAGAAGGCGATGCGCTTCGGTTTAATGATATAAAAAAAGCGATAAAAGGTCAGGAAATCGTTTATATAAATCTTGACGGAAACCTTGAAATTATGACAGGAAATATCGTGAAAGCAATGAGAGAGGAAGGCGTAAAAAGAGTCATTGCCATTAGCTCGATCGGGATTTATAATGTTCCATTGCGCCCCGTTTTAGAGCCTTATCGAAAGCTGGCGGATATTATTGAAAAGTCTGGGCTCGATTATACCATACTCAGACCCGATTGGTTTACCAATAATGATGAGATTGATTATGAGATCACTTACAAAGGTACTCCTGAAAAAGGTTCTGCGATTTCACGAAAAAGCATTGCGGATTTCGTTTCAAAACTTATGAATTATCCTAATCTGTATATTAACCAGAATTTAGGAATTAGTAAAAATTAAAATAATTTTAAAATCCTGATATTTTAGGAAATTAATCTGATTATCTCGTCCTGTTTTCTTAAATTTATTCTATGAATTTTGAGAAAACAGGACTTGTTTTATCGGGAGGCGGTACAAAAGGTATTGCACATGCAGGCGTATTAAAATTTCTGAACGAAAAGAATATTGATATCGATATTTTATCATGCTGCAGCGCCGGATCTATTGTCGGGGCTTTGTATGCGGTAGGTAAAACTCCCGAAGAAATTCTCGATTTTTTCAACTCGGTGTATTTCTTCAACTGGAAACATTTTACATTCAATCAGCCGGGATTAGTTTCCTCAGTGATTTTTCGTAATTATTTGAATCCTATTTTTGGTGAAATGAAATTAGGTGATTTGGATAAAGAAGTAAAAATTGTTGCCACCGAATTAGTCAACGGAACCGAAAAAATCTTCGATGAAAATTTCAAAGTTGTCGATGCGATTATTGCCTCATGTTCGATTCCAGGGATTACAACGCCTTACATTATCGGTGATGAAATGTACTGTGATGGAGGAGTGTTGAACAATTTTCCCGCCGATATTATAAGCGAGGATTGCGATAAATTGATCGGTGTTTTTGTATCTCCGCCTCACGATATTAAAATTCATGATTTAAAATCAATAAAAGCCGTTGTTTCCCGTTCCTACGACTTGCTTTCTTATCGTGTAGAAAAGGCAAAATTCGAATATTGCGACTGGTTTATCACTTCACAGGAACTTTCCACTTACGGAACTTTTGAAAGAAGAAAAGACAGACTGGATGAAATTTTCAATATCGGCTATCATGCGGCTAAAGATAGCTTTAATGAAAGTAAATTTTACGCATCACCCGAAACTGAAAAAAGAATTGTTTAAAATTAACTTTAAATGATTAAACCCTTAATTTCTTTTGAAATTACGTCGCTTCGAGTAGATTTTGAAAAAATCGTATCGAGAAGTTCAATTTAAGTAAAAGTTCTCGATACATTTTTCTTCATTTCATTACGAAAAAAACTCGAACAGACAAAAGCTATAAAACCTATTTATTCAATAAAAACATCTGTAAACTCAAAGCTTTTTCCATTAAAAAGCCCTTTGTCACTCAGTTTCAGTTCAGGAATTACCAAAAGCGCCATAAAAGATAAACTCATATAAGGTGCTCTCAATTTACTTCCCAGTTCTTTAGCACGTTGGTCTAATTTTATATAAGATTCAGCGACCTCTTCCGCGGGAAGATTTGTCATAATTCCTGCAATGGGAAGTTCTAAAACCCTTTCTTCGGCTTCTGTAGCAAGCGAAATTCCACCTTTTGCCTTGATAATCGCATTGACGGCTTTACACATATCCTCATCATTAGTTCCTACAACCACAATATTATGGCAGTCATGGGCAACGCAAGAGGCAATTGCTCCGGTTTTCAACCCTATATTTTTGATAAAAGCAGTGGCTACAGGCGCATCATAATAACGATTGACCACCGCAATTTTCAGAATATCTTCATCAGGATTAGATTCGGCAAAACCGTCAACAGTTAATGATTCTGCATGAATTTCTTTGGTAATTAATTGTCCGTCCAGTGTTTCTATCACACGAATTTTTTCACCTTTACTTTCTATTTTAAAATCGGAGGATTCTTTCAGATTACAGTGAAAATTATTTACGATCGGAGTTTCAATAGAGGGAAGGAAAGATTTTCCGTTTTCGGCAACCAAATTTCCATCAATATAAGTTTTTAAAATATTAAACTCCTGAAGATTATCAATCTCAATAAAATCTGCCTTGTCTCCAACTTGTAATAAACCGATCGGTAAATTATAATGTTTGATGACATTATATGATGAAGCACGCAAAACATCATACAAATCATGTCCCAATTTCAGGGCACGTTTTACATGGTCGTCGATATGAGATTCAATTAAATTATCAGGATGTTTGTCATCACAACAGAACATGATTTGGTCTGGAAAGTCTTCTAATAAAGGAATTAAAGTGTCAAAATTTTTGGCAGCACTTCCTTCACGAATCATAATTTTTACTCCATGCTGAAGTTTTTCCAATGCTTCTTGGTATCCAAAAGACTCGTGATCGGTTGAAATTCCAGCATTAAAATACGTTTTCATTTCTTCACCCATCAATCCCGGAGCATGCCCATCGATAGGCTTTTTGTGTTTCTTTGCAGATTCCAGCTTTTTCAGGACTTCTTCGTCTTTGTAAATCACGCCGGGAAAATTCATCATTTCCGCAAGATATACAATCTCTTCTTTGTTCAGTAACTGATCAATATTTTCAGCATCAATTACAGCTCCTGATGTTTCAAAATGAGTCGCAGGAACACATGACGGAGCTCCAAAATAAAAATGAAAAGGAACTTGCTTTGCATTATCGATCATATATTCAACTCCGGAAATTCCCAAAACATTAGCAATCTCATGCGGATCAGAAATCGTTCCGATTGTTCCGTGTTTTACAGCAATTCTAGCAAATTCAGTAGGAACGAGCATGCTGCTTTCGATATGAACATGAGCGTCAATAAAACCTGGCAGAATATACGTTTCAAGTGTTTCAGAAATTCTTTGTATTGAATTGATTTTATTGTCTTTAATTGTAATTTCTGCAGGATATGTTTCCTTTGAAACGATGTCGATTAGGTTTGATTTAATGGTAAATGCCATTGATGTTGAATATTTTTAAGTGAATGTACCAAAATAATGGTAAATAAACTAGGTTTAAAAAGAAAAATCCTGACCATACGATCAGGAATATTTTTAATATTGATTTGAAATTAATTTTTTACAACTACTCCGTCTTGATTAACGATTGTTTTTCCGTTTTGGTCAACAACAACTAAAGTGTAAGGAGCTTTTTTAGCAGATGCGGTTAAATAATTTCTCCAAACTTGGTACGTATAACCATTGTTGTCAAATTCATAATAATAGTTTCCACCGCTGCCATCAGGAATCAAACTTCCGTTGGAGATAATCATCGCCGCTTTTGTAGAAACTTTTCCGTTTACGCCCCAAGATTGATAAAGGTAATTACCATTGGGCTGCTGATCGATTTTTATTTTAAATTTTTTAGTTTTAATAATAACCGATTTCGGAACTTTTTCTTTTTGGTAATTTATGGTTGAAACGGGATTTTCATTAATAACATTTGCGCTTACGAATGAAAATTGTGCGATACAAAATGTACTTAATAAAATTTTTTTAATCATTTTTTAAATGTTTATTAGTTGAGGATAAAACTCCATCAAAAATAAAGCCATTTAAACGGTGGCTTGCGTATAATTAGCAAAAGCCTCTTCCAGACTGTCGAATCTGCCTTTAAATTCATCGATGGGGCAATCCTGAAGAATATTCCCTTTATGAATCAAAATGACCCTTGAGCACAGTGCTTCAACCTCCTGCATGATGTGTGTAGAAAGTAAAACAGTTTTTGCCTGCCCGATTTCTTTGACCACATTTCGAATTTCGATAATTTGGTTAGGATCAAGTCCGTTGGTTGGTTCATCCAAGATCAACAAATCCGGTTGATGAATAATAGCCTGGGCTAAACCAACTCTTTGCTTATATCCTTTTGAAAGCTGTCCGATTTTTTTCGATCTTTCAGGTGTAATTCCAACCAGTTTAATCACTTCATCTATTCTCGAAGACGGAATTTTATGAATATTTGCAACGAATTGTAAGTATTCTTTCACATACATCTCAAAATATAAAGGATTATTTTCAGGCAAAAATCCTATATTTTTTTTGCTTTCGATATCGTGTTCGGCAATATTTTTACCATTAAAAATAATTTCTCCTTCGTCAATTTTCAACGCGCCCACAATAGATTTCATCAGGGTAGATTTTCCGGCTCCGTTGGGGCCTAAAAGTCCGATGATTTCGTTTTTGTCAATAGAAATATTGATTTTGTTAAGTGCGGTTTGTTCACCAAATTTCTTGGTTAAATTGTTTATTTGAAGAGACATATTTTAACAATCTTTTTTGCAAAAATAAAATAAAAAAACTCATCCGAGGAGAATGAGTTAAGTAATTATTTTAAAAATGTAATTATTTTCTTGGTTTTTTATCTTTTCCGTTGTTTGCCGGCGTGGCTGTTGAAGCTTGGCTTGAAGAAGATTTTGATGGATTAACGTGATTTATCGTTGCCGGTTTATCATACAGTGCAGATTTTCCTGTTGTTTTTCCGAATATTTTATCCACCTGTTTTTTATTCAGAAACTGAGATTTTCCAACGTATTTTCTGTTTTTATTGATGTACTGTATAAACTGTACGGTCGGTTGGCCGTAGTTTTTTTCGTAATTCAGTTCAATAATGTCATTGGGTAATTCCAACGTTATATTTCCTACGGGCGTATCAATAAATCCGTCAGAGATCAGCTTGTATAGACCCTCCACATCGGCGTTTAGATTCAAGAAAGAAAAAGATCTGATGGTATTCAGATTACTCGTGTTAAGATCCTGATAATTAATTGTAAACTTGTCGTCTTTTTTATATAAACCTACGGAATTATCTTTGCCAATTTCCACCAAAGTTTCGTTTTTCAACACTTTAATTTGTGAAAAAACAGAAATACCGAACATACAAGTAAATAGTAGAAGTATTTTTCTCATTTGACTGGATTTTAATGTTTTATAATTTGGTGTACCTAAATTTAGTAATAAAAACGCAGAAAAGCAATTTTTATTCTCTAAGCAAAAGTAATACTTTTTTTTAATATTCGGTATTTAGATAAAGCGAGCTTTTAGAGCTTATCTGTTATATGATTTAAATTTAATCTATTGTTAATTAATTGTTTACGTGATTGGATTAATTAAGATTTATTTATAACCCAAATAGGTGATGTAAATTTATTTTAAAATGTAATTTATTCAAATCCAGATATTAACTAATATTTTAAGCTTAAAATAACGATCAATTTGAAATAAATGTTAATTATGCTTGATTAATAACTTTTTTTGAAATCAATTAGCATTTTTTCTTCACAACCTGTTGCATTGAAATTTTAGAATTAAAATATGTTTGTAGATAAATATCTACTATTGCGTCGATATCTATCTACAATATTGATTGTGGATTTTATTTCTCGATACCGTTACTTTGTAGTATAAAATTTATGCAAATATTGAAATTAAAAGTTTGATATTTTACATGAACGAGTAGTAAATCTATTAACGACTTCTTACAACACCTTTATAAAAAAACACACACAATATAAAGAAGTCTATGGATTTTTTTAGGTTATTAATACAAATAGGAGGTTTTTATAAGCCTCCTATTTTTTGCAATAATATTCAGACTTATATTGCATTTAGAAATTAAGTACAAAATAAGTGACTATTAAGTTTTTATGTATGGAGTTTGTCATCCCCGTAGGGGTCTAAATATAGTATTAAAAATTTCCATTCATCAGATCCTGCAATTTCTGCTTAAAAGTAATTCCCACGGGCAGTTTTGTGTCACAAATAAAAATCTCATTATTTTCAAACTTTTCTATTTTCTGTAATGAAATAATATAGGATTTATGAATTCTGAGGAACTGTGATGAAGGGAGATTTTTAAGAACTTCCTGCGTTGTCATAGAAACAAGATAAAATTTTTGCCCGGTAAATATTTTAATGAAATTCCCGTAACTCTGAATATAAGTGATCTCATTCAGATTAATTTCTTCGTCCCTTCCATTTACTTTTACATTGAGATTTGTTTGTTCAGTCAAGGAATTTTGTTTTGAAGAAATATTTTGATATGATAAAAAGCGTTCAATGGATTTTATGAATCTTAAAGAAGAAATCGGCTTCAACAGATAATCGATGACGCCAAATTCATAGCTTTCCAAAGCATATTCGGAATAAGCCGTCGTAAGAATCGTTTTGGGCGGATTGGGAAGTAGTTTTAAAAATTCAAGACCGGAAAGTTCAGGCATATTGATATCTAAAAATAAAAGATCAATATTCTGATCTCTCATAAAACTTAATGCTTCAATAGCATTATAACATTGTCCTGAAAGAAGCAGATTCGGGTGTTTTTCAATATAATTCATCAACACATAATGTGCCGCCGGTTCATCATCTACGATCAGACATTTATATGTATTTGCTTCCGTCATAGTTTTATTTTTAAAGCAACGGTGAAGATATTTTTATCATTTTTAATCTGCAAATCGTAATTGTTTTTATACAACATTTCGAGCCTCATTTGCGTATTTTCGAGCCCGACATTAGTGGAAGTTTCGGACTTTTTTGCGGGAACTGAATTCTCAATATTTAATAATAAACAACCCTCCAGAATAGAAAGATTAATCTTAACAAAGCAATCGTCTATGGTACAGGTTCCATGTTTGAAGGCATTTTCAACATACGTGAAAAGCAGCATCGGAGCAATTTTAAAATCTTTGGGATGATCGATATTGCAAACGAAATCAATCTTACAGCGATGTCCTATTCTTTCTTTTTCGAGTTCGATATAGCTTGAAATGAAATCGACCTCTTTTTCTATTGTTACAGTCTCTTTTTTCGTATTTTCAACCTGATAACGAAGTAATTCGGAAACTTTTAAGATCAGTTCCGGTGTTTTTTCGGGATATTTAAAACTGATTCCGTAAATGGTATTCAGGGTATTGAATAAAAAGTGCGGATTGAGCTGCATATTCAGAAAAGCCATCTGATTTTTGTTGAATAAAAGCTCTTTGCTTGCCTTTATTTTTTGTGAACGATAATACTCCACGAGTCTTGTTGTACCGAGAATGCAGATCAGGGAACCCAACAAAATTCCCATCTGATACTGATAAGACATTTTGATAGGATTATTGTGCAGAAAACAGTTTTTATATAATTGATTTACAGTTAAATAATTCAGCGCCAAGGCAGAGACAATCAACAATAAAAAAGTGAACAGTAAATATTGTAAAAGTTTATGCTTTTCAATTAAAATCGGCAGCAGAAAAAAACGGTTGATCTGTGCATGACCATATAGCAGAATAAAATAAATGATTCCCAGAAAAAGGCTTTGCCAGCTGGCGATAAGAATCCAGTCGTTTAAAGTAAATAATACGAAAGAAAAGACCAGGAGAATAACTTCCTGCAAAAAATTACTTTCAATAAATTGTTTCATTTTCCCGTACATGAAGGTAAGTTTTATGCAAAAGTAACGTAAAATAAAAGGATTTGATGATTAAAATGATGAATTCAATTCGTCATTTTTTTAGCGAATATATCATTAAAACTATGGTTTACCGTGTCCGGAAAACTATTTTTGTTTCATCAATCTATTCAAATCAGCTATTAATAAACGTTAGATGAAGTTACAATCGGTCATACTTTATAGTATAGGTGTCATTTTGCTCATTTTTGGAAATAAAGAATTCTTCGAAAACCTTAAGGAGGAAAAAGAACTTGCGAAAGAAAAAGAAAGGCAGGCTTTAGAAGCAGAAAACGAAAAAAAGAAATCTTTTGAAGTTCAGAAACTGGAATATGATTCAGCGAAATCTGAGTGGCGAAATCCCAATTTTTATTTCCAGATTGTAAACGTGGGAAATGTGAATTTCAAAGCGTTGAAAAAGAATGCTAAAGTTCAACTTGAAACCAATGACGATGAAAAAGCTTCTGAAAGCAAATAATGTTTATCTTTCGAAAACCGAACGCCTTTTTTACTGCGACTGCAAGATAAAAATTTCGACGAAATACGATGTTCAGATCATAGATCAGTGTTTTGAGGCAATGTCGGAAATTGATCAGAAATACAATTCATATCAGGAAAATTCATTTGTCGATCAGATCAATAAAAACAGTGGAAATTGGGTGAAGGTTGATCACCAATTAATTGATTTACTTCAGATCATAAAAAAAGTAAGTTCAATTACTTCGGGGGCTTATGATATTACCTCAATGCCACTGATTCGACTTTGGGGATTTTATAATGAAGAAATTAATTTGGTTCCGAGCTCTGGAGATATTGAAAAAATCAAGCAAAAAATTGATTATAGCAAGATTGAGATTGATGGAAATTCAGTTAAAATAAATAAAGGTCAGGAAATTATCACAGGATCTTTTATCAAAGCTTTTGCCGTGGATAAAGCCATTGAAATTTTAAAAGAAAATGGAGTGGAGGATGCCTTGATCAACGCAGGAGGAAGTACCATAAAAGTAATTAATAATGCTGAACATCCGACCTGGGGAATCAAAATTCCAGATGCAAAAACTTCCGTTTATAATGAAAAAGCTGAAATATTGATTTCTAATGAATGTTTTAGTCTGTCAGGACGAAACGAAAATTATATCACCATTGGAACACAGAAATTCGGACATATTCTGAATGCTAAAACGGGATTTCCCTCCGAAACTTCACAAGTTGGAGTAATCTGTGAGCAGGCGTTTCTGAGTGATATTTTGTCGACGGCTTTATTTGCTGTTGAACCTAATCAATTTCCAAATGTTCTCAAAAAATTGCAGGAAAATTTCGAATTTGAATTTTACAGAATTGAAAATAACGGATTTACAACAAAAAGTTTATGCTTCTCATCCCTTCTTTAAAAAATAAAACAAAAAAAATAAAGATCCGAGCCATCACCGATCCGGAGTATTTCTATATTCCACTCAAAAGTTACCGTTCGGAAATGCAGCCTGTGGTTGCAGTTGGTTGTGAAGTGAAAAAGTTTCAGTTGTTGGCGAAGTCTGATGATTTTTTTTCAAGCAATATTCACGCGCCGGTTTCAGGAATTATTTCTGAATGTATTCAAATTGACGGTCAGAATTTCATTGTTCTAAAAAATGATTTTAAAAATAATGAACTGGCTTTTCAGGTGGATAAATATACTCAATTAACGACTCAGGAGTTTATCCAAAAACTCAGTGATTTCGGGATTGAAGGAAGTGGCGGAGCAAGGTTTCCTACCCATGTAAAATACAATAATACATTTTCTGAGATTGATACATTTATCATCAACGGGGTAGAATGCGAACCTTACCTGAGTGCAGATTATGTTCTGATGAAAGAGCAGACGCAGGAATTAATGAAGGGACTTCAGGTCGCTCAGTATTTTATTAAAGCTAAAAAGATAGTGGTTGCGATTGAAAAGCAGAATAAGGAATTATCAAGGGTTTTGCTAAAAATTTCTAGAGAATATAATTTACCATTAAGTATTCAGCTGGTTAAAAATAATTATCCTCAGGGAAGCGAGCAGCAATTAATCAAATCCATTACAGGAAAAGAAATCAAGAAAGGAGAAATTCCTTCTCAACATGGCATTTTAGTGAATAATGTAGGAACTATCTGGGCGATTTATAAAGCATTTTGCGAAAATATTCCTTTTACGGAAAGGTTGGTCACGCTATCAGGGAACAATAATGGAACATTGGGAAATTACATCATCAAAATAGGAACTCCGATTGAGCATATTCTAAAAGAAACCCAAATTTCAACAAATAATAATGAAACAATAGTGCTTGGCGGTGCGATGATGGGAAAAGCGGTGAAATCTCTTTTAACCCCAATCAATAAAGGTTCAGGAGGAATTCTGTTGTTGAAGAATCAAAAAGCGAAATCGCACAATTGTATCAGCTGCGGCTATTGCGTAGATGTCTGTCCGCAACGGTTGATGCCGCTGGAATTTCTTCGGGCAAGCGCTGATAAAGATTTGGTGAAGCTGATAGAATTTGATGTTCAGAATTGTATAGAATGTGGTGCGTGCGCTTATATCTGCCCGAGCGATCTTCCGTTGATGGATGCTATTTTCGAAGGAAAAATGCTTTTACATAATAATTAAAAAATGAAACTGAATCCTTATATAAAACCAAAATTCGGCAGTACTTTTTTTGTGATGCTCGATGTGATTATTGCTTTATTACCAATGGTTGCGATGTCTTGGCTGGCGTTTGGAATGAAAGCTCTTGCTGTGACTGCCGTTTCTGTGGCAGTTTGCCTCATCACAGATATTGTATTTTCTGCTGTTATATTAAAGAGAATCCAGCTTTCGTTCGACTTAAGTGCAGTGATTACAGGTTTGCTGCTGGCTTTCACCATTTCTCCGGTTACGCCGCTTTATGTGGTCGCTTTTGGAGCCGTAATGGCAATTGTTTTTGGAAAAATAGTATGGGGCGGAACAGGAAAAAATAAGTTTAACCCTGCTTTGGTTGGTCGGGAACTGATGACGGTGTTTTTTGCTTCGGTTATGACTTCCTCATCCATTTGGAATACAAAGAATTTTATCAATATTAATACAACTGAATTTTTTTCAAGCATTGGCGTAAACAGCAATTCGCCTTATTGGGAAAGTTTACTCTACAAAACTTCAGGAGCCATTGGTGAATATTCTGTGGTCTGCATTGCGCTAGGCGGTTTATATCTGCTGTTGAGAAAACGTATTTCGTGGCATATTCCATCTGCGATATTTATTGTTTTTATTCTATTGTCGTGGATTATCAGTTATGAAGGAGATTTTAAATTCTCTATTTCAGGGTTACTGCTCGGAGCTATTTTTATGGCAACGGATATGCCTTCCAGTCCAATAAGTATGAAGGGTAAACTTTTCTACGGAAGCATGATTGGCTGTGTTGCCTTTGCCTTTATTCTGGGTGGAATCAGCAACGAATATATGTCATATTCTATTTTGCTACTTAATGGTTTTTCACCCAAAATCAACGAGCTTTTTAAGCCAACCGCGTGGGGAAACAAAAGGGAATACTGTTCATTCATCGAAAATATTAGCAAACTGATTTTAATAATCCTCGTATTTGCCTTTGCCATTATTTCATTATACCATTATCAGATGATTAAATATGTGGTGTATCTGTATATCATATTCACCGTATTGAAGTTTAATTATTCATTCAGCAAAAAAATAAACAGTCCTATTTAAAAGATATGAAAAAACTACTATTATCAGGTTTTATCTTGGTGAGCTTACTTTCATGTAAGGATAACGAAGCCCCGAAAACGTATTACACGGGATCTGCCACGCAGGCGATTCTCGACAATATGCTGACCAGAAGATCGATCAGAAAATATACCGATCAGCAGGTTTCGCAAGAGCAGATTGATACGATTATGAAAAGTGCAATCTTTGCTCCAAGTGCTTTAAACAAGCAGCCTTGGGAGATTCGTGTGATTCAGAATCCTAAGATTTTGGCAGAAATTAATCAGCGTTTTCTGAATTTTGCGGAAGGTAAAGAGATGCAGGGAAGTGCAGCTAAATATAAAGAACCAGGATTCAGCATTTTTCACCATGCGCCAACGTTGATCGTGATGGCAATTGATAAATCTAACCCAACAGCCAAGCTGGATGCAGGAATTTCTTTACAAAATATTCTTTTGAGTGCTCATGCATTGAATTTAGGAACCTGTCCGCTGGGTTCTTTGGTCACTGCTTTAAATCTTCCTGAAAACGAAGATGTTTTAAAATTATTAAATATCCCTGAAGGCTATGAAGTGGGAATTAATATCGCATTAGGTTATCCTGCCGAAAATCCCAAGGCACCGATTCGTTACTCCGAGAAGGTGAAAATCATTAAATAATTTTACCTATTATATTTACATTTTTCTACGAAAGAGATCTCTTTAAGGTCTCTTTTTTATTTGTGGTCGATCTTTTAGTATTATTTTTAATGTAAAACTAATTTTAAATTTAACCGCAAAAGAAGCAAAAGACCTTATTGGATTTATTTAAAGGAGTTCAAAATCTACAAAGAGAAAAACAAAAGAATTTAATTAATAATAATTGAATGAAATATCTTAAATTATTTTTTATCCGTTTGATTATTGTGGTAATTCCATTATCAGCCTTATATTTTTATGCGCAGATGGCATTCGAAGCCAATCGAAGGAAAGAACACCCTACTGATGTCGGATTAGGAATAGCTATTTTGCTGTTCTTTATATTGCTCTTCTTATCGATCGGTTTTCTGATAGATTTTATAAAAAATATCTTAAAAAAAGAATACAAAGCAGCGCTATTGAATGTACCTTTTTTGCTGTTTTTCTTACTTCCGATTTTATATATAGGCTGCCAAATGACGGGCTCTGGTTGCTTTTGTAGCTGGATTATTAACGTCGTGAAATAATTTTTTAAAAGCTTTAAGACAAATTAAGTACTGTCTTTTTCTTAATCGCAACCTTATTGTAAGCAGCTAATAAAATCCCAGGAATCAGCATAGAAACCAAGCCGAAACGATCTGAAATCAATGCTCCAGAAATACATCACCCAAAAAACCTGATAGCAATACCAAGGATTGTTTGATTTCCAAAAGCTTTTGAGAGGTATGTTGCGTAGAGTGATAGAGGAAAAAATCAATTACTGCTTTGGTGATATTTCCCGTCATGACGGTGGTTGGCCCGAATACAGAACCTGAATACAGCCTGTTGACCGAATTGTGAATTCCCATTGCAAATACAATCATCATCAGCATTCCATGAAATAAAAATCCTGAAGAAATATTGTGTTCTTTCAGGAAAAAAGCGAGCATTCCGGAGAGGATCAAAAGTATACCACTTGATCCCGTTATCTTTTTTTGATCGTTAAATTTTGTACTTATTTTTCCTGTTAAGATCACGGCTACTATAAAAACAGGAAAACTAAGTAAATTGATAAAATCTGTAATTTGAGTGTGGTTACTCAGTTTATAGGCAAAAACAACCAGATTTCCTGTGATATGTGCAGAAAACAATCCATCGGCCACGGTAAATGTACTGGTGTCTACAAAACCCGCACAGAAAGCCATGATAATAGAAGAATAAAAAATGGCGTCCTTTTTCATGGTCAATTTTTAAGCTATTTCACCAATATAATTTTTCCGGTATGCGTGTTTTTTTCAAGCAATCGATGCGCTTCTGCAGCTTCTGAAAAAGGAAACGTTTTGAAAATAACAGGTTTGAATTTTCCGGATTCTATCAAAGGCCACACATTTTTCTGAACTTCTTTGGCTAAATATTTTTTAAATTCATATTCTCTGCTTCTAAGCGTACTTCCGCTCACCGTGAGACGTTTCAGCATCACTTTCCAGATATCGAGATCTACGTGGCTTCCGTCTACCGCATTAATGTGGATTAATCTGCCTTCCGGTTTCAGAATATTAATGTTTTTGCTGAGGTAATCGCCGCCAATCATATCTAAAATTACGTCTACACCTTCATCTTGTAATTCCTTTTCAAAATCCTGAGTTTTATAATTGATAAATACATCTGCCCCAAGTTCAATACATTTTTGCCCTTTTTCTTCTGTACCTGCCGTCACGATAACTTTTGAACCCAGTGCATGTGCAATCTGAATTCCCGTAATCCCAATCCCGCTGTTTCCACCATGAAATAAAACGGTTTCTCCCGGTTGCAAACTTCCTCTTTGGAAAACGTTTGACCAAACAGTGAAAACGGTTTCCGGAAGACTTGCTGCTTCAGTAAATGATAATGATGCAGGGATGGGAAGGCATTGCCCTTCGCGAACGCTTACGTATTCTGCATAACCTCCGCCAGCGAGTAAAGCGCATACTTTATCGCCTACTTTAAAATCGACAACATCCGGTCCACATTCAACAATAATTCCTGAAACTTCTAACCCTGGAATTTCAGCAGCAACGCCGTTGGGGGCTGGATAATTTCCTTCACGTTGAAAGGCATCAGAACGATTAAGTCCGGCTGCTTGTACTTCTATTAAAACCTGGTCTCCGCTTATCTGTGGAGTTGGAACTTCCTGCCATTGAAGTACTTCAGGATCTCCGTATTTTGTAATAACTACTGCTTTCATATTAATAATAATTTGGTTTAAATTTTTACGATACTTTTTTCCATTTTAATTGATGAATCACCAACCTTGAATTGCTCAAAAAAGGCTTTTCGCTTTCCAAATGTAGCAATCCATCTCTAAAGATAACCTTTCTGTTTTGTGTCTGCCCCATCCAATTAGGAAAAAGTGAAATATCTATAATGTGGCTCACGATCTGCTTTTCATCATCAGTTTGAAACGAACCCGAATATGCCATATAAGTAGAAGCTTCCATTGTGTATTCTTCAGGTGTTGCGTTCGTCCAATGTTCTTGTGTGAAATTTTTACGTTCGGGATTCATAATTTGAGCCGACATATAGCCATCGCTGTTGTAAATAATTAAACCTTTAGGATCATCACCCATAGGTTTGGTTATTTCGCCACTATCTACCGGAACTTCGATGAGATCTACCAGTTTCCAGCTTCCTGTTAACTTTTCAAATAATGTTTTTTCCATGATTTAAAATAAAAATGAGCATATCCGAAAATACGCTCATCTATGCTTTAGATTAAAAAGGTTGATTATATTTCCCTGTTAAAGCTTTATTTTCGATGCTTTTCGCAAAGTTTGGAGTTTCTTCGTGGTTGTGGGCATCAGAAGCTGCTTGTCTTGAAGCCGCTGCATCAGCTAAATTAATTCCATTTTTTTTAATATAAGCAAGCATTTCAGGAGTTGCCGTAGCGTGAATTTCGTTGGTGTAAAGACAAGTGTTGTCATCAATTTTTGTCGCTTTCAGTTCCCATAAAACCTGAACTTTTGTACGTCCGTTTTTAGTAATTGAATCTGAGATTGAAAGCATTCTGCAGTAATCAGGACGGTAAACATCGGCAACATAATGTTGTACCATTAATGCATCTCCGATGGTTTCTACATTTAATGAAACAGGCTCGCCGTCATAAGTTTTAGAAATCGCCGCGCCGATGTGTTGAGTTGAGCATCTTTGGTATTCGGCATCTGGTAAGTTTAATAACCAATCTGCAATATTTACTTTTTCGATAGGTGCATTAATAATAGCTGTTACACTTGAGTGAGATAATGCGTTTTCTGGTGTTTGAATAATTTCCATAATGTTTTATTTTAATTGTTTTGTGTGTTATTTCTGAAGTAAAACTATACTCATTACCTCAGGAATCAAGGTACTTTTCATCGAATGGGCAAAATCACTCGGTAGATAAGAGAAAATAAGCGGTGACCAAATATTTTTACTTTTTTATGATGATAAAATACAGAATCGTAGTTTTACTACAATTTCTCATATTATTGGGAGTTAAATTTTATATCTCATTGAACTTGATTAACTTTAATGTAATATAGTAACCAAAACACAAATAAATATGAGTAAGATTGCAACAAATTCAGATAAAATTGCGGAAAATCATATTTCAGGAGTGCAGCGTATTGTAGAGCTTGAAATAGTGGTAGATGGTAAAATCATACGACATTTTAAACATTTTAAACTCCAACAGAGTGTACGGAAGCATCATGATTTTGAACTTATTTTGGCTCACGATTCTTTGGGCAATATAGAGAATCATGATTTACAAGAAGCTCAGAATTTTTTGGGAAAAAGGCTTACGGTAGTTTTCAGATATAAAGATGTCGATAATAATGGCCCTGAAAGAACCTTTGCAGGAATTATTACAAAGGTAGCCTACAGTCAGGAAAAAATGAGTCTGGGAAATATTATTTTAAAAGGTTTCAGCCCTACCATTCTTATGGATTCTGCACTTCATACGCAGAGTTTTGGAGGTGGTCAGACTGTAAATACTTCTATTATCGCAGAACGTATCATCAAAGAAACAATAAGTTCCGGAGCATTTGATTATAAGATTGATGCCCAGAACAAAAGTTATATCAACTACAGCGCTCAATACAAAGAAACGCATTACAATTACTTGGCAAGGCTTGCTGTGTCTTACGGAGAACAGTTTTTTTATGACGGAGAAATTCTGTATTTCGGTAAACTGCCTGCTGCAAAGAAACCCGTACGTCTTACGTATGGCAGTAATGTAAATGATATTTGTGTAGAGCTGAAAGCGCTCCATACCAAACCCCAGTTTTTTGGTTACAACAGTAGTGAACATTCCAAATTCAATAGTTCAACCGCTGATATAAAACATCTTGGACAATTGGCAGGAAAGGCTTATCAGCTTAATAATGATATTTTTACCGGTCAGTCATTAGTTTCTTCACCCATTAACGCCAATCTTTCAATGGATTTGGATGATGCACAGAAAGGTGCTGCCGGAAGTGCTGCTGTAGAAGTATTTACCGTTTCAGGATCTACAACAGTTCCATTTTTGTATCCGGGATGCATTGCTGATATTGAGATGAGAAAGCCGGATAGTAATCAGACTTCTTATTTTACTAAATTGATGATTACAGAAGTTTCTCACGAAGTAAATACAAAAGGATTTTATACAGGAAGCTTTGAAGCCATCGCCGAAGGTACAGGTTTTCTACCAAGATCTGAGTTCTCTGTTCCGAATGCCGAACCGCAGATTGCCACTGTTATTTCCAATACAGATCCTCTTAATCAGGGGCGTATACAGGTAAGATTTGATTGGCAGGTGAACGATTCTACACATTTTATCCGTATGATGAGTCCCGATGCCGGAGGTACCAATGCCGTTACCCAAAACAGAGGGTATGTTGCCGTGCCGGAAGTAGGCGATCAGGTAATGGTAGGTTTTGAATATCACCATCCCGATTTTCCTTTTGCCATGGGAGGAATGTTTCATGGCCAAATTGGGCTCGGTGGCGGTGTAAACAATCATATGCGATCTATTCAAACTAAAAGCGGAATTAAGGTTTTGATGAATGATGATGAAAAAAGTGTGACAATACTAGATCCGAGTGGTAATACCTATTTCATGGATGGAAATGGTAATATTACAGTCACAGCTCCGAAAAATATGACTTTTATAGCAGGCGAAAACCTTACTGTAAGTGTTGGAAAAGACATGAAAACTACGGTTGGAAACGATCATAATGTTAGCATTCAAAATAATCATCAGTTTAGTTCTAAGAATTATAAACAAACGGTAAACGAAAATAAAACGGTAAATGTTACAGGAGATTTAAAGGAAACAACTTCCACAACAACTCACAAAGCAAAAAATGGTAATATTTTACTGCAAAGTTCAGGAGTTGCCAAAATGCTTGGCAAGATTGATGCAAAGGTAAATAAAGGATAATGGTTAAATAAATCATTTATAGCTAGATTTTAAAATCATGAACACATTAATAAAATATGTACTGAGCGTATTATTTTTTATTCAGATCTCGTGTCAGGAAAAAAAAGAGCCTCAAAAAGCTAAAACTATGACAAAATTTGAATGGACGGAAGGAACTTCGGCTCCGTTGGGATTTCCCATGGAAGTTTATAAAGGAGGAATAGATTGTGAAGGTGGCGAGTGGGTTGGTTTAAGTATTGGAATAGCTCCCGGAACAAACATTTGGGGCGACATTAATAACGGAATGAGCAATGGTTTTAAAGGATTGCCAACCCGTCTGGATTTTATCTGGATGTCTTTCATGGAAAATCAATTCTATCAAATAGATACCGATATAGATACTCAAAAAATAAGAGAATATTTCAGTAAAGGCTATGATATAAAAGCAACCAACGGAAGCGGAAAAACTGAACATCTGAATTATGATGTAATTGCCGTAGGAATGGCGCCCGGTGGTGTTGTAGTAGTATGGGTAGCAGGCGTAGGTGTACAAAAAGAAATCGGAAGGTACCAAGGTAAAAAGGTAACTATCCCGGAATCTGAGATTGCAAAACTAGACAGCCACGAAAATCGTTTTTGGAGAAAAGATTATTTGGATATGGTGCATACCCGAGAGCAAATTATTCCGAAAAAGATCCAGGAAGAAAACAAAGGAAAGCCTATTCCATTTGGTTTATGGGAGGTTTATCGAACAAGATTTAGCTGGAAACCTGTTTTTGAACTTCCAGAAAATGCTGCATTAAATTCTTCTCGAGATATAGGTCTCAGAATGATCAACGGAGAACGTGAGCAATTGGATGCTGCAAAAAAGCCACTGTCAGATTATGATAATAGAGCAATTCCTGCTTCAATTTCAATGTCGGTAACAGATAAAAATGATAACAGATATGGAGCAGCATGCGACCTGAATGCGAAATCGAGTGTAGACGCTTTTAAAGAAGTTTTTGGAGACGATCCTAAAAGCACCAAAGCAGAACTTGTAATTACAGTTAACGAAGCATTTAGTTTTTTTACAGTAAAACTAAAAGGAGAGAATGGTAAAGAAGCTTTTATTAAAACAGATCGTTTAGAAATGTTTAAATCTAAAAAAAAGCATTAAAGTAAACTTCAATTTATTATTATGCAAAAAACATTTGTTTATAATTCTGGTAATTCCCAATCTCCTGTAGATGAACTGCAGTTGGAGATAGGGGTGTTTTTTGATGGAACTTTGAATAATCTTAAAAATACAGAACTAAGGGAAAAATACAGAGATGGTAAAAATAAAATAGAAAGTACCGATACCAAGGAGCAAATCTTGGCTAAAGAAGAAGCCATAAAAAAAACGAGGGAGCAACATGAAAAACAATTTGATGCGCTCGAAAGTGAAAACATCTCTGAAAATGATTCTGAATACGATCGCTATCTTAAAGGCAGCCATAGAGGAATGCTGGACAAGCAAGGGGTTGACAACAGTTTCAGTAACGACTTTACCAATGTTGCAAGATTGTATAAAAGTTGCGAGCAGAAAGACTATGCCATCTATATAGAAGGTATTGGTACACTGGATAATAGCAGAGATGTAGACGATGGATTTCAATACGGTTCCGGAAAAACTGGAGTAAGAGGAAAAGTAAGAAAGGGATGTGAAAAATTGGCTGATAGAATTAAATTAATTATCAGAAATAATTCCAATCTGGATAAGCAACTTACAAAAATTACTATCGATACTTTTGGGTTCAGTAGAGGAGCTGCCGCCGCCAGAAATTTCGCTTATGAAATCAATGGTCATAAAAGGTCGCAAGATATTGAAATCAGAAAATCCAGAAAGATAGTAGGGTATGAGTACGTTGAAACCTATACTCAGAGTGGTTCTGTAAGAGTTCCTGTATTTGAAGATATTTGGATAGATAAAGATAAAACGGAAGTAGATCCTGCGTTTTTAATTGATGGAAAATTACCCAAGTTTGGCTTTTTAGGATATTATCTTTTAAACAAAGGTATTCTCACGAATGAAGAACTTGAGGAGCTGGAATTAGACCTGCGTTTCATCGGAGTATACGATACCGTGTCATCTTATGAAGAATTTGGCGATATGGGAAGTATGGAAAGAGTAGGATATAGAGGAATCGTGCATTCTACCTTAGGATCTCAGCATAACTTCGGAGACGATGTAGAGCAGCTTCAATTAAAAAATCCAGGTCCTTACTTTAAAGCAGTTCATTTTACTGCGGCTAATGAACATCGTGAGAATTTTTCATTAACAAGATTTCCCGGCAGTATAGAAAAAGAGTTTCCGGGAGTTCATTGCGATATCGGTGGCGCGTATGAAAACGGTATGGAAGAAGTTGATGAAATTGAAACCTCCAATCATAAACCTTTTTGGGCGTTAAAAAATAGAATGCAGCAACTAATTGATGAACATTGGTTTAAAGATGATCAAATTGAGATTAATAATACGGCGATTAATATTCTGACCTGGGGAGCTGCTTACCGAAAAATCACAGGAACTAGGTTTCTCAGAAAAGAATACAGCTATATTCCTTTGCACTTTATGGAAGAACAGGGGCAAGCTTTTTACGATCATCATATTACAAGCAAAACAGAAACAGCATATTCTATCGATTTTGATAATCATTTGCCTGCTGCTAAAAGAAGGCTTCATGAATATGTATTTGGAAATAAAGAAGCCTGGAATTTCATTAGTGATGAAGAGCTGGATAAACAAAACGAAAAAAAGAGAGCCGAAACTCCCGTTGGGCCTACTACGGTAACAAGAGATAAGGATGGAAATCCTGTAATTAATATTCCTGAAGTTACGGTGTATGCAGATCGTTGGCAAAGTTTATTGAGAAAAATGAGAAACGAGTATCTCCATTGGTCGGCAAACAGAGATTGGATGGGTATGGATCCGAACAGTGATTATCAGCGAAGAATATATTAATGCCAATGATGGATATACTGCAGAATCTTAATCAAAAGACCTACAGGCTGGAAACCATTGTTTACGAGCAACGAAATCCGTTTTATACAATTCAAAAAAGTTTTACCAGAAATGTAGAGGTTTACTATTTGGGAAAGGTGAAAGAGAATTATCAGTTTCAGATTGTTGTGGTAGATTTTATTTTTTCTGAAGAAGATGCTCAGTCGATGCTGTTGAAGAAGTTGAGCTATTTGTTTGATGAGCTCGAGCTTACCCTGAATAACGAGGGAAAAATACTAACTGTTGATAATATATCTTTTCTCCGAATGAGATGGATCGCCATTCAGGCTGATTTATCAAAACTTCATCAGGGAGCGGCTGTAGATAAATATTTCCGCGAAATCAGCAGCGTATTGGAAAATGAAAAGAGGCTTATTAATTTTTTATCCGGCTATTCTATGTTGGGATTGTTGTTTCATCAATCTCTCACCATCAAAGAAGGAAAAAATATAAATTTTTACCCAGAGGTATCTACTTTTGTACAACAGGACGAAAAAACGATCGTTACGATAACAGCTGCCAATGAAGAAGATAGTAAAACAGATTATTTCGGAGGAATTCTCAAGTGCAGAAATAATCGGTATGAAGAAGGTTTTATAGAAATTAAAAAACATCATTATCATATAAAGTACTCATTATTATGGATCGGTTAGAAAATAAAGAAAATGAATTTCCGGATCAAAAAGAACATGTATCTCAGGGAAATGCTGAGGGTACGGAAAAAGAGGAAGCCCACGATATGAAGGCGGAAAATGGCCGTAAGATGGAGGAAAAACGTGCCGAAAGACAAGAATCGGATAGTAAAGCTGAGGAACTGTTGCTGGCAATAGACGGTGCTAAAATAAAATTCAATGCTCATTTGGGAAAGTTCAAGGTACTGAATGACGTACCCACTACCCAAGGAAAACTTACCGGCACAATTGTCGAGAAGCAGATTCCTAATTTTATATTTGATGATGGTTTTCAGATGATATCGCTTGCAGAATGGCAGGATTTTGGAACAGCCAAAGTACAGGATAATTATGTATTGTTGAAAAAATCTATATTACCGGGAACGGGTAAAATGCCGGGAAATATTCCTCCTGAAAACGGAAATATAGAATTTGTAAACTCAGGGCAGGTTAATCAGCCCGAGCGAGTAGATCCTACAGGAGCTCCGCTTCCGGAACAAAAAGATAACAAATGCCCCAACTGTTCCGAAGAAATTACAGCTGAATTAATTAGAGAAACTCTTGGAGCAAAAGCGCTGAGCCAAAAACAGCAGACCGTTATTAATTCTTTTCTGCCTTATCTTAATAAATACAGAAAAGATTTCGGACTCGATACTTGCCTGAGGAAAGCTCATTTTATAGCGCAGATAGCTTTGGAATCGGCTAATTTTTCAACTTTTGAGGAAAGTGAAGCATGGAGTTCATCTATTACATTGGGCGTTTTCAGTACTTCCAAAATTCAGATAAATGATACGATTATTGAGTCGCTTCAAAATAATTTAACCTCGATTTTTAAAATTACCGATGACAAAGGAAATGATGTAGCCAAAACCAATGCAGAGCTTAAAGCGATTCTTCAAAAAGACAAACCGTCTATTGTTGATGGTGAATTGTATGCCAAATACCTCGGCGTAAAAGATCCGAAAGATCCTAAAAAAAGAATTGGAAAACTGCTAAAAGAAGTTTTAAAAGCGGATAAAAAAACAGATTACAAAATTGTACTTATACCACACGGTGTTTTCGGCGTTCCTCTGATGTCACGAGCCTATGCGCCTTTTCCAGGAGATACGCGAGGGCTTGGGAATGGAGACGAATTAACGAGAGACGGTTGGAAGTTTAAAGGAAGAGGATTGAAGCAGGTTACCGGAAGGGCAAATTACGTTACGTTTTCAAAATACCGAAACAAGAATTCTTTTCCTGATGATACTACCGGAAAAATCGATTTTACCGAAGAGAAACCTGGTGTAGATCTGAAAGGAAATTATCTTAAATTATCCGAAAATGCCATGTATGCTACTCAATCTGCAATCTGGTTTTGGAATGAAGGTACAAAATACAATAAAAAGACAGCCAAAGAACATGCTGATGCCGATGATGTAGATTCTGTTTCTAAAGCAGTCAATAGATATGATACCAAGGCGTTGCCTAAAAGAAAAGCAAATTATGACAGGGCTAAAGTGGCTTTTCAGATTGATGAACATTATGAATTTTTAAAAAAATAAGAAATGAAGACACTCAGTATAAGTTTATTGTTTATTTGTACATTTTTTCTGAATGTATCGGGTCAGAATGTTTCTGTTTTAAAAGATTCGGTCTGTGTTTCTAATAGCTGTTTTGAACTGCAGGAATTGAAAATAGGAGATCATAAAGGAACTGCAATTTACCAGCAGATTCAGAAAAAGGATGATCTTTTTAATGGAGTTTTATTTGATGACGCCACTAAAAGACTGAAGGCTAAAAAAGATACGCTGAACAACCTGATATCAAAAGACCTCTTACAAGAATCCCAATACGGATTTGAAAAATATAAAATACTGTATCAAAAAAACGGGCTGCTGAATGTTTCGGTGAATATTCAGGCGTATGGTTCTTCTTTTGAGCAGACTCAATATTACTTCTTCGACCTCAATAAAGATGCAGAAATAGGTAAACAGTTATTTATCAATCAACGTCTTCTTTTATCATTGTGTGACAAAAAAATTAAAGGTCAGCAAGGGGTTGTTTTTCATTCTGAAAATCTTTCCGAATATATATTGATCGCTGATCGTAATGGAAAAATATCAGGTATTCGAATTATTTTTCATGAAAGCGATAAAGAAGGTAAAAGCAATTACGAGGAATATTCAGCTTCGTTTACATGGAAGGAAATTGAAAAGTTTATAGCTCCTGCTTATAGAAATATGCTGTCGGGAAAATAATTTAGTCTCCTGATTGTAAGGTGTTTGTGTTTGAGGTACTGAAAAATAACGTCTTCAAAACTGAAATTATATAATTAAAATGATAACTTACTTTCAACGTTCCATGTTTTTATATGCACATAGAACGTTAAAAATAAGCTATTTTATCCTGTTGAAACTAACTATTTTTTAGGCTTCAACGTGAAGTTATCTACATAAACTGCCTGATGTACACCATTCAGAAGAACTTTAAGCCCCAAATGAGTATCTTTTTTTAATGTAACGTTAAATACTTTCTTATCTCCCGTAATTTTTGCTGCTTTAGCAATAGAAATATACGATTTTGTATCAGCTGCGTTCGCTATAGAAAACAATTCTAAAGATGTTTCTCCTCCGTTATCTGACGCGTCTAAGCTTAATGTATACGTTCCTGCTTTGATTTTTGGAGTTATCAGATACATATTTTCACCAGGATTGGTCATCGAGTAAAATATGATCTTTTTATCACTGGCATACAGCATCGCTTTTCCTGCTTGAGCCGTCCAACATTTGTTGATGTCTTTCCAGGTATCGAAATTTTCCGTTAGCGTATTTACCGTTTTACACTGCGCATTGGCTGTTAGAAATCCTCCAAAAGTCACGATTCCTGCAAGTATGATTTTTTTCATGAATTATTTATATATTATCAGGTAAAATTACTTAAAAAAGAGAATGAGAGAAAACGAATAGCCGCGTTTTTTGCATTTTAAATATGATATTTACACAATATTTTCGATTAAAATAATCCATTGATTTTTATTGAATCAAAACGAAGGAATAAATTTTATGTACATTTGATTAATGAATTATTATAATTGATCTTTTTAGGATTGATTAATTTTTTCGTTTTAAATTTAAATTCATGCAAAATTTTAAAATACTGACTTCCATTCTTTGCTTTTATTCAGCAACATTATTTTCTCAATACACAACTTCTGTAACGGCGACAAAAGGGAAAGACTTTCCAAGAATTGATGTAAAAGGAAATGCTGAATTTAAGGCATATTTTCCTGATGCAAAATCTGTTGTTTTAGAAGGCGGAGACGGAATGAAAAACGTACAGTCTTCCGTTACAAAAGACAAAGACGGATTTTGGAATGTTTCCACTTCGCCTATTGATGTGGGTTTTCATTATTATTGGTTTAATGTGGATGGAAAACGCACCAATGATCCGAACACGCAACTTTATTTCGGATACGGGCAACCTACAAGTGGTATTGAAATTCCTTCGGGAGAAGATTTTTTCTTTGCAAAGAATGTTAAGCAAGGGAAAATTGTTGATGATCAGTTAGATTCAAAAATAACTTTAGGAAAAAGAAATTTTAAAGTCTATCTCCCTTCAAATTACGGAAAGAAAAAACTGCCAGTTTTGTATCTTTATCACGGAACTGGAGAAGATATTACGGGTTGGGAAAAGCAAGGCTATATCTTGAATGTTTTGGATAATCTTTTTGCTGAAAATAAAGCGAAAGAAATGATTGTCGTGATGGATTACGGTGTGGCATTGAATCCGGAACAGGAAAAATGGCCTGATAATTCTGAGCGTACGGTGCTTTCTGCTAAAAATTTAGATAAAATCGTCATGCAGGAATTGATTCCTTATATCGAAAATAAATACTCCACAAACAGTAAAAAAGCTATTGCCGGACTTTCACGCGGAAGTTTTCAGGCAATGCTGATTGGTGTAAATCATCCTGAAGTATTCTCCGCGATTGGTTCTTTCAGTCCTGTGATTTACGGTGGAGACCAAAATCAGCCTTTTAAAGAACTTTCTATCAATAATTTATTAAAATCAAAGCAAAAACCAATATTTTTCATGGGAATTGGCGAAAAAGAAGAGGCTAGATTTTTAGATTTTAATAAAACAATTGCCAATTATCTTGATCAAAATAAATACCCTTACACTCAATATCAATCACCGCAAACCTATCATGAATGGCTGACGTGGAGAAGATGTCTGTATCAGTTTGCACAGTTGATTTTTAGATAAATGGAGATTATCAAATTCTTATTTTTAAGTTAATAGAGTTTAAGGAATGCATTGAAATTCATTTATTTTTTAATAATCAGTCTGTTTTTTATTCTGGCTGAAGGTTTTTCAATAATAAATCGATAAAAAAAGCTTACCAAAATGCAGGCAGAAAAGCAGATTATCAATGTTACATTATCTGAAATATCTATTTCTTCTTTTTCTAAAAATAGCTGAACCAGATGAATAATTCCTTTATGGGAAAGATAAAGTGAATAGGAAAGTATGGCGAGCTGAGAAGTGAAATAAGTGCTTTTTCTGCTTAAAAAAGAGGATTTCGAAATCGCTCCGAGTAATAGAATTCCATAACTGACGGCTACAAAAGTAAATCCTACAACAGACGCTTTTTCTGAATATTGATCTTTGCAAAACCATAAAGAAAAGATCAAAGCGAAAAATCCCGATGCTACAAGAATATTTCCGTTTTTATTGATAATTGATTTAAATTTTAAAGAAAACTGATAAAAATATCCAATTAAAACTCCAATTGCTAATCCGTCAAATCGGGTATAAGTCGGATAATAAATTTTCATATACCATTCCTTCCAGAAATCAGAAGTTTCAAGACTGGGAATGATATATTCATTCCACGAAAAATATCGCAATAAAATTGATATGATGACTAAAGAAGGAATTCCGAAACACAGATAGTGAACACGTTTGAATTTAACGAAAAACAGAAGCGAAACGGGAAGTAAAAGATAAAACTGTTCCTCGATGCATAGCGACCAGGCATGAGAAAAAGTTCCTTTTTCGATCACATTCAACCCATAATTTTGTGTAAAAGTGATGAATTCCCAAAACGAGGGCAGCGCTTCTCTTTCTCTGAAAATGGGAAAACAGAAATACAATATCAACGTAAAAACATACGGCGGAATAATCCTGAAAAAACGTTTGGTGAAAAATGTTTTCAGATCAATATTATGTTGTGTTTTTATTTCTTCGAATAATTGGTTGGAAATCAGAAAACCACTCAATACAAAGAATAAATCGACGCCCGTCCAGCCCACCCAGCCAATTGTATCGATCCAATCAGGATGCTTGAACATTCTGTAATGATATAAAAATACCAGAATAATAGCCAGTGCGCGCAGATGATCGAGTCCGTAGAATTTGTTTTTATCCATTATTTTTTACACGAAATTCCGGCTATTTTAAATTGAAAGATATAAAATGATGTGGAAAGTTCTGTTTTGAATGCGGAGACTCATTATTTTCATATAAATTCCAAAAAGGGTTATTTACATTCAGTTTTCGGTATTTTAAATACATTTTGCATGAATGAAATTTTTAATTTCTATTTTTGAATATGGTGAATCAAACATCGAAGAAGAAAATAAAAAAAGAATTGGTTTATCAGGCGATATTTTGGATATCGTTGCTGATTTTTGGTCTTGCCCGAAATTACGGTGAACATGAACAGCCTAATTTTAAAGAATTATTTTATTATGACCTCTGTCACTGGATTTTTCAAATCATCGGGGCTAATTTTATCTATTTTGTGCTGATCAGGAAATATTTTGATAGCAGGAAATATCTACATTTTTCATTATTGTTTTTGATAAGTATTTATCTATTAGGGGTCTTCAACCGGATTTTCATTGTTTATTTGGCAGAACCTTTTTTTGTAAAATATCCGCAAGACGATTTTATTTCGATCTTTACAGATGTGAAATATTTACTTTTCCATTATATTTTGCCCATTCTTTCAGGCTCGTTTATTTTTATTTCAATACAATACATTTTACGGTATCAGAATGAAAAACAAAACACAGCTCAGCTTCAGAAAGAAAAATCAGAATTGGAACTGAATGCACTAAAATCTCAGTTAAACCCTCATTTTCTGTTCAATACGCTTAATAATATTTACACTTTATCGATTCTCGAACCTTCGAAAACATCACAATCTATCGAAAGATTATCGGATATTTTGGATTACACATTGTATAAAGGGCAAAAAAAAATTGTAGCCATCACTGATGAAATGAAGATCATTCGTGATTATATTGAACTTGAGAAACTGCGGTATGATGAACGACTGAAAATCAGTTTATACGAAGAACTGAATTTTCCAGGCTGTATTCCGCCTTTACTGTATCTTTCTTTGGTTGAAAATGCTTTTAAGCATGGCGCTGAAAAGATAAGCGGAGCAATTGAAATCAAGATTTCGATAACAATAGAAGCAGATATTACTATTTTTAAAGTTGAAAATTCAAAATTTCTGAAACAAGAGCAAGAAAAAACAGGAATTGGCTTGAAAAATGTGAAGAAGCAACTCGAATTGTATTATAAAAACAACTATTCTTTAGCCATCAACGAAAAAGAAGATAAATTTAGCATTGAAATTATAACGCCAAACAATGAAGATTAAATGTATTATTATAGACGATGAGCCGCTGGCGGTCAAATTGCTTGAAAATCATATTTCCAAGATCGACGATCTTCAACTTGTGGCGACCGGAAGTAATGCAATGGAAGCCTATAAAATCCTGCAAACTCATGACGTTGATTTGATGTTTTTAGATATTCAGATGCCCAATTTAAACGGAATAGAGTTTTTAAAATCATTGAAAAATAAGCCTCAAACAATATTCACCACAGCGTTTCGCGATTATGCTTTAGATGGTTTTGAATTAGAAGCTGTTGATTATTTGCTAAAGCCAATTACGTTTCAGCGATTTTTCCAATCGGTTGATCGGGTTCTCAGAAATAAGGCAAAAGATTATGAAGAAGATTTTGTTATTGTTAAAGTGAATGGTTTTAACCAAAAAATAAAACTTAGCGAAATTACTTATTTTGAAAGTCAGGGCAATGATATTAAAATTATCTTGAATGATGAATATTTTCTGGCTTCAAAAATAGCCATTACAGAATTGGCTGATCGTTTAAAAAGTAAAGGTTTTGTGAGAATTCATCGTTCATTTATCATCAATTCCAAACGGGTAACTGCTGTTAATAATCATGAAGTTTTATTAGGACAGTTTACGATTCCCGTTGGGAAAAGTTATAAAAATGAATTTGATGATTTTGTGAAAACTTTTTTTGAAAAACGTTTGTTTTAAAGATTAAACCTCAGAAAATCGAAAACCGATCCCATGCAGATTTTCAATCAGCACATTTTCTTCATTGGCAAATACCTTTCTTAATCTCGAAATAAAAACATCCAGACTTCTGCCCATAAAATAATCGTCATCACCCCAAATCGCTTTCAAAATATCCTGTCTTTTGAGCACGGTATTTTTATTTTTTATAAAATACAGAAGAAGATCAGATTCTCGTTGAGTCAACGTTATGGTATTTTCCTGATCTTTTAAGGTATAATTTTTAGGATCAAAATCGTATTTTGAAACTTTATAAGTGGAAGGAAAAGATTCCGTTTTTTTTGATCTTTTGAGAAAAACTTCAATTTTTAAAACCAGTTCTTCAATGCTGAACGGTTTCACGATATAATCATCAGCACCAATTTTCAGGCCTTTTATCCGGTCTTCCTTCAATGTTTTTGCCGAAATAAAAATAATGGGAACTTCAGAATCTTTACTTCGGATCTGTTTAGCGACTTCAAAACCGTTGATTTCAGGCATCATAATATCCAATAGACAAATGTCGAAATCTTGTTTTTCAAAGGCTTCTAGAGCAGATTTTCCGTTCGAGTAATGATTGATTTCGTAATAATTTTCTAAGCTGTCCTGAATCAAAAAAGCAATAGTTTGATCATCTTCGGCATATAAAATTTTAGATTTTTCCATGAGTTGTGCATTAAAATTAAGACGGGAAAAATAGAGTAGTGGTAATTCCCTGCTCGCTGTTGTTTTCAACAGAAATTTTCCATTGATGTTGCTGAACAATTTTTTTGACATAAAATAATCCCAATCCAAAACCATTTACCTCATCACTTTTCTTCGTTTTTACGCGGTAAAATTTATCAAAAATATAAGGGAGATTTTTTGCAGGAATTCCCATTCCGTTGTCTTTAAACTTTAAATATAAGCCTTTTGAGTCTTTTATTAAAGAAATTCTGATTTCAGGTTTGGTTTCACAATATTTAATGGAGTTTTCCAGAATATTACAGATGATATTGTTAAAGTGAAATTCATCTGCCTGAATCGAAATATTTTCAGGAATATCAATAATAATCGTGGTATTTTCATTTTTTTGCTGAATATTTTCGGCAATGTCTTGAATGAAAGGAAATAATACAATTTTTTGAGGCTTTAAGGATAATCCGGAAGCATCATTTTTCGCAATATTTAATATTTTTTCAATATGATTATTCAGTTTAAAACTTTGATTGATAATAATGGAAGTATAGGTCTGAAGCTTCGGATTTTCTTTTACAGATTCATGTTTATTCAGCGCTTCTGAAGCCAAAAGAATGGATGATAAAGGCGTTTTGAATTCATGCGTCATATTATTAATAAAATCCCTTTGCAATTCCGAAAATTTCTTTTGTTGAATGATCGTATAAATGGAATAAACATAGACAATTAAGATAATAATCAACGCGAAAGTCAGCAAATACCAAAATCGTAATGAACTGATTAAATACGTCGTTTTATCCGGAAAACTGATCGAAAAATAGTAAACCAAATCTTTATGTTTCGGAAATTTAATCTCCTTATTTTTTGGATTTTTTTGATTGGGAGAAACGTATTTTCCATAAATCATACGGTCGCTTCTGCAATTATATAAAGCGTAAACGTAATTGGTATTTATTTGAAAACGAGTGAATTCTGTTTTAAGATAATATTCTAAAACCGTCGGATGAATTTCATTATTCACATTCACCAAATAATAATCGTTGGAAATATTCTGCACCGGATTTTCTGTGAATGTTCCCTCACCAGACAGTTTTTCAACCACTTCCATCAAAGCGATATTCACCTTTTGATTGAACTTCTGATTCTCGATATTATAAGCCTGTTTCGTCCATAAAAGCTGCGCAATCAAAATTCCGACAATCGCCAGAAGTCCGAGAGTGATGATGATGTTGAGCCTTTTTATTTCCATTTCTGAGGCAATATTATTTAAAAAAATCTATTAATCCCGAGCATTAACAACTCGTTAACAAATGTTTGAAATCGTTTAACAATTTATGTCGAAGTTCGGCTTTACATTTGCTACAACAAGAAAAAACAATCGGTTTCAATAATTAAAATTTACACTTATGAAAAATTTAAAAATCACAGCATTGTTGGCTGTTTTAGCATTTTCTCCGTTTTATGCTAACGTAATTTCTGAAACGCCATCTTTTGCAAAGGTAATTGCTGATGCGATTAAATGGAACAAAGAATCGATCGATGTTGGAAATATTCCTCAAGGTAAACCAAAGTTGATTCGTTTTGAATTCACCAATACAACTTCAAAACCCATTATTATTCAAAATGTTGCGCCATCTTGCGGATGTACAACGGCAGATTACACCAAAACTCCAATTCAACCTGGAAAAAAAGGATTTGTAGAAGCGAGTTACAATGCAGCAGCAACGGGAGCGTTTATGAAAACAGTAAACGTTACAACAAGCGAGAGTAAAACTCCAAAAACTCTTTCTTTCAAAGGAGTGGTGATCTAATCTAAATTTTTAAATATTTACAGTTACAAGTTCAGGCTATCTCATTGAGGTAGCCTATTTTTTTGTTTCAATAAAAGAATAGTATGTTAAATTTTTATTTACCCTTTTAAAATGATGAATTAGTATTCAATTAATCTAAAATTTCAGTTTTACCCCTACAAAAATTCATATAAGTCAAAATAATTAAAATTTAAACAAGATTTAATTTTTATTTAATCTAAATAAATTTTATTTTTGCGCCATATCTCAAATATTAGTGAAGATATTTAATCATAATCTGTAATAATACAGTTTAATCTTCTTAAACATTAAAAAAACTTCGACTTAATTAATATGAATAAGACAGGTATTCTGGTGAGTGCTTTATGTGGCTTGATTTCGTTAAACGTTTCAGCACAAAATACCACACAAAATAATTCTGAACCGACCAAAGACACCATTTCAACCCGACAAAAAACAATAGAAACTGTAGAAATTACAGGCCGTAGAGAACGTGGCTATAAAAACAGCAACACGTTCAGCGGCACAAAAACGAATACGGATTTGATGGATATTCCACAATCCATTAATTATGTTACGAAGGAAACGCTGGATGATCAGGCGGCTTTTAAGACAAGTGATGCGGTGAAGAATATCAGCGGGGTCAATCAGGCTTCCTATAATAATAATGATTTTGTGTTGAGAGGTTTCAGGGCTTCCAATACTTTGGTGAACGGACAAAGGATTTCTACAAGAGGCTGGGCGCAGAATCTTACGCCTTATGTGGAAAGAATTGAAGTTATCAAAGGGCCTGCATCTGCTTTATTTGCAAATACAGATCCCGGAGGAACGATTAATACGGTCACTAAAAAGCCATTGAAGGAAAATAGAAATTCAATTAATTTTTCAACGGGAAGTTTTAAAACAGTTCGAATTACAGGCGATTTCACAGGAGCCATGAACGAAAAAAAGAGTTTGTTGTATCGTTTGAATCTTGCATATCAGGACACCGAATCTTTCCGTATTCTTCAGGATCAGAAAGCATTGGTGATTGCACCTTCGTTTTCTTTTATTCCGAATGAAAAAACAAGTGTAAATTTTGATTTTGTCTATCAAAATACCAACGGAAGATTAGACCGTGGACAGCCTATTTTCGGAGCAACTCAGGGAACTGATCTGTATTCTGTGCCGATTTCATTTGCCATCGGAAAACGAAACGATTATCAGAAAGAAGCGAATATTTTCACCACCATTTCATTGCAGCATAAATTTAACGATCATATCTCTTTCAATGCTTCCTATCTGCGATCGATGTATGATGAAGATCTTTTGGAACACCGTACATCAAACAGTTTTGCAGTAGATGTTAACGGAAATGAAATTCCTACATTAATGGGAATGCAGACGATCAGAAGGCTTCGTAAAAATTACATCGATAATATTTCTGCCTATTTTACTTTTGACTATAAAACGGGAGAAGTTACCCATAAAACGTTGGTGGGTTACGATCATATTCAGGAGACGTTTCCGGAAGGAAATTCTACCTATAATGCTTCGGGATTTTTATCGGCAGACGGAAAATCGGTTATTTCGAAATACGATCCGGCTCACCCTGAAAAATACATGATTGCCAACGGAATGCCTGTTCCGAATGTTCCCTATTTTAATTTAGCAAATCCGGATTATTCTATTTCTGAAATTTCAAATTATATCAATGTGAGCCGCGCAGAAACGCCTTCCCGATATTTTTTACATGGGGTGTATATTCAGCAGCAGATTTCATGGCGAAAATGGAAAGCTTTATTAGGGATGAGACAGGAGTTTTATACCGATGTTCAGGGCTTTACAACGAATAATGAAAAAAATATTCAGCAAAAAGCATTTACTCCAAGAATCGGAATTGTTTTTGAACCGACACAACAAATCAGTTTGTATGGAACGTATAACCAAGGGTATCAACCGCAAAGTGCAGGAACAATCGGTAGTCCGGAAACTTTTGGAGGTCCTTTTGATCCTTTAAAAAGCAAAATGGTGGAAGTGGGAGCTAAGTTTGAATTTTTCCGCAAAATGCTTTCTGTGACCACAGCCGCTTATTATATCGAACAGAATAATATTTTAATTAATGCACTCGATCCGTCAAATCCTGATTTGTTGAGACAGGTTGGTCAGCAACAGGCAAAAGGAATAGAACTTGATATTAACGGGAGAATTCTTCCGAATTTAAGCATGACGGCAGCATTTTCTTATAATCTGGCAAAAATTACAGAAAGTGATAATCCTGCAGAAATCGGAAGCATTATGCCAAATGCGCCTAAAAATCAAGGAAATGTCTGGATAAAATATAACTTTAAAAACGACACGGCTTTAAAAGGAATTGGGATTGCAGCAGGAGCCAACTACGCAAGCAAAAGATTTACCAACGAAACGATTCTTGAATTACCAGCATACACCGTTGCCAATGCAGGAATATATTATAATTTCGATAATTTCAGAATGGCTTTGAATGTCAACAATGTCTTTGATAAAATATATTGGGTGGGTGGTTTCAGCTATTCGAGATTATTTCCAGGAGCACCTCGTAATTATATGGTTTCGGTAGGGTATACTTTTTAATGATTGATTGTTGATGGTTTTTAGTTGCTTGTTACGAATTTAAATAAACAAATAATATTCGAGCCCTGAAAGGGCGAGTTACGTCAGAATAGGACGCCAGTCCTATTTAACACAGGCAACAAAAAGCAAAATATCAAAAAAATCATCAAAAATTAAAATTATTCCAATCAAATGACTATATTTGCCCAGCAAAAAAAGAAAATGATAGTATCTAACTTAAAAAAGGCAAAGAAACAGTACTTACGTCAAACGTCGTGAGTCATCTTCCTTTGGTTAGAATCGAAATAAATCAGGAGCTTGTCATCACGACAGGCTCCTTTTTTTTGTTTGAAATTTAAATTAATATTATAATCTATTTATGAAAGTATTGAAATTTGGGGGAACTTCAGTGGGAAGTCCGGAGAGAATTGAACAGCTATTGCCAATTATTAAATCTCAGGCGGCAGATAAACATTTGGTGGTTTTATCAGCAGTTTCCGGCACTACAAATGATTTGGTAACCTTATCTGAACTCTATGCAAGCAAAGACATCGAAGGTGCTTACAAACATATTGATGTGTTGTATGAAAAGTACAAAGTTTTTGTTAATCAGTTATTTAAAACAGAAGAAGGACTTTCGGAAGCTTTAGTTTTTATTGAAAAAATATTTGATCTTTTTTATCAGTTTAAAAATAAAAACTTCACTTCAGATGCAGAACGAATTATCTTAGCTCAGGGCGAAATCATTTCCACGACCTTATTTCATTTACATTTAAAAGAAATCGAAATTCCTTCAACTTTATTATCGGCACTCGATTTTATGTTGGTGGATGAAGAACACGAACCGAACGTAGATTTCATCAGAGAAAATGCTAACCTTGAAATGGCAAAATATCCTGAAGAAACGCTATTTATCACGCAAGGATATATTTGCAGAAACGCTCAGGGCGAGATCGATAACCTAAGAAGAGGAGGTTCAGATTACACGGCTTCATTGCTTGGCGCAGCTTTGCAGGTTGAAGAAATTCAGATCTGGACAGATATTGATGGTTTCCACAACAACGATCCGCGTTATGTTCCTAATACAAAACCAATTGCGCAACTGAATTTTGACGAAGCTGCCGAATTATCATATTTCGGAGCAAAAATCCTTCACCCGCAAAGTGTTTTCCCGGCAAGAAAATACAATGTACCTGTGAGATTACTGGATACAATGAATCTAAGTGCTTCCGGAACATTGATTTCTGGTGAAACAACCAACCAAAATCAAATCGTGGCTATCGCTGCAAAAGACGGAATTACGGCAATTCGTATTCAATCTTCGCGAATGTTGATGGCTTATGGATTTTTGAGAAAAGTTTTTGAAGTTTTCGAACGTTTCAAAACGCCCATCGATATGATTACGACTTCCGAAGTTGCGGTTTCATTAACGATCGATCAAACCGAATATCTTTCCGAAATCATCAAAGAATTAGAAGTGTTCTCGGCTGTTGAGATCGATGGCGAACAGTCTATCATCTGTATCGTTGGGGATTTCAGAGAAAATAATCACGGGCATGCAACTATTGTTTCCGAAGCGGTGAAGCATGTTCCGATCAGGATGATTTCTTACGGCGGAAGCGAAAATAATATCTCATTATTGGTTCCGTCCACTCATAAAATTGAAACATTAAGATCGTTACACAACAGATTATTCTAAAATAAAATATTGAAAAGAGATTGTTCTAATATGAATGATCTCTTTTTTGTTTGAAGCTTTTTAACAACGTCGAATTATTTTAAGGAGCAATTTCCCGCTATCCACTCATACTCCTCACGCCAAGCTCTCCAAAGCTCAAACCCTAAAACTCTCCAACCCAATTCCGGGGTAACCGTTGCTATCGGGGCTAGGGTAGTAATCATCTCATCAGCTCTAGTACAATATTCTCAAAATTTGTCATTCTGGAAGAATCTAAGCCATAATTTTCCTAATACTATGTTGAGAGATGACAAACTTTATGGTAAAGTTTCAATTAGGAAATTTTAAACAAATACATATTTAAAAATCAAGTAATTATCTGCAATTGATCATAATTAAAAAACTTTGCGAGCTTTTACAAGTGAAACGCCTTTATGTACTTTAAAAAACGTTCAGTAGCCAAAAAAACTTTGTGAACTTTGCGTTCAAATTAACTTAAATATCACTTACATTTTGGGCAAATCCCACTCACAATAAAATTATAATCTTCAACAACAAATTCTTTCGGAATATCAATCTTCGGAACTACATTTTCAATACACGTCACCGAATTACACTTTTTACAATTAAAATGCAGATGATTATGATTGTGATGATCTCTTTGGCAATCGTGGCATTTAGCATAATTTACAACGCCGTCAATATTTATAATTTTATGAATTTTTCCTTCCTCTTCAAGACGATCCAACACACGATAAATTGTAACTCTATTGCATAAATTCGATAATTTCTCCTGAATATTATGATGCGATAAAGCTGTCTCAGAGTCATTAATTAAATTCAATATTTCGGTTTTTGCCTGGGTATTTCTGGTTTGCTTCATAACTTTAATGCAACAAAGTTGCGATATAAAAATATTCTGTTTACTTTTGCAACAAAGTTACAATAAGAAAATTAAATCATCTATTTTATGAAGTCAAAAATTTTGGATGCAGTAGGGGTGTCAGCAGCGGTTTTATGTTTGATTCATTGCATTGTCTTTCCTTTATTAATGGTTATTCCGTTTGGGTTGTCGCATAATCCGTATATCGATCTCGCTTTCCTTTTCATTGGAGCAGTCGTTGTTTGGCGAACCACGCGACAGATCAAATCAACTCGTTTAAAAGGTTTATTCTGGTTCTCAATTATCTTAATTTCCATTTCGGTTTTTGCTGATTTGATCTTTGAAGTTCACCTTCCTTTAATCTACATCGGAGCTGCCGGATTGATTTTGGCACACATCATCAACTTTAGAAATCACAAACATTAATTCCGAAAAATGACAATAAATAAACTACCGGTTACCGTTCTGAGCGGGTTTTTAGGAGCCGGAAAAACAACTTTACTCAATCATATTCTTCACAACAAAGAAGGACTGAAAGTCGCTGTGATCGTAAATGATATGAGTGAAATAAATATTGATGCACGATTGGTCGAAAGCCAAAATACATTATCGCGAACTGAAGAAAAACTCGTGGAAATGAGCAACGGATGCATCTGTTGTACGTTGAGAGAAGACCTGATGATTGAGGTCGAAAGACTCGCCAAAGAAAAACGTTTTGATTATCTTTTAATTGAAAGCACGGGAATTAGCGAACCTATTCCTGTGGCGCAGACTTTTTCTTTTATTGATGAAGAAAATGGGGTCGATCTTTCAAAATTCAGTTATGTTGATACGATGGTTACGGTGGTTGATTGTTTTAATTTTGAAAAAGATTTCGGAACAAATGAACTTTTGATGGATCGTCATCTTACCGATATGGAAGGCGATTATCGAACGATTGTGAATCTTCTGACCGATCAGATCGAATTTGCCAATGTCATCATTCTTAATAAAACCGATCTTGTAGATGCCGATACTTTAGGGTTTTTAAAAGCTGCTATTCAGAAATTAAATCCTGAAGCTAAAATTATTCAGTCGGAATTCAGCAAAGTAAATCCTAAAGAAGTCCTTAATACCGGTCTTTTCGATTTTGATAAAGCACAGTCTTCCGCAGGTTGGCAAAAAGAACTTGAATCTGATCATCATACCCCGGAAACAGAAGAATACGGAATTGGTTCATTTGTTTTCAGAAATAACCGACCTTTTCATCCGCTTAGACTTTGGGAATACCTCAGCAAAAATTATCCTCAGGGTGCTTTAAGAGCAAAAGGTCTGTTCTGGCTGGCTTCAAGACCTCATGATGCATTGAATTTTTCTCAAGCCGGAGGTTCTTTCCGATTAGAAAAAGCCGGAGTTTGGTGGTGTAGCATGCCAATGAATCAAAGGGTTCAGTACGAATCGTTTATGGAAAATCAATCTTATATTGAAGAAAGGTGGGACAAAAATTGGGGCGATCGAATAAATGAACTAGTTTTTATTGGTCAGGATTTAGATAAAGAACAAATGTTACATGATTTGGAAACTTGTCTTATCACTGAATTGGAAGCCATAATGATGAAAGAAGGAAGAAATTTTGAAGATCCTTTTCCTCAAAATATTTAGAATAAATTTCACAAATAATTAATGCAACTTAGTCTCATTAGTTGATGTATTCGCATTAACTTTGAACATTAGATTTTTATTATGGACAGACGTAAATTTTTAAAAGGATCGGCCATGCTATCCGGTTTATTGACTATAAATCCGCTTGATTTATTTGCCGGAAATGCCAAAGCTATTCCTTCAGACTCAAAAAAAGCTAAGAATATTATCTTCATGGTAAGCGACGGAATGAGTTTGGGAACGTTAAGCATGGCAGATCTTTATTCCAGAAACATTTTGGGAAAAACCAGCCATTGGATTAATCTGTACTATACCGGAAAAGTAAGCCGAGCTTTGATGGATACGGCATCTGCGAGTTCTATTGTGACCGATTCAGCGGCAGCAAGTTCAGCTTTTGGCGGTGGAGTAAGGGTTAAAAATGGGGTTTTGAATGTTGGAGATAATGGTGAAAGATACGTTCCTATCTGGCAAAAATTTAAAAAAGCAGGAAAGAAGGCAGGTTGTGTGACAACGGTTACGATCACGCATGCGACGCCGGCGGGTTTTTGTATTAATTCCGAGAGCAGAAATGCAGAGCCCGAAATCGCTGAAATGTATCTTGAAAAGGGATTAGATGTAATGATGGGCGGTGGTGACGAATTTTTTAATCCCGAAAAAAGAACCGATCGTAAAGATGTTTACAATTCATATAAACAAAAAGGATATCAGGTTTTAAAAACTAAAACGGATCTTAAGAATGCTAAAAAAAACGGAAAGGTTTTAGGCGTTTTCAGTTCGGGAGCGTTGCCTTATACGGTTGATCGAAATAATTTGTCGGATCTTCAGGGAAGTCCAACTTTGGCAGAAATGGCTGGCGCGGCAATTGAGCAGATGAGAGATCATTCTGAAGGTTTTGTTCTTCAGGTGGAAGGCGGAAAGGTTGATTGGGCGGCGCATGCGAATGATATTTCAGCATTAATTCATGATCAGCTGGCTTTTGATGAAGCGGTAAAAACAGTTTTAGATTTTGCTGAAAAAGATGGTGAAACGCTTGTCATCATTACCACAGATCACGGAAATGCCAATCCGGGAACGATTTATGGTCCAGATGCGACTTCAAAATTCAATAGTATTTCAAATTATAAATATTCGAATGAATATGTTTTAAATTCTATTAAATCAGATTTTAACCTTCAACAAATTAAAGACTGGATTTATGAAACCAACAAAATACGATTGAGCGATGAAGAAGGAAAGCATTTGCTTGATTTTTATTTAGGCCTTGAAAAGCATGAATCGGGATTGTATAATTACAAAAAATTGCCTTACAAAGCTTTCTCGGATATGCAGCAGAAACATAATAATGTCGGCTGGATTAGTATGGATCATTCCGGAGATTATGTTGAGGTTGCGGCTTTTGGTCCCGGTAAAGAATTGTTGCCTTCTTTCGTGAAAAATACAGATTTGCATCAATTGTTGCTGAAAGCTTCAAAAATTTAATGTAAATCGAATACGAAATATGTAATCATATTATTTTGACTTGCCAGTTTTTAGCAAGTCAAAATTTTTTTAAGCTTAAAAATTCTTTATGCCGATCATTTTTAAAGCAGCGGTGCTTAAATAAATATCCTGATCGACCAAAGATTCAACATTTGTAAAGGTTGAGCAAAGTCCGTCTTTTTTATTGAAAGACAACTCGATAGACTGATTGTATTTAGCCACAATTCTCACGACAGAATAGCCGTTGTATGCGACTTCAAAACCTTCAAACAAACATTTTTTCGCTGCTTTTTTGTATATATTATATTCTTCGAAAGCATTGTTTTCATCTTCACTTTCGATGGTATTATGTTTGATTGATTTCCAGCTCGAATAATTTTTAGGTTCTTTCAAAGGTTCTCCATTCTGATCCACAGGCACAAACATTCCTAACTGAAGATCTTTTTTCAGAAACTGTGCGTAATTGATCATTAATTTCAGGGTCTGCAAATCGGCATATCCTTCGTTAGAATAATAATCAATCACAAAAGTGGTCATAGGGATAAGCTTATAGAAAGCGTTATTCGGCATATTTATCGTTCTTTTTTAAAACGCAAATATACAGGTTTGTGATTTTGGAATATATCTAAATTAGGGGTTTGCCTTTCAACAAAATTTTAAAAGAGTCTAAAAACCGATTACTTTAAAATCATTACAGGTTTATTAATATTTTGATAAATAGCTTCTGTTACACTTCTATTCATTAAATAATACAGGAAACTATGTTTTCCGGGCAGTGCAGTAATTATATCGACAGGATGCTCGGCAACAAACGATGAAATTCCTTTAATCGTATTAGGATCTTGCGAATAATAAATACGTGTAGAAATATCTGCAAAATTGTTGAAAATATATTTTTCGAGTTCCTGTTGCTTTTCCTGATCTAGATTTTCGTCTTTTTGGTAAATATGAAGCAGGCTAAGTTTTAAATGATTGGTCTGAAGTCTTTCTTTAAATTTTGAAATTCTTTCCAGCTTTCCGATTTGAGTAATATCGCACGGAGCCAAAACGTTTTCAACCCTCGTATAACTGTGATTATTAGGAACAATTAATGTTCGAATCGGGCTTGTTCTGGCAATTTCCACAATATTTTCTGAAACCAGACTATCGTCATTTTCATCATGTAAATCGGCTCCCAAAACAATCAATTCAACAGACGGATTTTCCTTTATCGATTCGTTGATGGTTCGCAGAATAGATGATCTGCTTAAAACAGTCGAAACGGTAACATTGGGCACAATTTCTTTCACAACCCAACTTAAATTTCGCAATAAAGCTTCCGTATCTACTCGTACATTGTTAACATGATCTTCTGCAACCACAGAATACGGATCTGCAATATGAAGATAATCAAACATCGATTCATTAGAAACCATCAGCAAAATAATATGTTCATAAGCATATTGTTTTGCCCAGTTTGCGGCAAATTTTACTGCATTTTGGGTGGTTGCGCTTGCGTCTACGGGAATTAATATTGTTCTCATTTCAGTTGATTTTTATAGTTGATCGAGATTATTTGTCATTTTTTTGATGAGATCAAAAGCTTGTTTTACTTCACTTTTTTTCGCATCACCGGCGGCTTTTTTATATAATTCTAAAACCCACGGAAATACATTTTCCATGATCTTATTTCCCTTTTCGGTAAGATAAATCTTTTTATTTCTGCGGTCATTGGTATCTTCAATTCTTAAAACCAAATCGCGTTTTACCAAATTACTGATAAGATAGGTCACACTCGATTTATCTTTACTGATCTGGTTGGCGATTTCCTGCTGATTGATGCCGTCATTTCCTCGCCAGATCAAGCCCAATATCTCCAGCATTTCGTAAGAAAAACTAGGATCATGTTCATTGATTTTTTCCTGTATTTTCTGCCGAAATTTAGTTTTCATTTCGGTCATGGCAAACCCAAGACTCAGAGCCAGCTCGTTGATATTGTCTTTTTCGTTTACCATTTTCTATGATCTAGATTACATCTTTCTTCTATCAAATATAATAAAATTAGTTTGAATTAAAACTAATAAGAAGAAATATGATAAATAATAATGTATTCAATTAAAATAAATTCCTTAAAATATGTTTTATTGTTTATTTTATTTATTAAATTTAATTTTATGATTAATATTTTGATACCACAATAAGCTAAATATTAATTTTATTTAAACCTAAAGGCATGTTTTTTGGATCATATTTTCATGAAAACTATAAAAAATTTACTCATGAAAGCAACGATTTTTACAATTATCCTTGCGGTTATTCCGTACAGTATTTTTGGCCAAGTGGGAATAAACACGGCTAATCCCGCAGCGACTCTCGACGTAAATGGCACGCTGAAAATCAGACAAACTCCTACGGCGGCGGCTTTGCCAGGCTATCAAATTTTAGCATCCAACCAAAATCCGGGAGGCGATTTTCTTGTTTCTCAGATTCCTCCGCAAACTATTATTGATGCTGCTGTAACTGCGGTGAATACATCGGGTACGACTAATACTTCAATGTATGCTGCCAAAAAAACAGCCGGAATTAGCTTATTAAGTTTAGGACTTTTCCCGACTGGGTTTAGAGCTGTTAATTTCCTCAATTCGGAAAGAACGGTAGGCAGCGCAGCTTTATTTTCAGATACCGATAATACGTATATCATACCGTCTAACGGCACATATGCTTTAGGGTTTACTTTCAGATATGGTACAGGTTTACAGGCAGAAATTCTCGCCAATACACCGGGAATAGGAATAACGCGAACCCGATTGGGAATAGCTACTTTAATAGATTCCAAAGCATTCAGCGGAGCGAATTTGGTTCTTTTGAATTTAACAATTTCGGAAACGAGTATTAATTCAGTGTACACATTTCAGGCGGGCGACAAAATTTCCTTTGGGCTTACAGGTTCTAATGCGCTGTCTGTGGGTTTATTAGGGTCTAGTATCGCTTCTTTCTATATCTATAAGGTTTCAAATTAAGGCAAAAAATTATATCAACTTATTTTAGCATATTGAAAATTAAGCCTCCAATACGGAGGTTTTTGTTATATAATTAAGATTTACTTAAAATTAATTTCCCTTTCTGATTATATTTTGAATTTATTCAAACGTAAAATCTTCCAAAATAATCTTTGTTAGAGTGATTATCGTTAAATTTGTTCTGAAACTGAAAATCAATGTTTGAAATTTTCCTAAAATACCTTACCGACAAAATAGAACTTTCTAATGAGGAGATACAATTAATAGAATCTGTTTACAAACTTAAAAAACTCCGCAAGAAACAATTTCTTTGTCAGGAAGGAGACATTTGGCATTACAATGCTTTTATTTGCAGAGGTTTGGTGAAAACTTTTTCCATCGCTGAAAACGGAACAGAACACATCATCAACTTTGCTCCCGAAAATTATTGGACAGGCGACCGTGAAAGTTTAATCAATGGAACTCCGTCTCGTTTGAATATTGACGCTATCGAACCTACAGAATTGATTTTAATTGAAAAAGCAGATTTTGAGAAGCTTTGCGCAGAAATTCCTCAACTGAATCAAATGGTCAATCAGATTATTCAGAAGAGTTTTATTGTTTCTCAAGGGAGAATTTTGGCAAATATCAGTTTTACGGCAGAAGAAAAATATCAGAATTTCCTTGAAAAGTATCCTCATATTGTCAACCGTATTCCGCAACACATGATTGCTTCCTATATTGGAATTACTCCCGAAACCCTTACCAGACTGCGTAGGAATATGGTTAAGAAATAAAACACTTCATTTTCATTGACATTTGTTTGCTTTTTTTTCAAGCTTTTGTCAATGGAAAAAGGCCTCATCTTGTAACATCTTTGCCTTATTAAAATAACAATTAAAAATAAGACAAAATGAACAAAACAGTTTTTATCACAGGAACAAGCACAGGCTTTGGAAAATTAACAGCTACAACCCTAGCCAACGCAGGCTATAATGTAATTGCAGGAATGCGCGGCGTGTCAGGAAAGAATGAAGCCGTAGCCAAAGAATTGGGAGCACTGCCTAATTTAGAAGTCGTTGAAATCGATGTAACCGACGATGCTTCGGTCACCAATGCTTTTGAAAAAGTACTTCAAAAATTTGGTAAAATTGATGTTTTGATTAATAACGCCGCAGTTTCAGGTTTTGGGTTGTTGGAAGCATATAGTTTGGACAGAATTCGTCAAATGTTTGAAGTGAATTTCTATGGAGTTATCCGAACTTATCAGGCTGTATTACCTTCTATGAGAGAACATAAAAGCGGTTTGATTATCAACATTACTTCCGGAGCAAGCGCTCATACCTCACCTTTTATGATTCCCTATTTTGCATCGAAATTCGGCGTTGAAAGCATTACAGAAGGCTTGCAGGACGAATTGAAACAATTCAATATCGACAACGTTTCCATCCAGCCCGGAGTTTATCCAACAGAAATGAATACAGGCGAAAAAGCCGGAGTTAATGCAGACAAACCAGAAATTGCAACATTGTATGACCCGGTTGCAACAGAACAATTCAATGCGATTGGCGCTGCGTTATTTGGCAAGATGAAAGAATTTAATATGAATCCGCAAACCATTGCAGACGGAATTTTAGAATTGATTCAGATGAAAGAGGGTTCTCGCCCGTTACGTTTTCCGTTAGATGCCGTTGCGCAGGGAACAGATTTGGAATTCATCAATGCCAGAGCCGAACTGAAAGCAAAATGGCTGGCAAAATACAGCGAATAAGTAAGATTTAAATAAAGAATCAAAGGTTGGAATATTTCGTTCCAGCCTTTTTTATTTGGAGCTTAATCCCGCTTTCCACTATATCTTTTGTTCCGCTTTGCTCCACAAAAGGATGCCGTTGCAATCGGGGCTAGAGAGAAAGCTTGGTATTCAAATCATCATTTTCATTGACATTTGTTTGCTTTTTTTTCAAGCTTTTGTCAATGGAAGAAGGCTACTGAATGTTGGAAATTTGCTTCATAAATAATAACAAAAAATTATCACAATGAGCAATTTAAAAAAACAAATCAAAGCCAATGCAACAGCAGTAGCAAGTGCACTTTTATTATCAGCAGCAGTTTCAAACACTTCAGCGCAGGAAAAAACAGGAATTCTTGGAATCGACCACGTGGGAATCAACGTTCCGGATATGAAACAGGCAGTAAATTTCTTCACAGACGTTTTAGGATTTTCGGCAGTAACCACTTTAGGTCCGATTCCTTTGGATGATGCTTGGAAAAAGAACAATCATATGAATACTAAAACCGGTCCCGTAACCATCAAAATGGTAAAAGCGGGAACAGGAGCCAACATCGAATTATTCGAATATCAAGACAACAAAGGAAGTTCTCAACAACCCGGAGGAGACGATATCGGAGCGAGTCACATTGCTTTTTACACCAATGATATCAGCAAAAGTGTAGCGTATCTTAAAAGCAAAGGCGTTCAATTTTTAGGAGAACCGTTTTTGATGCCATCGGGAGATACAGAAGGCGAAACTTGGGTTTATTTTGTAACACCTTGGGGTTCTAAAATGGAATTGGTTTCTTACCCGAACGGAAAAGGCTATGAGAAAAAAAGTCCGGCAACAATTTTATGGTCACCGAAAGATGCAGTAAAAACTCAAACTGAAAAATCAGATGTCAAACCGCTTTCCGAGGCAGAAATTAAATCTTTGGTAGAAGGACATTTAGCAATCTGGAACGAGAGAGACCTTAAAAAACGTGAAGCATTAATGTCAAAAATTTACGCAGATGATATTGAAATGGTCGACAGTCATTTTATCGCAGTCGGTCACAAAGAAATCAATGGTTTTGTGGATGGATTGCAACAGAAAAGTCCGAATTCTAAATTTTCTCACATCAAAGCCATAGACGTCAATCACAACATTGCAAGACTGTACTGGCAAAACGGAACTCCCGAAAAACCAGATGCTATAACAGGAATGGATTTATTCGTTTTTGAAAACGGAAAAGCTGTGAAACTATATGTTTTTGTAGACAACAAAAATTAAATTCTCTCATTTCTTAATAAACTCAATATTTATTTTTTGACGCAAAGATTTTATTTAAAGATTTAATTATTTAAGTGAGCAAAGAAAAATCAACAAGTTGATTTGATTAAGCTGTGTTTTCAAGCTTCGCGAAGCAAATTTTATTTGCCTTTGCCCTCTAAAAATAATGGATAAAGTTGAATTAAAACTTTGCGTTTAAAAAAATAGAACAATAAAAATTTAAATCAAACTCAATCTTTAACATTTAAAATAAAACAATATGAAAGCATCAGTAATCAATCAAAATTCAGCCAACGAAACATTAATCCGCGAATTGTACAGAATAGCCGAAGTTCAGGACTCAAAAGGATTTGCAGAACTTTTTGCAGAAGACGGATATTTCTGGGATGTATCTTCCGGAACCAAATATTACGGTGAAGATATTGGGAAACCTGTAGATATTTTTGCTACCGCATTTCCGGATATGCACAGAGAATTATACGAATTGTATGTCTTGGAAGATGAAAATACAGTCATCGTAGAATTATCCTTGAACGGAACGCATAACGGATCACTTCAATTAGCATCTGGAACTTTGGAACCAACGGGAAAAACCATCGAAGTGCCTTGTTGTGATGTCTTCAAAATTGAAAACGGAAAAGTAAAATCATTCCATTGTTATAATGCAGGAATGATACTTTTAGGTCAATTAGGCGTTTTTTAAATAAACCAATCAAGGCAAATGATTATTCGCATTTGCCTTGATTTAAAACATAAAATCAAATGAAAAATATATTAGAACTACTGAACTGGAGATACGCCACAAAAAAAATGACAGGCGAAAAAATCTCCTCAGAAAAAATCAACAACATATTGGAAGCAGCTCATTTGGCGCCTTCAGGAATTGGATTACAACCTTACGAAATCATCGTCATCAGTAATCCCGAAATCAAAAAGAAAATATTGCCTATCGCAATGAACCAGCCTCAAATTGTAGAATCATCGCATCTTTTGGTTTTCGCAGTTTGGGATGAATATTCTAAAGAAAGAATTGATAATGTATTCGATTATCTGGCAGAAAAACGCAATGTAGATTCTGCTCATTATGATAAGCAAAGAGCGTTTTCAAAACAGTTTTTCGGAAATATGAGCATCGAAGAAAACTTTCATCATGCAGCAAAACAAGCGAATATTGCTTTAGGTTTAGCGATTGTTGAAGCCGCTTCGGAAGGAATAGATTCTACACCGATGGAAGGTTTTGACCCAATTGCGCTTGATGAATTTTTGCAACTTTCATCCAAAGGTTTACGAAGTTCAATGCTGTTGGCTTTAGGCTACAGAGACGCAGAAAACGACTGGAATCTTAATCAGAAAAAAGTACGAAAACCATTTGAGGAGTTTGTGACTTTTCTTTAATCATTAATTTTAAAATAAATAATATGAATCATTCAGAAAAAATCGGAACGTCCAATAACCACGATAAAACACAAACAACGGGAATTACGGTAAGCGCTTATTACAAAGTGCATCCCGAAGACAAACAAATTTTCATTGACGCCGTTATTCCCGAAATGGTTGCAGCAAACGAGCTGGAAGGCTGTATTTATTATGCTTTCTCGCAGGATTTGACCGATGAAAATACATTTCATCTTCTCGAAGGCTGGAAAGATAAAGAAGCGTATGAGCGCCACGAAAACTCAGAAACATTTTTGAAAGCTTTGAGTACTGTGGTGAAAAACGTTAGGATTATTGACCGAGAAGGTGTTCGTTATGATGTTTCAAAAATTCATATCGACGACCCACGTGGAAAGGTATGATTGTAGATTTATAATTAATTCTTAAATTAATCTAATGAAAAACATCAATAAACTCATTTGGATTTTACTTGCTGGTTTTCTACTCATTCAATTTTTTAGACCTGAAAATATTAATGACGGAAAACCTACGCAAGACCTTGTGAATGTTCCCAAAGATGTCAATACGATTCTCAGAAATTCGTGTTTTGATTGTCATTCTTCGGAAGCCAATTTGCTTTGGTATGATAAAATTACGCCTGCGAATTTTTTGGTCAATTCTCCCCCCGCTGCCGCACGAATCCTTTCGTGTGGCATTTTTATTATCCAATAATTTCTTAAAAAGTTTTTATCTTTATAAAAACATAATTGATGAGTCGTAATTATAAGTTTCACAATCCTGAAGGAATATATTTCATAAGTTTTGCTGTAGTAGGTTGGCTGGATGTTTTTATTAGAAATGAATACAAAGAAATTTTTTTAGAAAGTTTAAGATTTTGCCAAAAGAATAAAGGGATGGAAATTCATGCATGGTGCATCATGTCAAGCCATGTACATTTAGTTTTTAGGAGTATAAATGGACAGAAACCAGAACTTTTGATTGGCGATTTAAAAAGGTTTACAAGCAAAGCAATTGTCACAGCAATCAAAGAAAATCCTACAGAAAGTAGAAAAGAATTTTTATTAAGTTTCTTTCTTAAAGAAGGTTTAAAAACTTCAAATGTAACCCAATATCAATTTTGGAGACATGATAATAAGCCCATTGAATTGTGGAGCAACAGAGTGATTTGGCAGAAAATTAATTATATACATCAAAATCCGGTAGAAGCAGGTTTGGTTTTCCGTGCGGAGGATTATAGATACAGCAGTGCAATAGATTATTCTGATGAAAAAGGACTTTTAGATCATGTTGTTGTTTTTAGAATGTTTGATTTATAAATAATGTAAACCACACGATGCAATCGTGCGGTAGCGGGGATTTTATCAAATATTAATGATATCGCAATGAAAAGTTATAAGGATGCTTTAATTGTAGGTCTTCAAACTGTAGCTACAGCACTTAGTAAAAGTGATAAAGATGGAGATAAGTCAGAGCATCCAAAAGCATTGGATAAGTTGGAATCGTTAGCAAGACGAATATGGGAAAATCAGATTGTTAAAAAAATAAATTTATGAAATTAAATAAAATACATCAAGATTTAAAAGAAGCATATAGTGAAAAAAAACAAGTGTATCTTACATTAGGTTTTGAATTTGAAAATAAAAATGAAATTGAAAGATGTATGGGTATTTTGCGTTCAGGATACTGGTCTGTTGCTCCTTTTGCTTTCGAATCTTATAATAGCTTTGCTATAAAGTTAGTACCAAATATTAAATTATTAAATTCGCAAATTGTCGCAAAAAGTAATGTTGATTTTTGGACGGTTTCACCTAACCTAAGCTCTTTTGTTACAATGTCATGGCTTCGATTTTTAAATGACATAGATATTGTAAATGAAGAAATTAAAGAAAAGTGGGAGTTGCTAGAGAAGCTATCCTTGCCTTATAGAGAATATACTGATAATCTTGATTCCTTGAAATTTTTAAAGGATTATATAAATAGCGAAGATAAACTAGTATATCTTGAAAATCCATCAGAACATTACACCAAAGTATATTTAGATTTCTGGAATCATTATTATAGTACTCAACAGCAGAAAGAGTATGTTAATTTAATGAATTTAATGATTGAAAATGAATCTTATCTTCCGGATTTTGAAGTAAAAGATTATGGTATTTGGAATACGAGAGTTTATAATGCTATTGGTCACAGAGCTTATAATTTGATTGATATTAAAACAGAAAAAAAGGAAAATCAATTTTGGCAAAGTTTTATCCAACCACATGGTTTTGATGCTATGGAAGTTGACTTTGATTTTATACCTTCTGCAACATCATCCAGTTTTCAATTAGGAGGTATAATAAGTAAATTTAAACCTGAATTAGGATATTTTTCAAAAATGAAGAATCATCCATTGTATGAAGTAGGTCAAATTCTTAGTAAAAATAAAAATACTTACGGTGGAGACGCTCATATTGAAGCCGCTAAAGCTATAGATGAAGAATTAAACGATCCTCTTTTGGCATGGGATGCTTTGGTAAGTGCGGGATATTGGAATGGTGTAAATTTTGGAAGTCCTAATATGAATGCTTGGAAAGCTGCTATCGATTTATCTGAAAAGCATGGCTGGGTAGAAATTAATGAAGTTTTAATAGACCAGTTAGAATTTTATAATCATTATAAAGATAAAGTCTAATCAATTTATAACCTAAAGCGAAGTTTCTATTTTTAGAAGCTTCGTTTTTTATTTCCCAGAAAGTCGCTATATTTTGGCAAGCATTAATTAATCAAAAAAATAATAACCATTAAAATTTTAAACCATGAAAAAAACATTATGTATGTGTTCGCTTTTATTCAGTCTTTCCCTTGTAAGTGCCCAAACCATAGAATCCGGAAGTCGTAGTACAACTGGCTATATTAAATCAGATGGAACCATTGAAAACAGTAGCCATTCCACGGTTGGTTATATTAAAAGTGACGGAACAATTGAGGACAAGAGCCGCAGTACGATTGGCTATATTAAAAGTGATGGAACGATTGAAAATAAAAGCCGTTCTACAGTAGGTTACGTGAAGACTGACGGTACGGTTGAGAACAGCAGCCGCTCAACAATTGGCTATGTAAAAAGTGACGGAACGGTAGAAAATAGCAGCCGCAGTACCATCGGTTATGCCAAAGGCGTCAAAAAAGAATGGGCGGCAGTGGCTTTTTTCTTTTTTAAGTTTTAAAATGAAAAATATTTAAATAAAAATTCCGCGCTACAATAGTGCGGAATTTTTTGTATTGAATTTAAATAATAATCGTAAAATTATTTTAAAACTTGTTGATCATATAGCAAATTATCATCTTCATCAAAACTTATAATCAATACTTTATATTGTTTTGCTGTATCGTTATTGTAAAATTTAATTCTTGGCGGAACATAATCGCTGTCAAACAAATTCGGATTCCAGTATAATGTTTCTCGTGTATCGTTTTCTATTTTCTTTGGAGAATCGTCGTCATTCAACATTTCAAGCGGAAATTCTGAAGGTTTATCATATCCTTTTATCGTTGTCGAATTGTTTTTAGTCGCTTCTTTTTCATTTGTTTTAGATTTCATATTTCCTCTCAAAGTATAGATTGCCACGGCATCGCCTACCAATCCGCCACCTTTGATGATTTTCACCATTGCAATGTTTGTTACGGGCAGGCTTGAAATCATCGACGGATCTGTTTGAATTTCATCTAAATACAACTTAGCCTGCGAATTACGAATATAAGGAACATTCACCCCCGAATTATCTCTTTGAAACGTTAAACCCGCCGCTCTGCCTTGTAGCCAGTCAAAAATATTATTAAATCCTTCGGCATGTTGATCTTCATTTACAAAATCAAAAACGGTAGAATTTACAGAACTAAACATCCCGGTAGACAATTGTTTGTCGAGTTCTTCTTTTGGGTCAGCTTTTTTACCGACTATTTTTACTTCTTCAATTTGCACATCAATATTTTCATCTTTTCTCATATTTTTCTGAGTATTGATAGCTCTTGAAATTGATGGTGAAATCTTCTTATTGCCGGAAGCCGTTACCAGCTTATATTTTGTAGTCGGAAATTTCCCTGTAAATGGAGTGGGAACAATTAAAGGTTCTGCGGTCACAAATAGATTATCCGTGCTCGATTCTTTATTATCTGCGTTTACAAAGATGGAAACATTCAAGGGTTCATTGAAGTTGACATTATTTAAATAAACATATCCGTTTTGATCTGTTTTGAATGGATTAATCGTTGGCTGATTTTCTCCTAATTTCAAAACCAAATTTACCGTTGCATCTCTCAACAAAGCATTGCTTTTAAGAGGTTTTATTCTGTAAGAAAGAAATTTTTGAGAATTACTTTTCAGTTTAGGAATAGCTCCGTTAAGCACAGTATTCCAGTCGAATCTTCCCCAGTTTTCAGAAATAAGCAAGGCATCTAGAGCTTCGCTGTTGGCATTTTTAGAAAAATATTGCGCCGGACTATCTATTTTTGAATGAAAATCTCCCGTTAACCAAAGTCCGCTCAGTAGATTTTCTTCTTCCGGAGTATTGCTGCCATCATCATCGCTTACGACAACGGTATAATTTTTAAAATAAGATTCTGGCGAAAGGTCAATGCTGTTGAAAGATCTTGGCGTATGTTTCAAATCCTGACCAATAATTTCTGCTTTTTCAATTTTCAGATTGTCAGGTTTTATAAAACAAAGTCTTTTTGCCACCAAATTATCTTCATCATCAAAAATTGCCAGTTGAAAAATACCATTATTTCCGTTGCTTATTTTTGTCGGAATAAGGCTCGAAGCTTCATTAATTAACTGATTGATATTCGCTTTGTAAGCCAAATGGTTATTAATGGTTCCTATGATTTTATAGTTCTGAAGCTGTTGTTTTAAATTTACTCCTTTCAAACTGTATTTAATTCCATCTTTGGAACTTACAATTTCTAAACTCAATCCGCTGCTTGCTACTTCTGGTAAATCAATGGTTTGCTTTTTTCCAGTATTATCCTGAATAATTGCCTGATATTTTTTTCCTAAAGATGGAGTTATTTTAAAAGAAGCGACATTTTTATCGAAAGAAGTAAAAGTTGTGATGGTTGTGTTTGGATTTTGTGCATCTATGATTTTTCCGCTCCAGGTTTCGGGTAAAGCGGAGTTGCTGGATAATCTTACCGCAAATTTTGTAGGAATTCCGTTAATAAAATTTCCGCCTTCCGGAAAAGCTTTGGCAGACCAGTCAGAACTTTTGGCGATTTCCAGTGTTTCCGTTGAATTAGGATTATAAATAGGAATCGTTTTAACAATCTGAAAATCTTCATTAAAATTCGTCATGTAAGGAGTATAAGCTCGTACAAAATACACTTGCTCCGGAAGATTTTCTTTAAGCTTGAAATCTCCGCTTCCTTCACCGTTGGTAAGAAGTACGGTTTTCCAATCGATCAGTTTTTTATCAGCGTCGTATAATTCTACAAATAACGTGGTAGAAAGTGCTGAACGGTTATAGCCATCAAATACAAAACTTTTAAACCAAATCTGGTCGCCGGCTACATATTGCTTTTTATCGGTAAGGAGGTATACTTTTTCCTGTTCGTAATTATTTTCAAGATTGGTGAGTGCTTTTTCGAGTTTCGTTTGTGAAAACACAGGTTGTACCGCTGAAATAAGCAATAGAAAGAAAATATTTTTCATAGAAATCTTAACGCATTTTAAATCCAATGCTAAATTACTCAATAAAAGACTTCAATAATTGATATTTAACTTATAATTTGAAAAAAATATATAGGTTTTGATAGAAAATTGAATTTGATTATTTAAAACGGAGTAATAAAATTTAAAATAAATCTTATCTTTAAGTGAGATGAAATTATAAAACATCATGAGGGAAGGAGAGTAATTCCCGCGGCGGCAAGATAGTTGTATTTAGATAAAAACCAAACAAAATATGAACTATGAATATAAACTTACAACAGAATATTCAGCTTAATGACTATGTTTCTGATTTCCGTGCGGATATTTTTTCCGGATTATCTAATTATCCAAAAAAATTATCTTCAAAATATTTTTATGATAAAATAGGAGATCATCTTTTTCAGCAGATTATGAACATGCCGGAATATTATCTTACACAATGTGAATTAGATATATTTAAGAATAAAACAGAACAGATCGTTAATGCTATTTCTAAGGGTATTGAATCTTTTGATTTGATAGAACTAGGAGCCGGAGATGCGATGAAATCTTCTTTTTTACTTGAAACGCTGGCTGAAAAAGGAACAAGTTTTACCTATATGCCCATAGATATTTCCGGCAATATCCTTTCTGTTTTGCAGGACAGTCTAAGTAAAAAGATTCCAACATTGGAAATCTATCCTTTAGAAGGCGAATATTTCGATATGCTTGATAAAGCGACTCGTATTTCTGAAAGAAAAAAGGTAGTATTATTTTTAGGGGGCAATATCGGAAATATGGATATGAAAGAAACAATCCATTTTTGCAGTGAAGTAAAACGAAAACTGAACCCTAGAGATTTGTTTATAATAGGTTTTGATTTAAAGAAGAATCCACAGACTATTCTCAATGCTTATAACGATCCTGCCGGTATTACGGCCTCATTTAATCTTAATCTACTTACAAGAATAAACCGTGAACTGAATGCAAACTTTATGTTGGAACAGTTTCAGCATTATCAAACATATGATCCCATTTCAGGAGCATGCAAAAGTTTTTTGGTAAGTCTTTGCGATCAGACAGTTTGCATAGGAAATCACCGTTTTCATTTCAAAGAAAATGAACTGATTGACATGGAAATCTCTCAGAAATTCTCCCGGCAAGATATTAGAAGCCTTGCAGGAAATTCAGGATTTCATATTGTTACTGAAATTAATGACTCTAAAAATTGGTTTGTAGATTCTATCTGGATGGTATAATTTAAAATGATTTGTATGAAAACAGTTAAGTTACCAAATGATATAAATTTTACTAAAAATTGGGCAGAAAAATACTCAGAAATAAGAAATCATTCTGTAGAAATTTGTAGGCCGCTTGAGATTGAAGATTATGTTGTACAGCCTATAATAGATGTAAGCCCACCCAAGTGGCATTTGGGACATACAACGTGGTTTTTTGAAACATTTATTTTACAACCTAACTTTCCGGGATATAAAGTTTTTGATGAACAGTATAACTTTGTGTTTAATAGTTATTATGAAACCATTGGAGCTCGTGTAATCCGCACAGACAGAGGAAACCTTAGCAGACCATCTGTATCGGATATTTTTAAGTATAGAAAATACGTTGATGAAAAGATGGGAGAATTTTTTAAAAGCGGGTACCTCAACGAGTCATTAGAATCCTTAATCGAATTGGGCCTTAATCATGAACAGCAGCATCAGGAATTACTACTCACAGATATTAAATATATTTTAGGACATAACCCTTTATTTCCACCCTACAAGAAAGAAAATATTTCAAAAAAAGAAAGCAAAAAAAATCCGCAAATGATTAATTTTCCAGAAGGAATTTACGAAATTGGCTTCAATGGAGAAGGATTTTGTTTTGATAATGAACTAGGAAGACATAAAGTTTATCTCAATGAATTCAAAATTTATAATCAACTGGTTACCAATGAAGAATATTTGCAGTTTATTGAGGCTGGAGGGTATGAAGATTTTCGATACTGGCATGCTGAGGGTTGGGAGTGGGTAAAGCAGAATAATGCAAGATCTCCATTATACTGGCATTTTATAGATGAAAAATGGCTAAATTATACTTTAAGAGGATTAGAAGTGATCGATTTAAATGAGGCGGTCTGTCATATCAATTTTTTTGAAGCTTCTGCTTTTGCCGCTTGGAAGGGGAAACGTCTTCCGACAGAAGCAGAATGGGAGATTGCATCAGAACATTTCCATTGGGGAGAACGCTGGGAATGGACAAATTCTGCCTACCTGCCTTATCCCGGATTTAAAAAGCAATCCGGAGCAGTGGGTGAGTATAATGGTAAATTTATGGTCAATCAAACTATTTTGCGGGGTTCCTCAATTGCTACACCCATTGGGCACAGCAGAAATACTTACAGAAATTTTTTTCCTACTCATTTGCAGTGGCAGTTTACGGGAATAAGGCTTGCTCAATAATTTTTAATCATGATTACAGTAGAATCAGTTTCAAAAAATTTTAACGGAAAGAAAGCGGTTGATAATATTTCTTTTCAAGCAAATGATAAGGAAGTTATAGTGTTGTTGGGAACCAGCGGGTGTGGAAAAACAACGACATTGAAAATGCTTAATCGGCTTATAGAACCAGACGCCGGAGCAATTTTTATTGACGGCAAAAATATTCTTGAACAAAAACCGGAAGAAATACGCAGAGGAATAGGTTTCGTTATGCAGCATTCAGGATTGTTTCCACATTACACAATCCAGCAAAACATAGCTGTTGTTCCTGATTTATTGAAATGGGACAGAAAAAAAACAAAGCGCCGTACCCAAGAACTGATCCACAAGCTGCATCTTCCCGAAGATATTCTCAACAGATTTCCTAATGAATTGAGTGGTGGGCAACAACAACGGGTCGGAATTGCGCGTGCGCTCATTGCAGATTCGCCGATTTTACTAATGGATGAGCCGTTTGGAGCTTTGGATAATATTACAAAAGCTAATATTCATTCGGAATTTAAATCTTTGGAGGAACTAAAAAATAAAACAATCATTCTGGTTACTCACGACATTCAGGAAGCATTTGAACTAGGACACAAAATTTGTTTAATGCATGAAGGTAAAATAATACAGACAGGAACTCCTAAAGAAATGCTTTACCAGCAAAAAAATGATTTTGTAAAAAAATTTTTTGCCGAAAACCGACTCTTATTAGAATATAAGGTTGCTACTTTAAAAGATATGAAAAATGATATTAATTTCAGCCATTTATATGAAAAATTTAAATTCTCGGAGCATACAAGTCTGTGGGATGTCTTTCAGAAATTAAGCACTGATAATTGGTTTTTAGAAGATTATGAAAATCTTGTAAGGGCATTTAATGATTACCGAAAACTACAAATCATATGAGTCAGCAAAGCTTTTGGCAATTTATAACCGAGCAACACAGCAAATTATTTGAGCAGATTGTTCAACATTTGGGGCTTACTTTTCTTTCACTGTTTTTTGCAATTATTGTTGGCTTGCCTATAGGAATTTTAATTGCAAGGAAAAGAAAACTCTCAAGCCCGGTTTTAGGTATTGCAGGAATTTTACAGACTATACCCAGTATTGCTTTACTAGGGTTTATGATCCCTGCTTTTGGCATTGGAGCTACCCCTGCTATTGTTGCATTGTTAATTTATGCTCTTCTGCCAATTATCCGAAATACCTTTACGGGCATCACAGAAGTTAATCCAGGTATTGTTGAATCAGCTAAAGCAATGGGAATGAGCAGAAAACAGTTGTTGCTAAAGGTGGAGCTACCTTTGGCAATGCCTGTTATTATTGCTGGTATAAGAACAGCAGCTGTTATCAACGTTGGGGTGGCAACCTTAGCTTCGTTTGTTGCAGCAGGAGGCCTGGGTGAATTTATTTTTGGAGGAATTTCATTAAATAATACGAACATGATTTTAGCAGGTGCAATTCCTGCTGCTTTGCTTGCCATACTTTTAGACCAAATGATCGCCCTTTTGCAGAAATCAGGCTATCAATTAGTAAAGAGATTGAAATATATTCTTCCAGCTTTATTAATTATAACGGCGGGAGCTTATCTTGTGAAATCAACCTCTGAAAATAAAATTAAAGCAGGTTTTACTCCTGAGTTTATGGGCAGACAAGATGGTGATTTAGGACTTAGATCGGTATATGGATTGAATGTAAATCCAGTAATTGTAAATGATGCTATTATGTACAAAGCGGTTTATGAAAAAGACCTGGATGTAATTAGTGGCTATTCTTCCGACGGTAGGATTAGAGCTTTTGATCTATATGTTTTGAATGATGACAAAAAGATTTTTCCACCTTATTTTGCTGCTCCAATTATTAAAACTAAAACGCTTAAAAAATTTCCTGAATTAGAAAAAACGTTGAATCTTTTATCCGGAAAATTTAATGATTCGATAATGACAGATTTGAATTATAAATCAGATTATCTTAACCAAACTCCGGAAAAAATTGCTAAAGATTTTTTAGTTAAAAACAATTTATATAAAGAATCTCATCAAAGAAAATCTCAAACCATAAAAATTGGCTCGAAGATATTTGGAGAACAATATATTCTTGTCGAAATGTATAAAATGTTGATTGAGGGCTATACAAATTATAAGGTAGAAACCAAAACAGGGTTGGGCGGAACAAAAATATGTTTCGATGCTTTGGCGAATGATGCCATCGATTTCTATCCAGAATATACCGGAACAGGTCTTCTGGTTTTACTAAAACCGTCATCAAAAGTAATACATGATGTTTCCCGAAGTCCGCAACGAACATTTGATTTTGTTAATTCAGAATTTAAAAAGCAATATGGTATTGAATGGTTACAACCGTTGGGATTCAATAATTCTTACGCACTGATGATGCGGAGAAAGCAGGCAGAAGAACTAAAAATTAAAAATATTTCTGATCTTAAGAAATTTTTTAATTCAAAATAATCGTTGTTAAAGAGTATTGATCAACCGAGACAAAAAATTAATAAAATATGTATTTAAATGTTTATTTCTGCAGATATTCTTAGAGCCTGTTTAAATTTAGTTCAAAAAAATATCTAAGATTTCGACAAGCTCAATCTGACATCGCCAAATTATACATTTAGTATTAGGATTGTCATTCTGAGCCCGTCGAAGACAATAGTGTTATTTGTTGAAAATTAATATTATCAAAATGTTTTAAAGAAATTTAAACAGGCTCTGAGTAAAGATGAAATTATTTCAAATTCCATTATAATCAAATAAAAAGTATTCCGAATTTGGTATTGTCTCACTAACTGTGTAAGTTAAAAAGTTATTCTGGAAAATTTTACTTCGCTATTTCTTTCTCAATTTTTTCGATCATTTTTTCAGCATTACCGTTGGTTCCGCCCAGACTAATCGCTTTTTTATAACTTTCTAATGCTAAATCATATTGCTTATTTGTATAATAAGCTTCTCCCAAACTATCGAAAACATTAGCGTCTTTAGGAAACTCTTGGGTTGCCAATTTAAATATAATAATGGATTCATTGCTTTTTCCGAGCCTTAATAATTCATATCCTAGTTTATTAAGTTCTCCCGAATTCTCAAAACTATATTCATTTTTAGCATTTTCTTTTAGCGAATAATAAATCTCGATACCTTTATTTACATTGTTGAGAGCATCTTTTCTTATGGCTTGGTAAATAGATTTTTTAGGGATTTCGTAAGATTTTTCCAACATTAAATTATGAATAATATGACCTAAATCCCAAACTCTATTGAGATTATTAGATACTAAAATTATCGTCACGTTATTTTTAAAATCATTTAAAAAGATTGATTCAAATTTATAAGAAACTCCGTTATGTCTTTGTAAGTCTTCTTTTTCAAAATATCTGCCAAGGGAACCACCTTCATCTTTGGCGTATGGATTATTCAGCAAGATTTGAAAGGTTTTTTTGGAAATTAAACGGTTAGAATTCATTGCGTCAATCCATTTATAAAGATCATTGATATCTACCCAAAGCCATCCGCTAATAAATTTCAATTCCGGGCATCGAATATTGTCCATATCGTAGCAAGATGTTCGATTCTTATAGCCAAATTTGGGTTCAAATACAGAGTTTGTCATTTTCAATGGTTTCATAATATTTTTGAAAACAAACTCTTCGTATGACATTCCAGAGACCTTCTCAATGATTCTTCTTTGTAAAAATACATTGCCATTATCATACCTGTAACCTGTTCCGGGTTCAAACAATAAATTATCATTGTTTCTCAAAATATTCCATGCATCCGCGTCATTTTCAGGTTTTGATTGTTCGATTGGAGGAATACCACTTGCATAATTAATCAAATGACGAATAGAAACTTTTTCTGCCCATTTTGGCAATCCTAAATTAAATTTAGATACCTTGTCATTAAGATTAAGAAGACCACGTTCCACCAAAATCATGATGGAAACTGCATTAAATTCCTTTGCAATAGAACCAATGTTAAATATCGATTTGTTATTTAAAGCCGTTTGTTTTGTTTCATCGGTAAATCCAAATGATTTTTGATAAATGATTTTATTATTTTTTGCGACAAGAATATTTCCATTGAATAATTCTCTTTCATAAGATTTTGTCATTACAGAATCAATTTCATGTTTTATTTTTTCAATAGATATTGCCTGATTTAATTCAGTTTTAGATTGACTAAAAGCAGAAATTGATAAAAGAGTAAAAATTGTAAAGAGGAAATTTCTCATAATAGCTTTTTATTTTATATTTAATGCAAATATGCTTCAGAAACTCTCAGGACGCGACCGATTAAAAAAAATCGAACTCATTTTTCGAAAATAATTAGATTTTACAAAGCTTGTTTTCTAAAATCTGTTGGCGTTTTTCCTGTATATTTTTTGAAAGAGGTATTAAATGAAGATTTAGAATTGAAACCAACTTGGTACAAAATTTCCAAAACAGTCAGTTCTCTTTGATCTTTTAAAAGTTCCATTGCTTTTTCTATTCTATATTCATTTACGAAATCGAAAAAGTGTTTATTCATATACAAATTAATTAAAGTAGATAAATCTTTAACGGGCATTTTCAACTGCTCAGATAAATCCTGAATGGTTAATGATGAATCTAAATAAGGTTCATTTTTAATCATAAAATCTTTTAAAGACTCTATTTCCGTATTTTTTTCGTTAGATAGTAAAGTGCTCGTTTTTTGTTTCGGAATAACTTCTGTAATAGGTTTCAGTTGAGAATTAACTCCTCGGAAAAACTCAGGATTATTTAATGCAACAAATAAATACCAACAAGTACAGAATAAAAAGGCAAACCCATCAAGAGTTACAATCCAGGATCTTATTTCTCCCCAACCAAAAATAAAAGTAACCAACCATCTTGTAAGAACTATGAAATGTAAGACATAATAAAGGATGGTTATTTTATAAAGTGCGTTGAGTGCAGAAACATTGGGATTTGTATAATTCTCAAAATAAACGGTCTTAGATTTTCTAATCATCAAAAATGAAGCAATAAAATAGGCTTGAAACAGAAATTCAAAAAGAAAATAAAAAAACTGCATAATCGAAGTTTGATTCATCGCATTGATGAAGTTTATTTTTGCAGCTCTATCTTCAAAATAAATCCCCGACATTAAATATACATTGAAAGCAATAAAGGGAACGGTATGCCATAAATGTTTTGGTTTTAATCGAAAATTGGAAAAACAAACCGATAGTACATAGAGATAAAACGATGCCGGAGCCAAATAATTAATACTCCAGCGGAAAGCCTCAAGATTGATATAATTCACAGGAAACTCTCGCATCAGAAATTTAATAGCATCTACAGCATTAGTAAAAAGGAAAAAAGCCAAGAGAAAATTGGCAAGCTTATATTTGGTTTTTACAGTCAATAAAAACATCGAAAGAAAAAATACAAGAAAGATTCCAATAAAAGCGGTTATTTCCAAAAAGCTGTATTTGTCCATAGTTTTTAATAGAAATACAAATGTAATTTTTACCAAATTAAAAAAAATAAGATTTAATCATAATTTTCTTTAACATTAAAAATATAATGGAACCTTTAGAGCCGTTAATTGCTTTTTCTGCTAAACTTTAAAAGAAAAACGATTTACTTATATTTGCCACGCAACAAAGCAAATCATATGTTCAAAAAAGTAAGCACTGTATTCATCCTTGGATTGTATACCGTTTTTTCGGCGCAACAAATTCGGCCCTCAAAGTCATCTGAAATTTACCGCGAACTCAAAACGCTTAAACATATACCTAAAGTTTTATATCTTGCAGCCCATCCCGATGATGAAAATACGGGATTGCTCTCTTGGTTAATCAATGACCAAAATGTAGAAACGGGCTATTTATCTTTAACCAGAGGTGATGGTGGTCAGAATTTATTAGGCACAGAACAAGGCGCTGCGTTAGGATTAATCAGAACACATGAGCTTTTAGAAGCAAGAAAGTTAGACGGCGCGCAACAATTTTTCACCCGTGCGATTGATTTCGGATTCTCTAAAAATACAACCGATACTTTTCAACAGTGGAATGCAGACAATATTACAGCAGATGTTGTTTGGGTAATCCGTCAATTCCGTCCGGATGTGATCATTTGCCGTTTTCCTCCTACTGCTGCGGCAGGACACGGACAACACGCGGCTTCGGCTGTGGTTGCAGAAAAAGCTTTTAAACTGGCAGGAGATAAAACTGCTTTCCCAAATCAACTGAAATATGTAAATGTATGGCATCCAAAACGTGTATTATGGAACACTTTCCGATTTGGTAACAACAATACGACGGCTGAAAATCAACTGAAAGTTACTGTTGGACAATACGATGCGCAACTGGGAATGGGTTATGGTGAATTGGCGGGGTTAAGCAGAAGTTTACATAAAAGTCAGGGTGCAGGAACACAATCTGTAGGCGGAATTAAAACTGAATATTTTTCCCATGTTGCCGGAGAGCCTGCAAAATCAACGCTTTTTGATGGAATCAATAAGACATGGACAAAAGAAGGGAATTCTGACATTGACCAATCTTTAGATAAAATTATTTCAACTTTCAATTTTAATGAGCCAGACAAGAGTTTGCCTGCATTACTTGCTTTGCGAAAAAAAGTTTTAGCATTAAAAGATTCAGATTTAAAAAATGATAAAATTAAATCGCTTGACAATATCATTTTAAGCTGTGCCGGATTTATGGGCGAGGTTGTGACCAATCAAGCTGAAGCTGTTGCTGGTGATAATTATAATTTCAGATTAAATTTAATTTCAAGAGCTGAAAATCCTGTCGTTTTGGAAAATGTAAAATGGTTAAATCAGTCAGAAAACTTTAACAGAAAATTATCAAAAGATTCTTTAGTTACCATTCAGCATGATATTCAGATTCCTGCAGATGCAGCGCTTACAGAACCTTACTGGTTGGCAAAACCAGCTGTGAACGCGGCCACTTTCTCTGTTCCCAATGATACTTTAGTCGGTTTACCCGAGGCAGAATCACCACTGAATGTTTTGCTTGATTTAAAAATAGGTTCGGAAAAATTTCAGGTTAAACTTCCTTTATCGTTCAAGAAATTAGATCCGGTGCGTGGAGATGTGGTGGAAGCTCTGCGTATTGTTCCTGCATTGGAAATAAAATTTACACAACCACTTTATTTAGTCAAAGAAAATGAAGATTTACATTTAAGTTTAAATTTTAAGGTAAATTCAAATAAACAGTTTAATAATGGAAAAGTAAACTTGTTATATAATGGAGAACGATTAGGCGGAGGTGATTTAAAATCAATTAATGGAAAAGATGTTACCGTTGATTATGTTATTCCAAAGGCTAAACTTGCTTCGATAAAATCAAATCAGATGCAATTGGATGCCAATTTTGTTGCAGATGGAATGACTTATAATAAAAAACAGGTACTAATTCAATATCCTCATTTGCCTTCCTTACAATATTTTACACCTGCCACTGTAGCTGTAATGAAAGGTGATATTCAAGTTAAGGTTAAAAAAGTCGGTTACATACAAGGAGCTGGTGATTTCATTCCTGAGTTTCTAAAAATTGCAGGAATTCAGGTTGATGTTTTGAAAGACGAAGATTTTTATGGCAATTTAGATGAATCTGGCGGAAATCAAAATAAACTTTCACAATATGATGCGATCGTTCTTGGAGTTCGTGCCAATAATACAGAGAAAAAACTGGGACGTTGGATGCCTTTTTTATGGTCTTATGTAAAAGCCGGAGGGAATTTGGTTATGCAATACAACACCAATCAGGATACAACGGTTGACCAATTGGGAATGTACAATTTTACAATTGCTAATAAGCGTGTTACCGAAGAAAATGCTGAGGTTAAATTTTTAAATCCCAATCATAAATTACTGAACTATCCAAACAAAATTACTGCGGATGATTTTAAAGATTGGGTACAGGAGCGTGGCGCCTATTTCCCAGACAAATGGGATGCAGCGTATGAACCGCTTTTTGAAATGCACGATACGGGTGAAGAGCCTTTGCAGGGATCAACTTTGTATGCAAAATACGGAAAGGGTAATTTTATTTATACTCCGTTGGCATTTTTCAGACAGTTACCTGCGGGAAATGTGGGTGCGGCACGATTATTTTTAAACTTCTTATCTGCACAAAAAAACTAATGAATAATCAACTTAAAAATTGGAATATTTGGTATCTGCTTTTAGCATTTGCATTAGTAGCTCAGATTGTGTTTTATTACTGGTTCACTAAATTCTGGGCATGAGTACAATAGATTGGGCAGTTCTTATTTTTACACTGGTTGCAGTGGTGGTTTACGGCGTATTCATCGGTCGTGGACAAAAAAGCAACGAATCTTACCTGAAAGCAGATAATAAAATGCCGTGGTACATTGTGTTGATCGGTATTATGGCGACTCAGGCAAGTGCGATTACTTTTCTTTCAGCTCCGGGACAAGCCTATACAGACGGAATGCGTTTCGTACAGTATTACTTTGGTTTGCCTTTAGCGATGATTGTGATCTGTATTACGTTTATTCCGATTTTTCAGCGATTAAATGTTTATACGGCTTATGAATATTTAGAAAACCGTTTCGATAAAAAAACAAGGGTACTCACTTCACTGCTTTTTCTTTTTTCGAGAGGATTATCAACGGGAATCAGTATTTATGCTCCGAGTATCATCTTATCAAGCGTTTTAAACTGGAATATTTATCTAACTAATGTTTTAACGGGCGGAATTTTATTAATTTATACCTATGTTGGTGGCGCAAAAGCGATTGCTCACACACAAAAATTACAGTTTCTGATTATTCTCGGAACAATGGCTTTTGCAGGTTATTTGTTGATTGAAAATATGCCGAATGGAATTGGTTTTAAGGATGCCCTTTATTTAGCAGGGAAATCCGGAAAGCTGAATGTAATTACCACGGAGTTCGACTGGAAAGATAAATACAATATCTGGAGCGGATTAATTGGAGGTTTTTTTCTGGCACTTTCTTATTTCGGAACAGATCAAAGTCAGGTTGGAAGATACATTACTGCGAAAGACAATACCAATGCTAAAATGGGTTTGCTGTTGAACGGATTGGTTAAAATTCCGATGCAGTTTGCGATTCTTCTGATTGGGGCTTTACTTTTTGCCTTCTTTTCTTTGAAGCCAGCTCCGATTTATTTTAATGAGAGATCTTATCAGAATTTAAAGAAAAAACAACCTGAACAGGCTGCAGTTTTTGAAAAAGAACATCAGGATTTGCAGGCAAAATTCAATGCAGAATCTAAAGAAATTTTAAAGTTAAAAGAAACTCAATCTCCTGAACTTAAAAAAACAATTGAGGATTTTAAAAATACACAGACAGAGGTAAAAGCTCTTCACGGAAGGGTAGAGGAAGCAATCAATAAATCAAATTTTAATGCAGAGAAAACGGATACGAATTATATTTTCCTGTATTTCGTTAAAAATACTTTGCCTGTCGGAATGATCGGCTTATTGTTTGCCGTCATATTTCTGGCGAGTTGGGGCTCAATTTCAGCAGCGTTAAATTCCCTTGCAGCTTGTTCATTAAAAGATGTTCATTTACTATTTAAAAAAGAAATTCCTGATGATGCAACCGAATTGAAGTACAGTCGTTTACATACTTTAGCTTGGGGCATTTTCTCGATCGGTGTCGCGATGTTTGCTACTCAAATGGGTTCTCTTATTGAAGCGGTAAATGTTTTGGGTTCACTTTTCTACGGTCCGATATTGGGTATTTTTTTGGTGGCATTTTACTTTAAAAAAATCAATGGAAAGAATGTATTTATGGCTGCTATTTTATCAGAAATTGCGGTGATTGCCGTTTATCAGTTCGATATTGTTTCTTTCCTTTGGCTTAATGTGATTGGGGCGGCTGCGGTAATTATTTTTTCTGCAATTGGATTACTGTTTTATAAGCCGAAAGCCGTAAATTCGTAAGCGAACAAAAACAAGAACAAACAAATAAAAAATAGTATGAAAACAATAATTAAATCTGCTACTATGGTTTTGGCTGCAATGACGATTTCAGTAAATGCATTTGCTCAGGAAGCTAAAAAACCTGCGAGCCCACCAGCTACTGCGACAGGAAAAATTAAAGATGCAAATATTACAATCGCCTACAGCAGCCCTTCTGTGAAAGGTCGTACCATCTGGGGCGGTTTGGAAGCTTATAATAAAGTTTGGCGTGCGGGTGCTAACGAAGCAACTACTTTTGAAACGGATAAAGACATCACCGTTCAGGGTAAAAAACTTCCTAAAGGTAAATACAGCTTTTTCTTGATCCCTAAAGAAAGCGGAACTTGGACTGCGATTTTCAACAAAGAAGCGAAACAATGGGGCGCTTATAAATATCAGGAAGGACAAGATGCTTTGCGTGTTGATGTAAAAACAAAGGCTTTACCGGCAACACAGGAAGCTTTAGTTTATAAAATAAACAGTAATGGTTTCACAATGGATTGGGATAAGATTTCAGTTCCTGTAGAGATAAAATAAATGTATATCTAAATATTAAAATCCCGTTAATTCGGGATTTTTTTGTTTTTTTTAAATTTATGAAAGTTGTCTCTTTAAGTAAAGTCTACTCAAAGACTTTTGTTGATGATTCCATTCGTTTAAGTCAAATTAAATAAGAATTGGTTATGATTGATCTAGCCTTTAATTTCTAATGTTTTGTACTTTGATATTTAGGTATTTGGAGTAATCGAAATTGACACTATTAGTCTTTAGTTTAATATCATTGTCTGTTTTATTTTGGATACACTTACCCTTGGTAGGGATACATTTGTTTTTACAGTCGGCAGTTCCTATTCCAGAAAGTTAAAAATAATGACTTATTGAGCCAAATGGATAGCTTATTGGAAAATCATTTCAGTTGTGATCAGGAGCTACAATCAGGACTTTCCACTGTACAATTTTTAGCAAACCAATTGAATGTTTCTCCCAATTATCTTAGTGATATTTTACTGGAACTGACAGGTCAAAATGCCCAATAGCATATTCATCAAAAACTGATTGATAAAGCAAAAGAGATTTTAACAACCACCAATTTGTCTGTCAGTGAGATTTCTTATCGGCTAGGATTTGAATATCCACAATCATTCAATAAATTATTCAAAAATAAGACTGAAGTTATACCCTTGGAATTCAGAAATTCTTTTAACTAAGATATTTTGTAATGGATGAACTTGCTTTGCTGAACAAAAGTATATTCAAGGTATATTTTATATTAAGTAAACAGTCTTTTACAGTTGGTTTTTATTAAATGTCAAAACTTGTATTGGAAACCTTAAAAAATCTCTAGTTAAGCTATAAATACAATTAAGAGCTAAAAAAAACTCGAGTAATCATAAATTTACTCGAGTTTTTTATTGTGTTATTTTAGATTACTTTGTAAATAACGCTTTTCTCAAGGCAGTCGCTGCATCCAATACAGATTCTTGCACTGCAGGGATGTGAGCCAAAGGATTCAGCATTCCGTAATCGTGGATAAAACCTTTGTATTCTGTAAGAGTTGTAGGAACACCTGCGTCATCCAATTTTCTTCCGTAAGCTACACCCTCGTCATGCAAAATATCATTTTCAGCAACCTGAACCAATGCTGGTGGCAAACCTTTCAATTCTTCCAAAGAAGCTTTCAGTGGAGAAGCATATTTGTTGTTTCTTTCTTTTAAATCAGGTAAATAATTATCCCACATCCATTTCATTAATGGGGTTGTTAAAAATCTTTCCTGAGCATATTTTGTGTAAGAAGCTCTACTAAAATCTGAGTCTGTAACCGGCCACAAAAGAACTTGTTGTTTTAGTTTAGGACCGTTTTTGTCTTTCGCCATCAATGCGACAACGGCTGCCATATTTCCGCCTACGCTGTTTCCTGCAACGGCAAGTCTGCTGCTGTCAACACCAATTTCTTTTCCGTGTTCAGAAACCCATTTTGTTGCTGCATAAGCTTGATTGATGGCAACTGGAAATCTCGCTTCCGGAGATGGTGTGTAATCTGGAAAAACTGCTACTGCGCCGCTATTTACAACCAAATCACGAACTAATCTTTTGTGTGTAGGATAATCTCCTAAAACCCATCCGCCACCGTGGAAGAACATAAATACAGGAAGTCCTGCTTTTGCACCTTTTGGTTTTACGATGTGGATGTTTACAGTTTGCCCGTCTTGTGTGATGGTTCTTTCGGATTCTTCAATATCAGAATAATCGAAGTTTACAGATTTTTGAGCGCCTACTAAAACCAATCTTGCGTCTTTTGGAGCTAAGGTTTCCAATGGTTTTCCGTCACCGCTGTTCAAAGCTTTTAAGAATTCTCTGGTTTCTCTACCGATATTTGGGTCTTGAGATGCAGGATTTGATTGTGCCATAATATTAGTATTGAAGATGGCAAATGAAGCTAATGTTACTGCTTTTAAATAGATATTTTTCATTGTAATTATTTTTGAAGATTAATATTTAAGATAATTTTAAAGTTGAAGATTAAAGTTTTTTATTCTATGTACGTTTTGTTTTTTTTGATTGTTTAATTTTGATATAGCAAATTTATACAGGCTAGAAATCCTACACATTTAACTAGTTTAATAAGTTGAATTTATTATGTTTTTTTAGATTGTTATTTTTTGATGGGACAAAGGTATGTCGCTTTGCTAATCTAAATAAAGATTAAAAAGTCATTGAAAATTGTACTTTTTTCCTTTTGATGTGTTTTTGCTAAATTTTAGTCTAATTATTAATGAAAATCATTTCTTTAACCAACTTAAGTTTTTGAGATTGATAAAACGAAACTTCAAAACAAAAAAATGCTCCGTAAGGAGCAGCAACTGTGTAGTAAATAGTTAGGGGTAGAGAAACAGAACTCCGTAGGAGTTCAATCTAAAATATAGCAGAAAATGTCAATAAGGTAGCCGATAAAATAAAATCAAGCCTTAATTTCTTTCCTAAAAACCGCCGGAGTTTTTCCAGATTTTTGCGCAAACATTCGATTAAAATACGCGGGGTCTTCATAACCCAATTGATAAGCAATTTCTTTGATGCTCAACTCGCTATAAAGCAATAATCTTTTGGCTTCCAGAATGATTCTGTTTTTAATCATTTCATTCGGATTTTCGAGATTGAGTTTATGAAATTTGTTGGAAAGCGTTTTGGGAGCCAGATTCAGAAGGTCTGCATAATCGGCGACGCTGTGTTTTTCTTTGTAATGAATATCTACAAGGCGGCTGAAATTTCGAAAAAAATCCTGTTCAGCAGTGATGAGATTGAGCTCTTCGGTCTGCAGATTTTGTTTTTTCCATTGTCTTGTTGCTCGAATAATGATTTGTTTGAGATACGTTCTAATCATTTCCTCAGATGAACGATCCTGAAAATTAAGCTCATCATTGATTTGATTAAATAATTGCGACACCGTTTTCAGCTCATCTTCCAACAAATCAACCTTTGGAATTTCAAAAATATTATTGAATAAAAGTCCGTCACAAGCCACTTCTTCATCGTGAATCTGAATACAGTAGAAATCTCTATTATAATGAATCAAAAAAGCATAATCGGTAGTTGATGATTGAATATCAATATGTTGATTGGTATTAATGAAAAACAAAGCCGGAGTTTCAGTTTTATAAACATTGAAATCTACCGTCAAAGAATACCCTGCAGGAACAAATAAAACTTTAATGTAAGGTCTGAATGTTTCTCCATTTACAAAATCCAAAGTTTCGGAATTGAATGAAATTAAACCTAATTTCTTGTGATGTGATTCGAAAGTTTTTGTAGAATTATTCATTGCCGAAAATGTTTAAGTAATTGCTTTATACTGATTGCTTTAAAATAATTAAAGTGCTTTTCTGAGATTTTCTTGCGCCCTTTTTAAAAATGCTTCTTTGTCTTTTTTTACATCCTGTAGAAATTTTTTATGGTTTTCAGACAATTCAAAATATTGCTCGCCCCACAAATAAATTTCTATTAAAACAGGGAGCAGACTAATGCCTTTTTCGGTCAGTTTATACAAAAACTTTGCTTTGCTTTCAGGATGTTGCGATTTAGAAATAATTTCTTCAGCTTCTAAAATTTGCAGTTTTGTCGCCAAAATATTGGTCGCTATTTTTTCTTCAGATTTCAAAAAATCACCGTATGTATACTGTTTTGCGTACATCAAATCTCTCACAATTAGTAAGCTCCATTTATCGCCCCAAATATCCAAAGAGTTACTTACCGGACATCCGGAATTTCTATTTTTTTTTACCATAAATATTTTACTTGCATTTTGCAAGTTAATTTATATCTTTACACTTTCAATTTGCAAGCAAAAATACTGAAATATTTCTCACTTGTCAATTTGAAGAAGATTTTATCAAGTTACAAATAAACTTTAAAAAAGAAATTATTATGATTTTTACAACACAAAAAATTACAGAAAGCTATTGGAAAGTGGCCATCAATCATCCTCCGGTAAATGTATTCGACCCTGAATTTTCGGTTCAATTAAGAACGTTAATGGATGAATTAGAAGCTAACGAAAACTTAAAAGTAGTTGTTTTTGAAAGTTCAAACCCGGAATTTTATGTTGCTCACGCTGAATTGGTTAATATTTTTGATTTTCCGAAAGGTGAGGGAAAAACCGGACTTTCAAAATCTTGGCCCGATGTTGCCAAACGTCTCGAGCAGGCTCCGTTTGTAAGCATTGCATCGATCAGAGGACGAGCGAGAGGTTTAGGTAGTGAATTTATTCAGGCTTTTGATATGCGTTTTGCAAGCAAGGAAAAGGCTTTTTTTGCTCAACCTGAAATCGGAATCGGTTCTTTTCCCGGTGGTGGCGGATTAGAGCGTCTTCATTTATTGACAGGAAAGGCAAGGGCTCTGGAAATTATTTTGAGTGGTGACGATTATGATGCGCAAACTGCCGCTGATTACGGTTGGATTAATCGAGCATTTCCTGATAATGAATTGGATATATTCGTAGAAAATTTAGCCAAAAGAATTGACTCATTTGATTTGAAAATCATCAAGAAAATCAAGGCCACGATGAACGAAAGAGTCATTATTCCTAAAGATGAACATATTATGGAAACGCAAATTGCCTTCTTTGCATCATTAACAGAGCCTGAAGCAAGAACCAGAATTAAAAAACTCTTAGACCAAGGATTACAAACCTATGGCGATGTTGAACTAAATCTTGGAAAATATTTATAATTAAATGAAAGCATTAATCATTAACGGTCATATCAAATGGCCACAAATTGCAGAAGGAAATCTCAACAAAACGATTTTCGAAAAAAGTAAAACTGTTTTTAAAGAAAAAGGCTACGAAATTCTTGAAACAGTTATCGACAGTGGTTATGAAATTCCGCAGGAAATCGAGAAATGGGTAACTGCAGATTTTGTACTCTTTCATTTTCCGATTAATTGGTTTGGGATGCCTGCAAAAACGAAAGATTATATCGATAAAGTTTTGATGAGTGGTTACGGAAAAATCTACGCCGGAGATGGTAGAAATAATGGCGGAAATTACGGAACAGGCGGTCTTCTGCAAAGCAGAGGGATGATTGTAAATACCTGGAATGCGCCAGAAGAAACGTTTGGAAATTCAGGCCAATTGCTTGAAGATTTCTCAATGGAAGAATTTACAAAACCTTTTACGGCAACCCTTCAGTTTGTCGGAGTTCAGCCATTGCCCACGTTTGCTTTTTATGATGTTTTTAAAAACCCGAATATCGAACAGGAATTGTCTTCATTTGAAACACATTTAAAAAGTAATATCTAAGCTGAATTTAATGTAATTTTAATAAGTCGGGAGAACTATTCTTCCGATTTTATTAAATTTGAAATAGCATCGGAACACGATCATATTTACTTGATTAAAGAAGCTTAAAATCTGTTGATGAGTTTAAAAAGTTTATCAGATTATTCAAAAAAGCAGTTGGATTAAACTTGTTTAATGTAAAAAGGAAACAGTTAAATAATATTTAAAATTAAAAACTGAACTTTTTTACAAACTAACATTGAGCTTTTTTACAAAGTTTACCTTTCATTTCTCATCTAACTTTGTCCTATAAAATTTTAGAAATGAAAACAGTAAACAAAATTTACATCAATGGCGAGTTTGTAACGCCTCACGGAACAGAAACTTTAGACTTAATCAATCCGTCTAATAATCAAAAAATAGGAGAGATAACTTTAGCCGATGAAGTTGATACAAGAAATGCCATCGCAGCAGCAAAAAAAGCTTTCAAAACTTTCTCAAAGTCTACAGTGGATGAGCGAATTTCTTATCTCGAAAAACTTAAAGAAGCGGTAGAGAAAAGAAATCAGGAACTGATTGACGTAATGATCGAAGAATACGGAGGAAGCAAACAGTTTGTTACTTTAAGCAGTAATAACACCAACAGTTGGTTCGATTCAATGATAGAATCTATCCGAAATTTCGAATTTGAACAAACGATTAATTCTTCAAAAGTCCTTTTACAACCGGTGGGTGTTGTAGGAATTATCACTCCGTGGAATGCCAGTAACAGCTCGGTTTGCAGTAAAGTCGCCACAGCGATTGCAGCAGGTTGTACAGTGGTCATTAAACCAAGTGAAATGAGCGGTCTGCAGACTCAGGTCTTGATGGAAGCCTTTCACGATGCAGGTTTGCCAAAAGGAATTATCAACTTTGTAACAGGTTTGGGAAATGTAGTCGGAACGGAATTAACCATTAATCCCGATGTTTCGAAAATCTCGTTCACAGGTTCTACAGCGGTAGGGAAACTTATTGCAAAAACAGCGGTCGATACAATGAAAAGAGTAACTCTGGAGTTGGGAGGAAAATCGCCCAATATTATTTTGGATGATGCCAATCTTGAAGAAGTTATTCCGACAGCGGTTTTCGGAGCGTATATGAACAGCGGACAGGCCTGTATAGCACCGACAAGACTTCTTGTTCCTGAAAATCAAATCGATAAAGTGAATGAAATAGCCAAAGCAACGGCAGAAAAAGTGGTAGTAGGATTGCCTCAAAATGAAAATACAAATGTGGGACCGATGGTGAGTGTAAAACAACTTGAAAGAGTTCAGAGTTACATAAAAATAGGGTTGGAAGAAGGGGCAACTTTATTAGCCGGAGGAGAAGGCAAGCCTGAAGGACTGGAAGCCGGAAACTTTGTAAAACCGACCATTTTTACCAACGTAAGCAATACAATGAGAATTGCTCAGGAAGAGATTTTTGGTCCTGTATTGTCCATTATCCCTTATAAAACGGAAGAGGAAGCGATAGAAATTGCGAACGATACGCCTTACGGTTTGGCGGCTTACATCAGTTCATCTGATGTGGAAAGAGCTCAGAAATTGGCTTCTCAGATTGATGCGGGAAGAGTCTGTATCAATGGCTTCCGCCACGACCCGATGGTTCCGTTTGGAGGTTTCAAACAGTCTGGAATTGGCAGAGAATACGGTGTGTATGGTTTGGAAGCTTATCTTGAACCGAAAGCTGTTCTGCAATAATATTTTGTACATTTGATAAAGCGTTGTTTCAAAAAATGACGCTTTGTCTTTTAGCATTCAATTAAAATGGAAAAATCTGATATTGTCTATTCCTGCTATCATGAGGTAAGCCGAAAAGGTGAAAATTTTGTTCCTCAGCACGTCCTTGCTTTTCAAATTTCGGGACAATTTGTGCTGTCTGACGGTCAGGAAAAATACATTGCGAAGGAAGGTGATTTTAATTTAATCCGGAAAAACCAGTTGGTGAAATTTACCAAATGTCCGCCCGAAACCGGAAGTTTTGAAAGTCTGAATATTTATCTGAATCAGGAGGTTTTACAGACTATGGCAAAAGAATATCATTTTTCATCCAGCCATTCTGAAGTTTCAAAACCTATGGTTTCTATAGAAGTGAATGCTGTGCTTGAAAATTACATCACCTTGTTGCAAACCATTCTCGAAAATCCGAAACTGCTGACCAAAGATTTTATCGACCTTAAAATTAAAGAGTTGTTATTTATCTTAATATCTTCGATAAACAAGCTGTTTCATTATAATTCGTTTTTAAAGAGTGGTTTAATATTAATAAGTTTGTTTAAACTAATTTTAAATTTAACCGCAAAAGAAGCAAAAGATCTTATTGGATTTATTTAAAGGATTTCAAAAGTCTGCAAAGAGAAAAAATCAAAGATTTTTTTTAAACTTATGTGATCTTTTTTTTATTTAAGCATTAAACTTAAAATAACTAAAGTGTTAAAATCTTTTGTTTCTTTTGTGGTAAAAAAGTTTAAACAAGTTTAATATTAAGCTTTCCGGATGTATTTTCGGAAGGCTTTTTAAACAATAATGCTCTTGCTAAAGTTTATTTTGATAGTATTACAAAATCCTGAAGTTGGAAAACTGACCTTTTGAACAAATGAAAGTTGACCTTTTAAACAAAATAATCACTGTAATTAATTCTCAACTTTGCTTAATAAATTTTTAATAATGGAAAATATACAGGCAAACAAAACGGTTTTGGTAACAGGAGGAACAGGATTTTTAGGAATTCATACTATTTTACAATTATTACATCAGGATTTTAATGTAAAAACAACACTACGATCATTATCTAAAAAGGATGTGATTCTTAAAGCAGTGCAACAGGGCGGAATCGAAGATTTCTCTAATCTTTCTTTCTATGAAGCAGATCTTACCGAAGATAAAAACTGGGCTGAAGCAGTTAAAAATTGTGATTATGTATTGCACGTAGCATCGCCCTTTCCTGCGAAAGATCCGAAAGATGAAAACGAACTTATTATACCGGCAAGGGATGGCGCACTTCGTATCTTGAAAGCGGCTCGTGAGGCAGGGGTAAAAAGAGTGGTGCTTACGTCATCTTTTGCAGCTGTTGGTTATACTACCAATATAGAAAATCATGTTTTTACAGAGAAAGATTGGACAGATTCGAATGCTGAACTTCCTGCTTACATCAAATCCAAAACACTTGCTGAACAATCTGCTTGGAAATTTATCGAAAAAGAAGGGAACGGTTTGGAGTTATCGGTCATCAATCCTGTTGGTATTTTTGGACCTGTAATTGGTGGCATTACTTCTGCTTCTCTAGATGTTGCAGTTTCCGAAATTCTTAAAGGAAATCTGGAATATACACCAACTTTTACAATGGGTGTTGTAGATGTAAGAGATGTTGCTGATATTCATATAAAAGCAATGTTACATCCTCAAGCGAATGGAGAGCGTTTTATTGCAACTTCGGAAGGAGTGATGAGCTTCTACGATGTTGCCGAATTATTAAAAAAAGAAAGACCTCAGTATTCGTCAACAATTAAACACCTGGAACCCATTGATGGGGAGTTTTACAAAGAGATATCTAATAATAAAGCGAGGACTATTCTTCATTGGAATCCAAGAAGTCGAGAAGAGGCTCTTTTGGCAAGCGTAGATAGTTTAAATTTAAATTTTTAATTTTGTTTACGTTGGGACTCATGCTCTAAAGTCATTTTGTAATGTAAAAGAAACGAACAAAAATGGCATTAAGTCGGTTCAATAAAATAAATATGATGAAATTTAATAATATACAATCTTGTCATTTGGGACCAGAGATTTCCCCAGAGCAATTTATTCCGGAGCATTTCTTTTTATTTTTACTGAAGGGTTCTATGGTAGCTTACGATGGTTACAAGTATTACTCTATGAAGCAAGGCGATTATTGTATTGCCAGAAAAAATCATCTCGTACGATACACAAAATATAAAGAAGACGGGCAGTTTGAAAAGGTTATTATTTCTTTTGATGAGGCTTTTTTAAAGAAATTTTTGGAACGGTATCCTTATCAAGCTGAAACTACTGACAATAGTGATTCTTTTTTGTTTTTGAAAGATGATAAATTTATTAAAAGCTACATCGAGTCATTAGAACCATATTACGATGGAAAAGAACAACTTGAAGCCTCTTTTGTAGATATTAAACGTGAAGAATTGTTGATGATTTTGCTGAAAAAGCAGTCAAGTTTAAAAGATATTTTCTTTAATTTCAATAGTCCCCATAAAGTTGATTTGGAGTTGTTTATGAATCGTAATTATAAATTCAATATTAGTCTTGACCGGTTTGCCTATCTTACAGGACGAAGTTTATCTACCTTTAAAAGAGAATTCAAGACTATTTTTGGAACATCACCTGGAAAATGGCTCACTAATCGCAGACTTCAGGAAGCTCGTTATCTTTTAGAGCATGAGCACAAAAAACCTAATGAGATTTATTTTGAACTTGGTTTTGAAGATTTTTCTCATTTTTCATTTGCTTTTAAGAAACAATTTGGAGAAAGTCCGAAAAATATTATTGAAAAAAAAACGATTGTACATTAATTTGAGATTGATAATCTTATCAGTATAAATCAACAAAAATCTTTCACAAATTTTTGTGAAAAACACCAACTATTTTTGATTACATTACCTAAAAAAATACTATTTATAAATAAAAATGACGCCAACTGTTTTTAGTTGGCGCCATTTAAGCATTTGTGACCTCGACAGGATTCAAACCTGTAACCTTCTGAGCCGTAATCAGATGCGCTATTCAGTTGCGCCACGAGGCCGTCGTTTCCTTGTTGTTTAAGGGTTTGCAAATATAGCACTTTTTTCTTTTCTTTGAAAGATGAAAGCAAAAATTTTACTGTTAATAACGTTTTTCACGCTAATCGCCTGTAAAAGAGAACTAAAAATTTCGTCTTCGGATTCCGTTTTAATCTCCAATCGGGTGGAATTTAAAGAAGATATTAAATCTTTGCAGTTGACATCGGGAAATTATACCTATAATTTTAAATCAGATCAAACTCCTTTCAAGAAAATTATATTACTAAATGCAAGTTTAGCGGGTTATTTTTCAGAATTAAATGCTGAAAATATGATTATAGGAGTTTCTAGTCCGGAATATATTTATTCAGATAAAATTCAGAGTTTAGTAAAAGAAGGAAAGATTCAGAATATAGGGAGTGATCAGAAATATGATGTGGAAAAAATTATTTCTTTAAAGCCTGATGCTATTTTTACCAATTATATCGCGAGCTTTCAGAACACGTATGAATTGCTTAAAAATAACGGAATTCAGGTGATATTTCTTGATGAATATTTAGAGCAAAAACCTTTAGAAAAAACAGCGTATATTAAACTTTTTGGAAAGCTTTTGGGAAAAGATCAGGAGGCAGAAGTAAAATTTAAAGAAATTGAGAAAAATTATAATGATTTAAAACAATTAGCTTTAAAATCTACAGTAAAGCCAACGGTACTTGCGAATGAAATGTATGGCGATGTATGGTATCTTCCGGGAGGGAAAACTTCTTTGGCTAATTATATTTCAGATGCCAATGCCAATTATATTTTAAAAGATAATTCAGATGAAAAAGCTGTAACCATGAGCTTCGAAGAGGTATATGCAAAGGCTGGAAATGTTCAGTTTTGGGTGAATGCAGGAAATCATGTTTCAAAGAAAGAAATGCTGAATATTAATCCTTTTTATGAAAAATTGGAAGTTTTCAATAAAGGAAAAATTTATGGAATTTCAGGTAAAGAAAAGGATAAAGCAAATGATTTTTTCGAAAGTGGTGTTGTACGATCAGACTTAGTTTTGAAAGATTATATTAAAATTTTTCACCCTGAGCTTTTACCAGATTATCAACTGACTTACATGAAAGAATTGCAATAACTCAGAGGTTTTCATTATTTTTGTTATTCCTTTTTATAAAATGTTATGTGGAAAAAAATTAAACAGTTCATTTTCATCATCCTTATTCTGAACGTAGTATTCATCGTATGGGGACGATTTTTCAATCCGCCCATCACCATTACTCAGATCGGAGGACTTTTCGAATATGGGAAACTTCACAGAGACTATATTTCGTACGATGAGATGGGAAATAATGTAAAGAAGGCTGTTATTGCTTCCGAAGATCAAAAATTCTTTATTCATGATGGTTTCGATTATACTGCGATTGAAAAAGCCATGAAAAATAATGAGAAAGGTAAAAAATTGAGAGGAGGAAGTACAATTTCTCAACAAACTGCAAAAAATATTTTTCTGTGGCAAGGCAGAAGCTGGCTGAGAAAGGGTTTTGAAGCTGTTTATACCTTCATTATAGAAAAAGTTTGGAGTAAAGATATTATTTTGGAAAGATATCTGAATTCTATTGAAATGGGACAGGGAGTTTTTGGAATTGAAGCGGCTTCACAATATTATTTTAATAAATCGTCGAAAGACTTAACCACTTCTGAAGCGGCTTGGATAGCGGCTGTTTTGCCAAATCCAAAGAAATATGACCCGAAAAATCCTTCGGCTTATTTAAGAAAGAAACACAATTGGATCATGAGACAAATGAGAAATGTGAGTTTGAAATAGTATCTTTGCATTAATGAAATTTTTTAATTCCGGTATCCATTTTCAATCTGTTCTTAAAAAGTATTTTTCTTTTAAGAACGAAACGTCTTCACTCGATCCTTTAGCTGAATTTTTAGAAGCTGCAAAAGAAAGTGATTTCACAGATGTTTTGAATTTTTTCAAAGAAAATCCGGAAACTAGTGAAAATTTTAAACATTACATTTCTCGTGTTTTTGATGACAGACCGTTCAATTTATCCTTAACGGAAGCTAATATTTTATCGGAAAATGCCTTTTTTCCTGAATTAAAGAAGAGAATTCTAAATAAAATTCTTCCGCCTGTTGTTAATGAAAAAACCGTTTGGTATTTAATTGACAATGTGAGTTTAAGACCAAAAAAAGATTTAAGCTATCTTCATAATCTTCCTGAAAATGAAATTAATGAATTCTTTGAAATTGTAGGAATTTCTGATTTCATTCTTAAATCGAAGGTGAAGAACGAACTGATATTTTCAATGAATATTCTTTCATGGCGCGTGACAGGAGCAGCGATGGAGGTTGAGGTTGTGAGAATGGCTCCGGAATATAGAAATTTTGACAACCCGTTTTTAGCTTTACAAAATGAATTAGAAGATTTGGCTGAAGAATTTAAAGCAAATCCTGAAATTCAGTTACACTCTAAAGACAGCAGATATAAGCAGATAAAAATCTATATTCAGCAATGCCAGGATTTCGTTAATATTGCCTTTAAAAATTCCTCCAAATATGGAATTTCAGGGAAAATTAATCAATCTCTTCTTAAAATCAGACAACAATTACAACGTATTTTTGAGATTGTTCAATTATTGGTAATTGATAATGAAGAAGATGTTTTAATTAAATCAAAGCAGTTAATATTTAACGTATTAAGCTACAAATCTCATAAAAATAATATCTCAGAATTAATTAATGATAGTACAAGATTAATTTCACACCTAATTACTAATCATACGGCGGAAACAGGGTCGCATTACATTACTTCAACCAAGAAAGAATATATGACGATGTTCTACAAAGCCAGTGGTGGTGGGATTATCGTGGGCGCACTGTGTGTTTTGAAAATGCTTTACGGTTATGTTCCAGGAAGTGATTTCTCCCATGCATTTTTGTATTCTATGAATTATGCGATGGGATTTGTAATGATCTATCTGATGGGATTTACATTGGCAACCAAACAGCCTGCAATGACGGCTGCTACGATGACGAAAATTCTTTCTGAAGAAGGGAATAACAAGAGTAATTACGTTGAATTTGCTCATTTGGTTTCAAAATTATTCCGAAGTCAGTTTATTGCATTTGTTGGGAATGTTTTACTATCATTTCCTATTGCTTTGTTAATAATTTACGGTTTAGATGTTTTCTTCTCACAAAATTTAGCAGTTGACCGATCAGATAAATTGTTGAAGGATTTGGATCCATTCAAATCTAAAGCAATTTTACACGCGAGTATTGCCGGTTTTTATCTTTTTATTTCGGGAATTATTTCAGGAAATATTGGGAATAATTCTGTTTTCTATCAAATCCCGGAGCGTATTGCGAAAAATTTTTCGATCAGAAAGATTTTTGGTAAAAAATTCGCGAAAGGTTTGTCTACCTATTATGCTAAAAACTGGCCGGGAATTGTTTCCAATTTCTGGTTTGGGGTTTTCTTGGGAGCGACGGCTCCGGTAGGATTATTTTTCGGGTTAGATTTGGATATCCGCCACATTACTTTTGCAGCAGGAAATTTCGCCATTGGATTGTACGGGAAAGATTTTTCTGTGGATTCTTATACGTTTTGGATTTCTTTTATAACGGTTTTCCTGATCGGATTTTTTAACTTTTTGGTAAGTTTTTCATTATCTATGTTTTTAGCTTTCAGATCAAGAAAATTGAATTTTGGACAGGTAAGTATGATTTACAGAGAAATTTTCAAATATTTTATTAAACATCCATTGAAATTTTTCCTTCCATTACGTTCAGGATTAGATAAAAAAGCAGACGATTTAATGAGTAGTACGATGACTACAAAATCTGAAGATCATTAAATTTTTCTTCTCCGAATTTTGCCTGAAATTTTTTCAGATAAAAACTTTTTCGCATTTGAAAGTCATGTTTTAGCAATGGCGAATCAATTTTAATAATAATACATTTGTTTTCAATATTTACAGTCTTTATCTCGCTAAAAAGACTTTCATCCAGATATTCTTCAAGAAAGTCTTTAATCTCGAATGCAACCAACTTTCCTTCAAAACCGTAAATTCGGGCAAAGGATTTTACTAAATCTGAGGATTGAAATTCTCGTTTTTTCTTCTTCATTATTTTCTTATGTATTTAGTCTGCAATCCTTTACTTTGAAAATATTTTTCTAAATTTTTATAGAAATTATCACACATGTAGTTGACTTCCATTGATTTTCCTGAATGATAATCCATTCTATGACATTCAAAACATATTTCTAATGTTTCAAAAACTTTGTCGTTTTCATCATAAAATAAAATAGCGTTTCTAGGAAAAAAACATTTAGTTACTTCACGTAATCCACTTTGGAATTTTCCACAAGTATTGTAGAGTAATTTTGAAAACTCAACTGTTTCCTTAAAGTTAAGTGTTTTATTTTGATTAATTCCTTCCAAGTCCTCTTTCCCAATAATATTTTCTAACGTAATTGGAAACTTTTGATTGGCAATGAATTTTTTGATCGCTGTTGAGTCTCCATCTTTTCCGATTGGAGGAGGTGGAATAGGTGCTGGGCCGGGGAAATCAATATTATATGAAATTATTTTGACCTTGGTAGCTTTATTTAAAGGAAAACTATTTATAAGCTCATTAATGGTAAATTTCTTTTGTCCAAAGGAAAAAGAGAAAATACAAGCTAGTATAATTAATAAAATTTTCTTCATTATTAAATTTCAAAAATTATGCTTTCCTCATTAATTTTTTTCACAACATTTTCTGTGCGTTCTCGGTGTGTATCTGTAATAAAAATCTGACCAAAATTTTCCTGATTTACCAGTTCAATCAATTGCGAAACCCTTGTATCATCAAGCTTATCAAAAATATCATCCAAAAGAAGAATAGGCGTTTTATTCGTCAGCTCTTTTACAAGACTCATCTGAGCCAGTTTCAATGAAATTAAAAATGATTTTTGCTGTCCCTGAGAGCCAATTTTTTTGATTAAAACGGCATCCATTTCAAATAAAAGATCATCTTTGTGAATTCCCTTGGATGTGTAAGTCAGCATTCTGTCTTTTTCCAGACTTTCTTTCAGTAAATCATTAAACTTTTTTTGAGGTTGAGAAAAGTCGAAATTTTCAAGCAGATGAGATTCATAAATTACTGAAACCGTTTCTTTTCCACCCGAAATTATACTGTAAAAATTCTGAACAATAGGATTGAGTTTTTCTACAAAAGTTCGTCTTTTTTCAAAAATTTTGGTCCCGAATTTAGTAATTGGATCATTATAAATATCTAAAGAATCTTTATCCCAAACACGATTTTTGGCGAAATATTTTAACAAAGCATTTCTCTGCTGAATCGTTTTTTGATATTGAATCAGATGAAAAAGATATTCAGAATCTGTCTGAGAAATCATGGAATCTAAAAACTTTCTTCTACTTTCTCCGGAATCTGAAATTAAATTAGAATCATAAGGAGAAATCATCACACTTGGTAAATATCCGATATGATCTGCCATACGATCATAGCTTTTGTCATTTTTTTTAATGACTTTTTTTGATTCTTTAGGCTGAGTTATTCGGATAATATCTTCGCTTTCATCATTTTGAATTTCAGCGCTTATGGTGAAAAAATCTTCTTCGTTTTTGATATTGTTAAGGTCGGTATTTCCTAAAAAACTTTTTCCTACCGAAAGATAGTGCAGCGCATCAAGAATATTGGTTTTTCCCGCGCCGTTATTCCCTACAAAACAGTTGATTTGCGGAGAAAAGTCGAACTTTTTTTCAGTATGGTTTTTGAAATTGTAAAGGGAAAGATTCTTGATTTTCATTCGTCAAAAATACTCCATTATTGCTAGAAATAAAAAAGGAAGTGCAGAGCATGTTTCCACTCCAAAAGAGAAATAACTGTCATCCCTTTCATTTTCAGAGAAATAAATTAAAATATACGTGATGATACTTGATAAAAAAAATGAAATTGAATAATTTAAATCCAAATATAAAATCGCAAGAATATTACTCGCAAAAATAAGGAGATAAGCAATGTTTTTTGTGTGTTGAACGCCAATAATCATGGGAAAAGTTTTAACCGTATCGCTTTTCATATCCCGAATGTCAAATGGTAAAACCAGCGCGGTAATGAAGAAAAAACTGATTAAGAAAATCGGAAGATTGAACTGTGGCAAGGTAAGCCAGCAATTCACCAATGCCCAGACCAATCCCACGTAAAATACTTTTAACAAAGGGATTTTCCGAATATAAACATCGAGAAAAAAACTGTTATAGAGAAGTCCTAACACGACAATAATAAACCATTTTAGAAGTCTGATTTCATTATGATTATGATAAATCAGCATTGCACAGATAATCCCTGCAATAGCATTTAATACTAAAATTTTAAAGAAATGCTTGGTATATTGATACTTAGTATACAGATAACCACTGAAATAGGTGATAAAAATTAAGCAAACCGTGGGATAACGGAAGGTGTTTTGCTCTTCCATGAAAAACACTGCAAAAAGAGTCCCCATTAAGGATACGTAAAATTGACTATCGATAACGGATTTTTTCAGTATTTTTAAAACGTTCATTTATCAAAATTAATACCTATGAAAAACATCTGCAAATGTGTTTTGTTATTTTTTATTTTTTCGTGTAGTTTTCTTTATTCGCAAAACTATTATGAAGATCAATGGAAAAAAATTGCAGAAGGTTACAACAGCGGAAATGTGAAATCCAGCCTGCCGATCGTAATTGAAATTCAAAATCAGGCCATCAGAGAAAAAAATGCGACGCAACTTATACGCTCTCTGAAAACGGAATTTACAATTTATAAAGAAACTAAAGACGATCCGAAAAATAATTATGCATCTGATTTTTTTGCTAAAATACAAGAGGCAGAAAAAAGGATGAGTAAAAATGATCTTTTACTTTTCAAAGTGCTGGAAATTGAATTTTTTGAGGATTATTTTGATACAAAAAAGTGGGAGATTCAAAAAAGAACGAATCTTAACGAAGGAGATCTTTCAAAGATAGAGTCGTGGACCAAACTGGATTTTAAAAATTTCTATACTCAAAGATTTGCAGAGCTTTCTAAGATTGATGTTAAATTAAAGAAAATCGATTTAGAGAAATATAAAGAAGCTTTTAAAACCGAAAGCGATTTTGAATTTTTTCCTACACTTTACGACTGGAAGGTTAAAAAAAATATAGATTTTCTAAAGAATAATTATATTTTCACTGAGGATGAATTAAAAGCAAATAAGACAATTATTTCTACTTTATATCAGAATTTAATTGATTCTAATGATAAAAATCCTAAAATTTATTTTCAACATCAAAAACTTATTTCTGAAAGTTCGGGAGAGGATAAAGAAGATTTTATTACTCAACAGATTTCTTTAATCAACTCACCTGTAAAAGCAGATTATAAGATCTTAATCACTAAAGATGTTGTAGATTTTTTTAACCGTAAATCAAAGTTTTTGGAGTCTGTGCAACTTATTGATAAGATGAAACTGGAATATCCGAATTCTAAATTTCTAAGTAACATTGTTTCGCAGGAAAATACAATAAAAGCACCTTTTGTAGAGCTTACTTATGATGTGCATAACTTACCTGAAAAACCAATTCATATTGTTGCTAAGCATAAAAATGCGGATCGTTTTACAGTTAAAATTTACAAGGTTAATGATTTTAAGAATAATCTTGAATATTTAGAAAAACTTAATTATAAAGATTTTTTTGATAAAATAGATAAAACAACCGTACGGACGAATATTTTTTCTTTGCCAAATAAAAAGGATTACAAAACATACACAACTTCTTTAGCAATGAATCTGCTTCAGAAAGGGCTTTATATTGCAGAATATATTAACGGTGAAGATATTTCTAGATTTTTGATGATTGTGACTTCTTCAAGGGTGATTTATGATCAGAATAAAAATTATATTTTGCTTTCAAGGGAAAATGGCGAAATAAAACCAAATACAAAATTGCAACAATATGATTTTAGAGATTATTCGAATGTGAGTGAAACTGAAATTCTTATTAAAACGGATAATTTTGCAAGATTTGCTCCCAAGGTTGATCACTATAGCCGTACAGAAATTCTTTATGAACCAGATTCTAATGACTTTAATCTATTGAATAATGAGTACGAATGGAATCATGATTATAGAGATGAACGCCCTTTAAGTCAGATTTTTTTAGACAGACAAATTTACAGACCTGGCCAAACGGTTCATTTTAAAGTCATTTCAACGTATCCTGATTTTGAAAAAAAACGAGATGCTTTGATTGTTGATAATGAACAGGAAATTACTTTATATGATGCAAACAGACAGGTTATTTCTACTCAAAAGCTTAAAACAAACTCATTCGGATCTTACAGTGGATCTTTTGTGCTTCCGAAGGATAAAATGAATGGACAATTCAGTTTAAGTACATCCGGAAGACATGACATAAGAGATTTGTATGGTACAAAATATTTTTCTGTAGAAGAATACAAACGTCCGAAATTTGAAATTGTTTTTGATACCATTAAAAATGATTATAAATATGGCGAAACTATTGAACTGAAGGGAAAAGCGCTTACCTTTTCAGGTATTCCCCTGAATAATGCTGTTGTAAATTATGAGATTAAGAGAGAAAATATCCGTAAAAGATACTTTTGGTGGTATGAAGATATCTACAACAATTACAATCCAATTTTAGGAAAAACGGAGACCAACGAAAAGGGAGAATTTATTATTAAAATTGATCTTAAAAAAGATGAGAATAAAGAAGGTATTCAAATCGATGGTTATACAATAAAAGCAAGTATTACGGATATTAACGGAGAAACACAATCAGCCACTACAGATGTCAATGTAGCTTCCGTTTCGCATTATCTGGAGGCTGAACAAATTAAAGAAACTTCTGCTGAAAATGAGGTAAAATTGAAAGTATCAACATTCAATTACAACGGAATTGCACTGGATAAAAATTATAAGGTTAAATTAATTCAGCTTAAGCAACCTGAAAGAGTGTTGAGGAATAATTTTAAGAAGAATATTCAGGATCTTCCAAAACTTTCAAAAGAAGAATTTTTAAGCAAATTTCCTCATGACCGATATGATAAATTTGAAGATCAGAAATATTGGGAAAGATTAAAAACGATTATCGACCGTACAGATAAAGGAAAAGAATTAAATCTTGGCAAATTAGAAGCGGGAACTTATCGATTGCTCATTTATAATATTGAAGGGAAAGATTCTATCAAAGCGGAGCAGGATTTCAGCGTTTGGAGTACTAAAGGTTTAGGTAAAAATCAATATCCGTTTTTGAAAGTTGTAAGTCCTAAAAAAGAAGTGCATCGTGGTTCTTCGGTAAAGTTGTATGCTTATTCTGCGATTCCTGATGCTACGGTAAATATTTATCTTCAGGATGGAACCGGAAAACCAAAATTTGAAAGAAAAAAGTTTGTGAACGGAGTTATTTCTTTTACTTTTCCGGTTTCTCAAAATAAAGAAGTTGTAAAATATAATGTTCAGTTTGTAGTGGCTCACTACAATGATGTTCAGAATGAATATGCTGATATTTATGTGAAAAAAGATGAAGATCCGTTAAAAATAGAATTAACGACTTTTCGGGATAAATTAGAGCCGAACTCCAAAGAAAAATGGAGTGTGAAAATCACAGGGAGAAACAAAGAAAAAGTTGTTGCGGAGGTTTTGGCGAATATGTATGATCAATCTTTAGACAAATTTGCGGTAAACAATTACAGATGGTCAACGATTTACTATCCACCAAATATTATAAAAGATTTTAATATTGAAAATTTTATTGAAAAAGAATACTGGTCGAAAAAAGTAAACTATCTTGAAAGAAAAAATGTTAGTGAACCAAAATTTAATTGGTTTGATGATGATGTTTTATATAATCTTTTAATAAAATACGGCTTAACCACGGATGTTGATGGTGATGGAATTGATGATCGAAATGATGCGTGCCCCACTGTTCCCGGATTGCCTGAATATAATGGATGTCCTAAACCTAAAAATGTTACCGCCCTAGAACTTGAAAGTAGTTTTAAAGGTTCTAGAAATCGTTTTTCAAAATATGAAGACACTGATTATGACGGAGTTTTAGATAAGGATGATATTAAAAAACCAAGCGATAAGAAAGAAATTCTTGATGAGGTAAAAGCCCGCCAGAATCTAAATGAAACTGCATTTTTCTATCCCAATTTAAAAACAGATATCAACGGAAATGTAAGCTTTGAATTTACAACTCCGGAAGCATTAACAAAATGGAAGCTGATGTTTTTGGCACATACAAAAGATACCCGAGCAGCTACATTGGAAAAAGAAATTATTACTCAAAAGAAATTGTCTGTAACTCCAAATTATCCAAGGTTTTTAAGAGAAGGAGACGAACTTGATTTTCAAGCAAAAATTTCAAACCTTACCAAGAAGGCATTGAAAGGTTCGGCATCTTTTCAGATTTTAAATGCGGAGACTAATGAAGATATTACCTCCCAGTTTGCGATCGCATCTTCCATTAAAGATTTTGAAGTAAAAGAAACCGGAAATTCTGTTGTAAGCTGGAAAATAAAAACCCCTTACCATAAATTCAGCTCCATTATTATAAAAGTAATTGCCAAATCGGGAAAATATTCTGATGGTGAACAAATTCCGGTTGCGGTTTTATCTAATACCATGATTTTAACAGATACCGTTCCGATTTTTGTAAAAGAAGGCGAAACGAAAACATTTAAAATAGATAATTTAACAAAAGATGTTTCATCAACAGCGATTAATTTCAGTAATACATTAGAGCTGAAAACGAATCCGGTTTGGGAAATCCTTTTTGCCCTTCCTGATTTAAGCGACAACCTTAATATCAGTTCAGATTCGCGTTTCAATACTTGGTTTGCCGACATTGTAGGAACAGAAATTTTTAAAGCAAATCCAAGAATGAAAGCAGTTTTTGATGAATATAAATCTGCAGATCTTCTGAAAAGTAATTTAGAGAAAAATCAGGAATTGAAACAGGTTCTTTTGGAAGAAACACCGTGGGTTCTGCATTCGCAATCTGAGGCGGAAACAATGAATAAAGTGGCCAGACTTTTTGATGTGAATGCGATGAAAAATTCCATCAATTCAGATTGGAATATTTTTTCGCACTATCAAAATAGTGATGGTGGTTTCCCGTGGCTTCCGGGTTATAAAAGCAGTTATTCTGTTTCATTATATATTCTTAAAAATTTAGGAAAAATGAATGAGTGGCTGAAAGGCGGAATTTCAGAATATCAAATGATAGGGCAAAAAGAAATGGTCTCTAAATTGATAAACTATATTGATACTGAGCTGGAAATGCACTGGAAAGAAAAAGAAGATAACCCGTGGAGTAATTTCGCGTTAGATTATTTAGATACAAGACGTTATTGGGAAAAAGAATACCCGCTGGGCGAGAAAGGAGCAAGATTGAAAAAAATGATTATTGAGCGTGCAGATCAGTTTAAATTAACAGATCTTACGTTCTATGGAGTTCATCGTGCAGCGCTTATTTTTGATAATTATGGCTTAAAAGTTCCGTCGGATAAACTAATTAATTATTTAAAAGAAACATCAGTTTCCTCCGAAACACAAGGAGCGTATTGGAAGAAAAACCTGAACGATTGGGGATGGTATGAGTCTAAAGCAGTTAATCATGCGGGCGCTATTGAAGCATTAAACAAATTAAGTCCAAAAGATGTTAATTTTATTGAAGAGGCTAAAGTTTGGCTGGCCACCCAGAAAGAAACTAATTCTTGGGGAAATTCTAGAACAACTGCGGAAATAATTTATATCCTGATGAATTCTGGAAAATCCTGGACGACTCCGGAAGCCGATAAAGCCAAAGTAATTTGGGGCGGAAAAGAAATTGCTCCTAATCCGAAAACAACGGGATATCTTAAGCAGGTTGTAAAATCTGAGAAGATAAATCAGGATCTGGGAGAAGTTACTGTTACAAAACCTGGCCCGGGAATTGTTCAGGGAGGATTGTTCTGGCAATATTATGATGATTTAAGTAAAGTAAAATCTACCGAAACGTATATTGCCATGACCAGAGAGTTTTATAAAAAAATGCCCACTGAAAATGGAGAAGAATTAATGAAAATTACAGAAAATAGTCCGTTACATGTAGGAGACAGAGTGACCGTAAGAATGATTCTTGTTACGGATAGACCGATGCAGTATGTTCATTTAAAAGATATGAGAGCTGCCGGATTAGAGCCTGTAGATGTGCTTTCGGGTTATCAATGGAAAAATAATCTGGGGTATTATCAGGCTACAAAAGATGCATCTACCAATTTCTATATTTACTATATGCCGAAAGGGAAATATGTATTTGAATATGATTTGATATGCAACGCGTCGGGAAATTTCTCAAGCGGATTTGCCACGTTGCAGAATTACTACGCTCCGCAGATGAATGCCAGAACCAAAGGCGATAAAATTGAAATTAAAAATAAACAATAATGAAATATATAAAATTCTTAACCCTCATTTTATGTTTGAGTGTTTTCGGCCGAATACAGGCACAAAAATACTACGACGATCAATGGAAAAAAGTAGAAGAAAACAGTAAAAAAGGAACGTATAAATCTAATCTTCCCATTGTTTTAGACATTCAAAAACAGGCTATGAAAGAAAACAATACCTTACAGCTCATCCGTTCTCTAAAATCTGAATTCAGTATTTTGAATACAACTTCGGATGATGAACAGAATAATGCGGCTTCGAGTTTTTTTACTAAAATTCAGAATGCCGAAAAGCAGCTGAAAGGCGATGATAAAATTGTTTTTAAGGTGTTGGCAAATGGCTTTTTTATGGATTACTATCAGCAAAATTCATGGAAAGTAAATGGCAGAACCAATCTGAATTCGCAGGATGTAGCGCAGATCGAAACCTGGAGCAAGCTTGATTTTAAAAATTATCTGACGAAGAATTTTCAGGAGTTGGATCAGCAGACGTCTGAAATGAAAAAAGTAGCGTTATTAAAATATAAAGATCTTTTTTCTAACACAAAAGACATTACTTATTTTCCGACTCTGGCAGATTGGTATGATTTGAAAAAAGTAAATTTCTTTTCGGATAATCAGCTTTTTACTAAAAATGAACTCGCTGAAAATAGAAAAACAATTGATGCTATTTTTGATGGATTAATTGCTCAGAATTCAGGAAATTCAAAACTGTATTTTATGCATCAGAAGCTGGAGGAAAACTGCAATTTCAACCAATGCAAAGATAAACTGGAGCAGTTGAAAAGCCTTGTTAAATCTTCTACAGAAGGAGATTATAAAGTTTTGGTGATGGAACAGATCATGTCTCAGCTGATTTCTAAAAAAGAACAGAAGGCAGCCTTAGAAATCGCCAGTCAGGCAAAAGCTCAGTATCCGAAATCTCCTTTTATTGAGAATGTCAAAAATATTGAAGAACAAATTAAAGTTCCGACGCTTAATTTCAGATATGAGCAGCAGACGCAGCCTAATCTCCCGATTCATTTTGTGGCCGACCACAAAAATATTTCAGAATTTTCTTTGAATATTTATGAAGTGAAAGATGATTTTACTTTATTTATGCAATATGCGGGAAATTCTTACTCAGATCTTTTCAACACGATTAAAAAAAATCTGGTAAGAAAAGAAGTTTTTCAGGTAACGGATGCCAAAGATTATCAGAATCATTCCACTTCTTTGGAAATAAAATCACTTCCTTCAGGAGTATATATTGCCGAATATAACGTTACGGGCAACGAAAATGATAAAAGACAGAATTTCTATTTTTTAGTTTCAAACCATAAAATTATTTACCAAAGTAAAAGCGGCGGCGAATTAAATTCTACTCATCTTAAATTGGTCAACAGTGAAAATGGCAAACCTATAATTAACGAAAATCTTACATTTTACGAATACACCAATGGTAAAAGTCTGACTAAAACCCAAGCTAAAACAGATACGAACGGTATTTTTACTTTGCCTTCTAAAAACTATTATGTAAAATATCTGGTTCAGCAGCCGAAGACCAACGATTATCAATTCATTAATGTTTACAGGGAATATTATGCGGATCGAAATCCCAATAAAGAAACCCGCACTCAGGCACAGATTTTTACAGACAGAGCCATTTACAGACCCGGACAAACGGTTTATTTTAAAGTAATCAATACAAAAATTAACAAAGAAACTGAATCGGTTGCTTCAGATTTAAAACAGAAAATTACGCTGAAAGATGCCAATTATCAGGAAGTAACTTCGCAGGATTTTACCACGAATGATTTTGGTTCTTATCATGGAAGTTTTGTGTTGCCAAAAGGTAAGCTTAACGGAAGATTTACTTTGGAAACCGATGGCGGAACAGGCGGATACAAAGATATACGTGTTGAAGAATACAAAAGACCAAAGTTCGAGGTGACATTTGAGCCTGTAAAAGGAGATTATAAATATGGACAAACCACCGAGCTGAAAGGAAAAGCAATGATGTTTTCCGGTGTGGCCCTGAGTAATACAACGGTAGACTATGAAATTAAAAAACGTAATATCCGTTGGCGATATTTCAGTTGGTATCCGCAAAATAATGATAATGAAAACTCGATTTTAGGGGAGGTTAAAACAAACGAGAAAGGAGAATTTACCATTCAATTAGATCTTAAAAAAGATGAAAATGTGGAAGGCATCCAGATAGATAATTATGAAATTAATGCTTCGGTAACAGATATTAACGGCGAAACGCAATCGGCGGATACCAACCTTAAAGTGGCTTCGGTTTCTCATTATATTAAAACTGATGAAATTGAAAATACGTTTTCTGATAATAATTTAAAACTGAAAGTTGAAACTAAAAATTATAATGAGCAGGATGTTAAAAAGCCTTATCAGGTAAAATTGACTAAACTTCAGGAGCCGGACAGAATTTTCAGACAGAACTTTAAAGCCGTCATTCAGGATCAGCCAAAATACTCGAAGGCAGAGTTTTACAGCAAATTTCCGCATGATTTTTATGATAAAAATGATGAACTGAAAAACTGGAAAACTGAAAAAGTTATTATTACCAAAACGCAGCAGCCTTCCTCAGATCTTGATCTTGGAAAACTAGAAGCGGGAACATATCAGCTGGAATTGTATAATATTGAAGGAAAGGATACTATTAAAACAGCTCAGAATTTTAATGTTTGGGATAAAAAATCATTAAAGCCAAATCAAAAAACATTCTTATCCGTTTTAGATCCTAAAACCGAATTTTCAAGAGGAGAAAAAGCAAAAGTGTATGTTTATTCTGCGATCCCTGATGCTTTGGTTACTGTTTTCATCCAAAATGGTTCAGGAAAAACAACTTCAGAAGTTCATCAATTCAAAAACGGAATGCTAGAATATTCGATGGAAATCCCAAAAGACCCATCCGTTTCAACCTTGAACCTTCAGTTTCAGATTGTTGCTTTTAATGATATTCAGACAGAAAGTGTTGATTTAAAAATTAAAAGTACAGAACAGCCTTTAAAGATTGAAACAGTAACTTTCAGAGATAAGCTGGAACCAAATTCAAAGGAAAAATGGTCTGTAAAAGTTTTAGGAAGTGATAAAGAAAAGATGAATGCTGAGGTTTTGGCGAATATGTATGATATGTCTCTAGATCAGTTTGCGGTAAATAGCTTCAATTGGCAAAGACTTTATATGCCTTATTCCATTGTTTCATCTTACGATATGAGACAAAGTCTTTATTCAAAATATTACGAAAAAAGATCGAAATATTTCAATGGAAATTATGTGGAAGTTCCTCAGTTTAATTGGTTTGATGATGAAATGCAATATACTGTATTAAGTGAATTATCAGGAAGGACTGCAGGTGTGAAAGTTTTCAGTTCAAGAGTTCCAAGTCCTTCTGCAGCTCCCGTAGCAATGAGAATGAAAAAAGAAGCCATGGTTGATGATGCTGCCATAGATATTTTAGCTTCTGGAAGACAATTGAACGAACAGGAAAAAGCGGAATATACGGATCAGCTAGATCAAGATTCATCAGATAAAATTCCTGTTCGTCAGAATTTAAATGAAACCGCTTTTTTCTATCCTGATCTTAAAACGGATTCCGAAGGAAATGTAAGCTTTGAATTCACTTCTCCCGAAGCATTAACGAAATGGAAATTGATGTTCTTAGCTCACACCAAAGACGCAAGAGCAGCGACCTTGCAGAAAGAAGTGGTTACTCAGAAGGAATTTTCAGTTACTCCAAATTATCCTAGATTTTTAAGAGAAGGTGATGAACTGAATTTACAGTCAAAATTATCAAACTTAACGAGCAAAAAATTAAATGGTTCGGCACAGTTACAGATTTTGGACGCTTTTACGAATGAAGATATTTCTGAAAAATTCGGATTGAGTACATTAACAGCTGTTTCAGGATATAATAAAGAGCAGGCTTTTTCGGTTGATGAAAATGGAAATTCTGTTTTAACATGGAAAGTGAAAGTTCCGAATAACGTTTCTTCGATTATTTTAAAAATCGTTGCAAAGGCCGGACAATATTCTGATGGCGAACAAAAAGCAGTGGCTATTCTTCCGAACAGAATGTTGGTGACAGACGCTCTTCCTATTTTTGTAAAAGAAGGTGAAACGAAGACTTTTGAACTGGAAAATCTTAAAAATGCCAATTCATCAACGATTTCTAACGTTTCAAATACGTTGGAACTGACGACCAATCCGATTTGGGAGATTATGTTTGCGCTTCCAAGTTTGAAAAATGACCCTAATAATTCTGCGGATGTGATCTTTAATAAATGGTTTGCTGATGTTTTAGCATCCGAAATTTTTAAAGCTAATCCGAAAATGAAAACCGTTTTCGAAGAATATCAGAATAAAGGATTACTCAATTCAAATCTTGAAAAAAATCAGGAGCTGAAACAATTGCTGCTGGATGAAACACCTTGGGTTTTGGAAAGTAAAAATGAAGGGGAACAAATGGCTAAATTAGCTTTGTTGTTCGATGCAAATACGATGAAAAATTCGATCAATCAGGATTGGGATGATTTCAAAAAACTGCAGAATCCGGATGGTGGTTTCTCTTGGTATCAGGGGTATCCTAGTTCATATTCAACCTCATTGTATATTCTTAAAAATTTAGGAAAAATTAATTCTTGGTTGAAAGGTAATATGAAAAATTATCAAAATTCTGAACAAAAAGAATTAGTGAAAAACCTGATTGGATATGTTGATAATGAAATGGGTAAATATTATGATTCGAATGAAAAAAATGTCTGGACCAACTGGACATTGGATTATCTGGATACCCGAAATTACTGGGAAAAAGAATACCCGCTGAGAGGAAAAGGAGCTTCTTTAAAATCCTTAATTAAGCAAAAAGCAAAAACGGCAAAATTAACAGATTTTACCTTCTTCGGATTGCATCGTGCCGCTTTGTTAATGAATGATTATGGCTTAAAAGACGTTTCAGATAAAATATTGAATTACTTAAAAGAAACTTCGGTAGACTCAAAAACACAGGGTGTTTACTGGAAACAAAATCGGGATGGCTGGGGCTGGTTTAGCTCAAAAGTGGTGAATCAGGCAGGTGCTTTGGAAGCATTTAATAAGCTAAAACCAAACGATCAAAAGTTCATTGAAGACATGAAAATCTGGCTGATTACTCAAAAAGAGGTTAATTCGTGGGGAACTTCAAGAGGCACTTCAGAGGTTATTTTTACGATTTTAAATTCAGGGAAATCATGGACGAGTGCTGAAAGTGATAAAGCAACCATCGTTTGGGGCGGAAAAGAATTGCAACCACAAACTCAGGCAACGGGATATGTGAAATCTGTGGTAAAATCTGATATTTTAAATAAAAACCTTGCGACTGTTACGGTAACAAAACCTGGTGCGGGAATTGTTCAGGGAGGATTGTTCTGGCAATATTATGAAGATTTAAATAAAATAAAATCTTCCGAAAATTACATCTCGATTACGAAAGAATTATACAAAAAAGTAAAGACCGTGAACGGGGAAGAATTGCAGAAAATTTCATCCGAAACTCCATTAAAAGTAGGAGATAAAGTAACGGTACGAATGATTTTGAATACCGATCGTGCGATGGAGTTTATTCATATCAAAGATATGAGAGCAGCTGGGTTTGAGCCTCTGGACGTGCTTTCCGGTTATCAGTGGAAGAATAATTTAGGATATTATCAATCTACTAAAGATGCGTCTACAAATTTTTATATTCAATACATGCCAAAAGGTAAGTATGTATTTGAATATGATTATATTGCCAATGCATCCGGAAAGTTCTCAAACGGTATTACGACGATGCAGAACTATTATGCGCCGCAGATGAATTCCCACTCGAAAGGCACTGATATCGAGATTTTGGAATGATTTTTGGCTTTTAGGAATTTGTAAAATTAAAATACAAAAATTATGAAATTTTCAAAGACACTAATGACAGGTTTGGTAATGATGATTGGAATGAATGCTTTTGCACAAAATAAAGCGGAGAAGTTTGCCAAACTGGAGATTGAAATGTTTCCTAAAGCGAAAGAAGGTTATAAGCAAGTATATATTCAGTTACCTGTTGCTAAAAACGAAAATGACTTAAAAGTTGAATTCTTCGTAGGTGCCGAAAAAATGCTGGATTGCAATAGACACTTTATGATGGGCGAAGTGAAAACTCAGGATTTACAAGGTTGGGGTTACACCTATTACGATGTGGAATCTAAAGGTGAAGTAGGTGGTACATTAATGGGATGTCCGGATCAGAAGCTGACGAAACAATTTGTCAACCTAAAGCCTGAAACCGTAAGATACAACAGCAAATTGCCATTGGTTTTCTACATTCCGAAAGATATGGAAGTGCGTTACAGAGTGCTTCGTCCGGATGCGATGAAGAAAGCGGTTCAGAGATAAATTAACCGTATATATATAGAAAACTCCTCGATTCGAGGAGTTTTTTGATTTATTTCAATAAAAGCACAAATAATTTTAGGTTGTCTGTAATTGCTTTTTTGTTATCTTAAATTGTCTCCGGAAATTTTTACTTCAAAAATAGATGAGTACATACCACATACTCCTCAAAAAATTGATAAGGAAAACGAGACATTATTTTTTTGTATTTTCTTTTGGCTGGTAATCAGGGTGCCCTAATTGCCATAGTGCAAATGCAAACATATCGCCTAAATTAGCGTATCGTTGAGCAACAGGTACGTTACCAGCATGTCCACCTTCAAAATCTATTTTTAATAATACAGGATTAGAAGATGCATCATTAGCCATTAATTTAGCTGCAAATTTTACAGGCTCCCAAACAATAACTCTTTGGTCATTTATCCCTCCTGTGATGAAAGTCGCTGGATACTTTACTCCTTTTTTAATGTGATGATAAGCGTCCATTTCCAATAAAGCTTTAAATTCCTTTGGGTCTTTTATGCTTCCAAACTCTTTAGGCTGAGAATCAGGTTTTGTATAATCTCTAAGCATGTTTAATGAACCTACCTCAGCTATGACTGCTTTAAAAAGATCTGGTCTTTCTGTCATAGCTCTCCCTACTGTAATACCTCCTGCACTGGCTCCCCAAATAGCTACTTTGTCTCTTGAGGTATATTTTTCTTGTATTAAATATTCTGTACAGTCTATCAAATCTCTCCAAGTATTAGGCTTTGTTTCTTTATATCCTCCTAAATGCCATTGCTCTCCTTTTTCTCCTCCTCCTCTTACGTGTGCAATAGCTACCATTCCTCCTTGATTAACCCATAACAAATAAGTTTTAGCAAAGAAAGGATTAGAGGAAATTCCATAAGAACCATAGCTGTCAATCAATACCATGTTTTTGCCGTCTTTTTTAATGTTCTTATTATAAATTAAAGAAACTGGAATTTCTTGTCCATCTTTTGCTTTTACACTTATTTCTTCAACAGTAATATCTTTAAATTCAGGATATTCTGCCACAGGAGCCATGTTTTCTGGAATAAAAGAGTCCTTTTTTACATCATATTTAAAACGTTGCTCATCATTTGCCCACCCAGAACAGGTAATCCAAATATCTGAATAATTTTTCCCTTTACTCTGTAATTCAATATTTCCTGATGGAAAAGGGAGTTTAATTACATTATCCTTTCCATCTTTATATAGATACAATTTAGCTTCTACACCGTTTTTAGTAGTGGTGTAATAAATACCATCTTTTGTTATTCTATAGCTTTTAATTATTTCATCTGTTTTCTCTGGAACTAATACTTTAGCATTTTTAAAATTTGGATTAGTAATATTTGTTCTACATAATTTATTTAAAGATGAATTATAGTATGATAAAAAAATGACTTGATCATTCAAAAAATCTAAACTCTTAGCTTTATCACTTGATTTCGAAAATAATTTCCAATTTTTTTTCCCTGCTAATAAATCTTTTTTATTGATTATGAATGTTTTTCTGTATGATTGGAAATCTAACAACATTCCTTTATAAAACTGGTCATCAATATCAGAATTTAAAATCATAGGAAATTGATCCTCAGTAATATTTAAATCAGGATTGTTTTTGGCAGAAAAAACATCAATTATTTTTTTTGGATCAGTTCCTATTTTATAAACAACAGTCTGAGTATTTTTATAAAAGTCTTTAGATTTAGAATCAATTGTAGAAAAATTTACATAAAAAAAACCGCTATTATCATCTAACCATTTTATTCCATCAAAACTAGCAGGCGCAGTATTGGTAAGTACTTCACGGTAGATTTGTCTTTTTTTTACATCAATAATAATCAGATCGGATAACTCTACACCTTTTTCAGCTATTGAAACAGCAATCTTATTACCATCTAAGCTAGGACTTATGTAATTGATAATAAAATCATGATCTTTTTCTGAATTTTTGTAGTTAATAGGATCATAAAGTAATTCTTCTTTTCCTTGAAATCCTTCTCGATAATATAATTTTGCTATTTTTTCATTTCCTTTTTTCTTTAAATAAAAATATTTATTATTATCTGTTATCTTCAAATCTGATACAGAATAGACTTGCCTTGTATCAAGTTCTAATCTTTTTTCTACATAGTAATTCCTTTTAGGAATTAAATCTAAAACAGAATTGGTATAAGCTGTCTGAGATTTCATCCATTCCATGTTTTGGATGTCATCTAAATTTTCCAAATTTCTGTAATCATCAATGATTTTAGTTCCAAAATACTCATCAATAGTTGGCTTTGATTGAGGTAATTTTGTTTTTTGAGCACTCGTAAAAAATGATGAGAAGCTGATAATAAGAAATATTTTTATTTTCATTAGTCTTAAAATTATTTTTGTCCCATAGTTTGATGGATGGTAGGATTCTTCCTCATGTATAATTTCTTGATTTTATTTTTAATTAAAACCTACGCAAAGTAAATGATATTTCTCTAACTGTGCATAAATAATATATAGATATAACTTAGTACACGGAGATGGTTACAACTAACAAATGATGTGGGAAAAACAAGGAACAAAACTGGAGTAGCCAAAACGGTAAAGATTAACAAATTTTCAATTAAAACAAATCTCAAATTTAATTTAAACGATTTTCCTTAAAACCCGATTAACAAACGTTTTTCGTTAAACTAAATTTAAACTAGTTTTAAATTCACCATATTGTGGGAATTTCTTGTCATTTTACATTGTTTTTTGCATTATATTTGTTGTAAACATGAACCATGAAAAACAATTTATTGATTTTTACGTTTGGTTTTTTTACGCTTCCCATCTTTGGCTGGGCACAGTCGGCACCCGATTTCCGGGAGCTTTTGGATAGTGCAATGGTTCGCGATTCCGATTTGAAGATGCAGCTCACCCAAAACAAACTCACTGATCTTGACGAGCATAAATTGAAGGATATCTTTCTTCCGACGTTGGAAATGAGCGGACAGGCAGGATATCTTAATGCTACGGCTCGCCTTACTTCTCCTGAAATTAATTTAACACCATTTATCAGGATTCCGGAAGGCAGTTTTAATAACAATCTAAATGTTTCAGGATTTTCAGGAATTGCAAAAGCCGATGCCAAAATGGTGGTATATTCTGGAGGAAAAGTGAAATATTTAAAGAAAGCAATTGAAGAGAAAAAGCTTTCTGAAAATATCTTGCTCGAAAAAACAAAAGATGAGGTGGTCGCCAATATTTCAAAAGCGTATGACCAGTTGGCTTTAATTCATCAATCAAAAAAAGTATTGGATGAAAGCGAAAAAAGATTAGACATTAATAGAAAAACGGCAGATAAAGCGCTGGGTTATGGTTTAATTACACCTTATGATCATAAAAAAATTGAACTCGCCCAAGCGACGCTCAATGCAAAGATGGTAGAGTATGAGGGCAAAAAAGAATTGTTGTTAACGCAGCTTTATATTTTAACGGGAATCAGCAAAGAACGTTTGAGATTAATTGAACCTATCTTAGAACCCGTAGAATTATTATCTCCCGAAAAAGGAATCGAACAGAGAGCCGAGATTCGTGCTTTGGAGCATGGAATTGTCGCGGCTGATTATAAAATAAAGGCTGAAAGAACGTGGATGATTCCTAAGGTTCAGCTAATGGCATCTGCTTATTATATCGGATTGTATGGGAGCAGAATAAAGACTTCGGAAAATGTGATTCCTGCTATTCCGGAAATTGGATACACGGGTGCAAAATTGGATTGGCGCCCGACAAATATTAATATTCTTCCTTTGATTACAGCTGGAGTAGGCTTCAAATGGGAGATTTTCGACGGAAATGAAGGAAAACATGCTGAAGAAACCGCTAAAATTGGTAAAGAAGTTCTTCAAAACCAAAAAGAAGATGCGCTCAAAAAACTGACGTTGAACTTAGCCAATAATCAAACCAATTATGATATTGCCACCGCTCAGATTGCATTGAAATCTAAAGCCAAAGAATTGGCGAAAAATGCTTTGGTTCAGGCTGAAAAAGAATTTAGATACGGGATTAGCAAATCTTCCCAACTTATCGATGCCGAAAATGATCTGGAAATTGCCGAACTCGAATATCAAAATACAATTTTCAATCAAAGAAGAGCGGGAATAGAATTAATGAGGTCTACTCAGGAATTGGATATTGCTAAACTTTATCAACCTTAAAATTTAAAATGATGCAAAAAAATCTCTCTATACTATGTACTGTTTTGCTCTTGTTGGGAAGTTGTGACAACAAAAAAGAAAATCTTAATGATTCTGAAGGGAAAACAAAGAAAGAAGTGATCTCTTTTGCTCCGAAAGTTACCGGAAGAATTGTGAAAATACTTGTAGAAGAAGGACAAACGGTAAAGAAAGGCGATACGTTGGCATTGCTTGATATTCCTGAAGTTTCTGCTAAAATTGCACAGGCTCAGGGTGCAGTAAGTGCGGCCACAGCTCAGGAACAGATGGCAAAAAACGGAGCGACTGCCGACCAGATGAAACAGCTTCAGGCGAAGTATAAAGGGTTGAAAGAGCAATATGATTTTGCCCAGAAATCTTTCAAAAGAGCTTCGAATATGTACCGTGACAGTTTGATGTCACCACAGGCTTATGATGAAATTTATGCTAAAATGCAGGGTGCAAAAGCTCAGTATGATGCCGTGGTTGCTGAATTGGACGATGTCAAAAGAGGCACCCGTTTCGAAAAAGTAGAAATGGCTGCCGGACAAGCTTCTCAGGCAAAAGGTGCTTTGCAGGAAGCGAATGTTGCGTATTCTGAAAGATATGTAATTGCCACCAATGATATGGAAATAGAAACCATCAGTTTAAATACCGGAGAATTGGCAACGGCTGGTTTTGCGCTGTTCAACGGATATATTCCGAATAGTACTTTTTTCCGTTTTACAGTCCCTGAAAGTCAGATTTCAAGGTACAAAAAAGGGCAGACTGTAAGCATGGAAATTCCTTATAATAAAGAAAAAATAGAAGGTACAATTTTGTATATCAAACAACTGACAAAATATGCGGATATCACAACTGCCTATCCGGATTATCAGCTTCAGGACGCGATTTATGAAATTAAAGTTAAGCCAAAGGATATGAATAAAGCGAAAGATATTTTGGTGAATTCAAACGTATTGCTAAAATAATTATGAAAGAATTTTTCCGACTTTTACGAAGAGAATTTAAGCTATTTATCGGCAATTCGACCTTGAGAACCGTGTTTTTCTTAGCACCGATTTTCTATGCGACATTGCTGGGTTTCGTATATAAAAGCGGAAAAGTAGAAAATACGCCTGTTTTGGTGATTGACAGGGATAATACGCCTTTGTCGAGCCAGTTAACGGAAATGCTGGAAGACAATAAAAGCATTAAGGTAATTCGTTATTTGCAGGAGCCTTTTAGCATTAAAGATGAGGTGATAAGACATGAAGCGGCGGCGGTTGTCATTATTCCATCGAAATTTGAAGCGTCTATTCTTCAAAAAAAATACCCGGAACTCAACGTTTATGTGAATACAGGAAATGTTTTAACGGCTAATTTTGCATCAAAAGCTTTACAGCTCACGATCGGAACGTTTTCCGCGGGAGTTTCTATTAAAGCATTGCAAAAAGCAGGAATGCCCGCCACGAGAGCGGCAACGCAATATGAGCCTTTCAAAGTCAATTATATTACCTTATTCAATACCACTGGAAATTACCTAATTTTTATGTGGCCGGCGATGTTGGCCGTAGTTTTACAGCAGGTTATTCTACTGGCAATGGCAGTTAGTTTTGCCGCAGAATTTCAAGGCGGTACATTCATCAAAGAATATGCAAAAATGCGAAAATGGGCGTTTCCAACGATGTTGATTAAAGTTTTTCCCATCTGGATTTTTTCAATTTTAATCGTGAGTGTTTATTATTTTATGCACATGATTTTCAAGGTTCCGATGCCGGAAGGGATTTTTAACTTTATTATATTAACATCAGTTTTCGTTGGCTCAGCTTCATTTTTAGGGGTTTTGATCAGTATTTTGATCCCAGATGCATTAAAAGCTACCCAGATATTAATGGTGATTGCGTCTCCGGCTTTTATCATCAGTGGTTTTACCTGGCCTTTGAATGCGATGCCAGCTTTTGTACAGTTTATCGCGAATATTATTCCATTAACACCTTTTTTGCAGGCTTTTAAAATTTTATTGATTCAGAAAGGTTCTGTAGAACTTACATATCCGTATTTGAAACATTTAAGTATTCTTTTAATTGTTTACGCCATTTTAGGTTGGATTACTTTAAAAATTAAAATGTGGCTGATGTTTAAAAATCCAAAATCTGTTGAAATTTCCGGCGAAAATTCTTCTGATAATTTGAATTGATTATTTTTTAGTCACCAATGCACGAATTTTTTTATTTCCCACAGATTCCAAAGATTTTCACACACAATCGTGTTGATTTTCTTTTTTGATAACGTTTATGGCTTTTATAAGTGAAACGGCTTTGTGAAGCTTAAAAACAGGTAGTAGTAAAAAATCTCTATAAGCCTTTGTGTTCAGATGCTACGGAAATTCAACATGGCTATCATTAGTTTAGTAAAACGCCCTTGCGAACGAAAAATTAACAGTACGATTAAAATATCCTTCCGAACTTAGCGTTAAAAATAATTATTAGCCATGAATACTGTTTTTATTTCCTGTAAACAGCATAGATTTTCACTGATGCTACTGAGATTTTTATACCAAAGTATGCGCGGAATTTATTGTAGTTCAGTGTTTTTACTATTTTTTGTATGAGTTGAAAAATGATACAAAAAAACTGATATATTTGCTTTGACAAATAAAATCAGCTATGGAAAATGTATTTGATGCGAAAGATGCTCAGAATTATATAGATAGAATAAATAAACTGGTGGAAGATACCCACGGATTATGGGGTAAAATGACGGTAGACCAAATGTTGGCGCACTGCTGCATCACATATGAAATGGTATACGAGCCGGAAAAACATAAAAAACCGGGAGCAATTGCAAAATTTATCCTTAAAAGATTCGTAAAACCTAAAGTGGTGGGTGAAAAAGCATATCCTAGAGACTCTCCTACATCGCCTCAGTTTTTGGTTCAGGGAAGAAAGAATTTTGATGATGAAAAGAAAAGACTGATTGGTTTTATCCAAAAAACTCAACAGTTAGGAGCTTCGGCTTTTGATGGAAAAGAATCTTTTTCTTTTGGAAAACTAAATTCTAAAGAGTGGAATAATATGTTTGCTAAACATTTAAATCATCATTTATCTCAATTCGGAGTTTAAAAATAAATCAAAACACATGAAAAAACTTTTATTATTCCTCATTTTAGCTTCCAATTTTGCAATGGCGCAAATGCCTGATATTTCGAATGTATGGCTGAATAACAGCAAGCCTTACAGTGGAACGATTGGAAACGATAAGCAGCAACTTAAACTGAAGATCAATATTTCTGAACAGAATAAAAAAAATGATCAGGAATATTTTGTTTCAGGATATTCGCTTGTTGATAAAACCTATGCAAAACTGGAAGGAAAACTGACGATCACAAAATACAGAGACGCCAAGAAAAAAGGAGTTGTGTTTGGTGAATATGAATTTGCTGAAGAAAATAAAGGAAAGCATTCAGGGCTTTTCAAAGGAAAATTTGTTTATACTTTTAAGTGGAATAAAACCACAGAAAAAGTAGAAGGACAGACAATTGAACTAAGAGGCGACTGGAAAAGCTATGACGGAACTTTGAACTTTAAAACAAAGTTGAATAATCAATAATTAAATCGTTACAGAAGAAAATCTATATGAAGTTAGGAGCATTTTCAATTAGTTTAAGTGTAAAAGACCTTCAGAAATCGAAGGATTTTTATGAAAAATTAGGTTTCAGTCAGATGGCGGGGAATATCGATCAGAATTATCTGATCCTGAAAAATGGAGATCATATTATCGGTCTTTTTCAGGCAATGTTTGACGGAAATATGCTTACTTTCAATCCCGGATGGGATCAAAATGCTCAAAATCTTGAATCTTTTGATGATGTTCGTGCTATTCAGAAACATCTGAAAGAAAACGGAATTGAGATTGAAAAAGAAGCAGACGAATCAACTGAAGGACCAGAACATATTTACCTGAAAGATCCGGATGGTAATATGATTTTAATAGATCAGCACAGATAATATTTACAATTTAAACTCAACTTTAAAAAAGAACACATTATGGCGTCAGTAAACGTTTATTTAACATTCAACGGAAATTGTAGAGAAGCTTTTGATTTCTACAAGTCTGTTTTCGGAGGAGAATATCCTTACATCGGAACTTTTGGTGAAATGCCTCCAATGGAAGGTCAGGAAGCGAAAGAAGAAGATAAAGACAAGATCATGCATGTTTCTCTTCCTATTTCTAAAGAGACGGTTTTGATGGGAAGCGATGCGGGTTGTGATCATGCTTCTCAACTTAAAATGGGAAACAATTTCTCGATTTCCATCAATGCAGAATCGAAAGAAGAAGCAGAAAAATTGTTCAACGGACTTTCTGTAGACGGACAGGTGACAATGCCTTTAACAGATACTTTCTGGGGTGCCTATTTCGGAATGTTTACCGATAAATTCGGGATTAACTGGATGGTAAACTATGACGATCCTGCTAAAATGCAGCAACATCCTTAAGATTAATATTTTGAATACGAAATATCGAAAAAACTAACTGGCGGAACATTCCGTCAGTTTTTATTTTATAATACATTTGCATTCCAAAAATTTTTAAATTTGGATTTAGGAATTTAGGTTGCAGGAAATAGGGCTTAGGTTTAAAATTTATGATTAAATAGTAAGCCTCTACTAACTTAAATATTTTCAATGCGAATAAAATACTTTATGAGCTTTGTATTAAAATAAAAATTAAAAAATATAAACAAATGAAATTCACTATTGATGAAATTAAAGCAGAACACCAAAAAGTAAAAAGCGGTGCCGATTTTCCAAATTATATTAAAGCGCTCAAGGATTTGGGAGTTGCAAATTATGTGACTTATGTGAGTGATGGCAACGCAGAATATTTTGATGCAGAAAATCGATCTGTTTCCACAGGAGCAAAATATAAAATGATGAATATCGCTGAAGATTTGAATTTAGATGAATTTAAATCAAGGTTAAAACTTCACCAGCAAGGCGGTACAGATTATCCTACTTTTTGTAAAGACTGTGCAGAAACTGGAATTAAAGGCTGGAAAATGGATCTGACTCATCTTACCTGTACGTATTTTGATAACTCAGGAAATGATGTGTTGACAGAGCAAGTTCCTTCATAACAAGCCGTTGATCAGGAACTTTTATTTGAAAAAGAAAAATTTTCACAACAATTAAATTTTGCTTATTATTGATAATTAATATTGAATTTTTAAAGTTGATAGATTTTAATAATAAATATAAAGGTAAAATTTAAGAAGATGAAGATTTTGAAAACGTTGGCTTTAAGCATTTTTTCATTGGCGGCAACATTCTCGTATGCCCAAAAAAATGATCTGGGAGCTTGGTATATGTATTTTGGAAATAATAAAATCAGTAAAAAATTAAATTTTCATAACGAGATCCAGTATAGAAATTTTGATATGGGAGGAGATTTGGAGCAACTCCTGATCCGTACCGGAATTGGATATGATTTAACGGAAAACAATAACAATATTTTGTTGGGTTATGGTTTTATTTTAAGTCAACCTTATATAAACGGTGAAAAAACTGAAAATATAGAACACAGAATTTTTCAGCAATATATTACAAAACAAAAGTTTGGAAGATTCAACCTTCAGCATCGTTACCGTTTGGAAGAACGTTTTTTGCAAGATGATTTCAGGATGAGGTTTCGTTATTTTTTAGGACTTAATATTCCGATCAATAATAAAGAAATACTTCCGAAAACATTTTATGGTTCTGTTTATAATGAAATTTTTCTTCATTTGAACAGTCCGACTTTCGACAGAAACAGGGTGTACGGAGCGTTGGGATATGTAATCAATAAAAATATGAGAGTGGAAGCGGGATATATGAACCAGATTCAGGAGAACAGAAACCGCGGACAGGTTCAGATTGGTTTTTATAACAATATTCCGTTTACTAAAAACTAGGGTTTGATGAAACAAATTTTGCTGAGTGTTAAAACCCTTAAAAAATAATAACAATAAACTATTAAAAACGAAACACTATGCACTCAGGAAAAAGATTTGGAGCCCGCGAATTTGCGGTCTGGACAAAGAGAAGTATCCTTTGGCTCACAGTTTTATCATCGATTCCTACCATTTTGTACTTTTTAGGATGTACTTTCCTTTCGTTTCCGTGGCAACCGATTGCAATTATGGGAACGGCGGTTGCTTTCATCGTAGGTTTTAAAAATAATGCGAGTTACAGCCGACTTTGGGAAGCCAGACAGATTTATGGAGCAATTATTAATGACAGCCGAAGTTTCGGATATATTTTGCGAGATTCTCTTTCATCTAAAAATTCAGGTAAAGTAAAAGAGATGTTTCTGCGTCATTATGCATGGTTAACGGCGCTTCGTTTTCAGCTTCGTGAGACGAGAACTTGGGAAAATATGGATACGGCGCAGTTTGATGAATATGCCAGAAAATATGATATTCCAGAACGATTGTCTAAGTTGGATGAGGAACTGAAAAATTACCTTTCAGAGGCGGAGCTTCAATATATTTTAAGCAAGAAAAACAGAGCGACACAGCTGATAGCAAGTCAAAGTAGAGAATTGTCGGAAGCCTATGCAAAGGGAGAAATCAACGATTTTCAGTGGACGCAAATTAATCAGCAATTGATAAAGTTTACCGATAATCAGGGAAAAGCAGAACGAATTAAAAACTTTCCTTATCCAAGAAATTTTTCTTCCATTACGACTTATTTGTTGCTTTTATTCATTCTTTTTGTGCCTTTTGGTTTATTAAAAGAATTTGACAAATTAGGTGACGGAACAGTGCTTGAAGGATTGACTTTATGGTTCAATATTCCGTTTTCATTATTGGTAACATGGTGTTTTCATACATTGGATAGTGTAGGAGAGGCTTCTGTAAATCCTTTTGAAGGAAGCCCGAACGATGTTCCGATTACGCAGATCAGCCGAACAATAGAAATCGATATGCGTGATATGTTGGATGAAGAAAATCTTCCTGCGCCAATTACAGCAAAAAATAATATTGTTCTTTAAAAAAAATAAAAAAAATTAACTAAATAAACATACATAAAATGATTCACACATACGTCATTATATCAATCGCGGTATTGTTGTCTGTGATGATATTGGTAATGATCGGGCAAAAACTGAAAGTTGCTTATCCTATTTTCCTCGTTATCGCAGGATTATTGATAAGTTTGGTTCCTGGCATGCCACATATAGAAATAGAACCCGATTTGGTTTTCCTTATTTTTCTTCCTCCAATTTTGTTTGAAGCAGCATGGTTTACTTCATGGCAAGACTTTCACAAATGGAGAAAGCAGATTTTTTCGATGGCATTTGGATTGGTATTTTTAACCTCCATCGTCGTTGCTTATTTGTCGTCATCCATTATTCCGGGGCTTACGGTGGCGATGGGATTTCTGTTGGGAGGCGTAAATTCTCCGCCGGATGCTGTGGCGGCAACTTCGGTTTTGAAGCACATGAAAATTCCGAAAAAAATCACGAGTATTCTGGAAGGCGAAAGTTTAATCAACGATGCATCGAGTTTAATTGTCTTTAAATTTGCCTTAGCAGCCGTTATTTCAGGTCAGTTCATTTTTGGAGAAGCGGTAAAAGATTTTTTCACAATGGCAGTTGGCGGAATTGCCGTAGGAGCAGGCGCGGGATTGCTTTTCGGTTCTTTGCTTAAAATTATTCCGTCAAATTCCAATATCGATACCATTATTACATTAATTGTCCCTTACATCATGTATGTCGGAGCCGAGCATTTCCACTTTTCCGGAGTGCTGGCGGTGGTTGCAGGAGGTTTGTTGATGTCTTATAATTCACATTGTTACTTAAGTCATACTTCGAGAATTCAGTCCGGAAACGTTTGGAGTGTCCTGATTTTCTTGATGAATACCATTATTTTCATCTTAATTGGTCTGGAATTACCCGTTGTGGTGGCTGCCATGAAAGATTACACGATTTCAGAAGGTATTTTTTACAGTGTTGTAATTGGTGGTGCGATTATCGGAACCAGAATTTTATACAGTTATGCGCTAATGTATTTTCCAAGGCTTTGTTCTAAAGAATTAAGATTAAAAGCCCCGAAACCTGATTGGCGAGAGCCTTTTATCATTAGTTTTGCGGCGATGAGAGGGGTTGTTTCTTTGGCTGCGGCATTGTCGATTCCCGCATTTTTACCTAATGGCGAAGCATTTCCTCACCGAAACATTATCTTATTTGTAACGTTTGTGATTATTTTAATTACATTGGTCGGACAAGGTTTGTTATTAACTCCGATTTTGAAATTTTTAAAAATAAATGATGCCGGAAGTGAGTTGCCTGAAGAAAAACAGGAAGTTATTTTAATGAGAAAATTAAAAGAAACTGCTTTACATAAATTGGAAAATGATTTCTCGGATCTTGCACAAACGAACAGCCTTGTTCAGCATCAAAAACATAAGCTGGAAAACGAAATGATGATGATGGTAGATAAGGCGCAATGTATGGCTTCGACAGGCGATTATGCAACAGCGATGAGTGAAAATAAAGATGTGATGAGACAAATCATTCAGGCGCAGAGAAATGAACTTCATCGTATGAAACGGGAAAAGATTTTCGACGATCATGTGATGAGAACCATTGAAATGCAGCTGGATTTTGATGAAGCAAAGATTACAGGATTTGCACATAGTTAAAAAGAAAAAATATCATTTAGAATTAAATTTCAATCAAAATATGAGCATCCCAATTATTGTTCAATATAAAATAAATGCACCCATCGATAAAGTATGGAACGCAATCACGGATAAAAATGAAATGAAATCATGGTATTTTGATATTCCTGATTTTGAATTAGAAGTTGGGAAAATATTCAACTTTTACGAACCGGGCAATGAGAAGAAATATCATCATCAATGTGAAATTTTACAGATCATTCCGAATAAAAAACTGAAATATTCCTGGGCTTTTCCTGAACTTTCAAAAGGAACAACGACTGTAACTTGGGAACTCAACAAACAAGGTGACGAAACGGTAATTACATTAATTCATGATGAAATTGATCAGTTAAAAGAATTGGGCGAAAATTTTTCAAGAGAATCTTTTGCTGAAGGTTGGGACGGAATTATCGGAAGAAGTCTGAAACCGCATTTGGAACAATAGTTTATTTAAATTAATCGGTTATATTACAATTTGGTAAACCCTCAGCCCAAAATTCGTAAAGCGGAATAAAATTTGCTACTTTTGGGAAAAATATTTAGATTTCAATGAAAAAAAATATAATAGCAGGTTTTGCAGCAGTTTTGATGTTGGCTTCATGTAATAATGATAAAAAAGTTCTTGATACATTAGCAGATTTTAATAACTCTAAAGAAACTATAGGATATCATTTTGGAGACAAGCTTGATCTTCCGAAAGACATCACAGATAAAGCGGAGACCATTACCATCAGCTTCGGAGATAAAGAAATGACAAGTCTTACTATCGATCCGAAATTTTATACGTTGGGTGATAATGCTGTAACTTTTAATATTAAAACAAAAGGCGGGGAAACGTTAACGCAAGATGCTACCATTAATGTTTTTGCGAAAAATCCTGAAAAAAATATCGCGTATCAGATTGTTGCTGAATATCCTCACGATGTAAAAAACTTCGTTCAGGGATTTCAGGTAGAAGGAAATACGATTTATGAAAGTGACGGACAAAACGGCTCTTCACAAATTTTAAAATATACTTTGGGAACCACAACTCCTTTGGTTGCTACAAAGCAGGCTCCTGAGGATTTTTCTGAAGGCAGTACAATCGTGGGTGATAAAGTATATCAGTTGACATGGCAAAGCAAAAAAGGCTATGTTTATGACAAAGCTTCTTTGAAATTGTTGTCTGAATTTCCTTATCCGAACGTTCTTGGTGAAGGTTGGGGTTTAACTTATGACGGGAAATATCTTATCGCTTCAGACGGAAGTAAGCTGTTGTATTTCTTAGATCCGAAAGATCCTTCAAAAATGGTGAAATACATTGCAGTTGCAGGAAATACGGAAGCATACGATCAGCTGAATGAGCTTGAATATCACAACGGATTTATCTATGCCAATGTTTGGCAGAAACCGATTGTCTTAAAAATTAATCCTGCCAACGGTGAAGTGGTTGGAAAATTTGACTTTACCGATATTGCGAAACAGAATACAAAAGGAAGTGATGATGTCTTAAACGGAATTGCTTTTAAAGGCGAAAATATGTTGGTTACAGGTAAAAACTGGCCGAAGATCTATGAAGTTCAGATTAAGTAATTAATCAACCTCTATCAATAAAATACATTAGCGTTCCTTTTTGGAGCGCTATTTTCTTGTTATAAAGAATTGAGTTTTTTACTTCTGTTCGAGTGTTTTTCGCAGTGAAACGAAGAAAAATGTATCGAGAACTTTTATCAAATAAAAACTTTTCAAAATTAATCCAAAGTTACATCCAATTATTCATGAACTATTACTTTCAACTCAGGCTAAATAGGTTTAAAATTACTATTTTTGAAAAATGATTCAGAACTCAATGAAAAAAAATATTGTCCTAGGTTTTGCCACGGTATTTTTCCTGGCTTCTTGTAATAATAAAGAAAAAATGATGGATATGCTGGCGGATTACAATAATTCGAAGCAGGAGCAGGGTTATCATTTTGGCGATAAAATTACACTTCCAAAAGAGGTTACCGATGATGCAGAAGCTATTACCATCAGTTTTGGAGACAAAGAAACTTCCAATTTAACGGTGGATCCGAAGTTTTTTTCTTTGGGAGATAATAATGTTTCTTTTATCATTAAAACTAAAAGTGGCGAGACTTTAAATCAGGATGCGACTATTAATGTTTTTGCTAAAAATCCTGAACAGAATATTAATTATCAAATTGTTGCTGAATATCCTCATAATCCGAAAAATTTTGTTGAAGGTTTTCAGATGGATGGTAATTTCATTTACGAAAGCGATGGCTTAACAGGCGATTCTCAACTCATCAAATATACGCTGGGATCTACTGATCCTATGATTGTAGTTAAACAGCCCGCGGATATTTTTTCTGAAGGTTGCGCCATTGTAGGTGATAAAATCTATCAGTTGACCTATCAAAATAGAAAAGGGTTTGTGTATGATAAAAATACATTGAAAAAAATCTCAGAATTTACCTTACCTAATGATCTTGCGGAAGGCTGGGGATTAACGTATGATGGCAAAAACCTTATTGCAACAGATGGTTCTAAAAATCTGTTTTTTCTTGATGTGAATAATCCTTCAAAAGTGGTGAAAACCCTTGCTGTTGCAGGAAATACTGAAGCATTCGAAAAGATCAACGAACTGGAATATCACAACGGTTTTATTTATTCTAATGTATGGCACAGACCAATTATTCTGAAAATCAATCCGGCTAACGGAGAAGTGGTAGGCAAATTCGACTTTACAAAACTGACGGCCGAAAATGATGGCGGAGACAGCGAACATGTTTTAAACGGAATTGCCTTTAAAGGTGATAATATGCTGATAACAGGGAAAAACTGGGCGAAAATTTTTGAAGTTTCATTCAAATAATATTAAAATATAAACTTCGTTTAAGTATAAATAAAAGGCTGTAAATTGCAGACGTTCCGTTTAAGAAAGTTATCTTTACCAAAATAAAATTTGAGATTCCTACATTTAATATTTGTTTTTGCATTCTGTGCCGTTTCTGCGCAGAAAGCCCTTCCTTTAGATTCTTTAAAATTGAAGGAAGCGAAGGATATGCTTGCCGATGATTACGGGAATCTGTATATCTATAAAAACAAAGATTTCAGCTTTACAAAATATGATTCTTTAGGAAAACAGATTGGGAAACTGATGGTGACGGTTCCATTTAAAATTCAGACGGTTCAGAATCCTTTAAGTGTGCCGATGTTTTCCGAAAATGCTCAGGAAATGAAATTTGTAGATCAGAATCTTAATGAAATTCAGAAGGTAGATTTCAAGCAAAAATTCGGATTTATTAAAATGGCGTATGCTGAAGATCTGCAACAGATTTGGTTGTTGGATGATAGCATGAAAAGGCTGGTTCAGTATAATTTCAGAAACGATACGACGATCAATTCTTATCCTTTGGATGGCAGTTTTGATGATCTGATGGATCTTTTGGTGTATGAAAATAAAGTATACATTCTCACGAGAAAACATATACGAGTATTTAATTTGAAGTTGGAAAAACTCTTTGAAGCAGAAGTGCTGAATGGGAAAAGATTTCGTCGTGAAAACGATAATATTCTCGTGATTACGAATAATTCTATTCTAAAATATGTTCCGGAAAAAGGTATGGTGAAGGTTTTTGAAGATCCTGATGCACAAATTGTGGATAAAAATACCCTTTCTTATTTTGAAATCAGAGCGAACAAACTTTATCTTTACAGCCTGGAAAACAGAAAAGAAATTAAACAACAAAAAGAACCTGAGTCCGCTAAAAAATCGATAGAAAATTCAGAAGAAAAGAAGAAAGACGAATCTTCGGAAAAGTCGGATACTTTTGATATGCTGAAGCTTTTTGAAGAAATTGGCGAGGTTCAGAAATTGGGAGTTTAATTTATTTTTTTAATTAATCATAAACATTTAAGGAAAAATATGCACATTGCGGTTACAGGAAATATTGGAGCAGGAAAAACGACATTAACGACGATGCTTTCTAAGCATTACGGGTGGGATGCACAGTTTGAAGATGTGGATCATAATCCGTATCTGGAAGATTTTTATGCAGATATGAGCAAGTGGAGTTTTGCATTGCAGGTGTATTTTTTGGGAAGCAGATTCCGTCAGGTAAAAGAGATCAGAGAAAGTGGAAAAAACATTATTCAGGATCGTACCATTTATGAAGATGCTCATATTTTTGCAGAGAATTTGAATGATATGAAACTTCTTTCAGACAGAGATTTTAACAATTATTCTTCAGTTTTTAATTTGATGAAATCTTTCGTTTCTGCGCCGGATCTTTTAATTTATCTTAAATCTGATGTTCCGAATCTGGTGAAAAAAATCTACAAAAGAGGAAGAGAATATGAAGCGTCAATTAGCATCGAATATCTTTCTAAACTAAACCAGAAATATGAAAAATGGATCTCGAATTATACGGAAGGGAAGCTTTTGATCATTGAAGTAGATGATTTGGATTTCGTAGAAAAGCCTGAAGATTTTGGATTTATTTTAGAAAAAATTGAAGCGGAACTCAACGGTTTATTTTAATTAAGTTGTAGTGAATAATTTAAATCTCATTTGAAATGCATATTAAAGTTTTACATAATTCGAATTGTTCAAAATCCAATGCGGTGTTGGAATATTTGAAGGAAAATAAAGTTGCTTTTGAGGTAATTAATATTGTGGAAGAGCCTTTGAGTATTTTAGAGATAAAAACGGTATTGAAGAAATTAGGAAACAATGTCTCTGAAATTATTCGAGATAATGAAAAGCTTTATAAAGAACATTTTGCGGATAAAGAATATTCTGAAGAAGAATGGTTAGTCATTTTAAGTGAAAATCCATCTTTGGTGCAACGTCCAATTTTGATTAAAGGAAACGAAGCGATCATCGGAAGACCTATCGAGAAAGTGATAGATTTTATTGAGAATTAAGATTTAATTTAAATATATAAACTAAAAAGTCAGCATTTACGCTGACTTTTTTCTTTTTTATAATAGAATAACACCTTCTATTTTTGCAACTTCTTTATAAATATGTACCACCTGATCTGCGTCTAAAACAAATGCGTTGATGTTGCAGGCAGTATATTTTCCGTTTTTACTTTCGCGGTTTCCCAGCGTGAATTTGATGCCATCAAAAACCTTGTAAATTTCTGTAAGTTTTGATTGGTCTGTCGGAATGATAAATTTAAATAAATAGTCTTCCGGAAAATCGTGGTGACCTTCCAGTTTATCCTTTAAAGACTGATAAAAGTCCTCAGGATTTGCATGTTGATTTCCTTGTAATATATCCATCTACAAATTTTAAATATATATAAAAATAGTGAAAAATTTTCTATTTTCCAAGTGGTCCTAAAAGTGATTTCGAGTTCTGAATTTCATAATCCTCGATGATATTGAATATCCCGTTTACTAATTGTTCAGAAGCTAATTGGCTCAATCCACCAGAATTTACTGTTGTTGTATTTCCTCCTAAAAGACTTCCCAGAAAATTACTTCCTGATAAAGCGGTATTAATGCTTTTTACAATTCCATATTGATTAAGCTGCTCATCAACTTTCGGAGCGATGGCTGCAATCAACTGCTGTGAAGTTTTTTCCTTTAAAATCAAAGTGGCTGTTCCTTTTTCACCATTGATGATTCTTGTAACATCTTGCGCATTCAGGCTATTGACTGCATTTACCAAAATTGGTTTTGAAATATTTACGGTGTATACGGCTGCATCGGCAATATAGGCTCTTTCCTTTTGTACCAAAGACGGAGCTACCTTTTCCAATAGGGAATTGATCTCTCTCAACTGCTTCGGAAGTGCCTTATCCACCATATTATTTTGTAAGAATGCATCTCTATTACTGTAAACATTCACGCCTTTGTCGATTCCGTTCAGCAAAAACTTTTTAATAATGGAAAGTCCCAAATCGGTAGTTGCTAACGTAGTGCAAGAATGAACGCTTGTCGTAATAACTGCGCCTGTTCCTATAACCAAAGCAGCAGCGATAATGTATTTTTTCATTTATAATTCTTAAACTTTATATCTTCTCAAATAACGAACCAAATTTAAACACTATATTCTGTTTAACAAAATTTTAAGCTTAGAACGTTTTTTTGGGAGATTTATTAAAAAGATAGGTGGAAAATCGATTGCATTATTTTTTTTAAAATACATTTTATATTGATAAAATCTCTTTTTAATTATTATTTTGTTGAATATTAATTTTTTTTATAGTTAATTTTTAAAATTTTTATGAAAGATTAACAATATAACGGATATTTTTATAATTTTGGCTAATGTCTTTTTTTGAGAAATACAAAATGATTTGAAATAAGGCATTATAAAAAGGTTTACAAAACCTTACCTCAATTTGATTGTACGAATAAAATTAAACTATATGAAACAAAGTGATTTAAAGTATTCATCACTCATTGCTGTTTTGTACTTTGGTATGAATGTGAATGCACAAACTACGCCAAAAGATACTGTTCCCAAAGAACAGAAAATCGAAGAAGTAGTAATGATTGGTTACGGTAGCCGTAAGAAAGTAGATAATACTACTGCTATCAGTTCAATAAGCGCTGAAGAGGTTACTAAAACGAAAGTTCTTAATGCTTCACAGGCCATTCAAGGTAAAGCGGCGGGGGTGCAGGTAACTGCTTCTGATATGCCTGGTTCTACACCAACGGTAATGATCAGAGGTATGGGTACTGTTACGGGAGGAAGAACTCCTCTATATGTAGTAGATGGGATGTTTGCAAATAATATCAATAATATCAACTCTAATGATATTTTAACGTATGATATCTTAAAGGATGCAGCGGCATTAGCTATTTATGGTAACAGAGCTGCAAATGGGGTAATAATTATTACAACAAAATCGGGTAGAGGAAAATTAACTGTTTCTTATGACGGTTTAGTTGGGATTAGGAATCCACTTAAAACTGTGAAGATGGCAAATGCTTCAGAATTTGCTAACTATAATAATATTGCTCTTGGAGAAAATAAATTTGCTACTAACCAACCTGTAGATACAGATTGGTATAAGCAGATTACAAGAACAGGAATGTACAACCAACACAATGTTTCAATTTCTGGAGCTGGAGAATCTATAAAGTATTTCTTGAGTTTGAACAATTATGATGAAGAATCCATTCTTAAGGGAACTAGTTATAACCGTTCAACAATCCGAACAAATAACGAATTCAAAATTGCTAAAGGAGTTACTTTGTCTCAAAATTTAAGTGTAGCCTTCACAAAAGATACGCCTAAACCATTAGGTGCTTTCACAACAGCCTACAAACAATCTCCAATAGTGCCTGTTCGTTACGGTTCTGGGCAATTTGGTCTTCCTAGAGTTAACGGGAATGGAGTGGTAGATTATACAGGATCTCAATTCAATAACATTGGTAACCCTGTTAGTCAGCTATTCTTTGATAATCAACAAAGCAAAGCGATGACTATGCAAGGGGGCTTGAAGTTAGATATTGACATCATGAAAGGCTTAAAGTTCACTTCTCAGTTTAGTGGTGAATACGGGAACTATAAATCTTATAACTTTACGGATGCGGTAGCTGTTTGGTTAGCGGCTGATCCTACAAGAGTTATTGGAGATTTCAATAATACAAACGCAAGAAATACTCTTGTCAACAAGAAAGAAGATTATTATAACTGGTCACTTACCAACTATTTAACATATAACAAAAAGTTTGGAGTTCATGATATTGAAGCAACTGTAGGTACTGAAGCGACAGTATTCAATGGTTTAGATACGACAACACTTACAAGAAGAAATTTATTACTAACAGATCAGAATTACTGGAATCTTAAAGATTTTGATTATGTAAATAATGTACAGAATTTATTATCTGTTAAAGGAGATAGAAATACAACAATATCTTACTTTGCAAGAGCACAATATAAATTAATGAATCGTTATTTGTTAAGTGCTACTATTAGAAGAGACGGATCTTCTCAGTTTGCTGCAGGACAAAAGTGGGGAACGTTCCCATCATTCGGCGCAGGTTGGGTAGTGTCTGAAGAAGATTTCATGAAAGATGGTTTCTTCAACCTTTTAAAGCTAAGAGGAGGATGGGGTAGATTAGGTAATCAAAGAGTTCCGTTGAACTATTTACCTCTTAACTCAGGTACAGTTTATAACTACGGTTTTGGAAACGAAAATGTTGTAAGCAATGGTATTACCGTAAACAGAGGTTATGATCCTTCATTAGGTTGGGAGATTACTGAAGAATCATCGGTAGGTTTAGATTTCGCGATTCTTAATAACAGATTAAGCGGTTCAGTTGATGCGTATAACAGAGAGACTAAAAACTTAATTTTAGGAATTTCTAATTATATTACTTCAGGACAGTCTGAAACCTATTATTCTCATATGGGTGCAGTAGTAAACAAAGGTTTGGAATTTTCCCTAAACTGGGCAGATAAAATTGGAGAAGATTGGAGCTACTCTTTGGGAGCAAACTATTCAATGAATAAAAATAGATTAACCAGAGTAGATGCAGGTAAAAATATTTCGCAATTAAGCGGAGGTGATTTAGGAAATGGTCAGTGGACAAAACTATTTAACGCATCGACTGTAGGACATGCGTTAGGAAGCTTTTATTTATGGGAGGCTGACGGTTATGATGCCAATGGAAATTTAAAGTATAAAGATCTGAATGGTAACGGAATTACAGGAAGTGCAGATGCTGGAGACAGAAAGTATTTTGATTCTTATATTCCAAAATCTACATTGGGAATCAATGTATCATTAAGCTATAAAAACTGGGATTTTGCCGCGAACGGTTATGGAGCTTTTGGATTCAAAGTGTATAATGGTAAGAAAGCGCAGAGAATCAGTGGTGAAAATATAGAGGCTTCAGTAGCAAACGACTACTGGACTCCTACAAATACCAATGCTGCTAATCCAAAACCATCTACAGTAATTCCTATCGCCTCTACATTCTTTTTAGAAGACGGAGATTATTTCAGAATAAATAATATCTCTATTGGGTACACCATCAAAGATGTTGTGAAAAATGTAAAATCTATTAGATTGTATGTGAGTGCTATTAACCCTGTAGTATGGCAAAAATACTCTGGATATTCTTCTGAATTATCAGGATACAGTGCTACAGATGCTAATGCAGAAGGAAATCCTTACGGATTAGCTGGGGTAGAGCTAAACAATTACCCTACATTGAGATCATTCTTATTTGGTTTAAACGTTAACTTCTAAAAAAATGAAAAAGAATAAAATATTATTAGTCTCTTTAATGTTATTAACTGCAGGGACTTTTACACAAAGCTGTAAGGATGAGTTTATTGATGTAGCTCCTTCAGAATCAATGACAGTTGGGGAAATCGAGAAGTTTAATAATGATGCAGGGGCTGTTTATTTTGTTAATTCAATTTATGCAAAATTTTTAGATTGGAACATGAGTTCTTTTGCATGGATAGGAGTAACGTCTATCGTATCCGATGATGCAGATAAAGGCTCAAGTTCTGGAGATTCAGGTTCTGATAAAGATATTCTTGATGCTTTAAATTTCACAGCAACAACACCTTCGTTTAAAGAATTGTTTGCTTCAAATTATCAGGGAATCAACAGAGCTAATCAAGCGCTTAACTATTTACCACAGCTTACAAATGTAAATGCAGATCTAAGAAAAAGACTAACGGGGGAGGCAAAGTTTTTGAGAGCCTTTATGTATTTTACATTGGTACGATCTTTTGGTGGAGTTCCTTTAGTGGACAGGGCACTTACACCTGGAGGAAGCCCTGAAGATACAAAAATGCAGCTGACAAGAGTTTCTAAAGAAGAAATTTATGCATTCATAGAAAAAGACCTTACAGATGCAATTGAAGCATTACCAGACCGTTCAGTATATCCTAAGACTGATGCAGGAAGAGCTTCTGTAGGAGCAGCACACGCTTTGTTAGCAAAAGTATATCTTTATCAGAAAAAATGGCAATTGGCTGTTGATGAAGCTAATAAAGTAACTGGCTACTCTTTGACACCAGAATTTATTGATATCTATAAGTTAAGCGGAGAAAATAATGCAGAATCTATATTTGAAATTCAAGGTTCTGGTACGGTAGCAGGTAGAGGAATCCAGCAGTATACTCAAGTTCAGGCACCTCGTGGTACTGGAGGTTGGGGATGGGGATTTGCTACTCCATCACAAGGATTGTATGATGCTTATTCAGCTACAGATAAGAGAAGAGATGCTACCATTATGCACAGAGGTATGACATTATATGATGATAGAAAAGTTAACATCAATGCAGAAAATAAATTTTATAACTATAAAGCATATTCTTCTGCATACTATGATCAACCTAATACAGATACAAACATCCGTTACCTAAGATATGCTGAGGTTCTTTTAATTAAAGCTGAAGCAATGAATGAGCTAGGTCAAACTTCGGGTGCAATTCCTTTCTTAAATCAAGTAAGACAAAGAGCAGGTATTGGAGATACTCCAGCGCTTTCTCAATCTGATGTAAGGGCAGATATCTGGAAGCAGAGAAGATTGGAGCTTGCTTTCGAACATGACAGATGGTTCGACTTGGTAAGAACCGGTCAGGCTGCTGCTGCAATGGCTGCTGATGGAGGTAAAGTTTTCAAAGTTGGAACACATGAAGTTTTCCCACTTCCACAAGACTTTATCATGGAAGCTGGCGGATTATCAGCTCAAAACCCTGGTTACTAAAAATTTAATCAATAAAATCACAGAGGAGAATGAAAATTCTCCTCTTCTTTTAGGGATCAACTTTAAAATTTGAATTTATGAAAAGGATAGTACTATCAATGGCTGTTGTATCATTACTTACGGTTTCCTGCAAAAATTCTCAGACGCTTAAACCCTCCAACTCTCAAACTCAGGTTGTAAAAAGTGATATTACTGATGAGCAATTGATGGATAAAGTTCAGAAAGAGTCTTTAAAATATTTCTGGGACTACGCAGAACCCAATTCTAAATTGGGAAGAGAGCGTTATCATGAAGATAATATTTATCCTGATAATGATAAGCACGTCATCACGACAGGAGGTTCCGGGTTTGGATTGGCGACAATTTTGGTGGGTGTGGAAAGAGGTTTCGTTCCAAGAAAAGAAGCGGTAAAAAGATTGACTACGATGATGGACTTTCTGGCAAAATCAGACCGTCATAAAGGCGCTTGGTCACACTGGATCAACGGAGAAACAGGAAAAACCGTTCCTTTTGGTAAAAAAGATAATGGTGGAGATTTGGTAGAAACGGCGTTTTTGACTTCAGGAATTTTAATGGTTCGTGAATATTTCAAAAACGGAAATGCCGAAGAAAAAGCACTTGCCCAAAAATGCGACGAACTTTGGAAAGGAATTCAATGGAACTGGTATACAAAAGGAGGTGAGAAAGTTTTGTACTGGCACTGGTCACCGGAATATCAATGGGAAATGAACTTCCCGCTTCAAGGTTATAATGAATGTTTAATCACGTATATTTTAGCAGCTTCGTCGCCAACCTATCCAATCGACGCTGAAACGTATTATAAAGGCTGGACAAGGAACGGAACGTACCTTTCAGACAAAGAAAAATATGGACTTCCAATGTATGTTAAGCACAACGGAGCAGAAGAATACGGAGGACCATTATTCTGGACTCAGTATTCTTACATCGGTTTAGATCCAACAAATTTATCGGATAAATTAATCAAAAATTATTTTGATTTAAACAAAAATCAGGTTCTTATCGATTATAAATATTGTGTTGAAAATCCAAAAGGCTGGAAAGGATACGGGCCAAATTATTGGGGATTAACAGCCGGATATTCAAGAAATAAAGACGGAAGCACAGGTTACGATGCCCATTTTCCTCAAAATGATCATGGCGTAATTACTCCGACGGCAGCGTTGAGCAGTTTCCCATATTCACCCAAAGAATCGATGGATTTTCTGAGATTTATCTATACGCAAAAACCTGAATTTATCGGTTCTGCAGGACCTTACGATGCTACTTCTATTAATTACGACAATTGGTTTACTCCAAGATATTTAGCGATTGATCAGGGAACGATTGCTCCGATGATAGAAAATTACAGAACCGGATTTTTATGGAAATTATTCATGAATGCTCCAGAAATTCAACAAGGATTAAAGAAATTAAGTTTCAAATCTGAAAAATATAATATCAAATAATATTTTTTTTAACTTAATTGTATTTTCCGAATAAATTTTAAATAAAACTTAAAAAAACTAAGAACCTGTTTAAATTATATGATATAATCTTCATTGTTTACTTCATTTGCTTAATTAAAATAAACTTTGTTTATTCTTTTTTAACATTAAGGCTTTAAGCTAATGAAGCTAAATACGATTAAGAAATCAATAGATTGATTTTTATTAAGCTCTTTAAGTAAAGAATCTTTAAAACTGAACTTCTTAATGTTAAAAATGTCAACTTTAAGCAGGATCTAAATCAAATTACAAACTAAATTATTCAAATGAAAATTAAACTAACACACTTACCACTTTTACTTTTACCATTTTCTTTAAGCGTACATGCTCAGGAAATAAAAACAACATTCAATAAAGAGGTGAAAAGAACTGAGAAAATATCTTACGTTCTCGATTATCCTCAAAAAGTAAAAGGAAATGTTCCGTTAATTGTATTTCTTCACGGTTCGGGAGAAAGAGGAAACGATCTGGAAGCTGTAAAAGCGCACAGTCCGTTTACTTACAGGAATTTAATTAATGAACCTGTGGCAATTTTGGCTCCCCAATGCCCTGCAGATACTTGGTGGGATACGGTAAGCGTTTATAATTTGATTAAAGAAATTCAGAAAAAGTATAAGATCGATGCTTCCAGAATTTACCTTACAGGGCTTTCGATGGGAGGTTGGGGAACGCTGAAACTGGCTATGGAACATCCTGAAATGTTTGCTGCCGTAGTTTCCGTTTGCGCACCGACCGACAGAGTGATGTATGCGAACATCAATCAATACAAAGATTTAAATATGAAAATTTTTCACGGCGGAATGGACGATGTTGTTTTGCCTGAAAATGCTTTTAATTTTTACCAAAAACTTCATCCGGTAAATCCATCGGCAGAATTAACGATTTTCCCAAATGATAATCATAATTCATGGGATTCTACGTATTCAAATCCTGCGTTGTATGAATGGATGTTGAGTAAAAAGAAAGAAAAATAATTCATTTAAAATTGATAATATAAGTAAATTTTAGATTGCTATCATTGGCTGAGTGAAACGCCCTTGCGAACAAAAATATGCAGAATAGTTTTAAAGAAGAACCTTAGCAAACTTAGCGTTAAAAACTTATTATTAAAAATTAAAATAAAAAATAGAACTATAATTTAAGAAGATAGATTTATGAGAAAGTTAATTGTAATCGCGACTTTAGCATTAGCACCTGTAGTTTCGGCTCAGGAAATGGTAACAAAGCCCGTTCAGTCTTATCAGACGGCGCAGTATCAGGCTAAAAAGAAAGCTTTTGTAGATAATCTTTTGGCTAAAATGACTTTAGACGAGAAAATCGGACAGCTGAATTTACCAAGTTCAGGAGATTTTACGACTGGTTTGGCTAAAAGTTCCGATATCGGAAAAAAAGTAGAGCAAGGTTTAGTCGGTGGACTATTCAATATAAAAGGGGCTGATAAAATTAAGGCCGTTCAGAAAGTAGCGGTAGAAAACAGCCGTCTGAAAATTCCAATGATTTTCGGAATGGATGTAATTCACGGTTACGAAACCACTTTTCCTATTCCATTAGGATTAGCGGCTTCTTGGGATATGAATTTAGTTCAGCAGTCAGCAAAAGTTGCAGCAAGAGAAGCAGCCGCCGACGGAATTAACTGGACGTTTTCGCCAATGGTGGATATTTCCCGCGAGCCAAGATGGGGAAGGGTTTCTGAAGGTTCGGGTGAAGATCCATATTTAGGAAGTGAAATTTCTAAAAACATGGTCTACGGTTACCAAGGAAAAGATTTGGCAAACGGAACCAATATTTTGGCTTGTGTAAAGCACTTTGCGTTGTACGGAGCTGGTGAAGCGGGTAGAGATTACAACACGGTAGACATGAGCCACGTGAGAATGTTCAACGAATATTTTCCACCTTATAAAGCGGCTGTGGATGCTGGTGTAGCGTCTGTGATGGCATCTTTCAACGAAGTAGACGGAGTTCCTGCGACCGGAAACAGATGGTTGCAAACCGAAGTATTGAGAAATATGTGGAAATTCAAAGGTTTCGTAGTGACCGATTATACAGGGATCAACGAGATGGTAGACCACGGAATGGGAGATCTTCAGCAAGTTTCAGCTTTAGCTTTGAAAGCCGGAGTTGATATGGATATGGTAGGTGAAGGTTTTTTAACCACATTGAAAAAATCTTTATCTGAAGGAAAAGTGACGCAGACTGAGATCGATATGGCAACGAGAAGAATTCTTGAAGCAAAGTATGATTTAGGTTTGTTCGATAATCCATACAAACACGGAGATGCGAAATTAGCTGCAAAAGAGGTTTACAGCATGGAAAACCGTAATATTGCGAGAAACGTAGCTTCTCAGTCTATGGTTTTGATGAAAAACGAAAACCAAGTTTTACCATTGAAAAAATCAGGAACGGTTGCCGTGATCGGACCATTGGTGAACAACTCAATGAACATGGCCGGAACTTGGAGTGTGGCTACAAAGCACGCAATTTCTGTTAATTTAATGCAAGGTCTTCAGGCTAATTACGGGAAAGATGTGAAATTCCTTTCTGCTAAAGGAGCAAATATCGATTACGATGCTAAATTAGAAGAAATCTACGCAGCTCATGGAAAGAAAACAGATAGAGATAACCGTTCAAAAGAAGCTTTATTGAAAGAAGCGGTAGATGTTGCCAATAAAGCAGACGTTATCGTTTTGGCCATCGGAGAATCTGCTGAAATGAGCGGAGAATCTTCTTCAAGAACTGAAATCACGATTCCTCAGTCTCAGGTTGATTTATTAAATGAATTGAAAAAGACAGGAAAACCAATCGCCATGGTGTTATTCACAGGTCGTCCTTTAGCTTTAACGAATGTAAAAGATACGCCTGATGCTATTCTGAATGCTTGGTTCCCAGGTTCAGAAGCCGGAAATGCTATTGCAGATGTTCTTTTTGGAAAGGTAAATCCTTCAGGAAAATTACCGATGACGTTCCCAAGAAGTTTAGGACAGGTTCCAATCTATTATAACGCGAAAAATACAGGCCGCCCATTAAGTCAGGAATTAACTGATAAGTGCGAATACCAAAGATTCCGTTCGAATTATATGGATGAGTGTAACACGCCGTTGTATCCGTTTGGGTTTGGTTTGAGTTATTCTAAATTTAATTATTCTGATGTAACGGTTTCTAACGCTAATCCAAAAGGTGAGCAAACGATTCAGGCTTCGGTAACGGTAACGAATTCCGGAAATTATGATGGCGCTGAGGTGGTTCAGTTATACATCAGAGATATGGTTGGAAGCATCACAAGACCGGTAAAAGAATTGAAAGGATTCCAAAAAGTAATGTTGAAAAAAGGAGAATCTAAAAAGGTTACCTTCGACATCAGTCCTGAAAATCTTAAATTCTACAACGGAGATTTAAAATATGATTGGGAAGCTGGAGATTTTGATATCATGATCGGTACAAACTCAGAAGAGGTGAAACATTCAAAAATCAATTGGACAAAATAATTTTTTATAAGCCACTCATAACGAGTGGCTTTTTTTGTAACTTAGAAAGAAATTAACTAATACCAAATCTTTGGCATATTTTTTACCAAATGAAAACTTAAATATTTACAATATGAAAAAAACTATTTTATTAGGAGCGATGTTCCTTGGATCTTTAGCATTTGCCCAGAAAGTTGGCGGCGACAGAGATGTTCACGGCTGCATCGGTTCGGCAGGTTATACTTATTCGCAACTTAGAAATGATTGTGTACGCGTTTTTGAACAGAAAATTAAACTCAATGAAGTTAAATCTGATAAGAGCTATACTTTGATGACGGCAGTTATTTTCAACAAAAGCATGAGTAAAGCTGAAATTTTTATTACCGATGGAAATGCTAAAAGTATTATTCTGGAAAGACAGGGCAAGGGCAAAATCTGGAAAAGCGGAAGTCACGTTAAAGAAAGCTACGTTTTAGTTCCTTATAAGAAAAAAGGCTATCAGATTAAAAAAGATGATGTAGTGATTTATCAATAAAACAAAACAGGAAGTCAATTTTGGCTTCCTGTTTTTATTTTAAACTTAAATTTTGTAGCTTTTTCCCGCTTTCGCTACTCGCTTTTTTCAGGTTTCGGTTTCGGCGGCGAAGCCGCCGAAACCGAAACCTGAAAAAGAGCTCAAACATGCCGCTCGACGGGGACTAGTAATAAACATGCCGAAAAAAACGTTATAGGTTCCAAAAACCTATAACGTTTAATTATAATCGTAGGATTAAATATTATCCTGCAACAACTTCTTCAGCATATACAAGGCCTTCATAACAAGCATTGTAAATAGCTTTCAATTCTTCTAAAGAAGGAACTCTTGGGTTGAAACCTGTACAAGGATCTACCAAAGCGTTGTTAGCGATATAATCAAGATTCTTATCCCAGTCTTCTCTAGAAATTCCAAATTCTTTGATCGCGGATTGATTATTAACCTCCGAACGTAAAGTTTCAATAGCCTGAGCTAAATCTTCAGCCGTTTCTTTACCAATTACTCTTGCTAAATCAGGAAAACGATTTGTTGCTTGAGCATTATAACGAATTACATTCGGAAGGAAAATCGCGTTCGAAGCTCCGTGAGGAATTCCGTATAAAGCACCAACCTGGTGAGATAAAGAGTGAACAATCCCCAACCAAGCATTGTTGAACGCCAATCCAGCCATAAATGAAGCATCATGCATATTCTGACGAGCTACAATATTGTTCGGGTTTTCTACCGCTTCTTTCAAATTATTAAAAACAATTTCCAAACCTCCTTTTGAAAGTGCATCTGCGATATTATTATCAATGTTAGAAACGTAAGCTTCCACACAGTGAGTTAAAGCATCAAGACCTGTGTTTGAAGTCACGTGAGCCGGCATTGAAGCACAGATTTCACCATCAACAATCGCGATATCCGGAGTCAATTCATAAGAAACGATAGGATATTTTACGCCTTTTTCTCTGTCTGTAATTACAGCAAGACCAGTCGTTTCAGTTCCTGTTCCACTTGTAGAAGGGATTGCGATAAATTTAGCTTTGTTTCTTAAAACCGGAACCGTGAAAGGCTTAATCATCGCATTGAAATCCGCATCAGGATATTCATAGAAAACCCACATGATTTTAGCCGCATCAATCGCTGAACAACCTCCTAAACCGATAATCCAGTCTGGTTGGAAAGCCTGAATCATTTCAGCTCCTTTTGCACAAGTTGCAGATGATGGATCTTCTTCTACACCTTCGAAAATCTGAGTTTCGATTCCCGCTTCTGTAAGGTAAGCAACCGCTTTATCCAACGTTCCGCTCTTTCTCATCGAGCTTCCTCCTGTTACGATTACCGCTTTTTTACCTTTAATATTTGCTAATTCAGAAAGAGTTCCCGCACCGTGGAAAACTTCTCCTGCAATAAATAATTTGCTCATTTTTTTATTTAATTTTTGATGAAACAAAATTAGACAAGCTAAAACGAGCAATGTTATACAAACAAGACTACGCGTTATACATTTGCGCCAGTTCCTGCTGAAGTTCGGTTGGCGTTTCTTTCAATTTTGCTTTTACAAATTTGTTAAGCGCGGAAGGAGAGTTGAAACCGAGATCAAAAGCGATTTCTTTATGAGAAAGATCTGAAAACATCAACTGACGTTTTATTTCCATTAAAATTCTATTGTGGATTGCCTGAATGGCTGTTTCTCCAGAATGTTTTTTAGTAATTAAATTTAATTTTTTTGGTGTAATGGCCAATTCTTCAGCATAATATTGAACGGTTCGGTATTGTTTGTAATGTTCATTCAATAATTTTTTAAACCGAACATAAATTGGTTTGTCTGCCGTTTCTTTATGTAAAATAGGATGCAAACCGTGAACGGATTCAATTAAACCTAATAAAAAGATCTTGATTTGAAATCTTGCCTGTTCCTTTTTAATCAAACTCGGTTTCTGATAAATCCCCTGAATAATTTGAATGGAATTTAAACTTTGCTCAAAATCTTCATGGGAAAGAATCGTACAGTTAAGCTGAGTTGAAAGATTAACATTATACGTACTCAATTCGTTTTTCAGAATATCTGAACAGAATAAGATTTCTTCAAACAGAATAATTTTCCCTTTTAAATCTGAACTTAAATCTGAAATAAAATGAACCTGCTCCGGAAAAACAACGGAAATTTTTCCGGCCTTCAAATAATGAATTTTATCCTCAATATGAAGCTGAAGTGTTCCATTTTCGATAATGATAATTAAGAAATGATCTTTTTTGTGAGGCTTAAAATAATCCTTTAAATTTTCTTCATTCAAATCAAAAACCCGAAAAGACAGATTTTTATCTTCCTCTTTCTGAATATTTTTTTTGATTTCCAATTTCTTCAAATTTCCCATTTCATGATTATTTTAAAACGAAGCAACAAATTTATAACAAAACATTTTCAGTTTGCAAGATTTATAATGATGAAAATGTTCAGAGCAATTTGATTACATCGAAAAGCTATTTCTATTTTTTATTTGAAGCTTTTTCCGGCTTTCCACTATATCTTTTGGGTTACGGGCTCCGCTTCGCTGCGCCCGCAACCCAAAAGGATGCCGTTTCAATCCGGGCTATTTTAGACGACCTAGGAAGTTGTAGCGTTAAAAAAATGAATTTTGTGAACGTTAAGAAAATTCTATTGTTCGAAGCGCGACACAAATTATGAAATGGAAACCAATTCTGAATTCGCGCAAGTTTAGAATTTTTAGAGAACAGAAGGCATTTTTAGCGAAAGATTCCAGTCTTGAATTTTTGGTGATTTTGTTTCAAGACAAAAGCACAGAGAGATTTTTCTCTCTCGTTTAAAAACTGTATTTTTGCATATCTAAAAAAGTAAAAGAAAAGAATGAATTCCTACAAAAATCCTTTGGAAGAACGCTATTCAAGCGAAGAAATGTTGTTTAACTTTTCTCACAATAATAAATTCCAGAACTGGAGAAAGCTTTGGATTGCCCTTGCTGAAATCGAAAAAGATCTTGGACTTGATATCACAGACGAGCAAATCGCCGAATTGAAAGCCAATGCAGAAAATATCGATTACGAAAAAGCGGCTGAGTACGAGAAAAAATTCAGACATGATGTAATGGCTCACGTTCACGCTTATGGTGATGTGGCGCCTTCTGCAAAAGGAATTATTCACTTGGGAGCAACTTCAGCGTTTGTAGGAGATAATACAGATTTAATTCAAATTCGTGACGGACTTTTAATTTTAAAGAAAAAGTTGGTGAACGTAATGAAGAATCTTTCTGATTTTGCTATTCAATACAAAGATTTACCGACTTTAGGATTTACTCACTTCCAGCCGGCTCAGTTAACGACAGTTGGAAAAAGAGCAACACTTTGGTTACAGAGTTTAGTTCTTGACATCGAAGAGCTTGATTTCTTCTTAGAGACTTTAAGATTCAGAGGGGTAAAAGGAACAACCGGGACTGCTGCAAGTTTCTTAGAGCTTTTCAACGGAGATTATTCTAAAGTTAAGCATTTAGATAAAGAGTTGTCAAAAAGATTCGGTTTCGAAAAAGTTTTTGGAGTGTCCGGACAGACTTATGACAGAAAAATCGATGCTAAAGTTGTAGCCTTATTAGGAAATATTGCACAGTCTGCACATAAATTCACAAACGATTTACGTCTTCTTCAAAATTTGAAAGAAATTGAAGAACCATTCGAGAAAAACCAAATCGGTTCATCTGCAATGGCTTACAAACGTAATCCAATGAGAAGTGAAAGAATCGGAGCGTTGGCAAAATATGTAATGTCTTTAACGACAAGTTCTGCAATGGTAGCTTCAACACAATGGTTTGAAAGAACATTGGATGATTCTGCAAACAAGAGATTAACAATTCCTCAAGCATTTTTAGCAGTTGATGCCATCCTATTGATTTGGAACAACATCATGAACGGAATCGTGGTTTATCCAAACAGAATCAACAAACATATTATGGAAGAACTTCCTTTCATGGCGACAGAATACATCATCATGGAAGAGGTGAAAGCTGGTGGCGACCGTCAGGAAATCCACGAAGTGATCAGAGTTCATTCTATGGAAGCGTCTAAAAAAGTGAAAGAAGAAGGTAAGGAAAACGACCTTATCGAAAGAATCTTAAACGACGATTCATTAAAACTAGATAAATCAAAATTAAAAGAAGTTCTTGATCCTAAAAACTTTATCGGTTTTGCGCCAATTCAGACGGAGGAATTCATCGCGAATGAAGTTCAGCCGATTATTGATGCCAACAAAGATCTGATAGGATTAGAGGCTGATCTTAAAGTATAATATAATGTATGCAGTCTTTTCGGCTGCATATTTTATTTTTAACTAAACCAAACCGATTCATGAAAAAAATACTTTTAGTCATTTTATTAATGCCCATGCTTTCTTTTTCTCAGGAAAAGGAAGTTTTAAAGTATTTTAAATCAAAAGATTCATTGGTTGGAGTTAAAGATCAAAACGGGAAAATTGTTGTTCCTGCACAGTTTAAAGTTTTTTCTTATTTGAAAGACGGAGAATTGGTAAAAGGTGAAACAATCTATTTTGATGGATTTAAAAATGATGAAAAGCCTGGAAAAAATGAATGGGGCTACGTCTACGACAAAAAAGGAAATTTCCTCTACAAACCCTTCTTTTACGACAACGAAGCAGATTATTTCTCTGAAGGAGTAAGAAGGTTTGTTAAAGACGGAAAAGTTGGTTTTGTAGACAGAAACGGAACGGTTATCATTAAACCTGAACATGATTTTGTCTCACCTTTCAATTACGGTTATGCAGCTTTTTGTGATGATTGTGATTGGGAAAAAACAGAAGATGAACATAAAGCAATGGTTGGTGGAACTTGGGGAGTGATGAATTTCAAAGGAGAAATTGTGATGCCTGTTTCAAAATCTGAAAATACGATTGAAGTTGATGGAAAATATTTTCCGAATCCATTCAGATACAACGAAAAAGAGAAGACCATTCTTCAGTTTTTCGAAAACAAAAATAAGAAACTTTCAGAGTTGTATTATGTAAATCATTACACGAAATTATCTGAAAATGAAAAGAAATTATTCTTCGAAATCGTAGAAAGACCAAAAGAAAATTTTCCTTTTTATCAGGTAAATACCTACGATTATAGAAGAATAGAAACGGGATCTTGGTTTGATTTCAAATTCTTAATTTCAGAAGATGGCAAAAATATTTTTGCGCTGGATTATGATGAAGAAAAAATTCCTTTCGAAAACTGGCTGAAAAAGGAAATTAAGGAAGCCGAAGATTTTCAGAAAGAACATCCGGATCATCCGAATAAATTAAGTAAATAAGTCTAATAATATTTAATATCTGACATCTAATGTCTCAAAACAAAAGAATTTTCGTAGAAAAGAGAGGAATTTTCGATGTGGAAAGTCCAAAAATTTTTGATGAAGTAAAAGCGGTGGTTCCGTCTATCCAAAGCGTAAAAGTGTATAACGTTTACGATATTTTTGGATTAAACGATGGTGAATTCGAAAAAGTTGTGAATAGCACTTTCGTAGATCCGGTTACTGATATTTTAATCGAGGAAAATCCGGCACAAGGAACTCATTTCGCATTAGAATTTTTGCCTGGTCAATATGATCAACGTGCAGATTCTGCTCAGCAATGTATAGCTTTACTGACTGGAAATGAGAAGTCTAAAGTAAGAAGCGGAAAATTAATCGAGTTTGAAGGAATTTCCGAATCTGATTTAGTTAAAATCAAAGATCTTTTGATCAATAAAGTTGAATCTCAGGAAAAAGATTTATCAACTTTAAATATTCCTGCTGAAGAAACACCGTCAAAAGTGATTGTTCACGAAAATTTCATCAATTTTGATGATGCTCAATTAGGGGAATTCTTCAACAATCACGGTTTTGCATTAGGTTTGGATGATTTGAAATTTATTCAGGAATATTTTAAAACTGAAGAGAGAAATCCTACGGAAACTGAACTTAAAGTTTTAGACACGTATTGGAGCGACCACTGTCGTCACACAACGTTTGAAACAGAATTGTCAAATATTGAATTTGAAGGACAGTTTAAACATACATTGGAAACAATTTTCAATGATTATATCGAAAAAAGAAAATTCTTAGGACGCGAATTGAAACCAATCTCTTTAATGGATTTGGCAACGGTTTGCGGAAGATATTTCCATAAAACAGGGAATTTGGAGAACTTGGTGGTTTCTGATGAAATCAACGCTTGTACAATTCAAATCGAAGCTGAATACGATGGTAAAAAAGAACCGTGGTATTTATTATTCAAAAACGAAACGCACAATCATCCGACAGAAATTGAGCCTTTTGGTGGGGCTTCAACGTGTTTAGGTGGTGCCATCAGAGATCCTTTGTCTGGACGTTCTTTCGTTTTCCAGGCGATGAGATTAACGGGTGCTGCTGATGTTTTGGGATCTGTGGATCAGACTTTACCGGGCAAATTACCTCAAAAAACAATCACAAAACAAGCTGCAAACGGATATTCTTCTTACGGTAATCAAATCGGTTTGGCGACTACAATGGTTTCCGAAATTTACGATGAAGGTTACAAGGCAAAAAGAATGGAAGTTGGTTTCGTTGCCGGAGCGGTTCCTGTGGATTGGGTAAGACGTGAAAAGCCTGAAGCAGGTGACTCTATCATCATCCTAGGTGGTGCAACGGGTCGTGATGGTGTTGGTGGAGCAAGCGGAAGTTCTAAAGAACAGGACGAAACTTCAATTCACACAATGAGTTCTGAAGTTCAGAAAGGAAATGCGGTTGAAGAGCGTAAAATTCAGAGATTATTCAGAAATCCTAAAGTGACGAGACTGATTAAAAAATCTAACGACTTTGGAGCTGGTGGAGTTTCTGTAGCAATCGGTGAAATCGCTGATTCATTGGAGGTTAATCTTGATGTTTTACCTTTAAAATACGAAGGTTTAAACGGAACTGAATTGGCTATTTCTGAATCTCAGGAAAGAATGGCGGTTGTGGTTGAGCCTAAAGATAAAGAACAGTTTATTAAGTTCTGTGAAGCTGAAAACATTGTGGCTGTTGAGGTTGCAAAAGTGACAGATTCAGGAAGAATGCAGATGTTCTGGAAAGGTGATAAAATTGTTGACCTTTCAAGAGCGTTTTTAGATACGAACGGTTGTTCAAAAAGTCAGGAAGTTAAAATTACTCACCTCCATGAAGTAAAAGAAGAGACGCCTGCATTTAATGAAGAAAATTTCTTAAAAATATTAAGCGATAAAAATGTTGCTTCTCAAAAAGGTTTGTTGGAAATGTTTGATTCATCGATTGGTGCGACTACGGTTGCGATGCCTTTAGGTGGAAAATATCAGCAGACTTTGATGGAAGGAAGCGTTCAAACATTGCCAATTATCGGAGCAAAAAATATCGAAACGGTTTCTTTGGCGAGTTGGGGATTCGATGCAGAGATTTCTAAGCAGAATTCTTTGTTGGGAGCTTCTTACGCGGTGGTAGAAAGTGTTGCGAAAATCGTTGCGATGGGTGGCGATTATAAAAATATCAGATTCAGTTTCCAGGAATATTTTGAGAAATTAGGTCAGAATCCTGAAAAATGGGGTAAACCTTTGGCTTCACTTTTAGGAGCTTATGATGCTCAAATTAATTTTGGATTGGCTGCAATCGGTGGTAAGGACTCAATGAGTGGAACATACCAGGATTTGAATGTTCCGCCAACGTTGATTTCTTTTGCTTGTGCCAACGGTGAGAAGAAAAATATTATCTCTCCTGAATTTAAAGGGGAAGGAAATAAAGTGTATTTCTTCAATCATATCGCTCAGGAAAACGGACTTCCGAATTATGATGCTTTAAAAACGGTTTATGAATTAATTTTCGAAAACATTAAAGCAGGAAAAATCGTTTCAGTAAAAACGGTTAAAGAAGGTGGAGTTGCAGTGGCTTTAGCAAAAATGAGCTTCGGAAACAGATTAGGTGCTGAAATTACAGTTGATGAATCTGTTTTATTAGCTAAAAATATCGGTAGCTTAATCATCGAATCTAAAGAAGAATTAAGCTCTGTAAATCTTCAATTAATCGGAAAAGTTGTTGCAGACGAAGTTTTAACGATCAACAATCAACCAATTGCGATCTACAAATTGTTAGCTGCAAACACGAATACATTCGAAAATCTTTTCCCAACGGTTGAAAAAGAAAAGATTACGGTTGAGATCGATGAGAAATTAAACTCAATCAACCCAAGAAATATTATCATCAAAAAACACGGAATCGCTCAGCCAAAAGTATTTGCACCGGTTTTCCCGGGAACAAACTGTGAGTATGATACATTGAATGCTTTCGCAAAAGAAGGTGCTGTAATCAGCAGTCTGCCTTTAATCAACATCAATCACCAGTTATTGGACGAAAGTATTGACGCTTGGGTAGAGGAAATCAAAACTTCTCAGATTTTGGCTTTCTCAGGAGGTTTCTCAGCAGGTGATGAACCGGATGGTTCTGCAAAATTCATTGTTAACGTTTTGAAAAACGAAAAGATGAGAAATGCAGTTCACGAATTGTTAGACAGAGACGGAATGATTATCGGAATATGTAACGGTTTTCAAGCGTTAGTTAAATCTGGATTGTTGCCTTATGGAAGAATCAAAGATTTGGATGAAAATTCTCCGACTTTGGCTCACAACGCAATCAGAAGACATATTTCTCAGATGGTGAATGTAAGAGTTGTCAATGACGAATCACCTTGGTTAAAAGGCATGAAAGATCAGGTTTTCACAATTCCGATTTCTCATGGTGAAGGTCGTTTTATGGCTTCAGAAGCGGAAATTCAGAAGTTGTATGAAAACGGACAAATCGCAACTCAATATTTGGATTTAGAAGGAAATATTGCCCACGGAATGCCGTTCAATCCAAATAATTCATTGTTCGGAATTGAAGGTGTTACCAGCCCAGACGGAAAAATTTTCGGTAGAATGGGACACCCGGAACGTTTTGCAGAAGGTTTAATGAAAAATATTCCAACTGCGAATTATCACAATATCTTCAAAAACGGAGTTGAATACTTTAAATAAATCAACTTTGTCAAAGTTCTGAACTTTGACAAAGTTTTTCGATACAAACCCCATAGATTTTAGATTCTATGGGGTTTTTTAATGATGACTTAACAAATAAGTTCCTATTTTTGTAAACATAATTATAGAAACTAAAAACAATAACCTGATGAACGAAGAAAATTCTCCTGACCATAAAAAAACAATCAAAAGAATCGATGCGCATTATATTTCTCATGAGATTCAGCATCTTTTTCATGTTGATAAAGGCTTCCCTTTTACACTCAAAGAACTTTTGATACGTCCCGGAAAAACGGTGAGAGAATATCTTACAGAAAACCGCGAGAAGTATGTAAAACCTATCGCCTTTCTGGTTTTTGCGGCGGTTATTTACACCTTAGCGATTCATTGGCTTCATATAGATGTACTTATCTTTAATATAAAAGCATTAGGAGAATCATCTACTCGGGAAAGTAACCATTATATCGATGCAATCAACAATTGGGTAGATTCTCACCTCGGATATTCTGCTTTGATTATTGGGTTTTTTATGGCGGTGTGGACCAAATTATTCTTTTATAAAAACGGCTATAATATTTTTGAGATTTTCGTGCTCTTGTCTTATATTTTTGGGGTATTTTTTATTTCAGTTTTATTCTTTCTATTGATTGGGAAGTTGCTTAATTTATTTATAATCGCCCAAGTTGGAATATATTTCGTTCAAATATACTTTATCTGGGCAATTGGTCAGTTTTTTGGAGAAAAGAAATTTTTAAATTATGTAAAAAGTCTTGTCTGTTTATTTTTAGGAATTGTTACCTACAAATACAGCTTGATTTTATTGACTTTTTTAATACAAATTTTTAAGTAATTATTTTAAAGTTTTCCTTTTGAAATTTTCTTGTATCTTTAAATATGCAACTGAATAATTCAAATAACAATAAAAAGAAAATGACCGTCATTAATGGCAGTCATTTTTCAAATCTGAAAGGTTTCTACGAAGAAATTTCTGAACTTTTTATGAAAGATGAAGGTTGGAAAGTCGGAACATTAGATGGTTTTGATGATATTTTGTATGGAGTTGATTCAGATATAACTTGGAAAGACTCCCAAAAATCAAAAGAAGATTTAGGACTTGATTTAACTAAAGAATTTTACGAAAATAAAATCAGGCAGGGAAAACCTTTTAATGTAGAATTGATTCAGCAAAAATTGGATGAATTAATCGACGGAAACGGACAAACTTTATTTGAAATTTTAATTGAAATTATAGAATCACATAAAAATATTACGCTAATTTTGGATTGATTTTTATTTTAAACCATTAAGGTTTTATTTAAGAAGTTAAGGGGAGTTAAGTAGTATTAAAACAATAAATATTAGCGATGTCATCCTGAGCGAAGTCGAAGGATCTTGATAATTCTTGGCTCAAAATTCAAAGTTCACAATTAAAAATATTTAAAAAGTAAATGAAAAAAATGAGATACGGATTATTTTTCGGTGACAGCATCACTTACGGAGAATACGACGGTGTATTTGGCGGTTGGGTAGATATTCTGAAAAGATATGCTTTACAGAAATACAATGAAGGAAGCAGTGAACTGATTATTTACAATCTCGGAATCGGTGGCGAAACTACAGAAGGTCTGCTTAAAAGAATTCCTTATGAAATGGCTGCCAGAAATTCTCCTGAAGGAAATATTGTTTTCATTGGTTACGGAGCCAATGATTTAGCTGTAAAAGAGGGAACCCATTTGATAAATCCGGAACAGTTTAAAGCTAATATTTTAACCGCTGTTGAACAGGCAAAACAATATGCACAAGATATTTATTTAATCAGCATTCTCCCGATTTCTAAAAATATAGATGGAGTTATGGTTGCTTCTGGAAAGTTGAGGTCGACAGAGGAAATTTTAAAATACAATCAGATTCTTAAAGAAATTTGTGCTGAAAAGTCTTTGAATTACGTTGATTTTTACTCGGGATTTGTAGATGATAAAGAAGTTCTGCTTTCGAAAGACGGAGTTCATCCCAATGAAAAAGGATATGGCGTAATGGCTGAAATTGCAATTCCCGTTATTGAAAAGTATTTGGAATAATTCGTAGGAACATTATTAATAAAAATATCAATAGGAACGGGCTTTAGCCCGTTTAACTTTTATAGCCAGGCAATATGGCTTTAGCCAAAATTTATTTGAGATTATTAAAATATATACTTCCAATACACCAAAATTCCTACAACTCCCGATAAAACAGCCGTTAAAATAACCGCTCCCGCCGCAATATCTTTAATAAAACCAATTCTTTTATCAAATTCAGGCTGAATCATATCGCATATTTTTTCAATTGCTGTATTGAAAATTTCCGCAACTAAAACCCCATAGCAAACGATCAAGATAAGAATAGTGTCAATTGTGGAAAGTTTTAAATAGAAAATAAGAAACAGATTGATAAAGAAAGCCAAAAGCTCGATTTGGAAATTTCTTTCACTTTTCATCATCAAAAAAACACCTCGGAAAGCGTATAAAAAACTTTTATGAATAGGTGGTTTTCGCATGACAAAAATATTATTGACAAATATACTCAATTGGTCAAAAATAATTATTAAATTTAAGCTCGTAAGAATAATCTTACGGAACAAAAAAGTGGAGCAGAAGGAGTTGGAAAATTCTTTTGATGGATGTTAATAAACTCTCGTCAATATTCTTTTCAATCTATTTTCTATTTATTATATTTGTAAAAATTATTTTTAAATCTATGAAATTTATTATTTCAAGTGGTGAACTGCAGAAGGCGTTGCAAACTGTAAGTGGCGTAATATCAAGCTCTCAATCGAGACCGATTTTAGAAAACTATCTTTTTGAATTAGACGGAAACAACGTTACCATTACAGCATCTGATGGTGAGACGACTCTTGTAACTTCTCTTGAAGTAAAGTCTGATGACGCGGGAAAATTTGCTGTTCCGGCAAAGATTTTTCAGGATTTCATCAAGACTTACGGAGAGCAGCCGCTAACGTTGGTTGTAAAAGATAATGCAGAAGGAACGGGAAGTCAGCTTGAGATCTTAGATGAGAAAGATAATTTCGCGGTAGCATTAGATAATGCTGATGATTATCCTGAACTTCCGGAATTTGATGCTTCTCAGAGCGTTACAATGCCTGCCGGAGTTTTATCTGAAGCGCTTACAAATACCCTTTTTGCTACAAGTAATGATTCTCTTCGTCCTGTAATGACGGGAGTTCTTTTCCAGTTTGGAGAAAACGAAACGAACTTTGTTTCTACAGATTCTCACCGATTGGTTGTATACAAAAGACAGGATTTGATGAATGCCGAGCCAATGGAATTTATCATGCCTAAAAAACCTTTGAACATTTTCAAGAATATTTTAGCAAGCTCAAATGAAGACGTGAAAATCGACTTCAACGAGAACATGGCTAAATTTACTTTTGGCAAACATATCTGGATCTGTAGATTGATTGACGGAAAATATCCTAACTATACAGCGGTAATTCCAAAAGAAAACCCGAATGTGTTGACAATCAACAGAAATCTATTGTTGGGAGCTATTAAAAGAGCTTCTATCATGTCAAATAAATCTACTAATCAGGTAAGATTCAAACTTTCTGCAAATATTCTTCACCTTCACGCAGAAGATACAGAATATGCAAACAAGGCAGATATGCAGATTCCTTGCGACTATAACGGAGAAGATATCAACATCGGATTCAGTTCTAAGTTTTTAACGGAAATGTTAACGATTTTAGGTTCAGACGATATTACAATGAAAATGTCTCAACCAAACAGACCGGGAATTATCGAGCCACTTGACGGTCTTGAAGACAACGAAAATATTTTAATGCTATCAATGCCGGTAATCGGATTGTAATATTAAAATTGAATAATATAAAAAGAGATTGATTGGTATCAGTCTCTTTTTTGTTTTTTAGGAGCATAATCCCGCTCTACGCACTCGCTATTTACTTTATTTACGGCTCGGCGGCGAAGCCGCCGAGCCGTAAATAAAGTAAATGAGCGCTGCGATCGGGGCTAGGAATTCAGTCATTTCAAAAAAAGTTTTAGAATGATATACGATTTGTCATCCTCTTGAATCTAAACTTAGCATTATAGAAGGGAAAATTGTTCTTAGATTTTTCCAAAATAAGAAGCTCAAAAGAAATAAATTTAGAGAAAGCCAATGTAAATTCATCGATAAAAATACCGTTCTTCTAGAAAATTACACCGTTCGTCTAATAAAATTGATATTGGTTTCACGATTTGGCAATTTTGTTTGGTAAAACAGACAGAAATGAAACAATATATTCTCATAGCACTTTTCGTCGGAACATTCGCTTCCGCTCAAAAAATATGGACGCTTCAGGATTGTCTTGATTACGCTGTTGAAAACAACATTACCGTAAAAAAAACAGTGTTGGATAAGACAACGGCTCAACTCAATTATCAGCAGCAGAAAAACAACAAACTGCCTACCATTTATGGTTCATCTTCTTTTGGTTTAACAAATGGTTCAAGTATTGATCCGATTACCAGTAGTTTTGTGAATCAAAATATTCTTTCCAACAGTTTTGGGATCTCAGCCAATGCGGTGATTTATCAGGGAAATAAACTGAATCTTCAGATCGAACAGAATAAAATTTTGCTGGAGCAATCGTCATTGTATCAAAAACAGGCTGAAAACAATATTATTTTAAATGTTTTGAATGCCTATCTCCAGTCTTTATATTATTATGAAGGAATTGAAATTGCAAAAAATACCGCTAGTTCTTCCGCTCAGGAATTAAAACTGACACAGGTTAAGTTTAAAAACGGAGCTATTTCAAAGTTAGAACTCGCAGATGTTGAAACTCAGGATGCACAGAATCAATATACGGTTGTGAACAGTGAAAATCTTTATAATCAGCAGGTTTTAAAATTGAAACAACTTCTGGAATTGGAACCGACTGTTGATTTTCAAATTGAAAAAATAAATCTTACGGATTTGGAGGAAACAATTCCGGATAAGCAACAGGTTTTTGCCCAAGCTTCTGAAAATCTTCCGGATTTAAAGATCTATGATTATCAAAATGAAATTTTAAATAAAGCTTTAGCGATTACGAAAGCAGGTTATCTACCAACACTTTCGGCAACAGCAGGGCTAAATACTGGATTTACAAGCACTCAGGATTACAGCTATTTTAATCAGGTGAAAAACAATTTCAATAAATCGGTGGGTTTATCCTTAAACATTCCCATTTTTTCTAAAAAACAGAATGACACAAATGTAAAACTGGCAAAAATCGATATTGAACAGAATCAATTAGATAAAATAAGTGCAGGCAAAACATTGTATTCAAGCATTGAAACGGCTTGGCAAAATGCTATCGCCAATCAGGCTCAGCAAAAATCTTCAAAAGTAGCAAGGGATAATGCAAAACTTGCTTACGATTTGGCCAACAAGAAGTTTGAATTCGGAGGGTTAACGACAACAGAATTGTCGGTGAGCAGAAATACTTATTTAACGAATGAGCAAACGTATTTACAGTCAAAATATATGGCAGTTTTATACACGCAGCTTTTGAATTTTTATCAAGGAAAAACTTTAACAGTAAACTAAAATAACAGAATAAAATATTATCAAAATGAATCCGAAATATAAAAAATACTTTAAAAATTCTGCTATTACTTTAATTATAGTGATTGCTGTGGTTTTTGCTTATAGATATTTTACGCAAAAAGAAGATCCTAAAATTTCTGTTCAGACGGTGAAAATGACCAAGCAAAACATTACCACTTCGGTAACGGCTACAGGTACTGTGGAACCTGTAGATCAGGTGGAAGTGGGAACACAGGTTTCAGGGATTATCAATCATATTTATGTGGATTATAATTCTCAGGTTAAAAAAGGGCAGCTTTTGGCGGAATTAGACAAAACAAACCTTCAGGAGTCTGTAAATAATGCAATGGCTCAGTATAATGCGGCTTTGAATGAGCTTAATTACTATCAGCAAAATTATAACCGTCAAAACAGTATGTTTAAAGCAGGGGTTATTAGTAAGGCAGATTACGAACAGGCGGCTTATCAGGTTAAAAACTCTCAACAGACGGTAAGCCAAAAACAAACAGCATTAGCACAAGCAAAAACGAACCTAAGTTATGCCAATATTTATGCGCCGATTGACGGAATTATCCTAAGCCGTGAAGTGGAAGAGGGACAAACGGTAGCGGCAAGTATGACGACACCGACGTTGTTTACCATTGCTAAAGATATCACAAAAATGCAGGTTGAGGCCAATGTGGATGAGGCCGATATTGGCGGAGTGGAAGTAGGGCAGCGTGTGACGTTTACCGTAGATGCTTTTCCACAGGAAGAATTTAACGGAAAAGTTCGTCAGGTGAGATTAGCAGCCACTACGGAATCTAATGTGGTAACCTACACCGTAATTATTGATGCCGATAATTCTGAACAGAAATTAAAACCCGGATTGACGGCAACGATCACCATTTTCACACAGGAACTTAAAAATATCAATACAATTCCGGCGGGAGCCATTAGTTTTAGCCCGGATGCTGAAACTTTACAGAAATATTATCTTCAAAACAAACTGACGGCGAAAATTCCTGAAATTAAAACAGGGAAGAACAAAGAAAAGTATGTATGGATTAAAAATAAAGACAATACTTTATCTCAAAAATTAGTGACAGTTGGTATCAATGACGGCGTAAATGTTCAGATTCAAAATGGTTTGGAAGGAAATGAACAGGTTTTAACTTCATTGGATGAACAGCAAGAAGCAGTGACGAAGTCTCAATCGGAAAACAGTCCGTTTATGCCGAAAAGACCGAGTAACAATAATAAAAAATCAAGTTCAAATCAAGGTCCACCTCCAGGAAATTAATGATTGAAACTTTTCAACAAAAAACCTTAAACCTTAAACGACGAAGGAATGAAACCAATCATCAATATAGAAAATCTGAAGCGCGAATTCAAAATGGGAGATGAGATTGTGCATGCTCTGAAGGGGATTAATTTAACGATCAATGAAGGAGAATTTGTAACGATCATGGGAACCAGTGGTTCTGGGAAGTCTACTTTTCTGAATATTTTAGGATGTCTCGATCAGCCGACTTCCGGAACGTATGAACTGGATGGCGTTTCTGTGAAAGATTTAAATAAAAACCAGTTAGCCGATATCAGGAATCAGAAGATAGGATTTATTTTTCAGTCGTATAATTTGCTGGCGAGAACGAGCGCGCTGGAAAATGTAGAACTTCCGTTGCTTTATAATCCTAAAGTTTCGGCAGAAGAAAGAAGAGAGCGAGCGGTAAAAGCCTTGAAACAGGTGGGTTTAGAGAGCAGAATGTACCATATTCCGAGTCAGTTATCGGGAGGTCAGCAACAAAGGGTTGCTATCGCCAGAGCGTTGGTAAATCATCCGATTATTCTGCTTGCGGATGAAGCGACAGGAAATTTGGACACCCGAACCTCCTATGAAGTCATGAATCTTTTTCAGGAATTAAACGATCAGGGAATCACCATTGGATTTGTTACTCACGAAGATGATATTGCTAAATTCAGCCGAAGAACGGTCGTTTTAAAAGACGGAAATATTACGGAAGACCGACTGGTTACCGAAAGATTATATGCTGCAGAGGAGCTATTAAAGCTTCCTACTGCAGAATAAAGAAAATTCATATCATTTATTAGTTGTATATCAAACATTTGCAAGCTTCAGTAAAAAGGGAATGCTGCAGAAAATAAGGATGGATGATGAAGATGATGAGGCTTGTGAATGTTTTTATCTAAATCACAGAAAATAATGAACTTTTTAAATTTACTTAAAATAGCCTGGAAAGCTATTCTTCTCAATAAAACCCGCGCCATGCTTACCATGCTGGGAATTATTATCGGGGTAGCTTCCGTGATTGCGATGCTTGCCATAGGCGAAGGCTCCAAGGAAAGTATTAAGAAAAATATTTCGAGCATGGGTGCGAATTTAATTACAGTTCGCCCCGGCGCCGGAATGATGGGCGGTGTGCGTTCGGATCCTTCTGCAATGCAGACGTTAACATTGGCGGATTATAATGTTTTAAAAACAAAAGCGAAACTCATTAAAAATATTTCGCCTTTGGTGAACGGTAGCGGACAGAGTATTGCAGGCTCCAACAACTGGCCTACCTCAATTTACGGGGCTTCTCCTGAATATTTAAAGATTCGTGATTGGGCTGTGGAAGAGGGTTCTATGTTTACGGAAGATGATGTGGAAGCGTATGCAAAAGTGGCGGTGATCGGAAAAACGGTTCAGGAAAATCTGTTTCCAAATGAAAACCCGATCGGAAAAATGATTCGTTTTAAAAATATTCCTTTCAAAGTGATTGGGGTACTTCGCGAAAAAGGTGAAAATACATTCGGTCAGGATCAGGATGATATCATTATTGCGCCTTACACTGCGGTTCAGAAGAGAATTTTAGCCCAAAAATATCTGCAGTCTATTGTGGCATCATCGCTGAGTGAAGAAGATTCTGAAGCGGCTGTTAATGAAATTAAAACCATCATGGAAAATCAGCACAAGATAAAGCCTGATGAAGATAACGATTTTAACGTGTCTTCCCAGCAGGAAATTATCTCTACATTTAGTTCAACAAGTGAAATGTTGACGGTTCTTTTGGTCGCCATTGCCAGTATTTCCCTAATTGTTGGTGGAATCGGAATTATGAATATCATGTATGTTTCAGTGAAAGAAAGAACAAAAGAGATTGGTTTGAGAATGGCTATTGGAGCCAAAGGAAATGATATTCTGATGCAGTTTTTAATTGAATCTGTGTTGATTAGCATTACGGGCGGTGTTTTAGGCGTTGTTATCGGGTTAGTTGCCACTTTTTGTGTAAAACAATTTGCGGGTTGGCCCGTTAGTATTACAATGAGCTCTATTGTGATCTCATTTGCGGTGTGTACGGTTACGGGTGTCTTTTTTGGATGGTACCCTGCGAGAAAAGCAGCTCAGGCAGATCCTATCAATGCCTTGAGATACGAATAAAATTAGAATTTTAATGTTGAAAAGTAGAGGGAAATGGTAGAAAAAATTTTAAATTCACTTCTTCAAAGATTTCATAAATCGACGATTTTTAATGGTTTGAATAAGTTTAAATTTTAACCAATGAAAGGTTTTAGAGTAATTAAAATGATAATGAATTGTTATGATTAATATTAAAAGTAAAAAGCTGGAAATCAGCATTCATTTGTTGATATGGCTGGTTCTTTTCTTTCTTCCTGCAGCATTTTCGCTGGGCTCAGACGGAAATTGGCTGGAACTTTTCAAGCACTTTTGGTTGCAACTGTTCTTTTTGGCAGTTATTTTTTATATTAATTATTTTTTTCTTATCAATTGGCTGTATTCGGATAAAAAAATTCGTTTTCTCCTCATCAATATTCTTCTTATTATAGCTTTGATTATTCTGAAACAGCAGATTTTTGAGCTTATCGAAGATCCTAAACCCAAAGGTGGCGGTGGAAGAAGACCTCCTGAAATGTTCATTTATTTCATGGATTTTATGATTTATCTGATTCCCATTGCATTTTCCGTTGCCATCAATTCTGGACAGAGAATGAAGCAGGCCGAAGAAATGAAGCGTGAAGCGGATAATATAAAACTGAAATCTGAACTTCAGCATCTTAAATATCAGTTGCAGCCGCATTTTTTCTTTAATGCATTGAATAATATTTATTCATTGATTGATTTTGCGCCTGATAAAGCAAAACAAAGCATCCACAGTTTGAGTAAACTGATGCGCCATCTGTTATATAAAACGGATGTTGAAAAGATCACACTTTCCGAAGAAATTGATTTTTTGAACAAATATATTGAGCTGATGACGCTTCGTCTGAATGATAATACGAAAGTCTATACGAGTTTCCCTTCAAAAATTCCTAACTTGGAAATTGCGCCTTTGCTTTTTATTTCTGTGGTGGAAAATGCTTTTAAACATGGAGTTTCGGCAACACAGCATTCAGATATCAGCTTTAAAATGGAAATTAATGAAGAGGAAGAAATTCTTTTTATGGCTTCAAATTCTAATTTTCCTAAAACTGATACCGATAAAAGCGGTTCAGGAATCGGCGTTGAAAATCTGAAGAAAAGACTAAATTTATTGTATCCCGAAAAATATGAGTTCCATTCTCATCTCAACAACGGAATGTATATTGCGGAAATGAAACTGAAAATCAAATAAAAGATGAAAAAAATAACCTGTCTGATTGCTGATGATGAACCGATGGCTTTACAATTAATTGAAAGCTATGTTTTGAAAACTCCATTTCTAGAACTGAAAGCCAAATGTAACAATGCGGTGGAAGCGATGAGGTTTTGCGATGAACAAAGTGAAATAGACCTTTTTTTTCTTGATATTCAGATGCCTGATCTTACCGGATTAGAATTTTCAAAAATGATCCCAGCGCGAAGTAAAGTGATCTTCACGACGGCTTTTGAACAGTATGCCATCGATGGCTACAAAGTAAATGCGTTAGATTATCTTCTGAAACCATTTGATTATAATGAATTTCTGAATGCTGCTCAGAAAGCAAGAGTTTATTTTGAATCTTTGCAGTCGAATTCATTTCCAAAAATAGAAAAGAAACAGGATTTTATCTTTGTGAAATCAGAATACAGACAAGTGAAAATCGATTTTTCGGAAGTGCTTTATATTGAAGGATTAAAAGATTATGTAAAAATTTACCTTAAAGATAATCCTAAACCGGTTTTAACACTGATGAGCCTTAAAAAGTTGGAAGAAGAACTGCCTTCTGAAGATTTTATGAGGGTTCATCGGTCGTTTATTATTGGTTTGAATAAAATTGAAGCCATTGAGAGAAATCATATCGTCATCGGAAATCAGCAGATCGTAATCGCTCCAAATTATAAGAAATCCCTGATGGATTATATCGAAGGGAAAAGCCTCTAAACTATTTTTGCCTGTTCTATAACAAATAAATTTGAAATTGTTATCCCATTTAAATTTCTTTATTTCTCGAAAAAACACGATATTTGTACCGCGAAAAATTCGAGCAAAATTTCAAAATAAGTAAAGGTTTTTTTGACCTTAATAAAATGATCTGCTGAAACGACTAAGTTTCAACAGACCAATTAAAAAATAGATTGAGCAAATGAAAATATCAAACAACTGGCTGAAAGACTTTATCAAATCGGAATTGAAAACTGAAAGAATCGGTGAGTTCCTTACGGATATTGGTCTTGAGGTTGAAGGGATAGAAAAATTTGAAAGCGTAAAAGGAAGCTTGGAAGGAATTGTTGTAGGTAAGGTTTTAACTTGCGAAAAACATCCGAATGCAGACAAATTAAAGAAAACAACAGTAGATGTAGGAAACGGAAAAATTTTGAATATCGTTTGCGGGGCTCCGAATGTGGAAGCAGGTCAAACGGTTCCTGTAGCTGTTGTCGGAACAAAAATCTATGATAAAACCGGAAACTTTTTTGAAATTAAAGAAGCAAAGATCAGAAGTGAGGTTTCTCAGGGAATGATCTGCGCAGAAGATGAGCTTGGTCTTAGCGATGATCACGGTGGAATCATGGTCTTGGATGAGGAAAAATATGAAGTCGGAAAAAATTTCGCTGATTATTTTGAATTAACGAATGATGAGGTTTTTGAAATCGGTTTAACACCGAACCGAACTGATGCTATGTCTCACTACGGTGTTGCAAGAGATTTGTATGCCTTTCTTTCTACCAATCAGCAAAAATCTACTTTTGAAAAAGTGTCTTCTGTTGCCTTGAACAACGAAGGTTCTCACGATTTCACATTAGAAGTTGAAGATTCAGAATTGTGCCCTAGATATATTGGTGCAGTGATTGAAAATGTGAAAGTTGCAGATTCTCCGTCTTGGTTAAAAGACAGATTAAAAGCAATCGGATTAAGCCCAATTAATAATGTTGTAGATATTACCAATTATATTCTTCATGGCTACGGACAGCCGCTTCATGCTTTTGATGCAGATAAAATTGCAGATAAAAAAGTGAAAGTAGGAACCGTAAAAGAAGGGACAAAATTCACGACTTTGGATGGTGTTGAAAGAACATTGAACGGTTCTGAGATCATGATCAAAGACGGAAAAGATACGCCGATGTGTATTGCCGGAGTTTTCGGTGGCGCTACTTCGGGAGTTTCTAATGAGACTAAAACTATTTTCCTGGAAAGTGCTTATTTCAACCCGGTTGCGGTGAGAAAAGGAGCTAAATTCCATGGTTTAAATACAGATGCGTCTTTCAGATTTGAAAGAGGTGTTGACCCTAATATTACAAGAACGGCAATCACACATGCTATCAAATTGATTCAGGAATTAGCTGAAGGACAATTGGTTGGTGATTTGTTAGAAGAATATCCAAAGAAACTGGAAGATAATTATGTGATCATCAGATTCTCAAAAATTGAACAGATTTTAGGAACAAAAATTCACAGAGAGAAAGTAAAAGAAATTTTGAAAGCGTTGGAAATTCAGGTTTTAAACGAAATTCAGAATGGTCTAGAAATCTCTGTTCCTGCTTACAGAGCAGATGTAACGAGAGAAATCGACGTTATTGAAGAAATCTTAAGAATTTACGGATATAATAAAATTGATGCTCCGCAGAAGATTTCATTCACGCCTGTAAAATTGAGTGCAAACGATCAGGACGAACTGGAAAATAACTGGGCAAGAACTTTGCAAAGTTTAGGCTTCAATGAAGTGATGAACAACTCATTAACTTCTGTAAAAGATGAAACTGATGCTGTAAAATTATTGAATCCTTTGAGCGGTGATCTGGCATTCATGAGAAAGTCTTTACTAGAAGGTCTTTTGCAAAATGCGATCTACAATATCAACAGAAAAAATCAGGATATTAAGTTTTTCGAACTCGGAAAAATTTACCATAAAAGAGAGAAATACGAGGAAAGAAAACAATTGGCAATCCTTGTTTCCGGAAGGGAAGTTGCTGAAAACTGGTTGCAGCCAAAATCTGCTACAAGTTTCTATAACTTAAAAGCTTATGTGAAAGTTTTATTGGAAAGATTAGCAATTGATTATAAAGAAGTTGCTTTGTCTGACGAAAGATTTTCTGATGCATTGGCGTATGAAGTTGATGGTAAATCTTTGGTAAGAATCGGAAAAGTGGCTCCTCAGTTAATGAAAGATTTTGACATCGATCAGGAATGTTTCTATGCTGAAATCGAGTTAGAATATGCTCAGGAATTGCGTTCTAAAAACGAATTGAAGTTTAAGGATATTCCTAAATTCAACAAAATCAGAAGAGATTTAGCATTCTTGATTGATAAGAATGTAAACTATCAGGATCTTTATCAGACGGCTAAAAAGAACAAGTCTCCTTATATTAAAAATATCAACTTGTTTGATGTTTATGAAGGAAAAAATCTTCCTGAAGGTAAGAAATCTTATGCCATGAGTTTTGAACTTCTAAATGAAGAAAAAACATTGGAAGAAAAAGAAATTGCTTCTGTAATGGATTCTTTAATCAAATCTTTTGAAAAAGAATTTGGTGCAGAATTAAGAGGATAATTTTTATTAAAATATATCATAGAAACGGGCTTTTAAAGTCCGTTTTTTGTTTTTATATTATAACTTGTTGATAGTATTAGAAATGTCCTGCTGAGCCCGTCGAAGTATCTAAAATTTACACTCTTTTTTCTGATCTTCTAAAGAAATTTTTCAATGAAAAATAATCTTAAAAGAATAATAAAATTCACCGAAAACCGTTTAAATAATTTAATTTACGTAAATTTGGTTTAAATCAATAAAGGAAAAATGAAAAATCTTTTTTTAAGTATAGGTGCGGCTGTGGTTTTGGCATCATGTGGGACAATGACGAGTGCTTCGGCTTCTAAAGTTGGTAAAGCACAACCTTCATTATCCAGTACAAAATGGACTTTGGCTGATAATGTGAAAGGTAAAGTTCCGTCACTTAATATTGAAGGAGAAAAAATCAGCGGAAATGCAGGATGTAATAATTATTTCGGAACTGCAAAAGTAGACCCTTCAAGCGGTAATTTTTCTGCAGGTGCATTAGGATCAACAAAAATGGCTTGCGACAACATGAGCGTGGAGCAAAACTTCATGGATATGGTTGGGAAAGCTAACAAATATGTAGTTTCAGGAAATACTTTGGAATTGTATAAAGATAATCTTTTACTATTGAAATTCAATAAAGCAGAATAAAAAACAAAAGGAACTCAATTTGAGTTCCTTTTTTATGTTTTGATTGTTAATTATTCTTCGTCCTCCTCTTCGTCGTACTTAGCTAATTCTTCATCACACCATTTGAAAGCAGCTTCTACCACTTTAGTAGCCTCATCTGCCATCGTTTCTTCATCATCACCTTCCAAATCATCTAACCACTCAACTTCTTCTTCCTCTACGTTTAAGATAAATCTTGGGTATTCTGTATGAACCACGAATAAATCTTCTGGAAATTCCGAATTATCTGCTAATAAAAACTTTGGTAATTTCATTTTTTTAATGTTTTAACTTTAAATCAAAGATAATAAAATTATTGATATTTATTCTTGTCGATTTTAATTTTTTGTAAAACTTTGTAACGTGTTAAGGTAGTTCTCTTAAGACTGTCTTCCGGTTTGAAAGTTACTCTGATTTGTGGGTTTACAGTACTCAGTAATTCCGCAACCTGAATTTTTTCAAGGTCTTCTTCCGTTTCAAGATAAAATTGTAAAGGAACTTTATCTAATTTTTCGGCCTGTAAAAATTCCTTTGCTGCTTTTCTGTTTTCAAGATAATTTCCCTTGGAAAGCCATGTGAAGATCATCCCAGTCATTAAACTTAAAAATCCGATCACATACACTTTTGTATTAAAGATTTGGAACATTTTTTTGAAATAAACCAACCATATCGGAAAGCTGAAAGGCGCCATCAATCGATAGTCTATCGCATTTACCGAATAAAAATATTGTACAAAATAAGAGCACGCAATAGCAGAAACTCCAATTACGATGAAGAAAGATTCTGTATCTGAAAGTTTTTTCTTTATAAACAAGAATATGATTAAAAGTATATTTAATAATCCGATTCCGTAAATTCCGTAATTAACGATTCCTCCTCCCGGATTTGCAATATGAACAAAAGGATTAAAAGTAGTACATAAGCCCTGAAATAGTTGAACTAAAAGCTCAGGAGTAGTATGCAATCCCATATTCAGGTTTTGACCAATATAATCTTCGTTAAAATAGTCAATAAAGAGAAATTTATACAGAACAATCAAAATAAAACCGATAATTCCTGAAATGATAAAGCTTGAGGCAAATTTTCTTTTCCAGTAAAGTAATCCGAAAAGTCCGGATCCTCCCACAATGAAAAGTCCGGTATATCGAATGTTATAAATGGCAATCAAACTTAATGAAAGATACATAATACCTTCTAATTTTCCGATTTTATCTTTAATAACAAGCATTGCAGAGTAGAGTAGAAGCAGTACAAAAGGCAATGTTAATGCTTCGCTCATCGTGAAAGAGTAAATAGATAAAAAGCTGAATAATGAGCTTACAACAATCGCTTCTTTGAAATAAAAATTTTTCTTCCAAGCAAAGAAAATGATGAAAAGAAATGCTAAAATTCCAATGATTTTACTTCCCCAAAATTCATCAAGACCAAAAAAAGTGAAAAATTTGATCGCTACAGGATAACCCGCCGGAGTAATGGTATTATCAATTTCCGGAAGTCCGTGAGCAAATCTCATATATCTTATAGAATCCGGGCTTACTCTTCCTTTTTCGTTCAGTAAAAAACGTAAAATGGTCATCACTAAAGTAATGATGACCATTGATATTTGTATATATTTTTCTTTAATTTTTATCAAGGTTGCAGTTATTAGGTTATAGATTGCGGGTTTTGTGGTCCAAATTTATAACTTATAAAGCACAACTTAAAAATTATTTTGAAAACATTTTTGCTACTTTTTCAGCTTTTTTACTTTCAGAGTAGTCATAAAAACCTTCGCCTGATTTTACGCCTAATTTCCCTGCCATCACCATATTTACCAATAATGGGTTCGGTGCATATTTAGGATTTTTGAAACCTTCATACATCACGTTTAAGATCGCTAAACAAACATCAAGACCGATAAAATCTGCCAATTGAAGTGGCCCCATCGGGTGTGCCATTCCTAATTTCATTACCGTATCAATTTCTTCAACTCCCGCTACACCGTTGTAAAGCGTTTCGATAGATTCGTTGATCATTGGCATTAGGATTCTGTTGGCTACAAATCCCGGATAATCATTTACTTCCACAGGAATTTTTCCTAAAGTTTTGCTCATTTCGTAAATTGAGTCAAAAGTTTCTTTAGAAGTAGAATATCCCTTAATAATTTCAACCAATTTCATGATTGGAACGGGATTCATAAAGTGCATTCCGATTACTTTATCTGCCCTTTTGGTAGCGGCAGCAATTTTGGTAATAGAAATAGAGGATGTATTGGTTGCCAAAATACAGTTTTCAGGTGCAAATTCATCCATCTGACCGAAAATTTTCAACTTTAATTCCTGATTTTCAGTAGCTGCTTCCACGATAAGATCCGCAGATCCTACAGCATCTTGTAAAGCCGTGAAAGAGGTGATATTTCCTAAAGTTTCGGCTTTTTGTTCTTCGGTAAGGTTACCCTTTGCAATTATTCTGTCAAGGTTCGTAGTAATGGTCTTCAAGCCTCTGTCTAAAGCATCTTGGGATACATCTACCAAGTTTACTTTAAAACCACTTTGTGCGAAAGTGTGTGCGATACCATTTCCCATGGTTCCTGCTCCGATAACTACAATGTTTTTGATCATTTTTCCTTATTTAGTTAAAATTATTTTTTATAGATAGTTAAGTTTTTTGCGTTGGCTAGATCTTTATTTGAAACAATCGTAACCTCTTCAAAATTGACGATTCCATCCTGATTTTGCTTTCTTTTTGCATTCTGAGAAAGCACTGCAGCCTGAAGCCCTTTTATAAAAATAGGTCTCTGTGTTTTAGAAAGAGCATCGATCCCGATATATAAATTGAATTCACCTTCTCTTCCAAGTCCAGATTGCTTCAAGACTTCAATTGATTTTATTTTGTTCTTTTTCTGAAATTGGTTTACATAATTCATTACTGGATCTGTGGACGGAGTTCCGCAACAGATGCTTCCGTACCCAATCTGTAGATAGCTTTGTCCTTTCTGCGCAAATGAAAATGCAAAACAGAAAATAGCGATTGTTAAAAATATCTTTTTCATGATAAAGTCTGCTTTTGTAAAGATTTTACTGCTTTAAAAATAAGCTTAAAATTCTATTTATTAAAATAGTCGAAAACGACTTTAGAAATATCCGAAATAACCTTGCAATTTACCACATCAGATTCAGTGGAATTGCTTATAAATACAGCAATTGCGTAATGTTTATCGTTAGGTAATGTCACAATTCCCATATCATTTTCAGCCACTGTCAAACCATTATCATACTTCCCGGAAGACCCCGTTTTATAAGCTGTAATTCCTTTTGGAAGCTGTTCTTTCAACTTATTTGTTCCGGTAGAAGTATTCAGCATGATATTGTACAGATAATCTGTAGATTTTTTGGAAAGTATTTTTCTGTCATAGAATTTTTTAAGCAAAGCAACCGCAGAATTGGTGGTGCTGTAGTTTTTGTATTGATTTTTCCAGTCTTTATGCATTTCGTCTTCATTTACTTTAATCTGAAAACCTTTTACACCTTTAGAATCCATGAATTTTTGAACCGTTTGAGGTCCGCCAATTAACTTCAATAAAAAATCACAACCGTTATTATCACTCCACGCAACCGTGTAATCAATGATTTCGCCTAAACTCAGCGTAATATCTCCTTTCGGATATTTCTTTTTGATGGGCGACCAGGTATTAGCTAATAATTCAGATTCTTTTAATGTATATTTCTGATTGAGCGAAAATTTTCCTTTATCCACCAAATCCAGAACCGCACAGGCAATATGAAACTTAAAAACGCTTAAAGTCGGTAGATTTTTATCACCGTTTTTGTTGTATTTAAAGTTGTTTTCAAAGCCTAAAACAGAAACTCCGACGGTCGCTTTTTTATCTTTTATAATGAAATTGATTTTCTGATCTAAAACCGACTGTTGCGCGAATGTGAACATCGAAATCAAAAAAAATAACAGGCTTATTTTTTTCATAATATTTTGTTTAAAATTAAATCCCTCTTAGAGACTAAAAGGGATTTGCAATTTAAGATTTTTTTTTACTTCACTTCGAAATAGTTCAGATTTACACCGTCGTTTTCAAATATAATTCTGAGTTTATTTTCTCCTTTTTTAAGGTTTAAACCTTTAGCAGAAACGGTTTTCCAGATTTCATTTCCGCCGGTAGAATTTAATGAAAAAGTTGCCAGTTGTTTTCCGGAAGCATCTTCAATTCTGATCTTTGCATTGTTATTGCTCGAATATCTGATGTCAAAACCATAGGCTTTATCGGCTTTTGCATTGATGGTGTACTGAAGCCATTCTCCTTTTTCAGTTTTTCCGACATAATATTTGTTGGTGATTTTATCATTACAAAGGTAAATATCAACGCCGTCATTTCTCATCTGATTTCCCGAATTCCATTCAGATCTTTTAGCCGGATCGCTTACCCAAAGATTTACGTAATCATTATCCTGATATGCAGATCCAATTCTTCCCAAATCATATTCCGAAGCGAAAACTCTTCCCGGAACGACATGATTTTTAAATGGTTTTGTAGAGGCATCCGTTGTCTGCCTGAACATCGCATCAATCACATCATTTTTAATTTCCGTATTACTGAATTTATAATTGTCAGCAATTTTCATCAAAGCTTTTGTTGCAAATTCTTTAGATGGTTTTTCACCACCATTTTTCCAATAATCCAATAGTTTTTGATATTCAGGCGTAATTTTTACGTTTGTAATTCCGGCAATATTGTCGATTTTTTTCATTGGCCAGAACGCGTAACCTATATTATGTTTGTTCAAAAGCTGAATCAGTTCTGTAAACCAAACGTTCGAATTTTCCCCCGTTTCTCCCAGCCAAATCGGGATATTATGCTTTTCTCTTAACTCTAAAATAGGTTTCAAAGTTGCGTCATCATTATTATTCCAATATTTATGAAAGCTAAATACCAGATTTTTATCCCAAAGCGGAGTCAGTCCGTTATAATTATTCCCCCAGCCGTTTCCTTCAAGAATAACAATATGTTTTTTATCAACCGTACGAATGGCTTCTGTAATATCTTTCTGCAGCTTCCAAAGTGGAGCATTCGACATTTCATCGGTTCCGTTCGGGTTTTTTCCTGTGAAATTAATGTTGGGTTCATTTATTAAATCATACCCACCAATCCAAGGCTCATCTTTATATCTTTCTGCTAATTTTTTCCAAAGAGCAATGGTCTTTTTCTGATTTTCTTCGCTTTCCCAAAGAGATGGTTTAGATTTATCATTATCAGAAATATTGACGTCATTTCCCTGTCCGCCAGGTACGGCGTGAAGATCGAGGATGAGATATAATTTATTGTCGGCGCACCATTTCAAAAGATCATCCGTCATTTTAAAACCTTCTTCCAGCCAGGTATTTTGTCCTTTTACAGGTTCTTTTTCAATCGGTAAAGTATACAGATTATAATGCATCGGAAGCCTGATCGAATTGAAACCTGCTTTCTTTAAAAAATCAATATCCTGCTTCGTGATACCGTTTTTCAGATAGGCTTTGTAGAAGTTTTCCATTCCATCTCTACCGATCAGTTCAGCAATTTTTTCTTTGATTTTGTATTGCGGGCCGGCAAAGTCTGCCGTTTTCAGCATATATCCTTCCTGCAGCATCCATCCCCCTAGGCCAAGGCCTCTGAGCTGAATGTTTTCTCCTTTATCATTAACAATTTTTTGACCATCCGTTTTTAATAATTGTGATGTCCCAAATTGAGACAATAATAAAGCGGATATTAGAATGGCTCTTTTCATAGTAGTTTTAATTTATTTGAGTATTAGGGATTGTTTAAAGAATGATAATTTAAAGTATCAACAAATATATTTAAAATTATTGAATGGAAATTAAAAAATAGTAAAAGAAAAATTAATCCTTCAGATTTGCTTAAATGATTAATAATTGTAATATTTAGTTCTGCTTTAAAATAAAATAAACTGCCTACAATAGCAGACAGTTTGTGTATATTAATTTTAATATTTCGATTAAAAATTACGAAATCAGCTTCATAATTTGCAATGCTATTTTCAATGCTTCGGTTCCATCTTCAATAGAAACTTCTACATTTTTATTTTCGGTAATAGAATCTGCGAAAGAATTTAATTCATCCAAAATGGCATTATTCGACTGAATATTTGGATATTCAAACAAAATCTGATTCTTTTCACCATCTGCATTTTCAATAATCATATCAAATGGAGTAGGGTGCTCAGGAGCATCTTTCATTCGGATCACCTCTGCTTTTTTCTCAAGGAAATCAACAGAAATATAAGCGTCTTTCTGGAAAAAACGACTTTTTCTCATCGCTTTCATCGAAATTCTTGAAGTCGTAAGATTGGCAACACAACCATTTTCAAACTCAATTCTTGCATTAGAAATATCCGGAGTTTTACTCACTACACAAACGCCGCTTGCATGAATATTTTTAACTTTAGATTTTACAATGCTTAATAAAATATCCAAATCATGAATCATCAGATCTAAAACCACAGAAACATCCGTTCCACGAGGATTGAATTCCGCCAGTCTGTGAATTTCAATAAACATCGGTTCTTTAATGTATTCCTTGGTCGCAATAAAGGCAGGATTATATCTTTCAACATGCCCAACCTGTGCCTTAATCCCGTTTTCCTGACATTTACGAAGGATTTCTTCAGCCTGCTCAAGCGTTTGCGTTACCGGCTTTTCAATAAAGAAATGAAGTCCTTTTTCAATCGCTTTCAATGCATAATCGTAATGATAAAGCGTGGGAGTCACGATATCCAACATATCGATCTGATCCAACAAATCATCAAAATTTTCAAAATATTTATATCCGAATTCGGCCTCTAATTTTTTTCCGTTTTCTACATCTTTATCATGGAAACCTACAAATTCATATTTATCTGATTGATTCAGAAGTCGTAAATGTATTTTTCCTAAATGTCCGGCTCCTACCAAACCTGCTTTTAACATAGCTGTATTAAATTTCTGTAAAGATAATGATTTTAGGTATTGGGAAATAGATGATAGGTTTTAGGTTGATAAATTATGAATGTTTTTTTACTTTTGTAAAAACTGTAACCTATAACTTAACAGCTACCATCTAAATGACGCAGGATTCGTTTGTACATAAAGGAAAAAGAAAGATTTTAGTAGATTATCTTCGAAACAGGATTGGGATTGCTGACGAAAATGTACTTTCGGCAATGAACCAGGTTCCGAGACACCTTTTTATCGAAAGTATTTTTGAAGATTACGCCTATGAAGACCGTGCCTTCCCGATTCTGGCACATCAAACCATTTCGCACCCATCTACCGTGGCAGAACAATCTGAACTGTTACAAGTAAGAGAAGGCGAAAAAGTTCTTGAAATCGGAACCGGTTGTGGTTATCAGACTGCTGTTCTTTTAGCAATGAAAGCCCATGTTTATACCGTTGAAAGACAAAAAGATCTTTTTGATTTTTCCAAGAAAAAGCTTCGCGAAATGCATCTGTATCCGAAATTTCAAAGCTTTGGAGATGGTTTTGCTGGACTTCCGACTTTTGCACCTTTCGACAGAATTATCGTCACTTGCGGAGCTTCCGTTTTACCAACAGAATTATTAAAACAATTGAAAGTAGGCGGAAAAATGGTGATTCCTTTAGGTCCGACTGACGAACAGGTTTTATACAGATTTACAAAAGTTTCTCCAACAGAATTTGAAAAAGAAGAATTTGGAGCTTATAAATTTGTGCCGATGTTAGGAAGTACAAATCAATAATATTATTTAGAAAAGTGAAGAATCTATAAAGAATTGGTAGGCGTGCTGGTCTCAAACACCAGTTCTTTATAATATCAATAGAAGCGGGCTTTAGCCTGTTTACAAAATCAAATTTTCTTTGTTTGACTTTAGCCTAAACTTATTTTTACAGGATTATTTCATAATTTTATAAGATAATTAAGGTAAAATGAATTCCGATATCCACAATTATAATGAATCCCAATCAGAATCTGATCAGATGATTTGCGAAAAATTATCAGAACTCATCAATGAAAATCTGACTGATGCGAAATCAAAAATATGGCATGCCCATCCCGTTTGGTTTTTAGATGAAAATCCAATTGTAGGCTATAGCAAGCAAATGAAGGGAATTCGATTGATGTTTTGGAGCGGAAAATCATTTAACGAAGAATTTTTAAATATACAAGGCGAAAAATTTCAGGATGCCTCAGTTTTTTATAATGATATTGCTGAAGTGAATGAAAATGATATTAAAAGAAGTCTTGAAAAATCAAAGGAAATTCAGTGGGATTATAAAAATCTTGTCAAAAGAAAAGGAGCGTTGATTTTGATAAAAAAAATAAATATTAAGAAAGGTTCGGAATGATAATTGAATTCAAAAAAATAGAATTTATTTAATAATAATGAACTTTTCGGATGACAATCAATTTTTACATATTAAAGTTACATAGAACCTTACTTTCTCAGGAGTAAGGTTTTTTATTTGAAAATAATAATCAAAATAATAACAAAATAGAATGAAAGTTTTCGTAAACAAAAGAATTCCTGAGATAGGAATTAACATGCTGAAAGATGCTGGATTAGAAGTGTTCATCCCCGAACATGAAACTTTATCACATGATGAATGGTTAAGCTACTGCAAAGAAAATGATGCAATTTTAAGCGTTGGAGGTGCATTTAAATACGATCAGGATTTCTTCAACGAATGCCCGAATATCAAAACAATTGCTTTGTATTCTGTAGGATTTGATCATGTAGATATAAATGAAGCCAACCAAAGACATATTCCCATCGGAAATACGCCGGATGTATTAAGCAAAGCGACTTCCGATGTTGCCTTTTTATTAATGCAATCGGTTGCAAGAAGAGCAAGTTTTAATTTTGAGAAAGTAAAAAGCGGAAATTGGGGCGATTTTGATCCGCTTCATGCTTTAGGTCAGGAACTGTACGGAAAAACATTAGGGATTTTTGGATTGGGCAGAATTGGCTTTGAGATGGCTAAAAAGGCTCAGAAAGCATTTGATATGAAGATTATTTATCACAATCGCCATCATAATGAAGAAGCAGAAAGAGAACTCAATGCAAAATATGTTTCGTTTGATGAACTCATCGAGCAGTCCGATGTTTTAAGTATTCATGCGAATTTCAGAGCTGAACAGAAAGAATTATTCAATGCTTCTATTTTCGAAAAAATGAAACCGAATGCTATTTTTATAAACACGGCGAGAGGTGGTTTCCATAATCAGAAAGACCTGTATGATGCTTTGGCTGAACATAAGATCTGGGGTGCCGGACTGGATGTAACGAATCCTGAACCAATTTTCAAAGACGATCCTATTCTGGAACTTTCAAATGTTTGTGTTTTGCCACACATCGGTTCTGCAACAATAGAAGCGAGAGAGGGAATGGCGAGACTAGCTGCTGAAAATATCATTGCGTTTTCAAAAGGAGAGAAGCTTCCGCATTGTGCAAATCCTGAAGTGTATACTCAATAATGTGAATTTTACAGGCTGGAAGATGGAAGCAGGAGGTTGATTTTGAAAGACGCTTTTAAAACTTCAATCTTCCATCTTCCAGCCGATAATCTCATTTCTAAATCAAAAAATTAAAATTTCATTTAAATTTTCCTTCTCAGAAAGCTTGGAATCATTTTTGAGGATTACAAATTACACTAAAATATTAATATTATGATACCAGAAGATAATCCTAAAGAACAGGAAAGAAAATTAGAACAAATGGATTACAGTCCAAACGAAGATATTTTTAATCAGGAAAAACATATTCCCTTAGATGGCGACGGACATCCAATTTTTAATGAAAATAAAGATGATGACAAAATCGATAAAGGACTAGATATTCCAGGCGTTGATGACGATGATGAAATGGAAGAAATTGGTTCCGAAGATGAAGAAAATAATTACTGGAGCCTAAGTGACAATGATGACGATCATGAAGAAGAAAATGATGATGTTTTAACTTAAAAGTTCTCACTTTATATAAATGACCTTGCTGAATTTCAGCGAGGTTTTTTTGTTAAATTTAAATGTATTTTCCACTCTAAAAATTCCCCTCCCTTGGAGGGGTGGATTCGACCGAAGGAAGAAGACGGGGTGGTTTAATAAAACACAAACCATTAAAAACAACAAATAATGAAAGAAATCTTAACCGAAATAAAAGGAGTTCTCATCCACAAAAATTTTATAGAAAACTTACCATACAATCCAAAATTAAAACCATTATTAAACGGAAAACGAAAAGCCGGAATTCTTAGCGAAGTTTTATTTTGGAGACAAGTCCGAGCCAAAACATTTCATCAAATAGATTTCGATAGACAAAGAATCATCGGAAATTATATAGTAGATTTTTATGTGAAAAACTTAGGTTTAGTCATTGAAATCGATGGCTGGAGTCATGATACAAAAGAAATGTATGATGATATTAGACAAAAATACCTTGAATCTTTAGGCTTAAAAATCTTTAAAATTACAGATTTTGATGTTAAAAATAATTTATCAGTTGTCATGAATAGCTTAGAGAACTTTATTATTGAAAATTATAAATACTAATTCAGCTTATCCATAAATCTTTTAGCGATGTGAAAATTCCCCTCCTTTGGAGGGGTGGATTCGACCAAAGGGAGAAGACGGGGTGGTTTGAAACAGTTACAAAAAAAAATATTGATTTTCAAACCACCCCCTCAAAAATTCTTTGAATTTTCGCCACCCCTCCAAAGGAGGGGAATTCACTATACAATTCAATTTTCACACATTATTTGCACGAGTTTTCCAAATTGAATATCTTTAAAACTTTGAATTTTCAATTAACTTTCAACGTAAAACATAGAACTTTAAACTGTAATATGACTTTCCAGGAACAGATACAACAAGGCATACCGAGCCAATTGCCGCAGCCAAAACCATACGAAATCAATATCAATCATGCTCCGAAACGTAAGGAGATTTTAGGAGAAGAAGAGAAAAAATTAGCGTTTAAGAATGCTTTACGTTATTTCGAACCTCAATTTCATGCAGAGTTATTGCCTGAATTTAAGGAAGAATTAGAAAAATACGGAAGAATTTATATGTATCGTTTTCGTCCGGATTACGAGATGAAAGCGAGAGATATTGCCGAATATCCCGGAAAATCTGAGCAGGCAAAAGCGATCATGCTGATGATTCAAAACAATTTGGATTATGCGGTTGCACAACATCCTCATGAATTGATTACTTATGGTGGAAATGGTGCTGTTTTCTCGAACTGGGCACAATATCTTTTGACCATGAAATATCTGTCGGAAATGACGGACGAACAAACATTAACTATGTATTCCGGGCATCCGATGGGGTTATTCCCTTCTCATAAAGATGCTCCAAGAGTTGTTGTGACGAACGGAATGATGATTCCGAATTATTCTAAACCCGATGATTGGGAGAAATTCAATGCATTGGGCGTTACGCAATACGGGCAAATGACGGCGGGAAGTTATATGTACATCGGTCCACAAGGGATTGTTCACGGTACGACGATTACGGTGCTGAATGCTTTCAGAAAAATTAATAAAGAACCAAAAGGAGGATTATTTGTAACGTCAGGATTAGGCGGAATGTCCGGAGCTCAGCCGAAAGCAGGAAATATTGCGGGTTGCGTTACGGTCATTGCAGAAGTCAATCCAAAGATTACAAAAATTCGTCACGATCAGAAATGGGTGAATGAAATTCATGAAAACATTGATGAATTGGTAAAAAGAGTCAAGAAAGCGCAGGGAAATCAGGAAACGGTTTCGTTGGCGTATTTGGGAAATATTGTTGAGGTTTGGGAAAAATTTGCTGACGTAGGCTTAAGAATCGATATCGGTTCAGACCAGACTTCGCTTCACAATCCTTGGGCAGGCGGTTATTATCCTGTAGGGCAAACGTTTGAAGAATCTAATATCATGATGGCAGAAGATCCTGAATTATTCAAAGAAAAAGTTCAGGAAACGTTGAGAAGACACGCGGCGGCCATCAATAAACATACAGAAAAAGGAACCTATTTCTTCGATTACGGAAACGCATTTTTGTTGGAAGCATCAAGAGCCGGAGCCGATGTAATGGCGGAAAATCCTACGTTGGGAAGAGAATTTAAGTTCCCTTCTTATGTTCAGGATATTATGGGGCCTATGTGTTTTGATTATGGTTTCGGGCCTTTCCGTTGGGTTTGTACAAGCGGAAAGCCGGAAGATTTACAGAAAACAGACGAAATTGCATGTGAGGTTTTAGAAGAAATGATTAAAAATTCTCCTGAAGAAATTCAACAACAGATGAAGGATAATATTCAGTGGATTAAAGGTGCACAGGAAAATAAACTGGTCGTGGGTTCACAGGCGAGAATCTTATATGCCGATGCAGAAGGAAGAATGAAAATAGCAGAAGCCTTCAACAAAGCCATTAAAAACGGAGAGATCGGACCAGTAGTTTTGGGTAGAGATCATCACGATGTTTCGGGCACGGATTCGCCTTACAGAGAGACTTCCAATATTTATGACGGTTCGAGATTCACGGCAGATATGGCGATTCACAATGTGATTGGCGACAGTTTCCGTGGGGCGACGTGGGTTTCCATTCACAATGGAGGTGGCGTTGGCTGGGGCGAAGTGATCAACGGTGGTTTCGGGATGTTGCTCGATGGAAGTGATGATGCCGACAGAAGATTAAAATCAATGCTTTTCTGGGACGTGAACAACGGAATCTCCAGACGAAGCTGGGCAAGAAATGAAGGCGCTGTTTTCGCCATCAAAAGAGCCATGGAAGCAGAACCCAATCTGAAAGTTACCCTTCCGAATTTTGTAGACGATAGTTTGTTTTAACATACTTTGTCAAAGTTTAAATCTTTGACAAAGTTTTCCAATACAAAAACCTGCTGTGAGGCAGGTATACTATTGAGAAATATTTTTCTTTACGCTGGTGCGAGCATCTTGCTCGTACCTTATTTATGGATGCACAAGCCTGAAAGCCCGCGATAGCGAGGGGGGATTTCTATTTACCCTTTAATTATACTTCTTTCAATTTCCTTTAATTTTTCTTGAAATTTTAATTGTGCAACGTTATTTATATCTAATACTAAATTTAACTTTAAAGTCGTAATTTTATTTCCTAACAGATGTTCTTGCTTAATATTTTCTAATTGTTTTTTTATTTCATATGGATAATCCCAGAGTTGTTCAACAACATTAGAAGCAGTGTCTGCTAAATGGTTTTTCAAATCTGAAAAATCTTCAATAATATAAGTACTTTTAACATCTATCATCCAATTAAGTAATTGTTCAAATATTTGAGCATATTTAATTGATGCATAATATAATCCTTTAATATCAGATGGTTGACCTGGTTCGTTAACGAATTTTGTTATTATGGGAAATAAATTTGTTAAATTATCTATTATACTTAATATTGACTTTAGCCTATTGGAGCCCCAATCTGTCAATTCTTGTAAATCATCTATAAAATTTTTAGGCTCTATCAAAATTGAATATTTAATATCATTTTTTAAAAATTCTTTTTTCTCAATTTCATCAATAAAAGTTTGATAAAGAAATTCAATTTCATAGTATTCATTTTTCTCAATAAGAATTTTAATACACTTTTCACTAAGATTAATTTTGAAAAAATCATCTATACTTTTATCAAAAATATTTTTTATTTTCAAACTATCTTTGAATAAATACGACAATTGATTTTTTAAAGTTTCTATAATTTCTCTTGATTGCTCAAAAGGAAAAACCCATAAATTTCTATTGTTTCTTATATCTTCTATAAATTCAAATATTTTATTATTATCAACAATTTTAGAGAAATCAGCATCTTTATTATCTTTCCATATATTTAAAGTTGTCAAAATGTTTTTATCAATAAAGCAAAAAATAGGAATTCCTTTTTGTTTTGCAGTTAAGAATTCTGTATTGGTTATTGATTTTCCACTTTCTATAATACTCCCATATCTATTGCCTACAATTAATACTAACATATCTGCATTTTCCTTTACATTTTTAATGCAATTTTCGACTGCAGTTAAATCTGGGGAAACAGGAAAGTTATTATATTCTGATAGGATAGGATTGTGTCCAGAATCTTTTATGAAGTCATTTATGTTTGCTCTTAATTGTGATAAATCATAGCAAGTTGAACTAATAAAAATATTAAGATTATTCATTAATTAAAATTATCGGATATATAATATCAAATATAATCATTAAAATAATTTTTCTTCGATAAATTTCACATCAGATTCAACTAAATTAACTTCATCTTCAGAAAAATCTATTGTGAAATCAATAGGTTTATTATTTTTAAACTGTGTATTTAAAGAACTTGTTGAGCCTTCCATAAATAAGATATGTAATCTAACATTGGCTATAACTTTTTTTACAATAATTTTTTTTCGATCTTGATTTTCAGTATCATAATCGAGGCTGATTATCTCTATATATTCAACGCTATCAACAGGTTTTTCTTTAACATCTTTATATTCTGATAATAATTTATCCTTGATTAGTTTTGATAGCTCATCCTTAATTCTTTTTTCGTCTTTTTCTAACATAATTTAATTTTTAATTATAGAATATCTAACAACCTATAATTATCAAATGTATAAAAATGATGTTATTATTTTTTTCAGTATTTATACGGAATTATCTTTTTTATTCTGTTCCAACCATCCAATACCTCCGATCATCCCAAACACCCTTAAAACAAATCACGGGAGTCCTCCGTTTATTTAAAACAAGGTTGTTTGTAATCTCCGGAGGTCTCCGTTTTTCTCCTGCAAGTTGCGGGGAATCTTCGGAGATGTCCGGTGATTTGTTTTAAGGTTAGTTGTAACTAAACAACTTTTTTATATATTTGATTTTTAATTTGTTAATTCAAAAAACACAAACAAATGAATATTGCACTCACAAAATTAAACACTAAAGACCTTGCGACTTTAGCACAAAGAATTATTTCAAATTCTCAATCGGGAAAATATCCTGTTATTACCAATCATCCACTTGTAGCGGCTTTAGAAACTTCATATACCGAATACGACAAGGTGTATACGAAGCAGGTCTATAGCGGAAAAGGGACAGATGTTGCCACGGCAGATCATGAAAGAGATTTGGCGTACACCAATCTCAAAGGCTTTCTGAACGGCTATCGAATGCTGACTTCTGTACCCAATTATCAGTTGGCGGAGGACTTGTATGGCGTATTTAAGACTTTTGGATTGGATCTGGATCGTTTAAGTTATTCTTCGCAAACGGCTCAAATGAAAAAGCTGATTGAAGCATTGGAGACTGCTGAAAATCAACATAAAATCACACTTCTTTCTTTAGACACGGCTTTTACAGAGATGAAATCTAAGCAGGCAGCTTTTGAAACTCTGTTTGCAGAACAGGCAGAAGCGAATGCAGACCTTCGACTAATGACTAGCGCCTCGGCCATTCGAAAGGATCTGGAGAAAACGTTGAAGGCTTACCTCAATCTCGTAACGGTAATGAAAGAGGTTCCGGGTTGGGAACTTTTCTACCGCGATACGAACGAGCAGGTAAAGGCCGCGAAAAATTCTGAACTTAATAAGAAAGATCAAACTCCTCCTAATTTAGCTATAATTTAAGTCATTCAAAACCTGCTTTATGCGGGTTTTATTTTTACTTATATTCATTGATTTAGCCCGTTATGCATTTTGCAAAAGTTTGGTATTAGATGCGTCAGTTCGAGTGTTTTTTTCGTAACAAAGCGGAGAAAAAATGTATCGAGAACAGATTCATCTTTAAAATTACAAACTTCTCGATACGATTTTTTTCAAAAATCTACTCGAAGTGACGAAAACAAATCAAAATGTATAACAAGTTAATTTATTATATTTGTAATAAGATAATGATACTTAAAAACATAAAATAATGATAGCAGAAATAGAAAAATACATCGAAATTCAGAATAATATAGATGAGATTCTGAAAAATTCTCCTTTCAAAATGTCTTATATCATCGAGAAATCAGGAATTAAGAAGCCTACTTTTTTCAAGAAATTAAAGGAGAAAAGATTTACGCCGGAAGAGCTTTTGATTATTTCTAAAACGATAGAGATTAAAGAATGGCGTAATGAAACGAAAGAAGAGATTTTGGAGTCTTTAAAAAGGGCAGAAGAGGATATTAAAAATGGGAGAACAACAGATTTCTATGAATTTGTAAATGAAAGAAGAGAAAGATTAAAGTCTGCGAAGAATGCCTAAAGTAAAAATTTCAGATGATGCAAAAGCTGATTTAATAAGAATAGAAGAATATCTCGTTAATAAATGGAATGAAAAAGTTGCTGATGATTTTTATCTGAAGCTAATTGATGCAATTGACATTCTTGAGAATACAAATGTTGTTTTTGAGCGGTATGAAAATACTCGTTTTAGAAAATTGCTTTTAACGAAACACAATTCTGTGATCTATGATATTAATGAAGAATTAATTACCATTGTCCGCATCCTTCAAAACTTCCAAAACCCCGAAGATAATTATGAATCACTAAAATAATATGATTAAAATAAAGAATTAAACTAATGAAAAAACTAGGGATTATCGGCTGCGGCTGGCTGGGAACGCATATTGCAGAACGAGTAGCAGGCCGATACGAAATATTCGCGACCACAACTTCCGAATCTAAAATAGAAGAATTTTCTTCAAAAGGATATCACACAACAGTAGTGGATTTTCCGGATGCTCCTTCTGAAATAAATGAATGGGAAGTCGCTTCAGAATTAGACGCGATCATTATTACGGTTCCTATTTCAGGAATCAGAGGAGCGCAGATTTCGATGAAAGAAAGATATGACAACCTGTTAAAATTCCTCGGAAATTATAAAGGTCAATTGTTTTTAATAAGTTCTACCGGAGTTTATCCTCAAACGGAAGAAATAGAATTTACGGAAGAAGATCAGCCCGCGGGAAATGTAGAAAGTGAGAATTTTATTTTAGCGAAATTTCCTCAAGCTAATATTTTAAGATTGGCCGGATTAATGGGAGATCAACGATTATTGAAGAATTATAATATTTCCGGATTGGATCAGTTGGTGAATCATATTCATTATGCAGATATTGTTTCGGTGGTTGAAAAAATGTTGGACAATCAATCACAGTCTAAAGTGTATAATGTAGTTGCGCCTATTCATCCGAATAAAGAAGAGATCATCAATGCTCAGAAAGATTTACCGTATTCGGGAGAGCGAACAACAAAAGGAAGATTGATTTCACCTGCAAAATTAATTTCAGAATTGAATTTTGAATTTCAATATCCTGACCCGAGGTATTTTCATCTTTAAAATTTGGGTAAGTATTTGTCATTTTGATGAAGGAAGAATCTATGCAGATATTATTAGAGATTCTTCAATCCGCTTCGCTACTTTCAGAATCATAAAGAAAACCTTAGATAAAATTTAAACAGGGTCTTAAAGAAAAAATTAAACTCGTTATGAAATAATCTGAGCCCTTTCCAACCTTTTCCGTTTTTCCTGCATCTTTAAATAAAAAGGAAATTATGAAAATCACCATACCCAAACCTTGTCACGAAAACTGGAACTCAATGACTACTGAAGAAAAAGGAAGGTTTTGTGCAGTTTGTTCAAAGACTGTCAAAGATTTTACGACAGCTTCTGACGAGGAAATTATCAATGCTTTTTCAAACTCTTCCGAGAAAAATATTTGTGGTTATTTTAATGAATCACAATTGAATATAGACTTGCAATATTCTTATATCAATTCACTTTTTGTAAAGTTTGCAGTGGGTTTTATGCTAACGACAGGAGGTTTTATGGCTGTGAATGCACAGGAAAATAAAATACAAGATACTTTGAAAGCTGAAAAATTAAACGAGGTAGTTTTGCCTGGGTTGAAAACTGTAAGACATACCATGGTTTTAGGAAAACCTGCGGCAATGACGGTTGATGAAAATAAGTTGCAGCAAGTAAAGAGTAATAGTCCGAAAAATAAATCAATAAGAATTGGAGGAGCTATCAGAACTTTAAAAGAAGAACAGCAACCTATTCTGATTTTAGATGGAAGAGTCACTAATTTTGAAGAATTAAGAAAAATAGATTCTCAATTAATAGAATCGGTTAATATTTTAAAGGATAAGAAAGCTAAAGATTTGTATGGAGAAGATGGAAAAAATGGAGTAATTTTGGTAACGACGAAAAAGAAGTAAAAAGTTTTAAAATAACAAAAGAAACTGTTTCATTTGAAACAGTTTCTTTTGTTATTCTTATGTTGTAGGAAGGACTCTTGGTTTACATGCACATAGACAATCTTCTACACCTGAAATTTCATCACATTGACCCACTGCCTCACAAACATAATATAAGCCAGGACCACAAACTGGTGTTGAACCTCCTCCCTTTACTTCTTTTAATTGATTTCTTGAAATCTTTTTTAAATTTTTCATAGTAATTGTTTAATTTGTTAAAATCAAATATAATAAAATTCTCCATATAAAGAATTATTTTTACTAATAATTTAAACTGATTTCTTTGACTAGATAATCTACTTCTTCACCGCAGCAATAGCCTTTTCATAATTAGGTTCGTGCGACATATCGGCAACCTGCTCTTCATAAACAATTTTCCCTGAAGGATCGATCACAACAACGGCTCTACTCAATAATCCTTTCATGGCAGAATCTGTAATTTCTACACCATAGGTTTTTCCAAAATCTGAACGGAAATCAGAAAGCATTTCAACATTTTTGATACCTTCAGCACCGCAAAATCTTTTTTGAGCAAAAGGTAAATCTTTGGAAATACAAAGCACCACGGTATTCGGAAGATTAGCCGCATCTTCATTGAAATGACGTACAGAAGCCGAACAAACCCCCGTATCTACACTCGGAAAGATATTCAAAATCAAATATTTCCCTTTGTAAGAATCAAGAGTCTGGTCTTTCATTGTCACATCGGTAAGCGTGAATTTAGGAGCAGCTTTGTTTACTGCCGGTAATTTAGCATAGGTGTGAACTGGCTTTCCTCCTGCTAATACGGTGTTTTGTGTTTTAGATTGCTGCGCCATTGTAAATACTGAAAACAGTAATAAGGCATTGAAAACGAATTTTAAAACCATGAATTTTATTTTTTTAGTATGTTTAGATTAGCAAATACTGTGAAAATTATTTCAAATAAATTTTAGATGAATGTAAGATTTTAAAGTTAAACATATGGTAAAAATATTCTTTTTATCACTTATGTTAAGTTTGTTTTAAATAGAGCAAATCTATTAAACAGCTATTTTTAAACTCAAATTTTCCATCTACCTTTATTCTATTCAAATTTTACACACTATTAAACATTAAAAATTTATGAATTCAGCAAACACATCTTCATTTCAAGAAATATTTAAATCAGAAAACGAAATTCCCGAAGAATATAAAGTTCCCGAAATTCATCAGAAAGTTTATCTCTTAAACGGAGAGCTTGTAGAATGGAACGGGGAGGTTCAGGAAATTTATTCGCCAGTCTGCATTCAGACTGAAAACGGACTGGAAAGAAAATTGTTGGGAACCATTCCGAATATTGGCCCTAAAGAAGCGATGGAAGTATTGGAAGCTTCCGTAAAAGCCTACGATAACGGATTAGGAGAGTGGCCTACAATGTCTGTAGAAGGCCGAATAAAATGTATGCAGAAATTTGTATACCTCATGATTCAGCAGCGTGATTTGGTGATCAGATTATTGATGTGGGAAATCGGCAAAACGTTGGCAGATTCAACAAAAGAATTCGACAGAACGGTAGATTATATCAATCAAACGATAGATGCATTGAAGGATCTTGACAGAGAATCTTCACGTTTCCAGCAAGCAGAAGGAACCATTGCTCAAATCAGAAGAGCGCCGCTTGGTGTCGTATTGAGTATGGGACCTTTCAATTATCCTCTAAACGAAATTTTCACCACATTGATTCCGGCTTTAATTATGGGAAATACAATTTTGTTTAAACTTCCTAAACATGGCGTTTTAGCGCATTATCCGTTGTTAAATGCTTTCAAAGAAGCTTTCCCGAAAGGAACGGTAAATACATTATACGGAAAAGGTTCAGAAATCATCACTCCAATTATGGAAAGCGGAAAAGTGAATGTTTTAGCGTTCATCGGTTCGAGTAAAGTGGCTAATGGATTGAAAAAACTGCATCCGAAGGTTAATCGTTTACGTGCTATTTTAAGTTTAGATGCTAAAAATGCTGCCATTGTTACCAAAAACGCCAATTTGGATGTTGCGGTAAGCGAATGTATTTTAGGAGCTCTTTCATTCAACGGGCAAAGATGTACTGCGCTGAAATTAATTTTCGTTCAGAAAGATGTTGCTGAAGAATTTACTAAGAAATTAACGGCGGCGGTTTCTGCTTTAAAACCAGGGTTGCCTTGGGAAAAAGATGTGAAAATTACACCGCTTCCGGAAGTGAATAAACCTCCATATTTGAAAGAATGTATTGATGATGCTTTGGCAAAAGGAGCAAAAGTTTTGAATGAAAATGGTGGATTTACAGAAGAGTCTTTTGTTTTTCCGGCAGTGGTTTATCCTGTAAATAATGAAATGAAATTGTATCATGAAGAACAATTTGGTCCGGTAATTCCTGTGGTTCCGTTTGATGATATTGAAGAACCGATCGATTATCAGGTGAATGCCGATCACGGAATGCAGGTGAGCATTTTCAGTGAAGATCCGTTGGAGGTTTCGAAATTAATTGATCCTTTTGTAAACTTGGTAAGCCGTGTGAACATTAATTGTCAGGCTCAGCGAGGTCCGGATGTTTTTCCTTTTACCGGAAGAAAAGATAGTGCAGAAGGTACGCTTTCTGTTTTTGATGCGCTTCGTTCATTCTCCATTCGCTCATTGGTTGCGGCTAAAATTACAGATTCAAACAAGGAATTATTGAATACGATTGTGAGAGATCATGATTCTAATTTCTTGAGCACGGATTATATTTTTTAAGAATTTTAGTTTGAGAGTTTTAGGGTAATAGAGTTTTAGAATGGGAGTGTTTTAGAGTTTTATTTTGAGTTAGAGTAAAACTTTAAATAACTTTTTACTTCAAATAAAATTATAAGCAAGCTTTATATAAAATTAAAATCCGCAATTGAAAGTATTGCGGATTTTTTGATTCTAAAGAATCGTTTTTATTGAAAGAAAAGTTATTGTTCTGTTAAAAACCTACTTAAAACGCTGTTTAAATCATCAGCATGAGTGACGTTAAGACCATGTGGGCCGCCGTCTATAATCACAAAATCATTGTTTGCAATTCCTTCAGCAGCCTGTTTTCCTGCGGTTTCTATCGGAACTATTTTGTCGGCATCTCCATGTACGATTAATGTTTTCACATTTATATTCGGGAGTTCCGGACGGAAATCTGTATTTGCCCAGCTTTCAGCACATTTTATGGTGGCAATTGGGTTGGCAAATGCAGCGATTGTCCAGTCATAGTCCAACTGTTTTTGGCTTACGGATTGTGAAAGTAATCCGTAATTATAAAAATCTTTATGAAATGATTCAAGAAAAGTGATTCTATCAGTTTTCAGATTTTGCATTATTTCGTTTAGATTTTCCTGCGGAACCCCATCAGGATTATCTTCTTTTTGTTTGACTAAAGGAATGATTGAAGAAATTAAAGCAATTTTATCTACATTTTCAGAACCGTAATTGGTGAGATAACGCACCACTTCGCCGCCACCCATGGAAAATCCGAAAAGAATAACGTTTTGTAATTCTAACTGTGAAATTAATTCGTGTAAATCGGCTGTCAATCCATCGTAATCGTATCCGTCTGTGGATGGTGAAGATTTCCCGAATCCTCTTCTGTCGTAGGAGATAACTCTGTATCCAAGATTAAGGAGAACAGGAATCTGCATTTCCCATGATTTTCCGCTCAATGGCCATCCGTGAATTAAAATAATGGGTTGTCCAGAACCGAAATCTTCGTAATATAATTGAAAATTTTTGTCGTTTTGTTTTGTAATGTAAGGCATATTTATATTTTTTGGTGTGATAGGTTATACACAAATTTTAAGCCATGAAAAATGAAAATTAGGTTAAAACTGATAATGTGGTATTTGTTTTTATTAATTGGTGATCAACTTTTGTTATTCAAAATTTTTGACTGTTGATTTTATGACTAATTTTAAAATGAAAGATAATCTTCCTAGCCCTGATTGCAGTGAAAATCCCGGAATGGAGCGGCGAAGCGAAGCGGAGCCGCGTAATGAGGAATTGTAACGGAAAGCAGGAAATAGCTTCAAATAAAAACGATTAATAAAGTTTTTTTTCTCTAACTGAAATATTTTCGTGAAATTTCTGTAACATATTTTTGAAAGACCAACTAACTCTTCAGAGTAAGCAGCCATGACCTTAGAACAAGAATTTTTAACTAAAATTGAAAAGCATAAAGGAATCGTTTTCAAGATTTCTAAGATGTATATGGATAATAAGGACGACCGGGATGATCTTTTTCAGGAGATTACGTTTCAGGTCTGGAAAGCGTATCCGAATTTCAAAGGTGAAAGTGAATTTTCTACATGGTTATACAGAATTGCGTTAAACACAGCCATTATTTTCCTGAAATCTGAGAAAAAGAGAAGTTTTATCGGGAATGAAGATTTCACTAATTATAAAATTGTTCAAGACGAATATGATCATGAAAAAGAAGAGAAACTGGGCAAAATGTATGATGCTATTCATGAATTAAATCCCATCGATAAGGCTTTTATATTTTATTATCTCGAAGATTTTTCGGGAAAAGAAATTGCGGAACAGATGGGAATCTCGGAAGGAAATGTCCGCGTAAAAATGAATCGCGCCAAGAATAAATTGAAAGATATCTTAAACTCAAAATAAAAAGTTTGGAATTTTTTTAATCTGAACTTCAATATTAACTTTTTAAATCAACAACAATGAATATAGATGAACTAAAAAATGCCTGGAATGAGGATGATTCTCTGGAAGAAACTCCCGAAATCAGCATTGAACAGAAAAATAAGATCAATCTGCCGCTTGAAAAAATACGTAAAAATATGCGGATGGAATTTTGGTCAACCGTTGGGATTTTTGTATTTGCTTTTGGTCTGATTGCTTTTTCTCCCGGACCTTTTAAGTTTAAATTTTACATCACTATTTTGGTTGCATCCATGGTTTTTGTGACGTTTTTCTTTTACAGTCAGTTTTTTAAGCTGTATAAAAATATGAGCGACACCATGATGAATACCTCTGAAAGTTTGCGGAATCTGTTACATCAGTTTGATCTGAATAAGCAATACTACCTATCGTTTTACCTTTCTTTTGTACCGTTTTTGGTATGCGAAATCATTATTGTACTTGAGTTTATTCCGCGACCACTTCCTTTGTCAGATATTAAAATTGCAAGTATTCTGATAGGGACGATGGTTGTTGTGATGCCGCTATTATTTTTAGTGGGAAAATATTGGTTTAAAGCTTTTTATGGAAAATATATCAAGCAAATTGAAAATCTTTTGTTGGAATTGAAAAAATAGGGTTTCGGCGGACTGAAAGTCCGCCGAAACTATTTAACAGTATTCTCTTTTGCAATTTCTTTTTTCACCCATTCAAGCTGCGGATCTTTCTTTTCAATAATATCTTCCATCGTTTCAGTCACTGTAATATCAGGAGTTACCCCTTTTTTAGTATGGGTAAATTCAATATTGGGCTGCACCAAAAGAAGCCCAATCGGTAAATCAATTTTAGAATTCGGAAGTTTCTGATAAGAGTAAAATCCCGCAACAGTTCCGTCATTGGCGCCGCCTGTTTCTTCGCCCACCAAAACAATTCGCTTGTCATTTTTTAATTTTGAAGTAATAATTGATGATGCGGAAAAACTGCCGCCATTGATCAAAACGAAAACCTTACCATTAAAAGCATTTTTATTAGGTTTTGTAGATTTATCTGCCTTCATTTTATAGTAAACTTTTCCGTCTTTTTTATAGGTGCTGAAAGCCTGACTGAAGAAAAAACTAGGATAAAAAATACTTTTTAAAGCATATTGAAACGGTTTACTTTTTCTAAAATAGTTTGTTTTTAAAGGGGTGATTTTGGAGGTAACCTGCGAGGGTTTAATTAAAACATAAGGTTCTGGAGCCAAATAGGAATACAAATTATTAATTTCCTCTAAAGAGCCTCCATAATTATTTCGAACATCGATGATGAGGTATTTTGCATCTGATTTTTTAATATTTTCAAAACTATTTTTATAAAATTTATCAGAATATTCCCTTGAAAAACTTTTCACTTTTATATAAGCAATCGAACTGTCTTTATCTAAAAATTTAAAATTTCTGTTATAAGAATTATCAAAAGCGACGTAATCGTTTACTTTTTTCTCCTGAGTTCTTTTTTCCTGTTCTTTATCTTTTGCCAGATCGGTTTTAGATTTTAATTCTCTTGTTAAAGTATACGTTTTTTTTTCACCTTTATAAAGGGTTTGAATGGTTGCTTTATCTTCAAAACCGTTTTCTGCAGTATAAAAATTAAAGAAAACATCTTTTAAAAAATAAGGCTGAAAAGTAGTATTAAATCCATCGCTGCTGATTAACGAATTATATTTTTTCATAAAATCAGCCACCGGAATAGTATTGATGGCTACTATTTCAGTTCCCGGTTTAATATTTTCTATAGAGTCTTTATTTTTAATAATATACAAATGTTCACCTTTTACATAATATTCAAAACGGCTGAACATAGGCTTTTTAGTTTCCAGAACTTTTATTTCCTTTTTGGTAAATTTTCTCCTCGGAATTCTCAACGAAAGATGTCCTTCACGAACTTGCGCAATTACAGGTTGTAATTTAAAATAAAACTGAATTGGCGTTAAAGGTTGATCAATAGTTTGTTTCAGACTATCAAATTTATAATCCAAGTCCTTTTTAGAAATATACCAATAAAGTTGCGGATGAAGTTCTTTTAATTTTGAATGGGCAAAATCTACATCATCTTTAAGTTTTTCGGGCGAAATTAAAGAAGTAGTCTGCTCGTTATGCTTCCTCACCGATATACAGGAGGCGAGCGATAATGCGAACAATATCAGGAGATAATAATTTTTCAAGTCTTGTTTTTTTTGAATCGCTAAGATAAAAAGTTTATCATTATAAGTTGAGTTTTAAGAAATAAAATCTTTTCAATTTTTATAAATTTAGTTAAAATTAAAGGCATTTTTATTTTAGTTCGTCATATACGATAATATCATACATTTGATGTTCAATTAAAGAAAATGATCTATTTAGTTATTGCAGTCGTAGCGATTGTCTTGTTATATTTTATCATCACCGGTCAGCAGGTTTTCGGTGCAGAAGCAAAAGGAAAAAGATTGGAAAGAATGCAAAAATCAGAGCATTATAAGAACAGCCAGTTTCAGAATTTAAGCCCTACACCGTCTATTGCAGAAGGATATAGCATGCCGAAAGTGATGTTTGATTTTATGGTGAAAAAGAAAGATCCGTTATTAAAACCTTTGCATAATATTCCTTCAATTCATACCGATTTGAAGAGCTTTCCAAAAGATCAGGATGTATTTATCTGGCTTGGGCATTCTTCATATTATATTCAGACAGATGGAGTTTCATTTTTAATTGATCCTGTGCTGAGTTTATATGGTTCTCCGTTTAAATTTTTCAACAAAGCTTTCTCAGGAGCTGATATTTTTAAGCCTGAAGATATTCCGAATATAGATTATCTGGTGATCACACACGATCATTATGACCATTTGGATTATCCCACAGTGAAAGCTATTAAAGATAGAGTAAAGAAAGTAATTTTACCATTGGGCGTTGGTGCTCATTTGGAAAGATGGGGCTATGAATATGAACAGTTAATTGAAGAAGAATGGTGTGGTGAGGCTATTTTAAAGAATAATCTGAAAATAACTTTTACTCCTGCAAGACATTTTTCCGGTCGAAAAGTGAAAAGAAATGTTACGCTTTGGACTTCCTATGTTTTGGAAACACCCACAAAAAAACTATTCCTTGGAGGCGATAGCGGCTACGACACACATTTTAAAATGATTGGTGAAAAATATGGGCCTTTCGACTATGTTTTTATCGAAAACGGCCAGTACAACGAAGCCTGGAAATACATTCACGGTCTTCCCGAGGATGTTATCCAGGCTTGTATAGATTTGAAATCAAAAAATGTTATTCCGGTTCACTCCTCCAAGTTTGCATTGGCTCTTCACGCATGGAATGAGCCACTGAAAAAGGTAACAAGCCTTGGAAAAGATAAAAATCTGAATATTTTAACCCCAATGATCGGTGAACCTGTTGATTTGAATAAATCAGACAATGTGTTCAGAATCTGGTGGGAAGATTAAACTATGCGTGCCAGATTTGTTTATATCTTGTCGGGTGATTTTCAAACTGTTGTCTCACAAAATCACACTCAGGATCTACTAATAAATCCTTCTCTTCAACATAGCGTACCAGCTCATCGAGAAGCATTTTTGCATATCCTTGCCCTTCATGTTCTTCCTCAAGTTTTGTGTAGTAAACGATGAGCAATTTACCATCAATTTCTATGGACATATAACCTGCCTTTTTATCATCTATTAATAGCTGCAATTCATCTTGATAAGGAGATATTTCAAATTTTACATTTTCCATACGATTGAGATTTGATTGGTTAAACTTTGATTATAAAAATCATTATCTCCTTTAAAATTACAAATTAAAATAATATAAAGCATTAGTTTTCAGGAATATTTAACGGAATTTATATTTGTTTTAAATTATTTTGAGGACAAAAGATATAATTAAAAATAATGACAAAGAATGTCAATTACTTACAAATTATTTAACAAATATTGGCAATAGGTACCACATCTTTGGCATTCTAATTGAAAATTCAACAGTAGTTTAATTTAAAATGAAGTGAAATGAAAAAGTTATTATTAACAGCAATGCTTGTCGGAACATTTGGTTTAACATATGCGCAATCAGATTATTATAACGATTATAGAAGGAGTATAACCGATGTCAATTGGCAAAGTGTAATTGCGGATTTATTACTGTCAAAAACTCAGGCTAATGAAATTTATTCTTTGAACGACAGATATAACGATTATAATTCATGGAATAGAGTCTATGTTAAAAATCCAGACCATTGGAGAGACGACCGATATGTGGAGCTTGAAAGAATCATGGGGCGTGAGAAATATTTAAAATTCAAAAATAAATATTACAAAGGTCAAAATCCGGTGGCAGTTTATAACCGAAACAAGAATAATGGCAAAAAATATAAACATAATAACAAGAAAGCTTATGTTTATAAAGAAAAGCATGGCAAAGGACATGACCATCATTAATTCAACTATCAACTATACATTCAATTTTCAAACGGCTGGTCATTCGATCGGTCGTTTTGCTTTTTATTTAATCTATCTGTCGCTTTAGCGAAGGAGAAATCTTGTATTCAAAATGCCTAAACCTTCCATCATCTATCTTCCAGCCTCTGAATAATTTTATCCACTTTAATTATTTTCATATTATTGTTTTGTTTGAATTTTATAACTTTGAACTATGGATTCCAGAGAAACAATAAAAGGTTTTTATGAGCGAAATGCTCACAATCAAAATTTGATATCCGTAACAACACCTGGAGTAGGGCATTTCAATGTGTTTTCACGGGATTATTGCTCATCAATTACGCCTTATAGCCGGAGAGATTATTATAAAATTTCATTAATTATTGGAAAAGGAAAGCTTCATTACGCAGACAAATGGATCTATGTTGATCGGCCTGCTTTGCTGTTTTCAAATCCTGTGATTCCGTATTCATGGGAAGCTGATAATGACGATCAGAAGGGGTTTTTCTGCCTTTTTACCGATCAGTTTTTGCATGATGGCGGCCGTCTGGGCATGCTTCAGGACTCGCCACTCTTCAAAATCGGAGGAACGCCGATCTTTTTTGTGAATGAATCTCAGCAGCAAATTATTTCAGATATTTTTATTAAAATGATGACTGAAATTCAGTCAGATTATCTGCATAAATACGACATGTTGCGTGCGTATCTTCATTTGTTGATTCATGAAACAATGAAAATGAACCCCGCAGAAAATTTTGAACCTTATCAAAACGCTTCTCAAAGAGTAGCTTCTTTATTTATGGAATTGCTTGAAAGGCAATTTCCTATCGACAGTCCGGATCGTTTTTTAAAGCTAAAAAGCCCTGTGGATTATGCGGAAAGTTTATCTATTCACGTTAATTCGCTTAATCGTTCTGTAAAAGAGATCACAGGAAGAACTACAAGTCAGCAGATTATTTCAAGGATTATTCAGGAAGCTCATGCCTTATTAAAACATACCGATTGGAATATTGCTGAAATTGCTTATGCATTAGGCTTCGAAGAACCGTCTTATTTCACCAATTATTTTAAAAAACAAACGGGAATGACACCAAATGCGGTTCGAGTAACGACTGTTTGATTTTTATAATTTTTTGTTTGAATTCTATATTATGATCCTTGCATTTCGGTTATAATTTTGTCCTATAAATTTTAAATCACAAGCTATCATGAAATTTAGAAAATTAGGAAATACAGGCGTGCAGTTATCTGCAATTGGATTAGGATGTATGGGAATGAGCTTTGCGTATGGCCCGACAGACGAGCAGGAAAGTATCATCACTTTGCATAAAGCGTTGGATTTGGGAGTAAACTTTCTTGACACCGCAGATATGTATGGAAACGGTGAAAATGAAAAACTGATCTCCAAAGTTTTGGTTCCGAATCGTGACAAAATTTTTATCGCAACCAAATTTGGGTTTAGATTTAAAGATGGAAAAGCCAGTCATAGCGGTGCTCCCGGCACTTATTTTGACGGTTCGCCGGAATGGATCAAAAAGGCAGTGAATTTAAGTCTTCAGAGACTACAAATTGATGAAATCGATTTGTATTATGCTCACAGAGTAGACCCGAATATTCCGGTTGAAGAAACAGTCGGTGCAATGGCAGATTTGGTGAAAGCCGGGAAAGTGAAATATTTAGGCTTATCAGAAGCTTCTCCTGAGTCTATTAGGAAAGCGAATAAAATTCATCCAATTACGGCTTTACAGTCAGAATATTCGTTATTAACGAAAGATATTGAAAGTGATATTTTGCCAACGATCAGAGAGTTGGGAATTACATTGGTTCCGTATTCTCCTTTGGCAAGAGGGCTTTTCTCAAATATCAATGATGTTCAGAATTTTGGTGACGAAGATTTCAGAAAGTCACTTCCTCGTTATCAGGAAGAATATTTGGAAAATAATAAAAATTTAGCCAGAGAACTTAATGATTTTGCTTCGTCAAAAGGAATAAAAGGAACTCAGTTGGCTTTAGCTTGGGTTTTGAATCAGGGTGAAGATATTATTCCGATTCCTGGGACGAAGCGTATCAAATATCTTGAAGAAAATATTGCTGCGGTAAATGTAGACCTTTCACAATCGGATTTAGAAACTATCGATACGATCTTAAAAAAATATCCGAATGTGGGTGAAAGATATAGCGAAGGTTCTATGAAATTAGTGAATAATTAAATCAAAAAAGATTCTAGAGATTACGGAATTATTTTCTTGAATATTTCGAAAATTATTAAAATTTTCTACAGCCTTTTTTTAACAATAAATCCTCTCAATAAAATGAGAGGATTTATCTTTTTTAATATCAGGAAGGCCTGAAAAGTTGTGTGCATTATAAAAGACGTGTGTATTTTATTCTTACTTTAAATTTCTCCAAAAATTAATTCTGGTGTATACAATTTCCTGAACATCAGGTAAGTAACTGAAAGAACTGTAAAGGCTACTATTGCATCAATTGTTGCCGGAAAACCCAATACTGCAATTTTTGAAAAGAAGGCGAAAATAATATCAAAGAACATTCCCGCGAAAACCCACTCTTTCAATCGTAGTAACCGGTTGGGAACTAATAAAACCAAAATTCCTGATAATTTAAATACACCTAAAATATAGATAAAATGCGGTGGATAGCCTAACTGTCGTGTGATATCCCAAACTACAGGGTTTTTTGTCAGTTCAAAGAAACTGCTTGCTCCAAACCAAAGTGACATAAAGATTGCGCCTGACCAAAAGATGATTTTTGTTGTTTTTGTTTTCATTTTTTTATTGTTTTAAATTGTTAATTATTTTTTATTTTGAATATTTTTGATTAAAATATTTTGACATAGATGTCGTAAATGTTTTTCACTAATTTCTATGAATGTTATAATTGTGTTTAGAAAGAAGATTTTGTAGAACCCAAGATTTCTCCGGTTTTTACATTTTGAATCATTCCGATAATTTCCCAATTAGCAGGATTGAAGTTTTCCGGCAGTTTAAAGCGCGTTGCTCCTTCTGAAGAATTTTTTAATGAAATTTGATTTTGTTGATGAACAATTTGCCAATGAATCAAATGACGACCTTCATTTTCTCCTCTCTGCACATTGGTGGAAGATTTTTTTTCAATTAGAGTGATTAGTAATTTGTTTGAAGAATTATTTTCATCTGTTTTAAAATTAACATTGATTTCTTTCTCAGAAACTTTAGCAGACAAATCAATTTTAGCATTGTTAGAATTTAAAAAGGCAGTTTGAATTGCATTTTCTACTGCATTTCGATCTGAACCTACAAACTCTTTTTTACCATTCACAATTAACTGAGGTGTATAAACTTGTGATCGTAAAATCTGTGCATATTGCTGCTGCCGTTTCGAGTTTTCGATATTGCTGAATTTATCTTTCCAACCCAAATTATTCCAGTAATCAACATGATAAGCGAGAATATAAACGGGCTGACCCTGATATTGTTTTTCAATGTCACCCATCAATTGATCGGCAGGTGGACAGCTTGAGCAACCTTCGGAAGTGAATAATTCCAACACAGCAAATCCGTCATTTTTGGTTGAAATATTTTGTGTTGCTGTTTCTTTTTTTTCCTCGTGAACGAAGGCAGATACGGTGAACAGCAATGCTACGAAAGCGGCGGTTCCTATTAGATTTTTAAGTATCATTTCTTTTAATTTGATTCAAAAGTAGATACCCTGAGGACACAAAAGAATACAAAAAAGGTTCAACCGGACAATTTGTGAGGTGAACCTGTATTTTATAAACTTTAATTTTTTAGATGGATAGTTGGAGTTGAAATTTTGACGTTAACGATCTTCCAGCCAAGTAAAGAAACTGTGAGATTTTTCTTTATTAATTAAAAGTTGTTCAGGAGTTTCAACGGTTAATTTAACCAAAATCTTTCGCTGAAAATAATGCTCCATTTCTTTAATTGCATTGAAATTTATGATGTATTGTCGGTTAACTCTGAAAAATTGTTTTTGAGAAACCTGCTCCGCAATTTGTCCTAATGTTTGGGTAAGTTGAAATTGCTGTTTATCAAAAGTCATTAGATGTGTAATCTCATTATGAATAAAGAAATACGCAATGTTTTCCGTCGGAATTGTGGTGTATTTTTGATTTTTAAACACTAAAAAACTAGATTTTGCCGTAGTTTGCGGTTGAGTGATTTTTTGTAAAAGAGCTTCAAGTTCCGGAAGTTCTGTTTTTTGAAAAAATTTCTTTAATTCTTCCACTTTTCGGAAAGCTTCGGCAATATCATCTCGTGAAAATGGTTTCAAAACATAATCGACCCCTTTACTTTTAAAGGCATCGAGCATATATTGATCGAAAGCGGTACAAAAAATAACCGGACAAGTAATTTCAACTTGCTTAAAAATTTCAAAGGAAAGTCCGTCTGATAAGTGGATATCCATGAAAATAAGATCGGGTTTATTTTCTTTAAGCGCTTCAATACTCATTTCAATACTGTCATGAACTCCCATGATTTTAGCTTCAGGTTTTAATTCTGAAATTAAATTCTGGAGAGATTTGGCAGCTCTAAATTCGTCTTCAATAATGATTATATTCATGGATAAATGGTAGTTTTATTTGAAAGATTTTTTCGTTTGAATTAATTTCAATTTCCTGTTCCAAGAGGTGTTTGTAGCGTAACTTTACATTATCAAGCCCGATTCCTAATGAATCTTCAACGGTCATTTTTTTCTGAATCGGATTTTCAATGACCAATCTGTTTTCAGAATTATAAATCTTAATATGTAAAGGTTTGCTTTGTGACACAATATTATGTTTAATACAGTTTTCAACTAATAATTGTAAGGTAAATGGAGGAATTAATGTTTTTAAAACATTGTCACTTAATTTTTTTGTAAGCGTAATTCCTTCACCAAAACGTGCTTTTTGTAGAAAAATGTACGAATCGATAATTTTCATTTCTTCCTGAACGGTAATTAAATCCAGTTTTCTGCTTTCTAATGTAAATCTATAAAAATCAGAAAGTTTCATAATGAAGTCAACAGTCTCAGAATCATTAGTTTCTGCCATTGATTTTAAGGTGTTTAAACTGTTAAAAAGAAAATGCGGATTGATTTGCTGTTTTAATAATTCGAACTGAGCACCGAGATTATCACTTTTTACTTTTTCCAGTTCAAGCTGAACTTGCTGACCTGCGTAATTATTTTGCAATAAAGTCAGAAACATATAACAAACAAGGTTGATCAAAATCCCGCGAACCTCGATCATTAACATAGTTGGACCAAAATTGATGTGTGATAAAATAATTTGTTGAATCCAAGCCAAACCAAACATAATGACCATCCCAAAAGCCAAAACGACCATCAATCTTGAATATGAAATATTTTGTCGTCTTTTTCCGGAATTTTGGTTCAGCATATAGATGTTGAGATACCACATAATCACTGAGAAAGCGGCTGTTATAGCTGAATTGACAACGGCTTCCTCCCAATTGAAAGCATGAGATGCCAATTGCGGAACCGAAGATAAAATCCCTAAAAATAGGGAACTTATCCAAATGACGGCTTGTGAAATTTTTATTTTTTGTTGCTGCATGACAACTGCGAATTTTAAAGGTGTTAAGGTAGGTAAAATGTGTTGAATTTAATTGTGAATTGTGAATTTTGCTTTGCAAGTCAATTGTCAATTTATTTCACATCATAAAAATCCGGAACCGATTTCTCAGCTCCAGATTAAATTAACTTTATAATTGTGAATTAATCAATATGAAAAAAATTCACAAACGAAGCAAATTGACGATTCACCATTCACTTTTACTAAGGTCTTACGACGGGTTTATAACTCATAATATATTTTATTCTTTCTTCTTTATTAGGTTGAATTTTTTCTTTTTCAGAAGAGTTTTTTACTGAATAAGAAATATTTCCGTTTTTATCTGTATTCATAGTTTCTACACTTAATAATTCTCCGGTAATTGTTCCTCCGATGTATTGAGGATTTTCATGATATTTCCAAGTGACTAATTTAAATTTAGAATTAGGTTTCAGTTGATTATTTTTATCAGTTAAAGATTCCAGGGCTTCTTGATTTCCATACAAAGCGGTCGATGTTTCTTTTGTTGTATTTAATGAAGTCGAAATAAATTTTAAATTTCCGGAATCAAAAACAACACGATGTAAGTCTTTATCAGGTTCATCAATTTTACAGGCAGTAAATATGGCACAAATTGATACGATGATTAGCAATATTTTTTTCATTATTTTTGTAGGTTTTTAATTAATCTTTCGGTATTTACTTTCATTGGGACATCAAACAGATATCCTGTTTTTTCGGCTAATTGTCGGTGACAAGCGATGCATGATTCTTTTGCAAATGATGCTGTTTTGCCAGTAGGATGAAGATCGTTTCCTGAAAATTTTGCAAATCCCCAACCTTCCGTATCTGTATATTTTTTAGAATCTTTAACCATAAATTGTGCATTTACAAATTCTCCGACTCTTACTTCTCCGTCCGCTAATTTTTCTTGTTTCCAAACAGATTTTACAATGATGCTTCCATCTGGCCACGGATGAAAATCTTCGGTTTCAATGGCTTTTACGGCAATATCATTTCCATAAATTACACGAACCGAATTATCAAAAAGAGTACTCATACTAATGACTCTCCAATTTTTATAATCGTCTGTATACTTTACGCCATTGGGAGAAACTGGAAATTTTGAAGACGTAGTATTTTCTTTAATATCGATATTTTGGTGAATATCCTTAATTTCTTTTTTTGCGGGAGAAACACTGGAAAGAGATAGTGTATATTTTTTAATCACTTCAATATCTTTTGCTGTAATTTTTGCAGATGGATGAAGTAATGTATATTCATGAAGCGGCATTTTCCCGCTTTGCATCATGTTGAGAATGGCGTACATATTTCCTTTATGCTCACCGGGAGAATTTGTATATTCTGAGAAATTGAGAACTTCTCTTGCTCTTTTCACATCTTTGTTCACTGCCCATGAAATCGGAGCAATCTTGTCGTACCAACTTAAATTTTGTTGATTAGAATGGCAATTAAAACAGGAATTTTCCAAAATAGAAATGACTTCTCGCGGAGCTTCAATTTGTTTTATCACTGTTTTTCCTTCCAAAGGCTTGTTGAAAAGTTGTAAAGCTCCAAAGATTCCCAAAACTGCCAGAAAGGCAATGGCAATGGGTTTTACGTTTCTTTTTTTCTTTATTGAGTCCATAATAATTGATTTTTTATGACCCAAAAGTAGGAGAGTGGAGGTGGTTTTGAAATCAGAAATTAGGTGAACCGGACAAATGAAAAGGTGAAAATGGAATTTTGAAGGATTAAGAAGAAAGGAAGCTGGATGCTGAAAGAGGGAAGTTTTTTCTGCGTATTTAGCTTCCAGCTCCCCTCATCCAGCTTCCATCCCAAAATTTACAGTTCTCTACAACACCATTCCGCCGTCGATAACGATTTCTGTTCCTGTGATGAAACTTGAAATGTTGTTGTCTGATAAATAGATTACAAGTTTTGCAACATCTTCCGCCGTTCCCATTTTTTTCAAAGGGATAAGGTCGATTAAATAATCATTCAAGCCATTTAAGGTTGCTTGGTCTAATCCTGCTTTAGTCATTACTTCTGTTTTTGTAGGTCCCGGACTTACCATATTTACACGAATTTTTCTCGAAGCTAATTCTGCGGCGGCTGTTTTTGCTATTGAGTTTAAAGCTGCTTTACTTGCCTGATAAACCGAACTGTTAGGTTTGTAAGTGGATGCGACAATTGAAGATAACATCACAACTGAAGCCCCATCATTCAATAATGGGATGAATTTACTTAAAGTGAAATAAGCTCCTCTGAAATTAATATTCATCACACTGTCAAAATTTTCGACCGGCATATTTTCAATTGGAATTAAACCTCCTGTAATTCCTGCGTTGATAAATAAAATATCAACTTTTCCATATTTGTTTTCAGCTTCTGTTTTTAATAAATCAATATCATCAAGATTTGCCTGATCTGCAACAAACGGTATCGCTCCCAATTCGTCTGCCGCTTTTTCAACCGCTTCTTTTCGTCTTCCGGTGATGATTACTTTTGCACCTTCTTCGATTAATTCTTTTGCGGTTGCATATCCAATTCCGCTATTTCCGCCTGTTACAATGGCTAATTTGTTGTTAAACTTTTTCATTTCTTTAAAATTTTTGACAAAGTTATTTCAAATTGATATACTTTTGTAATCAGTATCACAGAGTATATCAGTATCATCAATTATATCATTTAACTTTACAGACATGGAAAGAGATCAAACCGAAGAGCTTAGAGCATTACAAGACACGCTTTATTTTATTGGAGGAAAATGGAGAATTCCTGTTATTAATTCACTTTGCAACGGCAACAGACGTTTCCGTGAAATCGAAAGAAGTATCCCCGGAATTACAACAAGAATGCTTTCAAAAGAGTTGAAAGACATGGAATTAAATAAATTAGTTAAACGCAATGTTTATCCCGAAACTCCTGTTTTAATCGAATATGAACCGACAGGATATTGCAGAACGTTTGGAAATATTATCAGTGAAATGATCAGTTGGGGTAGGGAACATCGAAGAGTGATTGTAGAGGATGGTTTTAAACACTAATGGCGCGAATGTTTTAACGAGTATCATAAATTTGATTGTTTATTTTTTTAACCATTAAGAATATTTAAGTTGTTAAGGTTAATTAAGAAAAAATCAAATTGATTTTAATTAAACATCACGCTAAAAGCAAAGCTCATCTTAATATTCTAAATTTCTTAATTAAAATCTTAATGGTTTAAAATAAAGATTCCATAATAAAATAAACTTTATAACATTATTAAATTTAAATAGTGAAATATTCGTGAAAAATACTTGTGTCATTAGTGTTTAAGAAAGTTTTGAGCAAAAAAAGCCCCTTAAAAAAGGAGCTTTTCATTTATATCAAGATCGAAAATTAAATTCCGTCGATGATTTCATTTAAAACCGTGCTTGGTCTCATGGCTGCATACGTTTTATACGTGTCAGTTTTGTAGTAACCGTCAATATGTTGTGGTTTTCCTTGAGCACCGATTAATTCAGCATTGATCACTTCTTCGTTTTCTTTCATTGCAGCAGCAACCGGAGCAAATTGAGCCGCTAATTCAGCATCAGCAGTTTGATTTGCCAACGCTTCAGCCCAATACATTGCCAAATAGAAGTGAGAACCTCTGTTATCAATTTGTCCGACTTTTCTAGCAGGAGATTTATCGGTAGCTAAGAATTTAGCATTTGCTTCATCCAATGCATCCGCTAAAACCTGAGATTTTGTATTCCCTTGAGTTTGTGCTAAGTGTTCTAAAGAAGCCTGAAGTGCCAAGAATTCACCTAGAGAATCCCATCTTAAATAACCTTCTTCGATGAACTGCTCAACGTGTTTTGGAGCAGAACCTCCAGCTCCTGTTTCGAATAAACCACCACCATTCATCAATGGAACGATAGAAAGCATTTTAGCAGAAGTTCCAAGCTCAAGAATCGGGAAAAGGTCAGTAAGATAATCTCTCAATACGTTTCCTGAAACAGAAATGGTATCTTTTCCTTCTCTAGCTCTTTGAAGCGTTTCTGTCATTGCATCTTTTACGTCAAGAATTTTAATATCAAGACCGTTGGTATCGTGATCAGCTAAGTATTTTTCAACTTTTTTGATCATTTCTCTGTCGTGCGCTCTTCCTTTATCCAACCAGAAAATCGCAGGCGTATCAGATAATCTTGCTCTGTTTACTGCTAATTTTACCCAGTCCTGGATTGGTGCATCTTTAGTTTGACACATTCTGAAAATGTCACCTTTTTCTACTTTTTGAGAAAGAAGAACGTTTCCGTTTTCGTCCTGAACTTCAACTGTTCCTTCTGCAGAAGCCTGGAAAGTTTTATCGTGAGAACCGTATTCTTCAGCTTTTTGAGCCATCAAACCAACGTTCGGAACAGAACCCATTGTTGTAGGATCTAATTTTCCGTGCGCTTTCATATCATCAATTACTGACTGGTAGAAACCTGCATAAGAACGGTCTGGAATGATACAAACTGTATCTTCTTCGTTTCCGTCTTTGTTCCACATTTTTCCTCCGCCTCTTACCAAAGCAGCCATAGAAGCATCAACAATGATATCAGAAGGAACGTGGAAATTAGTAATTCCTTTATCAGAATTTACCATTGCCACTCTTGGTCCGTTTGCCAAAGCAGTTTCAATATCAGCCTTGATTTCAGCTTCCTGAGCATTTCCTTTGATTTTATCGAAAAGATCTGCAAGACCGTTGTTTGGATTAATATCTAAAGACTTGAACGTTTCAGCATATTTAGTGAAAACTTCTTTGAAGAAAGTTTCTACGATCGCTCCGAAAATAATTGGATCAGAGATTTTCATCATCGTAGCCTTAAGGTGAGCAGAAAGAAGTACGTTTCTGTTTTTAGCCTCATCAATTGCCTGCTGAACGAAAGCTTTCAATGAGTTTAAGTTCATTACAGAAGAATCAATAACTTCTCCAGCCTGAAGAGCCGCGAAATCTTTTAATTGAGTTTCAGAACCGTCATTTCCTTTGAAAACGATTTTGAATTTTGTAGCGTTTTCTACCGTTGTTGAAGTTTCAGTTCCGTAGAAATCTCCGCTTTCCATGTGAGCAACGTCAGTTTTGCTGTCTGAAGCCCAGTTACCCATTCTGTGAGGGTTTGCTTTTGCATAGTTTTTTACTGCTTTTGGAGCACGTCTGTCAGAATTTCCTTCTCTTAACACAGGGTTTACAGCGCTTCCTAAAACTTTAGCATATTTAGCTTTAATCGCTTTTTCTTCGTCATTTTTAGGTTCTGCAGGATAATTTGGAACTGCAAATCCTTTTCCTTGTAATTCAGCAATAGCAGCATCTAATTGAGGTGCAGAAGCTGAAATATTTGGTAATTTAATAATGTTTGCATCTGGTTGAGTTGCCAATTGACCCAATTCCGCCAATGCATCACCAATTTTTTGGTCATCTTTCAAAAATTCAGGGAAGTTTGCTAAAATTCTTCCTGCCAAAGAAATATCCGGAACTGCAATCTCGATATTTGCTGATTTTGTAAAAGCTTTTACAATCGGTAAAAACGAGTGTGTTGCCAACATTGGAGCCTCATCCGTAAGTGTGTAATAGATTTTTGATTTGTCTGACATTATAGTGTAATTTATTATTTGATTTTTTAAGACTCACAAATTTAGTGATTATGATTCTTTTTTCAACTTATTTTGCATAAAAAAAGAGGCTGCTGCCTCTTTAAATTTATATTTGGGTAATCGTGTAAGATCCGGTAGCATCAAAGTTGATGTTGAATTCTATTTTAAAGTTTTTTGGTGTTGATGTTAAATTGGGAATCATGATCGGGCTTCCTCCTACATCAAAATTTCCATCGCTTAAATTATCCCCTAAATATTCAGGACTTAAAAAAGTAGAAGCTGTAGAAGGTAAATAAATTCTGAATCCTGAGAAATTTGAAGATGTGACACCGTTTACCGTAACAGAAAATTTATTGGTAGAAGAATTATATGTTACAGGAGACGTTGAAATCGAAGAATTATTAACTTCTATTTGTGGACTAATATTTTCCGTAAAGATCAAGGTTGTATTGTTTACTGAATAAAATATTGTAAAAACTCTATAAAATCCGTTTGATGCAACATTTAAAAAACTTCCATTGGGTGATAGATAACCTTGCGAATCAACTCCATAAACTTGTGAACCGTTACCCGGTGATGCTATAAATTTTAGTTGGGTATTTGAAGGTAAATATTTGTATCCTATTCTTGTATCTGGCCCATTAACATTTCTTAATAATTCAGCATTAGAAGCATTAAAACTGTTATACGAACCATATAAATATAAATTGGCAGGTATAGAAGAATTAGATGCAGATGTTGTAGGCAAGCTCAAAGCTCCGTTATCATTCACGTTCAAAGTATAAGCCGTTCCATTTGGAGAAGTAAGGATAATGCCCTGTCCTGCGCCTGTCACAACCGTTTTACTTATTTGCGCATAAGGAACACTCATCAATTGATTTACCCCAACATTTACATAATTAGAACCACCTTGAGGATCAAGTTCCACTATTATAAATTTAGGATTTGTTCCCCAGTTAATGGCTCCAAAACTCCCTGTTGAAGCTGTTCCCTGACCGATATTTAAATTAACCAAACCTTTAGAGTTGGTTGTTTTCGTATGAGTTTCAGAATAGAGAACATTTCCTGTTGCAGTATTGTCTAAAATACTAACTTTTAAAGATACGTTTCCGTTTGAAATAGGCGCTCCTGAAGCATTGAAAGCAACCGTCTGATAGCTGAAAGCCTGCGGAACTTGCGCGCTTAATAAAGTTGCTAGAAATAATCCTATAGTAGCGTAAAATTTTTTCATGATAAAGAGTTTTTTTAAGGTTTTTTGATAATTTTAATAGGTTTGATTTCAGAATTTTTAAATGATAACATATAAATTCCTGGGTTTAAGTTGCGAAGATCAAGCTTGTCAGATTCAAGTTTTGCTTTAAAAACAAGTCTTCCGGCGGTATCGTACACTTCCGCTTCTTCAATTTTTGTTTTAGAATCGAGCTTTACATACACGAAATCTGTGGTCGGATTTGGATAAATCTTACGGTTTTCTTTCTGAAGTTCATTCACTCCCAAAACCTGTAAAACAGTTTGATAAAGCATTCCCATTGTTCCTGAATTTGCCTGATCAGGATCAGTCGGGATCACATAGATTTCTCCCACAGAATGCGTAAAATTATCCGCAGAAACAGCTCCCGAATTGATATTTCCAATCGCAGACTGGGCAAAACCGAAAACAGGAACTCCAAATAATAAAAGAGTAATTTTTTTTCGCATGATTATTGATTTTTTTAGGACTGCGAATATAGATAAAATTTTAGTTAAAAAACTGATTCTTAGATTAAAGAATTTTTATTTTCACTTTAAGATTAATTTAACCATTATTTGATTGAAAAAATTTATCATTTTAATTAAATTTGAAAAACTTTAAATATAAATTTATGTCAACAATCACTTTAAAAGGAAACGCAGTTAATACCATAGGAACTTTACCATCAGTAGGAACTACCATTAAAGATTTTGCTTTGGTAGATTCAGGGTTAAATGTAAAAACATTGGAAACTTTTGAAGGAAAGAAAAAAGTGTTCAACATTTTCCCAAGTATTGATACGCCCACTTGTGCATCTTCTGCAAGAAAATTCAATGAAGAAGCTTCTGCGTTGGAAAATACTGTGGTAATCAACGTTTCTAAAGATTTACCTTTTGCTTTGGGAAGATTTTGCGCAGCTGAAGGTTTAACAAATGTTGAAACTCTTTCAGATTTCAGAAGTAGTTTTGGTGATGATAATGAAGTAACCATTACAGATTCTCCTTTGAAAGGGCTTTTAAGCCGTGCGGTTATTGTAACAGATGCGGATAACAAAGTGGTTTACACAGAGCAGGTTTCTGAAATTGCAGACGAACCAAACTACGAAGCAGCTTTAGATGCTTTAAAATAAAATAGTAGAAATAAAAATTTCTAAAAAGTCTTGTGAAAATATTCGCAGGGCTTTTTTGTAATTTTACACCATAAACATCTGCGTAATCCGCCAAATCCGCGAGAGAATATTTAAATTAAAATTATTAAAAAATAAGAAACAAAACATCTGTGCAAATCTGTGGAATCAATGGTAGAAAAAAGTAGCAAAAATAAAAAATAGGCAAAAAACATTTGTGAAATTAGTGTGAGAAATTGGTGTCATTCGTGTTTAAAAAATGATTCCAATCATCAAACAATCAATATCAAAAGTCCTACCTTTACAAAATGAAACGCTCCGGAACCGCAGATTTACCCCTTCACTACGGCAAAGTACCGCCTTGGCTGTACGAACGTATGTCACTTCTCGGACTTTCAATCGTTGAGGTTATCTTAATGGATTACGGAAAAGATGAAGTTCTCCGCCGATTGGCAGATCCGTTTTGGTTTCAAAGTTTTGGCGCAGTGATGGGAATGGATTGGCATTCTTCCGGAATTACAACTTCAGTAATGGGCGCTTTAAAACGTTCGATCAATCCCAATTCTCAGTCACTTGGCTTGTATATTTGTGGTGGAAAAGGCAAATTTTCACGAGAAACTCCTTCAGAACTATTGCAAATTGCAGATAAAACGGGTCTAAACGGAAACGATTTAGTAAAAGCCAGCAAACTTTCTGCGAAGGTTGATAATACAGCAATTCAGGATGGTTACCAATTATATCTGCACAATTTTATTTTGTCTGATAACGGAAATTGGAGCGTCGTTCAACAAGGAATGCACGAATCCGACGGAACGGCAAGACGCTATCATTGGCATTCCGAAAATATAAAATCCTTTATTGAAGAACCTCACACGGGAATCAACGGAATTTCAAGAGGACAAATTTTAAATTTAACCGATTCTGAAGCTTCCGAAAACCGAAAAGGAATTTTAGATATTTCTCACACGGATTCTGCGAAAATTATGAGCGATTTTGCCAGACTAATTCTTCCGAACCATCATGATGTTCAGGCTTCTGATGTAGATTTAAAACGTCTTGGAGCGCTTTTGTACGTCACCCGCGAACAACAACCTCAAAACTTCGAAGATTTATTGATGTTGGAAGGTGTCGGTCCGCGAACGATGCAATCTTTGGCTTTGGTAAGTGAAGTCATTCACGGAGCGCCTTCGCGATTTAAAGATCCTGCAAGATTTTCCTTTGCTCATGGTGGAAAAGATGGTCATCCGTTTCCTGTTCCCACCAAAGTTTATGATGAAAGTCTTCAAATTTTAAAATCAGGAATTGAAAAATCAAAATTGGGAAATTCAGATAAATTAAAAACGTTGAATAAACTTCATCAAATTATTGAATCAACGGAAAAAGATTTCATCCCAAATTTCGATATTCAGGAAGTGATTGAAGAAGAAAGACAAAACTCATGGCGTTTCGGCGGAAAAACTGTTTTTGGAGATGCTCAGAAACCTGCGAAGCCAACGTCTATTCAACTTTCTTTGTTTTGATGAGTTATTGCGGACTTAGGAAATGGAGACGTTAAGAAAATTAGAATTTAAGCCGTTAAAAAATTCCCACTGTTTGAGCGCGAGACAAATTTAGAATGAAAAGACAAATGTTAAATTCGCGCGAGTTTTGGGAATTTTAGGATTAAGTTTTAATTTTTAGTCGGAATTTCCAGTCTTGAATTTTTCGTTCTTTTGTTTCAAGAAAAAAGGAAATATTAATTATGATTAAAATTAAAACGTTTAATAATTTAGAATTGATTCAAACAGCCTTTAACGCTAGCATGTAAAGGATTACACAAAAAAGTATCCGTTACAAATCATTATTTGTTTAATAAATCCTTCATCAATTCCAATAAAAAATCTAATTTTAAAAGATTAGAAAAACATTGACTTGATGAGCAACAAATCCTTAGAAATCTGCTACGATTTCCCATTTTTCCTAGACGAAGAGCTTGAAGAGATATTTCAGGCTCATGAAAAGATAATTTTCAGAAAAGGAGATTTCATCCTTGAAGAAGGTAAAATTGCGAATGCGTATTATATTTTGGAAAAAGGCTTGGCTCGTTCATTTGTCAATGATTTTAATGGAAATGAAGTCACGACGCACTTTTTCGTGGAAAATGAAATTATTATTGAAGTTTCTTCATTATTTCAAAGAATTCCGACCCAGGAAAATATAGTTTGTATCTCCGATTGTGAATGTTGGAGATTTGATTTTGAAACTTTTCAGGAATTATTTCACAAAATCCCGAATCTCAGAGAATGGGGACGGGCTTGGATGTCGCAGCAACTTTTCGTTTACAAACAGCGTTCTGTGGAGATGTTTACGCTTTCCGCAACAAAACGCTACCTTAATCTTTTAGAACAAAAACCTCACGTTATACAATTTGCTCCTTTGAAGCAAGTCGCTTCTTATCTGGGAGTTACAGATACTTCTTTGAGCAGAATTCGTAAAGAATTGGTTTCTCATCCGAAGAAAATTTAAATCTTGTCTTATGGCAAGTTCACTTTCACAGCAACTTGGTAATTTTGGTTTAAAGTTAAACACTAAAAAATTACAAAATGGAAATCAATCAGATTTATGTTAATCTTCCGATAAAAGATGTTCAGAAAACGAGAGAGTTTTGGACAAAATTAGGTTTTTCAATCAACGAACAATTTTCCGATGAAAAGGCAATTTGTGTAATAATGAAAACCGATCATATTTATACGATGTTTTTAAAGGAAGAATTTTTTCAAACCTTTACAAACAGGTCTATTGCAAAGGGAGAAACGACTCAGACGCTACTTTGTATTGGTGCAAACAGCCGCGAAGAAGTTGATAGTATGGTGGAAACTGCTGTTGAAAATGGGGGTTCAACGTACAGCGAACCGCAAGATCACGGTTGGATGTATCAAAGAGCTTTTGCCGATTTAAACGGACATCAATGGGAAGTCATGTTTGCAGATATGTCTAAACTTCCAACTGAATAATATTTCTAAAATTAAAACAAAAACTTTAAAAATTACAAAATGAAAATTAATCAAATCTACGTCAATCTTCCGGTAAAAGATATTCAAAAAACTAAAGAATTCTGGACAAATGTTGGGTTCTCAATCAATGATCAAATTTCAGATGAAAAAGCGGTTTGTATTGTGATGGGCGATAATATTCAAGTTATGTTTTTGGAAGAAGAATTTTTTCAGACTTTTTCTGAAAGACCAACTCCAAAAGGCGATACAACGCAGGTTTTGGTAGCGATTGGATTAGATAGTCGTGAAGAAGTAGACCAAGTTGTGAATGCTGCAGTTGCGAACGGAGCTTATCAGCATGAAGAATCGCAGGATCACGGTTGGATGTATCAAAATTCTTTTTGGGATATCAATGGACATGGCTGGAATGTCATTTTTGCAGATCCGTCACAGCTTCCGACTGAATAATTTAAACATTAATTTCATAAATATTTCTCACAAATTTCACAGATATTTTTTCCAGTGAAACGGAAACATCTGCACAATCATCAAAATCTGCGAGAGGAAAAATAAGCAGTATAAATGAAGTTAAAATTTGTGAATTCGTGGCAAAATCAAAAAAACAATCAAAATGGATACACCAAAATCAAAAAAATTAGAAATCATCATCCCGGCATTTCGAGGTCATAGTCAGAATTTTTTGATGGTACTTAATGGAATTTCAGAAGAAGATGCTTTGAAAAGAATTGAAGGTAGAACCAACCATATTATATGGATGGTTGGCAATTTTCTGGATATGCGTTATGCTTTGGGATTTGTTCTCGGACTTCAGGAAGATTTTGAATTCAAAGACTTTTTCTTTCAGGGAAAAGCATTGGATGAAAGTTTAAATTATCCGACTTTACAACAATTAAAAGAATCTTTTCATAAAATTTCACCATTAGTTTACCAAAGATTATTGGAAGTTACGGACGAAGAATTAGACAAAGCATTTCCAATGGGAATGAACATCGATTTCTTCCCAGAAACTGTCCTGAATTTTGTTGGAATGTGTATCGGTCGTGAAGATTATCTGTGCGGACAAATCGGGTTGATGCGCAGAATTCTGAATTACGAAGGAATGAAATACGACTTTGATAAAGATTTAAAATACTAAATATGAATCCGGTTGAAAAAGGTCATAAGCCAATCAATGGAATCAAGATATATTACGAAATCTATGGTTCCGGAAAACCTTTGGTATTAATTCATGGCGGCGGAGGTTCAATTTTGTTTGATTATAAAGAAGTGATTTCAAGATTGGAAAACAAATTTCAATTAATTGGAATCGATTTACAAAATCACGGAATGTCCGAACATCGCGATATTCCTGAAACTTTCGAACAAGACGCTCATGATGTTGCTGCTCTTTTGAAAGAATTAAATATTAAAAAAGCTTCATTTTTGGGTTTCAGTAACGGCGGAAGTACAGTGATTCAAATTGCTCATCTTTATCCCGAAATGATAGATAGATTAATCGTGGCATCTGCATTTTACAAAAAAGATGGAATGATGGATGGCTTTTTTGAGAGAATGACAGACGTAACTTTTGAGTCGATGCCGGAACCTTTGAAAATTAACTTTTTAAACTTAAATCCAGATTTTTCGGCATTAGAAAATATGTTCGATAAAGACAGCAAAAGAATGCAGACTTTTGAAGACTGGAGCGAAGATATTTTGAGAAGTATTAAAGCTCCAACTTTATTTATTTCAGGAGATAAAGACATTATAAAACCAGAACACGTTGTGGAAATGTGGCGTTTGGTGGAAGGTTCTCAAATGATGATTCTTCCCGCGACTCACGGTTCATATATTATGGCTGATTTTGGAGGTAATTTTGATGAAAAATTAATTGACTTTACAGTAAACGAGGTTGAGAAATTTTTGAATAAATAAACTTAAAATTAACTATTAAAGAAAATTTTTCAATCCAGTTTGCTTTTTTCAGAACGAAAAATAAGCATATCAAAAAAACATTCAACCTTTGCTGAGTGAAAAGCCTTTGCGAACAAAAAATATTCTCAAACATCTTAAAGAAAATCTTTGCGCACTTTGCGTTTAAAAAAACAGAAGATTGCCACGTCGCAAGCTCCTCGCAATGACAAACTTTTAAAAATACATATTATGGCTAAATTAAATCCGTATTTAAATTTTGATGGGAAAGCAGAAGAAGCTTTCAATTTTTACAAATCCGTTTTTGGTGGAGAATTTTTAGGTGAAATTCACAAAATGGGAAACGCTCCCGGAACTGAAAATTTATCCGACGAAGAAAAAAACAGAGTGATGCACATCGCGCTTCCGATTGGTGGAGATTTGTTGATGGCATCGGATATCGTTCCAAGTTTCGGACAAAATCTGACTGTTGGAAATAACAATTATGTTTCTATTTTTCCGGACTCAAGAGAAGAAGCAGATCGGCTTTTTAAGGGACTTTCGGAAGGTGGAAATGTAGAAATGCCTATTGAAGATCAGTTTTGGGGAGATTATTTCGGAAGCTTTCAGGATAAATATGGAGTTCATTGGATGGTGAACTATAATGAAGAATACACAAAATAATCTTATCTTTAACTAAATTATTAAAAAGGGTAACTGAAAATTTTTCGTTGCCCTTTTTACTCTACTTAAAAAAATACAATTATGGAACCTATTAAAATTGACATTACGATTTTAGCGCCTGTTCAGAAAGTTTGGGATTATTATAATGAGCCTAAACATATTACTAAATGGAATTTTGCCCACGAATCCTGGCAATGCCCAAGTTCTGAAAACGATCTTCGTGTAGGAGGGAAATTCAAAAACAGAATGGAAGCAAAAGACGGAAGTTTCGGATTTGATTTTGAAGGAATTTATGATGAAGTAATTCCAAATGAGAGAATAAAATACCATCTTGAAGATAGTAGAAATGTTGATATTACCTTCGATAAGATTGATGAAAACACAACGAAAGTAAAGATCATTTTTGATCCCGAAAAACAAAATTCATTGGAAATGCAAAGAGAAGGTTGGTATGCGATTTTGAATAATTTCCATAAATATGTAGAAAATAATTAATTATAATCTTTTCAAAATCATGATAAATTTAGTAATAATGGCGAAGTGTTTAAGTTCCATTTGCGCTGTGAATCATGTTGCTAAGGGAGTTTTTTTGCAAGGTGTTATTGCGATGCCTGCAAGAAAAGCTTTGGAAAGAGAGAAGATTGATTCTTTGGAAAAACTTTGTGGTTATTCCGAGAAAGAAATTATGCAGCTGCATGGCTTCGGGAAAAATGCAATGCAAAAACTGAAAATTTACATGAATGAAAATCATGTTTTTTTTAAAAACTAATGTCATTGCGAGAAGCGAAGCGACGAAGCAATCTCATTAATTTTTTTAAATTCTCACGAAAAAGACTATTTTAACAACGAAAATTGGTATTGATTCATGTTTATATCTAAATTAAAAACTATATGAATAACGATATTTTCCCGTGCCTTTGGTACGATGGAGACGCCAAAGAATCTGCAGAGTTTTACTGTAAAGTATTTGACGGAAAAATTACCGCAGATACACCTGTTGTAATGAATATTGATCTTTTTGGTCAAAAATTAATGTTATTAAACGGAGGGCCGCAATTTAAGAAAAATGCTTCCGTTTCATTTATGGTCATTTGTGAAACGGAAGATGAGGTTCAGAGATATTGGGATCAATTGCTGGAAAACGGAATGGCTTTAATGCCTTTAGATTCTTATTCCTGGAGTAAAAAATATGGCTGGGTTAAAGATAAATATGATGTAACCTGGCAAATATTTTTAGGAGAAAAACAATCTGAGCAAAAAATTATTCCGACTTTAATGTTTATTCATGAAAATAATGGAAAAGCACAGGAAGCAATGGAATTGTATACTCACACTTTTCCAAACTCCAATATTGAAAATATTCTAAGGTATGGAGATGGAAGTGAAGGTCATCCAATCCCGGAACCTGCCGAAAATATTCAACATGCGCATTTTGAAATTGATGGTTACAGTTTTTTCTGCATGGATAATTCGTATGACCACAAGTTTGATTTTAATGAAGGAATTTCAATGGTTATCATGACCAATGATCAGGAAGAAACCGATAAATATTGGAATACTTTGGCTTTGGATGGCGGAAGAGAAAGCATGTGCGGTTGGCTGAAAGATAAATATGGTTTTAGCTGGCAAATTGTCCCGAAAAAATTGATCCAGTTAATGAGCGATCCGGATGCGATAAAAGCGCAAAAGGTTGTTCAGGCGATGATGAGAATGCAGAAAATAATTATTCAGGATTTAGAAAATGCTTATGATTCTTAAGATATAGGCTGGATGATGGAAGCTGGAGGTTGGAAGTTTTTTTCGACCGTTAAAAACTTCAAGCTTCCATCATTTAGCCTCCCAACTTTCTTCTTCGGCTTGCTGTTTGATGTATTTAGAAAAAGATTTGCTTATGAAGACACAGAACAAGTCACAATCTAAATCAAAAGTTCCGAAGGAAGGGGTATATCCCGAAATTATTCGTAAAAACTATTTGGGAAGCAAGAAGCTTCTCAATAAAAAAGCAGTCATTTCAGGTGGTGACAGCGGAATCGGGCAGGCAGTTGCTGTTCACTTTGCAAGAGAAGGGGCTGATGTTGCAATTATTTATAACGAAAGCGATAAAGATGCTAAAGAAACAAAGAAACTGGTAGAGAAAGAAGGTAGAAAATGTACTTTAATTAAAGGTGATTTAACCAAAAAAGCTTTCAGAACAAGATGCGTGGAAAAGATCAAAAAAGATTGGAGAACACTGGATATCTTGGTAAATAATGCCGGAATTCAGTTTCCTAAAAATAATATAGAAAATATTTCTGAGGATCAGATCCAGAAAACTTTTGATACCAATATTATTTCAATGATTGCTCTAACCAGAGATTTTTTATCATTAATGCAAAAAGGAGCAAGAATTATTTGTACAACGTCGGTTACAGCATATCGAGGAAGCGATCATCTGATCGATTATTCTGCTACTAAAGGAGCAATTGCCACCTTCATCAGATCTTTAGCTGTTAATATTGCTGAAAGAGGTATTGTGGTGAATGGAGTTGCACCGGGCCCAATCTGGACGCCACTTGTGAAAGAAACTTTCGATGAGCTTTCAACATTTGGAAAAGACAATCCGCTGAAACGCGCTGGCCAGCCCTCGGAAGTGGCACCTGCGTATGTTTTTCTGGCTTCGGAAGATGCCAATTTTATCACTGGCGAAATCATTCATATTAATGGAGGCGACTTTGTCGGAGGATAATTACAATTTAAAAATCAAAATAACTCAATTTTTAATCACAGCTAATTTTAAATATTAATAATGAAAATTTTAAATTTTGACATTGAAATCAATGCGTCTCCCGAAAAAGTTTGGAGTGTACTTTGGGCAGATATTTCTTTTAGACAATGGACTTCGGCTTTTACGAAAGGTTCTTTTTATGAAGGAACACTTGAGGAAGGAAGTATCGTAAAATTCCTTGATCCTGATAATAATGGAATGTATAGCAGAGTAGAGAAAAACATTCCGAATGAAGAAATGAAATTTCTGCATTTAGGAGAAATTTATGATGGCGTAGAAACTGCGCAAGAATGGGGAGAAGCAACAGAAACCTATATCTTGGAAGAAAATGAAGAAGGTGTTTTATTGAAAATTATTATTCATACTTCTGATGAGTTTAAAGAATTTTTTGAAGATAAACTTCCTTTAGCTTTATCGAATGTAAAACATCTTTCAGAAAATCAACTTTAATTAATTGTATTAGTCAAAAAACATCAATTCAATAAAAGCAAAATTATGGAAACTTTATCTTACGAAATAGTAATCAATGCCTCTCAACAGAAGGTTTGGGATGTGCTTTGGAATGAGCAAACCTATGCTCAATGGACAAAATTTTTCAATCCAGCTTCTGATTCTTTTATGAAAACCGATTGGAAAGTTGGCGGTAAAACATACTTTACCAATGCAGAAGGTGAAGGGATGGTTTCCACAATTGACAGTCTTGAAGAGCCGAATCAAATCATTTTCAAACATTTAGGAATGATTGATAAGGAAGGGAATGAAGATACGGAAAGCATGGAAGTCAAACAATGGAGCGGCTGTTTTGAAAAATATATCTTGATTGATTTTGATGGAAAAACAAAGCTTCATGCTGAGGTTCAGGTGGAAAAAGAATGGCAGGATCATATGAATACAGGTTTTACAAAAGGTTTGGAAATTGTGAAAGATCTTGCTGAAAATCAGATGTAATCATTAAAAACAAAAATCAAGTATGAAATTATTAACCATTCTTTTTGTAACCTTTATTATAGCTTTATTAGGAACGAAAATTTTTCATGGAAGCTGGAATTTTCTATTTTCTGGAAATTTGGGAATGGCAGTTTTCATCATATTTACGGGACTTGCGCATTTCAAATTTCAAAAAGGAATGGCGATGATGATTCCGGATTTTATTCCTGCGAAAATATTTTGGGTATATTTTACAGGAATCATTGAAATTGGAGCAGGAATTGGCTTGATGTTTCCTTCAATAAGAGAAATTACGGCAGTTTTGTTAATTATTTTCTATATTTTGGTTTTTGTGGCAAATATTACTTCATCAAATAAAAAAGTAAATCTTTTCAAAGCAGATTATTCCGGGCCGGGAATGAATTATCTTTATAAAGAGCGACTTCCAATGCAGATTATCCTAATTGCATGGACTTGGTTTTTTGGAATTTATTTGAATTAAATAATATTGGAAAGTAAGGGCTTTCCTTTTTTAATGTTAAAAAATTCACAAATTGTAGACAAAATGTAACATTTTAGACTTAAAAAATGTCTTATAGTAAAAATTAGTTCGTTTAACCAAAACCATGAAATATGAATTTAAATTCTAAGATTTTCGGAATCACACAGGTTGTAATTTCTACCATTATGATGAACGCACAAAGTACGAATGCCAAACTACCAGGCGATCCCGCGCTGGTTTCTAACAAGGCAACAATAGACAAGCTTATTAATTATGACAAAGGAAACTTCAAATATAAAGTTGAAGATTATTTCGCTCGTCCAAAAGCTTCTCAATTCAAGATTTCTCCTGACGGACAGTATCTTTCCTATAAAGAAAAGGACAAAGACAGTAAAAATCATGTGTATGTAAAAGACCTCAAATCAGGGAAAATTACAAAAGCATTAGTTGAAAAAGATGATCTGATTAGAAGTTACGGCTGGCTGGATAAAAAACGATTATTTTACACCCAAGATCGTGGTGGGAATGAAAATATTCATTTGTATGCTGCGGATATTGATGGGAAAAATTTAAAGGATTTAACACCTTTTGACGGAATTACTTTAGGAATGGTTCGCCTTATAAAAGATACCCCTTTTGTGATTGTGACGATGAACAAAAATAATAAACAGATCTTTGAACCGTACAAGATCAATTTCAACACGGGTGAAACTACTCAGCTGTATGAAAATAAAGATGTTAACAGCCCGATTGATGATTATCTTTTTGATAAAGACGGAAATTTGAGAGGCTATAGTATTCTTGAAAATGGTTTGACGACAAAATTGTATTACAAAGATTTAGCGACAGGAAAGTTTAATCTTTTAAAATCAACAGATTGGAAAGACGGCTTCAATGTAATTAGCTTTAATGATAATTCTAAAAATAAAGATGAAGCATACGTTGTAACAAATCTTGATAGCGATAAATCGAGAATTGTACTGTATGATTTAAAGAAAAATTCTATTATTAAAGAAATTTATTCTAATCCGACTTTTGATGTAAGTTCGATAAGTAAAGCCGGGAAAAACAGAAATTATGAACTGGATTACATCAGCTATAACGGAATTAAAAATGAAACGATTCCCGTAAGTAATTTTTACAAGACCATTCATGATAAATTGAGCGCTGAGTTTGATGACAAACAGTTTTCTATTGTTTCTTCGGATGATAATAATGATAAATTGCTTGTGGTGGTTGATAGTGATAAATTGTACGGAAAGTATTATGAATACGATACAAAATCTAAAACAACCAAGCTTCTTTTTGATCTGATGCCTCAATTGAAAGAGGAAGATATGGCAGAAATGCGCCCGATTGAGTTTAAGAGCAGAGATGGCTTAACGATTCATGGATATATTACCTTACCAAAAGCGGCTTTGGAAGGTAAAAAAGTTCCATTGATTGTGAATCCTCACGGAGGGCCGCAGGGTATTAGAGATGATTGGGGCTTTAATCCTGAAACGCAATTGTTTGCAAGTAGAGGATATGCGACATTGCAGGTTAATTTCAGAATTTCAGGAGGTTATGGTAAAAAATTCCAGACTTCGGGTTATAAGCAGATTGGAAGAAAAGCAATGGATGATGTGGAAGATGGTGTAAAATACGCGATTGAGCAAGGCTGGATTGATAAAGATAAAGTGGCCATCTATGGCGGAAGTCATGGTGGTTATGCGACTTTAATGGGATTAATTAAAACTCCGGATCTTTATTCTTGTGGGGTTGATTATGTTGGAGTTTCCAATATTTTCACCTTTTTCGATTCTTTCCCAGAATACTGGAAACCTTATAAAGAAATGGTAAAGCAAATCTGGTATGACCTTGACAATCCTGAGGAAGCAAAGATTGCTAAAGAAGTTTCACCAGTCTTTCAGATTGATAAAATTAAGAAACCATTGTTTGTAGTTCAAGGAGCAAATGATCCGAGAGTAAATATCAACGAATCTGATCAGATTGTAAAAGCGTTGAGAGGAAAAGGTTTTGAAGTTCCTTATATGGTAAAATATGATGAAGGTCACGGGTTTGGTAAAGAACCTAATCGACTGGAATTTTATAAATCGATGTTAGGGTTCTTCGCGGAAAATTTTAATAAATAAAATCTACGGTTTTTATAATTAATTAAACGGAAAGTGATTGCGCTTTCCGTTTTTTTATTTGTATAATAATAACATTATGAAAATTTCCCTTCTTTGAAGGGGTGGATTTTTGCGAAGCAAAAAGACGGGGGTAGTTTATACATAATAAAGTAATAACTATAATACTAAATTTATAAGACCACCCCGTGAAAATTCTTTAAATTTTCGCCACCCCTCTACTGGAGGGGAATTTTTCAGGACTGACTATCATTAAAGTAAAAGACTTAACCCTAGCCTTGATAGAAACGGCATCCTTTTTTTGTTGCGGGCGTAGCGAAGCGGAGCCCGTAACAAAAAAGATAGAGTGGATAGCAGGAAAAAGCTTCTTAAAATAAATTGAAAAAATCCTGATGAATAAAAGAAAAATTGAAAATTCCGAAAAATATTTTAAATTTATTAAAGTAAAACAAAAATTTCAATCGTCATAGCAATATGGAGGTTGTCGAAAAAATAGCAATGCCACAGAAGGAGAAAGAAAATATCATCTCACAAACCGTTTCAAAGTACGGAGGAAAGCTGATGTCATACATTCGCCCGAAAGTGAAAAATACGGAAGATGCGGAAGATATTCTACAGGAGGTGTGGTATCAGTTCAGTAGTCTTACCAATTTGTCTGAGATTGTAAATGTGGGCGGCTGGTTGTACAGAGTAACGGCAAATAAAATCACTGACAAATACCGAAAAAAGAAAACGGAGAATTTAGAAGATTTCGTGTATGAAGATGAAGACGGAAGCTTTTCTATCAAAGATATTCTGCTGCTGGATGAAAGCGCGGGACCTGAAGTGAAAATGTTTCAGGATGAAATCTGGAAAAAACTTTTTGAAGCACTGGATGAGTTACCTGAAAAACAAAGACTTGTATATGTTGAAAACGAGCTTAACGATAAAACTCTCCAGGAAATCGCTGATGAACAGGGCGAAAATATCAAAACCATTATCAGCCGGAAAAACTATGCCGTAAAACATTTGAGAAACCGATTGAGAAAATTATACGAAGATTTAAATAGTTAAAAATATATCATGGATTATAAACATAAAAAAGGTTGGATTTTTTTAATTCTTTGTCCGCCACTTATTTTTCTGGGAGTTACATGGATCGTTATGTCTCTTTGGAATTGTCTTCTTCCTGAAATTTTAGGAGTGAAATCGATAACATATTGGCAGGCGATGGGAATTTTGATCCTTTGTAAAATTCTTTTCGGAGGTTTTCATTTTGGAAAAGGAATGAAAGATTTCAAGGAAAGAAAGATGAGAGAAAAAATGATGAATTTATCTCCTGAAGAAAGAGAAAAATTCAAAGAAGTCTGGAGAAACCGATGCGAAAGCGGATTTTTCAACAGAAATAAAAGAACAAACGAATAATTAAATTTTAGAAGTAGTAAAGTAAAATTAAGATTCATTCGTCTATATAAAAAACAAAGTAGTAAAATTTAAAATTTTGAAAAAATGAAAAATTCAGTATTAAAAGGTGCTCTGGGAGCATTAGCCATTGCCGGAGTTGCAATGATCGCTAAAAAAGCAATCCAAAGAAAAAGATTTGTAAAAGGTATTTTTCAGGAATATGATATTAAAGAAAAATCTCCTTTCGGATTGGCAGATAAGATCAGAGAAATGAATGAAGAGCAATATCAGGAGTTAAAAGGAAAGTTTAAAAAAGAATTTGCATCAAGATGTTGCAGTAAAAACTCATCTTGCGAAGCATAAATAGAAAGTAACTAAATTGAAATTGTTTGAATCAGGTCGGGAAGCTTCGCTTCCCGACCTGATTCTTTTTTAGACATCATCATCACTTACAAATTCCCCTCCAATGGAGGGGTGGCGAAAATTTCAAAGAATTTTTGATGGGTTGGTTTTATAAACTTAGTATTATAATTATTGAATTTATTACGTATAAAGCTACCTCGCCTTTTTGCTTTGTAAAAATCCACCCGTTCAAAGAAGGAGAATTTTCACAATATTTATATAACTTAACTTTTTATAAAACATAAATATAAAACTTTCACCCTTTGCTGAGTGAAACGCCTTTGCGAACGAAAATTATCCTCAAACATTTTAAAGTAACTTTGTGGACTTTGCGTTAAAAACAAAAGCTTACAATATTGAAAATTAAGGTTAAAAAGAGATTGCTTCGCTTTGCTCGCAATGACAAAAAATCCTTATTTTTGCATAGTTCAATGAAAGATTACTACTATTTTCTCGGGATTTCTCACGATGCTTCAGAAGAAGACATCAAAAAAGCTTATAGAAAACTGTCTTTAAAATATCACCCGGATAAAAATGAAAATGATGATTTCTTTGCCGATCGTTTTCGTGAAATTCAGGAAGCGTATGAGACGTTGAACGATAAAAGTAGAAGACATTCTTACGATCAGAATTTAGAAAGTCATCAGAAAAGTTTCAGATATAATATTCCGCCTTCTATAAAGACTTTTACAGCAAATAAAATTCATGCGAAAAAAGGGGAGGAGATCATTATCAATTGGCAAACTCAAAATGCTGATGTTGTGAAAGTTTTACCTTTCGGACTGGAAAAACCTTACGGCGAAAGAATATTTAAAATAACGGAATTTAAAGACGGGAAATTCCAAATCTTGCTTCATGCGACCAATTCACTGTTGCACAAAACAGTCGTTCAGGGAATTACAATAACTGAAGTCTTTGAAAATAACACAGAAAAATTTAAAGATAAAGCGGAAGAACTATTCAAATCACAACCGAAAACAGTTGTAAATCCGCATGGTCAGCCTAAAATATTCAGAATAGTGGCAGCTGTAATGATCATAATTATTGCAATTTATTTTCTAATAAAAAGCTTCGGAAATTAAGCCATCTTTTTTCTTCCTGGGCACTTTTTACATCTTTTTCCTTTTTTGAATTTCTTGCAGCAAGATTTCTTATCACCACAATACATTTCCTCAGTATTCACAGAAAAAGCGGGAGTCAAAGCCGGAACTTTGAAAGGGACAATCATATTCATGATGCAAATATATTAATTTAGAATAAATATAGATAATAAAAAATCATAAAATATATAAGTGCTGATTAATAAAGGTTTATCCCTCTCAAAATACCAGAATTATTTTAGAAACTTAAAGCAATAGACGACTGAATTCTCCATGCTTCCGCTTTCTGATCCTGAAAATTTCTCAGTCTTCCATAATTTCCTTCAACGCCCATTCTCAGTTTTTTTAAAGGTTGAAAAACTAGATTAAGGCTAATATTCTGGAAGTTTTTAGCCATATCTTTAGGAGCAAAATCCTTATGGCCGACTCTGGAATAACTTACTGAAGCTACCGAACTCCATTCCTGATTCCACCAATGCTCATACATCCCAACCATATTGAATAACGCTAAAGTTTCTAGTAAATTTCTGTTCGCAGGATTTGGTATGGCGTCATACTTTTCGCCATTCAAGTCACTGTTATTAGTGGCATAGCCCTTTCCGTACGATGTTTGAAATCTGAAACTGTTGGTGTCGGTAATATATCTTTTTCCTGAAATCATTGCTCCCCAACCCAACATCGTTTTGGTTTTGTAAGGATCATCCATAGTATGTTTCATATCGTAGCTGATAGGTGAAAATAGTAGTCCACCTTTTATATAATCTCTTTCGTCGCCATATCGATACATCGCTGTAAAAGTAGGAATAACCGACCTTTTTTTCCAGTTTAAGGAATCTACAGGCAGTGAAATGCTCGGCGTATTTGGATCTTCTAAAGAGAACGATAAATTTTCTTTTGGTGATATTTTTTTTGAATATCGTACCTGCATTCTTCTGTTGAATAACAATCCGTCAGGTCCTATGAAATCGAAAATATTAGGAAAAATTTCATGATCAGAAAAGTTACTCCAGGTTTGTCCGGCCGTCCAGTTTTTCCATTTAATATATCCCTGTCGGAATCTGGGAGCCGTAGTTCCGTCTGGTCCGTAAAGGTCAATTTCAACATAAGCAGAGAAATTATCGTCGCCTTTTGGGTTTCTTTGTTTAATTCCAAGTCCGATTTGCGATTGCTTTACACTGAAATTGCTTCGCGCCATGTTTCTTTGGGGTACGGTAATTGATTGTGCTGCAAAACCTTCAATAGATTTCATGTCTTGAAAATCGACCGTAAAATCTGTTTGTACGAAACCTTTTAAATACAGTTCCCATTCATTTTGGTCTTCAGCTTTACTTTTGGTTAAAGTAATTTGTCCGGATGCTTCTATATTGAATATAAAAGCAATAATAACGGAGACAAAATGCCTTGTTGTGTTTTTTTTCATCGTAAAAGTTGTGTTTTTTTTATTGCTTTAATTCTTTTTTACATTTTCATACTTAATTTGAGTTTTGGTTATTTGATATTGAATAAACGTTTAATCTTGTTTTTAAAATTTTAATTAAAAATATTTCTATTTTTTGCTATTTATTAAAATAAAAATAAAATTATTTAAAGTTTAGATTTAAAAGTTTAATCATTTGCTTTTCAGTGTTTTATTTTAAAAATTAAAGCTAATCAATTATTTTTAAATGAGTCTCATTGATTATTTTTATCAAACTGTATTTTGTTGAAAAAATGATTGATTTAGTTTGAAATTTTAAAGAAAAATATTCGTTATTTAATTTGATTATTATGATAAAATCTAGAAATACGTTGTTGAAAATTAAATTCAATTTTATTCAAAAAAAATGGTAAAACTGCTTCGTTTTAAAATCGATAAGTCACTTGTTTTGCATTTTCTGTAATTTTCAGATGTTGCGCAATTTTGTAAATTATTGTAATTTTACCAATCTTTTTTTACAAACAAAATCTAATATAAAAAATGAATACAGAACAGTTTGTGAGCCGTCACATTTCCTTAAATGAAGCCGATAAACAGGCGATGTTGGAAAAAGTTGGCGTTTCAAGTATCGAAGAGTTAATTTCTCAAACCATCCCTTCTTCTATCCGTTTAGAAAAAGATCTTGAAATCTCAGAACCGCTTTCAGAATACGAAATGATGAACCATTCGAAAGAATTGGCATCTAAGAATACTGATTATACAAGCTACATCGGTTTTGGATATCACAATACGCTGTTGCCATCGGCTATTCAGAGAAATATCTTTGAAAACCCTAGTTGGTACACGGCTTATACACCTTATCAGGCGGAAATCGCACAGGGAAGATTGGAAGCTCTTTTGAATTTCCAGACTGTTGTGTGTGATCTTACAGGTTTTGCGCTGGCAAATGCGTCGTTATTGGACGAATCGACGGCTGCTGCAGAAGCAATGCACATGTTCTTCAACAACAGAACGAAAGATCAGAAAAAAGCAGGAGCTAATAAGTTTTTCGTTTCTGATCTAGTTTTACCTCAAACCGTTTCTGTTTTAAAAACAAAAGCAGAAGGTTTAGAAATCGAGATCGTAGAAGGAGATCACAAAACGCATGAGCTAGATGCTTCTTACTATGGAGTTTTACTACAATATCCTGGTAAAAACGGAATCGTTTTAGATTATACAGAAGATATTGTTGAATATAAAAAACTAGATCTTCAGGTAGCTGTTGCTTGTGATCCTATGGCTTTGGTTAAGTTAAAATCTCCTGCTTCTATGGGCGCTGACTGTGCTGTAGGAACTACGCAGAGATTTGGTATTCCATTGGGTTATGGAGGTCCTCACGCGGCATTTTTCTCTTGTAGAGAAGAGTATAAAAGAGATATTCCGGGAAGAATTATCGGGGTTTCTCAGGATATGTACGGAAGACGTGCGTTGAGAATGGCGTTGCAGACAAGAGAGCAACACATTAAGAGAGAAAGAGCAACTTCAAATATCTGTACAGCGCAGGTTCTTTTAGCTGTAATGGCTGGAATGTACGCTGTTTATCACGGTCCAAAAGGATTAAATTATATCGCTGACCAAATTCACTTTAAAGCAAATGCTTTGAAAGGAGGTTTAAAAGCTTTAGGATATCAAATTGTGGAAGAACCGATCTTTGATACGGTAAAAATCACAATGGCTGAAGATGAAAAAGCAAGGTTGGTGAGAATGATGCTTGATCACAAACTGAACTTAAACTACTTCACAGAAGGCGTTGTAAGTATTGCGATCAATGAAAGTACAACATTGGATAAGTTGAATTATTTAATGGCTTCTTTTGCTCAGTTTAAAGACAAGCAGACTTTCAAATTAGAAATTAAAGAAGGATACAGTATTCCTGAGGAGAATTTAAGAAAAGACGAAATTCTTACAGAAAGCGTATTCAACAAATATCATACGGAAACAGAATTGATGCGTTACATCAAGCGTCTGGAAAGAAAAGATTTATCATTAACACATTCAATGATTTCTCTCGGTTCTTGTACGATGAAACTGAACGCTGCAACGCAAATGTTACCGCTTTCCTGGGATAACTGGGGAGCAATTCACCCATTTGTACCGGTTGACCAAGCGGGAGGTTATCAGGAAATGATTCGTGAATTGGAGAAAGATTTAGCTGAAATCACAGGTTTCGCAGGAACTTCTCTTCAACCAAACTCTGGAGCTCAAGGAGAATATGCGGGATTAATGGTCATCAGAGAATATCATATTTCAAGAGGTGAAGGTCACAGAAATGTAGTATTGATTCCTCAGTCTGCACACGGAACAAACCCAGCTTCTGCAGCAATGGCAGGAATGAAAATTGTTGTTGTGAAAAATCTTGAGAACGGAGAAATTGATTTCGAAGATCTTAAAGCAAAAACAGAACAGCATTCTGCTAACTTATCTTGTGTAATGATCACATATCCGTCAACTTACGGATTCTTTGATGCCAACATTATCGAAATTACAAACTTAATTCACGAGCACGGTGGACAAGTTTATATGGATGGTGCCAACATGAACGCTCAGGTAGGATATACAAGTCCTGGAAACATCGGTGCAGACGTTTGTCACTTAAATCTTCACAAAACTTTCGCGATTCCTCACGGAGGTGGAGGTCCTGGAGTTGGCCCTATTTGTGTGGCGAAACACCTGGTTCCTTTCCTTCCTACGAATGCAAATATCAAAATTGGTTCTAAAGAATCTATCGAAGGTATTTCTGCAGCGCCTTACGGTTCTGGATTGATCTTAAATATTTCTTACGCTTACATTAAAATGCTGGGAACTTCAGGGTTGAAAAAAGCAACTGAACACGCTATTTTAAATGCTAATTATTTGAAAGAAATTTTAGCAGAACATTTCCCAATTTTGTATTCAAACGAAAATGGAAAAGTAGCTCACGAATGTATCGTAGATTTCAGACAGTTTAAATCTTTAGGAATTGAAGTGGCTGATGTTGCGAAAAGATTGATGGATTATGGTTTCCACGCGCCAACAGTTTCTTTCCCGGTTGCCGGAACATTAATGATTGAACCAACTGAATCTGAAAGCAAAGCTGAAATCGATCGTTTTGCAGAAGCTCTAATTGCGATCAAACATGAAATTGATGAGATTGCAAACGGTGAAGCTGATGCAGCTAATAACGTATTGAAAAATGCACCTCACACAGAGCAATTGGTAATCTCGGATTCTTGGGATAAACCTTACAGCAGAGAAAAGGCAGCTTATCCGCTGGAGTGGGTAAGAGATCACAAATTCTTTGCTTCTGTTTCAAGAGTTGATGAAGCTTACGGAGACAGAAACTTAGTTTGTACGTGTGAGCCGATTGAAGCTTATATGTAATTCTAATTTTTTTAAATATAGAAACTCCCTTTCTTCATGAGAGGGAGTTTTTTTGTGTCATTTCGAGGAGTAAAAGTAAAGCAATATAAAAACATTCAACTTGTCATTCTGACGAAGGAAGAATCTCAATTATATTATTAGAGATTGTCCATTACGTTTTGCTACTCAATAATCTTGATTTAATATAGTAATTATATTTATTTCAACTGAACTTCAATTTTTTTATCTTCTATATTAAGATTAATCCAATTTAAATTTTCATTCTTTTGAGGAATACATTCTATCAGGCTTTTATTATTTTTATAATTCTCTAAAGATTGTGCTCCAAGTTTTATTTTCATTTCATACAACTCTTGTCCAGAATATCCAAGCCATGCTTTGGTATTGATTTCTTTATTTACTTTAAGATTTTTATAGAGTAGAGATTTTATATCTTCAGGCAAATGCTGAACGCCGTCACACCAAAAATCTTTAACGTAATATTTTATATTTTCATTCTCAACATTTTTAAAATCTAAAGACCATTCAAGATTACTACAAAACTCAATATTGAAAATTGGCTCATCAAGATTATAATTAAAAGCTTTACAATTAGGACATTCTATATATTCACCATTTAAATTCTCAAAATTACATTCACAACAAATTCCATTTCGATTATTTAAATGTTTTATAATGAAGTTTGCTTCATTTTGGTCTAAATTAAAATCATTAATTAACTTATTTTCAGTGAATTTTCTTAAATCATTTTGCATTAAAGCATAAATATCTAATTTTTGCTCTTCGTTGAAATTTAGTTTTATGATTTCATTTTTGCAATTTTTACAAATGGTCTTCATATAATGCGAAATATTTTGGCTAAATAATTATTGATCGTTTTTATCTTAGTTTGAGATGAAAATCAAGAGATTGTTTTTATAACTGTGTGAAAAGCTCTCAAATTAAGATACAATTTAAATAAAATTTTAAATAAGAATAAAATTTTTCTATTCTTTATCTCTAATGATTCTCAGTCTATTGAAATATTTTTACTTAGTGTAAAAGTAATGATTTGTAATCGTAATTATTTGATTTATAGTGTGTAATCAGGATAGGGCAGGATGCCTCTGTTTACGTTTGTGTTTAGATTAGTTAACACAAAATTAATCTTATGAATACATCATTACTCATTAAACAAACGCTTACTTCTTTGCTGTTTTGTGGAGCTACATTTTCCACTTTGGAGCTTAACGCGCAGACATTAGCCTTTCCGGAAGCTACCGGATTTGGAAGATTTACAACCGGAGCCAGAGGTGCGGCTAATCCACAAATTTATTTAGTGACCAACTTGAATGACAGCGGTGCAGGTTCATTTCGTGATGCCGTGAGCCAGCCGGGAAGGTTTGTTATTTTTAAAGTAGGGGGAATTGTTAATTTACAGTCTATTGTGGCTGTAGCTCCCAATACAACGATTGCCGGACAAACGGCTCCAGGAGAAGGAATTGTATTTTTGGGACCTCGCGTGTCGTTTTCGGGAGCCAATAATACGATTGCGAGATATTTTAGAATCCGTTACGGAGGAACCTCGCAAAATCAGGATGCTTCAGGGATTTCCAACGGAGCTAATATCATTCTGGATCACATGACGTTCAGCTGGGGAACAGATGAGGTGTTTTCTGTAAATTGGGACAACAACGGAACAAGTCCGGATAATATCACGATTCAAAATTCAATTATAGGGCAAGGATTGCATCGCCATAATCACTCTGCAGGCGGATTAATGCAGCCACCGGCAGGCGGTAAAATAAGTTTGATCGGCAATTTATATATCTGCAATAAAACCCGAAATAATAAGGTTAAAGGAATCAATGAATTCGTCAACAATGTCGTGTACAACTGGGGAAATTACGGAAATACCTACGGTCACACGCAATCGGGTGAGGCTTATATTATGGGTGGCGATTCAGCGGGAAGCTCTTTTGTGAATATCATCAATAATTATTTTATCGGAGGTCCCAATACAAGCAGCTCGGTAACCACACCTTTTAGTGTAGGAAATGCCAATTTCAATTTATATGGTTCCGGAAATTACTTTGATAATAACAAAAACGGAGTGTTAGACGGAACATTGGTTCCACAAGACTTAACAGGTTTTCCTGTAGGAGATATGGCGGCTATAAAATCAGTTCCTTATGATTATCCGGTACAAAACCCTGTGTTAACGGCTCAGGCTGCGTATGATAATGTGGTTGCTGGAGTGGGAGCTTCTTATCCAAGACGAGATCAGGTTGATAATCTAATGATTTCAGATTTACAATCAAAAGGGACAACAGCAACGTATGTGTATGTTCAGAGTGATTTAACATCGCAATTTGGCTTTACCAATGGCGGTGCGGGACATGTGTATGGCGCTCCGGCTCCTTTAGATACAGACAATGACGGAATGCCTGATGCTTGGGAAATTGCTAACGGATTGAATCCGAATGTTTTTGATGCTTTGGCGGTAAGCACAACACATGCTCCGTATTTAAATATTGAGGTGTATATTAACAGTTTGCCTAACACGGCTGCTCCTGATTTTGTCATTCCGCCAACGAATTTGAATTTCACGAATGCCACCACTTCGGGAACTCCGGCTTCCAGTTCTTTAACGGTTAATTGGGTTGATAATGCTACAAACGAAACCAATTATGTGTTGGAAAGATCAAGCAACGGAACTAATTTCAATGTCATTGCAACACTTCCTGCGAATGCTATCAATTATAATGAAACAGGTTTAACACCAAATACTCAGTATTATTATCGAGTTAAAGCGATCAATTCAACGGATTCTTCGGTGTATGCTTCTGCTTCGATAACGACACCGCCTGTGCCGTCTGCTCCTACAAAAGCGGCAAATCCAACTCCAACAAATGCTAATAATAATGTGGAATTAAGCAATGGAAATGTGCTTTTAAAATGGACAGGAAGTTCGAATACAACAAATTATAATGTGTATTTCGGAACAAATCCTCAGAGTTTAACAAGCGTTGGAACGGTACCTTATTCGGCTGCACCTTCGTATCAGCTGACCAATTTAAATACAGCTACCAATTATTATTGGAGAGTTGATGCTTCCAATACTTTAGGCAGTGTTACAGGAGATGTCTGGAATTTCCGTGCCTTAACGCCGAGTATTGTAGGAAACTGGCCGTTTTCGGAAGCGCCTTCTTCGGGAGAGCAAATTGCAGATATAACATCTTATGCCAACAACGGAATATTGAATACAGACTATGATAATGCCAGCGTACGAGTTCCCGGAAAAGAAAATTATGCACTAGATTTTGCCACGGCTCCGAATAATTATATCGCAAGCATTCCTCATCAGGATCAAATTTTATTTAATAATAATTCGTTTACGGTTTCGTATTGGATGAAAGCTCCGACAAGTATGATTCCGTCATCTTCAGCAACGAGTTTATATGTTTTATGTAAAGGTTCATTTACTAAAAATACCAACACCGGAGCGACAGGTAAGCGTTTTAATGTAGAAATAAAAGGCGGACAGCTACGATATGCTATTGATGATGATGTTACGAAAAAGGAAATTACATCACCTATTGCCAACTATTTTACGGGAGATTGGGTGCATGTTGTCATTATGAGAGATATTGCGACTCACAAAATGAGAATTTACAGAAATGGGATCTTAGTAGCCGAAGGCGATGAAACCGCAGTGACAGGAATTGGTGAAGAAAGTGATCTGGTTATCGGAAATATCGGCGAGCTTGAATTTTTGTCAACAGTAAATTCTCCTGCTCCTTACAAAGGTGCAATTGATGAGCTGAAAATGTATAATTATGCCTTGTCTGCAACGGATGTTTATGGTTTGTATAATCAGGCGGTTTTAGGAAACAAAGAATTTAGCATCAGTAAAAATGCAGGTTCAGTGTATCCAAATCCGGCGAAAGATCAGATTTTTATTCAGCTTCCTGATTATAAAAAATCAAACTTAACAGCGACATTAATTGATCTGACCGGAAAAGTGGTTTTGAAAGAAAAGTTGAATAGTAACGGAAATGGAACTTTTAATATAAATATCGCTCACATCAAAACATCCGGAAATTACATTCTGAATGTTTCAGGAGAAAATCTGAACAGTAATTTTAAAGTGATGGTGAAGTAAAATCAGGACACAGTTTAATTTCTTCATATCAACAAAAGATCCCTGTCAGTAATGAGAGGGATTTTGCGTGTTATTTCCGTTGTTTTCTTTTAGCAAAATAAGTGAATAGGAGAGTCGCTGCCATGATCGAGCAGGTGATCAATACAGTTGTCTTGATGTTTTCACTTTCTTCAGATTCCTTGTTGTATTTCTTTTCACAGGATACGAGAAGAAGACTTGCTATCGTTAAATAGCTGAATATTACTTTTTTCATTAGGTGTGTTTTTTACATATATTTTAGCAGCAAAAAACGTACCTAATTTTTCATGTAAGGTATTGATTATTAAATGGTAATATGTGAATTAATAAGTGTTTAAAATAATTTGAACTTTTATGATATTTTTGATGAAATAAAAAATACCTTTCAATTTTTAAAAGGTATTTTATTCTGAATTTGAGGGGTTTTATATTTTGCTTTTTTAAGTGATAAAACGAAATATATATCCATGAATTTTTTGCGATGAAAATTTTTAATATGAATGTTTTGCAAAAAAAAATTACTTATAAAAAGGAGGTTTGAAACATATTTGACTATAATAAAATTCTTCTAAATCCTGAACTATTTCTTGTGTTACAAACTGGCTTGAATTAACATAATTTGTTTTTATTACTATCAAGTCGGACAATTTAAAGTAGAATTCTGGACCAATTACATGGAGTGAGATTAGACCATCTATAATTTGTTTTAATGTTTTATCTTGGACAAATTTAAATCCTTCTCTTCTATAGTATATAGTAATATCTTCAGTGATTTTCTTCCAAATATCTAAATACTTATTTGTTAATATGCTCTGATTTATAACCATATTATCATAAATTAAAGCTTTGTCTGAAGAGGAAATAATAATTTCATCAATTGAGAGTATAGCTTTTTCAAATTTTTCTGTTAAGTCTAAAACTATTTTATTTATTTCTTCATATTCTTTTTTTGTAATAAAGCTATTGTGAGCAATTAAACATCTTAATTCATATAATCTATTCCATTGTTTAATTAAATATCCATCTTCGCAATCTACGAAAGAATTAAAGTATCTTTCCCAGTTTGATTTTGGTATGAATTTCTCTAAATAATTAAAATCTTTTTCTTTGAAATCATCATTATTTTTAATTTCTTTAAATAATATTTCTACATTTTTTTCTGGATATGTCTTAAATAAATAATCTGCTAATTGAATGAAATCAGTATCATGTAAATAATTATTATTATCTCTTGAATTTCTAGTATTACTTTTAACTTCTTTTGGAGTGCTCTCTTCCGTCCATTCTAACCCTAATTTAGATACCATGAAGAAAGTGATTAATTTTCGCAATAAGTTTTCGATTTTATTAATTTGGGGGTAGGCTAATTTAGAATAATAACTAGAAATATCATCCCAAATAATACTTATTTTGCCATTTGATTTATATATTCCCTCTCTGATAAGTTTTAATAGGATTATAAATTCATCAATGTTATCTTCTTTACTATATAAAGTAAATTTAAAAAGTCTTTGGTTTTTATTTTCAATTTCATGTGAGTTGATCTTAAATGAAAATTTTTTCTTGTTGAATAGTATTTCTTCTGAATTTTCTTTAAATGTTAATAAAGAGTTTAACATTAAAAGATGTTTAAAGCCATTGATATTATCTAAGTAGTTTCCTTGTATTTTGTAAACAATCAAGTACTCTATCTTTATTTCCATGAGTAGAATAAGTTTTTAACAAATATAGAAAAATAAGATATTAAAGGCTTTTGACATTTCTCTAAATAATAAGAGTCAATTTAAATTTCAAAATTTATAGAAATTTTTATATCTCAACAGAACTTCCTTCCAGTTTCCCAATAACATTCCCTTTCACTAAAGTCAATGCATGATCCTTCGCTTCCGCAAAAGAGATCTCATATTTTCTTTCAATTTTATTTAAATCTTCAGGAAATTTCAACAATAAATTATCATAAAAAGTATCCAGAAATTCTTTCGAAGGCATTTCATAATTAATCTTCAGCTGAAAACGTCTCAATAAAGCGGTATCAATGATTTCAGGGTGATTCGTCGCGCAAAGTAAAAGTGCATTTTCAGGATAATAATCGATCAACTGGATCAATGTATTCACCAATCTTCGCATTTCGCCAACATCTTTATCGTCGCTGCCTCTAGCTTTTCCGATTTGGTCGAGTTCATCAAGAAAAAGAACTGATCTTTCACGCGCCGCTTTATCGAAAATCATTTTGATATTTTGTGAAGTCTCGCCAATTCTTGAAGAAACGATATTGCTTAAATTTAAAATAATAATATTTTTACCTAAAGCATTCGCAATCGCTTTAGCAGTCATGGTTTTTCCGCAACCCGAACTTCCTTGCAAAAGTACTTTATTGTTCACGGGAAGACCGTATTCTTGCAATTCTTTAATGTAGGTATGTTCTTTAATGAGCTGTACAAATTGTTCCTTATTTTGAGTTTCAAGGAAAACATCATTGAGCGTCACTTGTTCTTTATCCTGAATAATAAGGTCGTACAGATTCATAGTAAATGAAATTTATACGCAAAGATAAAGCAATATCTGTTTATATTTCACTATTTAAAATGTTTTGGAGTTTTTCCAGATAACTATTTTCAGAAAGGTTGATAAGTGATTTTTGCTGCCAGTTTTGAGTTTTTATCGCCTGTTTATTTACTGGAATATCCCAATCTGGATATACTCTGAAGCCGCGTTTTCCTTCTTTCGATTCTGTCGTTAAAATTTGATGTTGAATTAAAGCTTTCTTGCTGAAAAGGAAAAAGCCTTGATGATTTTCGTGCTCTGTGTAAATAATATAAAAATCAAAATCATCGTTATATTGAAAAGGTTCGGTTTCTTTGGTTTCGGGATTTCTTTTCCATAGCGTTACAAACTGTCCGATTTTCTTGGGAGTAACTTTCGCCTTTCTGAATTTAATATTGAATTGATCAAGCTTAAAATGGTAGCCGAAATATTCGTCACATTCTAAATCTTTAGTAATGTCTGAAATTATTAAGTTTAATTTTTTAAATGCTTTATCCTGAACAATCTGAATTTCCTGAATCATAATAACGAAAGTAAGTGAAAATTACTGTGAACTTACCTCTAAAAACAAAAAAAGCCGAACTTTCGTTCGACCCTATCGGCTATTATAAAAATTAAAATTTGTCTTGTTTGTAAATCTCCTACTTTATGTTTTGGGCCCTTTTACTCCAATTGAGTAAAAGAGCAACAACCTTCTGTGGGATTGTAAACATAAATGTGAATTAGTAAATTTCTTCTATAAGCGACTATTTGTTAGTGAGAATACAATTAATTTCCTTCTCTTCTAACAGTCATAAAGTAAGAAGTAATAACTACTAAAAATGTTGCAATTCCGATGTAAGTGATCATATTGTTATATATTTAATTATTTGACTTTTTATTGTCGATTTTGTATTTGCAATATTACTACTTTCAAATCGTGTGCCAAAGCAAATAATTATGATGTTTATCAGTGTGTTAAGTTGTGTTTATGTGTTTTTAATGTTAAATTTTGTTTACAATTATTTAATGTATTTTTGAAAATTTATATGTATTTTTATTATCTTATTTGTAAAATTTTGTTAATCTGATAAAGCTTTGGTCTTTTGTATTTAAGACTTGATAATCCAAAAAAGAAAAAATGGCATGCATAACATCATCATAAAATCAAAAATGTGATCGTCGAGTTTTCACTTAAAATGAATTTTTTGTTAACAAAAATTATTTTCTGGCTCGAAATTTTTTGCTGTATGAATTAAATGTAAAAAAGCCATTCAAATAATTTGAATGACTTTGGTGTCAGAAATGATGAAATTATGTCATTTGTCAGTGACAAAAAGTATTACATTTCATAAAACTATAGGATAGGCTATTTTAAATATTCAAAAAGTTAGTTATTTTGATTAATAGAGTTTCTGATTATTGTCACAGAAAAAACTGGTTCGTTTTCCGTTTCCGGTGTCTTTTTTTATAATTTCGGCACCACATTTCGGGCAGTTTTTCTGATGATAAACTTTAAAATGCTTTTTCAGAACATTCGCTTTTTTCCATTTTTTGAAATCGAAACTGTAATTTCTGGCTTCAGCGATTATTTCTTTCAACTTTTTCGAAGGTAAATTTTCAATTATACTTTCTGGATGAATTCCTGCCCGAAATAAAGCTTCATTCTTGATTATATTTCCTACACCTGAAAAAATATCCTGATCCATCAATGCATCACAAATCATCATTTTAGGATTTGATTTTAACCTTTTTTCAGTTTCTGTAGGATTCCATTCATCACTCATCACATCAGCTTTCCAATCAATAGTGTTTAAAAATTCCGGATCAACAGATTTTACATTACAAGTATAAAAATACATTCCGCCATCTTTAAAAGTTAGTCCCAGTCGTAAATTATTTGCCTGATCTTTCCTTTCAAATAAATTATAAGAGCCAAACATCAGCAAATGAATTCTGATCACAGTATGATCAAAAACCAAATAGGTCTGTTTACCAAAAGTGCGAATTTTAGTTAAAATTTTTCCTTCCAATATCCCTTTATCAATCTTAAAACTCCCATGAGCGGTCAATACTTTTTTGCCTACAAATTTTTGTAGATCTTCTTTCATTAATAATATCGTTGGACCTTCTGGCATAAGATAGTTTTCCACAAAAGTTCAAATAGTATTCCGTAAAACTAAAATTTGAAGTAATTTTGAAAAATGATGAACTTAAACCAGATTTTCACCAATCAGCGTACCGGAAACAATCCACATACAAAAGCTTCAAGAACGGATTTTCAGAGAGATTTTGACAGAATTATTTTTTCATCGGCTTTCAGAAGACTGCAGAATAAAACGCAGGTTTTTCCGCTTCCGGGAAGTGTTTTTGTACACAACCGTTTAACGCATTCGTTGGAAGTTTCGTCTGTTGGAAGGAGTTTGGGAAGTGTGATGGGCGAGTTTATTCATGATGAATATAAAAATGATCTTACTGAAGATTCTAAAAGTTTTTACCTTCATAATTTAGGAAATGTAATCGCAGCAGCTTGTTTGTGTCATGACGTAGGAAATCCGGCTTTCGGGCATTCGGGAGAAGATGCGATTGCGAGCTATTTTGAAAGAAATGAATCTGATTTAAAGCCAAAATTCAACGAAAAAGAATGGGCAGATCTGGTAAATTTTGAAGGAAATGCCAATGCCATCAGAGTTTTGGCTCAACAACAACAAGGGAAAGATGCGGGAGGAATTCAGTTAACGTTCTCTACATTAGCAAGTATTGCAAAATATCCTTGTGAAGCGATTGCGAAAAAGAAAGGAATTATTCATAGAAAAAAGTTCGGTTTTTTTCAAAATGAAAAGGATATTTTCTTAGAAATTGCAAAAGAAACGAATTTAATTTCAGAAAGCGAAGAACCGTATATTTTCAAAAGACATCCATTCGTTTGGCTAGTAGAAGCGGCTGACGATATTTGCTATAATATAATTGATATGGAAGATGCTCACCGTTTAGGTATTGTTTCAACGGCGGACTGTAAAAATTTATTTTTTGAACTCGTAAAGTCTGAAACTGACGATATCAAAAGAGTAAAAGATAAGCTGGATTCTATCGGAAATGAAAATGAACAAATTTCCTATCTAAGAGCAAAAGTAATTAATGCTTTAATTAATAAATCGTTGGAGTTGTATAGAAATAACTTTAATACAATTCTTGAAGGAAATTTAGATAAAGGGCTTTTGGATATTTATAAATCTGAAAACAATGCCTTACAGGATATTGAATCTTTCTCTATCGAAAAAATTTATAATCATAAAGCAGTTGTAGAAATTGAAAATGCCGGCTATAACGTAATGTACGAATTGCTGGATCATTTTATTCCATCTATTTTAAAGTCTAAAGAAAATAGAAAATCTTACGATACAAAAGCATTAAAATTACTTCCAAAACAATTTGTTTACGATGACGGAACCGATTATCAGAAGGTTCTTGGAGTGATCGATTTCGTTTCCGGAATGACGGATAATTATGCAACCGATCTTTACCGAAAAATAAAAGGAATCGATATTGGAATGACGGTTTAGAACTTTTGGAAAAGAAGATGGGGGCTGGAAGCAGAAAGTTTTTGCGCGCGTTATAAACTTCCATCTTCTGCCTCCATCTTCCAGCAAGTTATTTAAGCAACTCATTCGCTTCCTCAATCAATGATTTCATTAAAATTGTGGCTTTTGTATGTTTCAGAAGAGGAGCGATTTGTCCGCACCAGAACATTACGAGATTATTTTTCTGCTGTTCTAAAGCCGATTTTTTTAACGAATTCATAAAAGTCGTCTGCAAAGGAAAAGGTAAAACATCGTCTGTTGCAGTTAATACATTTCTGGTAATTTCTGTGGTTATGGCTCGTCCTAATCTTCCGGTGTATGCTCTGGAAAGGGTTGTAGATTTTGCGGCATCAGAAAATAAGAATTCTTTGTGGATAGGCAAGGCTCCAGATTCTTCGGTGGCTAAAAATGCGGTTCCGATTTGTACGGCTTCGGCTCCTAATGTAAAAGCTCCGGCAATTCCGCGACCATTGGCAATTCCTCCGGCTGCTGCCACAGGGATTTTTACTTTATCTTTAATTAATTGAATCAAGGCGAAAGTTCCCGTAGTCGAAAGTTCTGATTGATCCAAAAATGAAGGTCGATGGCCGCCACTTTCAAATCCAGAAGCGACAATAACATCTACACCAAGGTTTTCCAAAGCAATGGCTTCATCTAAAGTCGTGGCATTTCCAAAGATAATTGTTCCTTGTTTGTGAAGGTCTTCAATAATGGTTGAGTCTAAAAGTCCAAACATAAAGCTGAAAACTTTAGGTTTAATATCAAAAACAACCTGCAACTGATTCTCAAATCTTGATTCAAAAGATGGAGGTAAAGCTGGAACTTCTGCATTTAAAATATCAAAATAAGGTTTAAAAGTTTCAACCGCCTTTTCATATTGTTTCTGAGTCTGTTTTTCATCAATAATGTCGTGGTCATTTACCCAGAGATTGAGATTGTAAGGTTTATCGGTCTTTTTTAGTATTTCTTGATGAATAGTATAAATTTCCTGTGGCGATAATGTATACGCTCCAAATCCGCCTAAACCACCAAGATTACTGACAGTTGCCGTTAATTCAACCGTCGATAAACCTCCGCCAAAAGGACCTTGCATAATAGGGTATTCAATGCCTAATAATTCCGTAATTCTGTTTTTGTTCCACATGATTGTATTGATTTTAGAGAAAGCGATATTAAAATTAATACTTTTAATAATTCTTTTCAGCAATACAGAATTGATTATTATCAGTCTTCATCTCACATATTTTTATTATATTTAAAACAAACCAAGTGGAAAGTGTTTTTTAACAAAAAAGAAATTATTACGACACATTAAAAAATTAAAACTATGACATACTTATTGGTTCCGGTTATTTTCTTCGGACTTATTATTTTATTTGCCTCGTTTTTTGTAGTAAAGCAGGAGACTGCGGCAATTGTTGAGCGTTTCGGAAAGTTTACTTCCGTAAAACATTCAGGATTACATCTTAAACTTCCAATTATTGATCAAATTGCTAAAAGATTAAACCTGAGAATTCAACAATTAGATGTAATTATCGATACTAAAACTTTGGATAATGTTTTTATCAGAATGAAAGTGTCTGTTCAGTATCAAGTGATTAGGAGTCAGGTTGCTGATGCTTATTATCGATTAGAGAATCCTGAAAACCAGATCACTTCTTTCGTTTTTGATGTGGTAAGAGCGGAAGTTCCTAAATTAAAGCTTGATGATGTTTTTGTGAGAAAAGATGACGTGGCGATTGCGGTAAAAAGTGAGCTTCAGGAAGCAATGAACAGTTATGGTTATGATATTATTAAAGCTTTGGTAACTGATATTGATCCGGACGAACAGGTGAAACATGCCATGAACAGAATCAATGCGGCGGAAAGAGAAAAAACAGCCGCAGAATATGAATCTGAAGCACAAAGAATTAGAATCGTTGCAGTGGCAAAAGCGGAGGCAGAATCTAAAAAATTACAAGGACAGGGTATTGCAGACCAAAGAAGAGAAATCGCCAAAGGTTTGGAAGAATCTGTAAGAATGTTGAATAATGTAGATATCAATTCTCACGAAGCTTCTGCATTAATCGTGGTGACACAACATTATGATACCTTACATTCGGTGGGAGCGAGCAACAGAAGTAATTTGGTTTTATTACCGAATTCGCCAACAGCCGCAAGCGGAATGTTAAACGATCTTGTTGTCGCAATGACAACTGCTAATACAGTAGGAGAGGCGAATAAAGGAAATTATCCGAAACCTCCGAAAGATCACGAACATAACAGCTAAAAAATAAAACCCTCTGAAATTTTCAGAGGGTTTGTTATTGAATGCTATGATTTAGCTTTTTTCTTTGAAACTGTTTTTACGAAAGTATATTCTTCTGTAGCGCCTTCCAGAGATTCTTTTGGTTTGTCTGCACGCACCTGAATTTCATATTCATATCCCGGTGTGTATTTGAAACCTTTAATCGGCTGTGAAAAATTTTCCCAGTTTTTCTGAGTTTTTGATGTTTTCAGCTGATAACAATCACCTTGCTGATTGATGCTCATACATGGGTTTTTCTGTGGCCCGATGATGAAGGTTTTTACATTCGCTTTTGCTTTTGGAGCTTTTGCTTTTTTCTGAGCCGATACTGCCAGTGATGAAAGGGCAAGAAACCCAGTCAAAATTAAAGTTTTACTTTTCATTTGTGTAAGGATTTTAATTGTTGTTGATTATTTTTTAGTTTTCGAAACTTGTTTTACCAAAGTATATTTTATAGATGAACCATCTGCTGGTGGATTCGCAATTTTTTCAGTTTTTACTTTTAAAACATATTCATACCCAGGCTCATAAGTAAAGCCGTCGATGTTGGTGTAAAAATTAGTCCATTCTCCATTCGGAGTTTCTTTTACCTGAAGACATTTCATGGGAGCGACTCCTGTGCAGTCGGCAGTTTGCGGACCTACAATAAAAGTCTTTTCATTTCCGTTTGATGATGTAGCATCCGAAGTGGTAGTACACTGCGTAAGTGAAAAAATTGCTACAGCCGGAATAAATACCATTAAAATTGATTTAATAATTCTCATAAAATGATTTTAATCCATAGCTGTCAATTATTGTGCCGAAGTCTATCTAAGCATTTGTAGTGGTTTTACTCTTGCTTTTTAGTTTTTATTTAATTAATTTGGGTGCCCTAAATTTTTTAACCAAACAAATTAAAATAGTAAAATATAAATATGAATAATCAAATTCAAGTTGAAAATTACAAGATTCAAAAACCTGAAGCGTGGGCGGGAATTATTGAAGATCAGGATCTTATTGATCGTATAAAAGAATCTGAATTTGCCAAAAAACAAATTGATGAAGGAAGGGATTACTGCTATTTTTTAGACAAAAAATACTACACCAGCAATACCGAAAACAGTGAATACGTTTGTATGGCGTACACGCTGAATGAGCCAGCTAATCTTGAAAGAGCTTCTGTTTCGGAAGTGGTGGTGGAAGAAAATGAAATCTATAATATTCACCGAATCAGTGTGTTGAGAGATGGGGTTTTAATTGATAAAATTCCCGATACAAGCATTAAAGTTTTCGACAGTGAAAATCAAAGTGCAGGCGGAGTTTTGAGCAGTAACAAAAAAATTAATATTACTATTAAAGATCTCAGATTGTATGATGTTCTTATTTTAGAAGATTCTCGTGTAAAAGCTTTTACTGAAAGAGATTTTTTAAGAAAAGAATTTTCAAAGTATGTTTGGGTAAGTCCTGATAATTATTGGGCGTATGGTAATTTTAAGTTTACCTTTATTAATGATCGAGATCAGCCGATTGCTTACAAGAAAACATTCTTCCGAGATGAGCAGGGCAATGTTTTGCAGCCGGAAATCAATTATCTGAAAAAAGGTGACCGATTTGTAATTGATGAGGTTGATTATATTAACCCAGTTGATGCCAATCGTGAAATTTTTCCCTTTATCGATTTTGCGACGGAGAGTAATTGGAAAGACTTGTCGAATTATATTGCTCCATTGTATGAGGAGATTTTCAATAAAGCTGCTTTGCCTGAATACGCTCCGAATTTAGTAGAAAAGTTAGATGCAATTACTGATTCCGACGAAAAACTTCAGTTCGCGATTGAATATGTTCAGAATAATATCTATTATATTTTCAATGCCAATGAAATGAATGGTCACAAGCCGCAAGAGCCGTCTGTTACATATGAAACCAAGCAGGGAGATTGCAAGGCGAAATCTGTGCTGTTAAAATCTATTTTGGATTATATTGGAGTAGATTCTTCAATCGTTTTGGTGAATTTTCATACAGATTTCTATATTAAATATTATCTGCCGTCTTTGCTTACTTTCAATCATGTGATCGTGAAAATTAATCATAAAGGTGAAGATCATTTTGTGGATGCAACGCTTCGTGATGAATTCGGTTATCTTGAAAATCGCGGATTTACCTATTTTATGCATTATCTGGAAGTAAAAAAAGATCAGGAATTATACGAAAGAAAGGCTTATAAATATCCTTATTATTGTGTGGATGAAAAGGTAGAATTTAATGCTAAAGAAGCTACCGGACATCTTAAACTGATAACTGTTTATCGTGGAAACCGCGCCAATGCAATGAGACGATATTTCAAAAATACGAACAAAAGGGAAGTGGTGGACAGCTGGAATAACTTCCTGTTTTACAGTTTGAATTATTCCAACGACCGAAGCGGAACGGATGTAAGAAATGTGTTTAAAGATGCTGCAATTGATGTTGTAAGCGACGATAAAAAGTTGAATGAGTTTACGATTCAATACCATTCTACGATTGATAATCCGTATTTTACAGATCCTCAAAAGAACCGATTTTTGATGTATTTTGATCGAAACGTAGTAAAAGCCGGAGCAAGAGATTTTATGCATAAAGATTTACCTTTCTGGCATAATTTCGACAGTGAAAAGTATGAAATATCGCTTCATACCGATCAAAAAATCGATACGGAAGAAAAATATACGGTTCAGGAAAGTACGATTTCCAATCCTTATTTTGATTATAAAAGCCGTAAAAAAATCACTAAAAACGGCGGAACGGTTTATATTGAATACAATCCTTTAGTAAATATAGAAATTCCGCAAGAGCAGTTTGAAGATTTCAGAACGGCCCATCATACGGTAGCAGATAGCAATTTCGGAATCGGAGTTGACATTATCGAACCGGGATTGATGAATATGCTGAAATTTAGCTTTAAAAAGAAGTTTAAGTAGTTAAGCTGGAAGCTTAAAGTTAATATGTGCAATGTTGAATTCCCCTTCTTTGAAGGGGTGGATTTTTGCGAAAGCAAAAAGACGGGGTAGTCAGAGTATTTTCAAACAAATTATTAAAAATTGATCTTAAAATATATCTTTTACACAGTATCGGCGGGTTTGCTTTGCAAACCCGCCGATACTGTTTAGGCTAATGATTAATTTATTCTTTTTCAATTTCAGCCTCAGCCTCAATCTTTCTTGTTATAAATTTCTGTTTTCCAATCAACAATTCAAAGAACAGTTTAAAATCAGAAATCAAAGACCAGAGCGGATATTTGAATGTTGCAGGTTTATTTTTTTCAATCACGGCATGGCTAAACCACGCAAATCCGTACCCGAAAATCGGAATATACCAAAGAAACCTTTCTTTGCCTGAACTGATAACATATCCGATGACACAAAACACAAGCAATGTTCCCAAAAAATGGAAAATCCGTGTTCCTGTTTTACTGTGTTCCGTAAGGTAAAACTGATAAAATTCTTTGAAGGTTTTTATTCTTTCAGACATGGCGTTTTTAGTTTAGAATTAAGAAATCTAAAGCAATAAGTTCGCCAAAATATAAAAAAGAAAATCGCGAAAAAGCAGGTTTGTAATACCATTGCCTTTTCGCGATTTTGCTAATTATTTTAAATATTTTATGCCTTATTCAGCTTGCTGTTTTTGTATCCGTAGAAAAAGTAGATCACCAATCCGATAGCAAACCAAAGTCCGAACCAGAACCAGTTTTCATGACTCATTCCTGTTAAAAGATAAAGACAAGAGCTTAATCCGATTAATGGAATTAAGGATAGATTTTTAATGAAAGCCCAAACGCAAATTGCAATATTAATCAGGATAAAAAAGAAAATAGAAGCTCTGAATTCTCCTTCCTTAGCATCTTTCCAATCCATTAAATTTTGGAAAAATTCCGGTTGCCAATAGTAAAAAGCAATTAATCCGCCGATAAAAATAACAGGGAAAATGATCTTTCCATTGATGTATGGAAGGTGAAATCTTCCTTTGATCTTTTCCTTTGCCGGAAGTACCAAAACCCCTGCGCAAACCAATACGAATGCGAAAATGGTTCCGATACTCGTAAAGTCAAGAATGAAAGATTTGTCTGTAAATAAGATAGGAATTCCCACTACAATACCTGTAACAATTGTGGCGAAAGCAGGCGTTTTATATTTCGGATGAACGGTTTGAAATTTCTGTGGCATTAATCCATCACGGCTCATGGCGTACCAGATTCTTGGTTGCCCCATCTGGAAAACCAATAATACAGTGGTGATGGCAACGATGGCAATAAATGATACGGTGAGCTCCATCCATGCAACATTCGCATTTCCTTTTTCAAAGATGAAAGAAAGAGGATCTCCTACACCGTCGAACTTTCTGTAATCAACCATTCCGGTTAATACCAGCGTTAATGCGATATAAATAAACGTACAAAGCACCAAAGAAATAATCATTCCTTTAGGTAATGTTTTTTGAGGATCTTTAGTTTCTTCTGAAAGTACACTTAAAGCATCAAAACCGATGTAAGCAAAGAAAACCCCCGAAACCGCACTCATAACACCAACAAAACCATTAGGCATAAATGAAGCTGTTCCTGTTTCAAGGCTTACCGGTGTCCAGTTTTCAGTATTGATATAAGAAAAACCGACCAAAACTACCAAAACAATAACTGCTAGTTTCGAGATTACCAAAGAGTTGTTGAAATTTTTACTTTCCTTTACTCCGATATAACATAGCCATGTAATTAATCCGTTGATTACCAAAGCGGGAAGATCAAAAATGATTTTTAAATTACCTAATAAAGGCGCTGTTTTCCAAGCGTTAAGCAGTTCTTTATTTTCAGAACCATTCATAATTGCTTTCTTGGCTTCTGTGTAGCTACACGTCAGATAATCCGGAATATGCATTCCCAAACGATGCAGGAAGCTTGTAAAATAATCAGACCATGAAAAGGCAACATAAATATTCCCAAAAGAATATTCCATAATCAATGCCCAGCCGATAATCCAGGCAATTAATTCACCAAAACTGGCGTAAGCATACGTATAAGCAGAGCCCGCCGTAGGAATTCTACTCGCAAATTCTGCATAGCAAAGTGCCGTAAAGCCACAGGCAAAACCGCATATCAAATATAGCAAAATAACACCGGGGCCGCCTCTGAAAACGGCTTCTCCCAAACTACTAAAACTTCCAGCACCAATAATCGCCGCAATACCAAAAAATACGATGTCCCAAACACCCAAAACCCTTAGCAGACTGGTAGATGTATCTGTTTCTGAATAGATTTTTCTTCTAAAAAGTTGACTCATTCAATTCTATATTTGATTTTGAAAAAAACAAATGTAATTATTTCTCAGAAATAATTTAGATTTTCTTAAGGTATCTTATGGAAAAGTTAAGAAGTCTTAAAAAATAATACACTTATCAACAATGTGTTAAAACGCTTGTGTATACAATATCTTTTCAATATTTTCGTTTTCAAATTGTGGATAAATATTCCCCGAAATTTTAAATATCTAGTTGATTTTCAGCTTACACGTTTTAAAATTTAAAATTAAATGAAATCAAGAAAAATACTTCTAGCGACTGCGGTGCTGTATTTCGGTGTATCCGAAGCTCAGCAGTCACAATACTTTACCCAAAAGGAAAATTACAGGTTTAATCTGGCAGAAAATCTTTATCAAACCAAAATATACAACGCTTCTCAATTCGAATACGCAAGACAATATTTCTATAATCAGAATTTGTCGAGATCGAAAAAAGAGGCTGCGCAGTTTTTTGATAACGTGATCGGGGTTATTCTTCAGAAAAATCATGCGGAAGAAGGTTTAACTGCTTTCATGAAAGAATATCCGAACTCGGCGTATTTTGCGCAGGCCAATTTACCATTGGCGGATTATTATTTAACTAAAAAAGATTTTGAAAAAGCTTTGGAAACTTTGAAAAAAGTAAACCAATATCAGCTTTCAAAAGAAGAAAATACTCAGTATATCTTAAAGTTAGGATATGCTAAATTTATGATGGGCGATTCTAAAGGGGCAACAGATGCTCTGGAAGAAGCTTACAAAACAGCGGACGATTCTCAGAGAGGAGATATCGCTTATATGTTGGGACATCTTTATTATTCGAACAGACAGAATGATAAGGCATTTCAGTATTTCGATTCTGTAAAAGATCAGCCGAAATATTCTAAACTGGTGCGTCCTTATTATGTTCAGATGTATTATAATGATAAAGATTATGATAAAGCTATCTCTGAAGGAAACGCTTTACTGAACGAAAGTATTTCGGAATCTTATAAAGCAGAGGTTCATAAAATTATTGGGGAAAGTTATTTCATGAAGAAGGATTATACTTCTGCATATCCTCATTTGAAAGATTATCTGAGCGTTCAGCAAAATCCGTCTGAAAACGATCTTTATGAGATGGGATTTGTAGCGGCTCAGTTGAAAAAGTATGATGAAGCGGTTTCTTATTATAATCAATTATTGAACAGCAATTCTGCATTGGCTCAAAATGCTTATTATCAGCTTGGAAATGCATATTTGGCGGTTGATAAAAAGCAGGAAGCGCTTTCGGCATTCCGTTCGTCTTATCAGATGGATTATGATGCTAAAGTTAAAAAACTGGCGCATGAACAATATGCTAAACTGAGCTACGACATCGGAAACCCGTTTGAAAGTGCATCAACGGTAATTCAAAAATACATCAACGAAAACCAAAATGACGCGAATTCTCCGGAAATGAGATCGCTTTTGGTAAAGTCTTATTTATATTCAGGAAATTATAAAGAAACCCTGAACGCGATCGACAGACTTCAGAATTCTTCTCCGGATATCGATAAAGTAGATCAGGAGGTTTCTTATTTATTGGGAACAGAAGAATTTAACAAAGGAAATTATGACGAAGCGGAACAGTATTTCCTGAGAAGTTTAGGATTTAATATTAATAAAGAATTCAACAACAGAGCGTTGTATTGGTTAGGGCAGGTATATTACCAAAAAGGAAATTATCCTTCTGCAATTGCCCGTTATGAAAAATTGCTGAACGAAAATTTCCCTGAAAAACAACAATTGCCTTACGATTTGGGATATGCTTATTTTAAATCTAAAAAATTCGATCAGGCAGAAACGTATTTCAAACAATATTTAAGCAATCCGAAAACTGAGTTTAAAAATGATGCTGAGCTTCGTTTAGCAGATATTAATTATGCCAATAATAATCTGAATGAAGCTATCGCGATCTACGACAAAAACGAAGATGCGACAGATTATACTTTATACCAAAAAGCAATGGCTTTAGGATTTAAAGGGGATACTCAGGCAAAAATTACCAACCTTAAAAATTTATTATCAAAATATCCGGGATCGGAATATTATGATGATGCTCAATATGAAATCGGAACGGCTTACGCAGCTCAGGATGATTTTACCAATTCAAACGACTTCTTCGGAAAAGTGATTAAATCGTCTTCTGACAAAGATTTGATAGCAAATGCTTCTATTTACAGAGCACAGAATTATATTGATCAGAATCAAAACGATAAAGCTTTATCTGAATTAAAAACGTTGGGTGAGCAATATAAAAATACGGCATACGCAGAGAAAATTGTTCAGGCAGCAAAACCAATCTTTGCGAAAAACGGAGATGTTGCGGGATATGAAAGTTTTGCAAAAAATGTAGGAGTAAACGTAGATGCAGCCGAAATCGATGAGATTAACCTTTCTACCGGTAAGCAGTATTTTGCTAAAAAAGATTACAAAAATGCAATTTCTTATTACGAGAAATATTTAACGCAAAACCCGACAGGTGAAGGTCTTTATCAGGCTAAATACGAGTTGGGAGAAAGCTATTATCAAACTAAAAATACAACCAAAGCATTGCTTGTATTGCAGGAAATAGCAAGTGTTCAGAATGATTATCAGGATGATGCACAGACTCGTATTGCTCAGATTTATATTAATCAGGGGGATAATAATGAAGCGAAAAAGTATCTTGAAAACATCAGAAATTCATCCAACATCAGCATTAAAAACTATGCAAATGTAGAATTGATGAAGATTTATGCTGAGGAAAAGAATTTTGCACAAGCTGAAAAACTAGCCAATGATGTAATCGCAAATAATAAAAACTCGGCGGCAGTTATTGAAACAGCGAAAGTGATTAAAGCAAGAAGCCTGATGAATTCAGGAAAAGATAAAGATGCACAAACGGCCTATACCTCTCTTGAAAAGTCTTCAAATACTTCGGTAGCGGCAGAAGCTCTTTACGCAAAAGCCTATTATCAAAATAAAGGAAAAGCTTTCAAATCTTCAAACGAAACGATCTTTAAACTGGCTAATAATTATGCTTCAGAAGAGTTTTGGGGCGCAAAAGCATTGGTGTTGATGGCGAAGAACTATGTCGGATTGAAAGACAATTATCAGGCAAGTTATACATGCGATCAGATCATCGAAAATTATAAAGATTTCCCTGAAATTGTAGCAGAGGCAAAAGAAGTTAAGAAGTCGATTAAAAAGTAAAAAGTGTACTAATGTATTAACGTGAAAAATATTCATGGAATTTTAAAATCATTAATATTTTTTACACAAATGCTTAAATACAAAAAGTAATGAACAAAAGAATTCAATTATTATCCATTATATTTTTAGGGTTTTCGTCGGTAGCGTTTTCCCAGATCAAAGAAGAAAAACTGATTCTTAATAAAAAGAGAGAACCAGAAGTAAAAAAGATCGAAAAAAAGAAAACTTCCGTGGAAACGATTAAGAATTATCCACCGGAAGAGAAATCTCAAAATCCTGTAAAATATACAATTACAGATGTTCCTGCGGTTTCTGATTTCAAAACCTCAACCATTCAGGGTGAAGATGTGGCTCCGAAATTTGAAGGAAGTGCGCAGAATAATTACGTACAATTTGGGATGGGAAATTATGGCAAAATTTTAGGTGATGCCAATATTTCAAAAACGCTTCAAAATAAAATTGAAGTAGGTGCCGATGTACATTTCCTTTCGACTCAAGGTCTTAAAAAAGAATATGCGTGGGATTCTAAACAAAGCAATGCCACTATTGGAGCGTTCTTAAACTCTTACGGAGATAAAGGAAAATTTAATGTAAATGCCGAATATGGTTTAAATAATTACAACTATTATGGTATTTATGCTTTAGAACCGGCTGCTGATGTAGATTTAAAGCAAAAAGTAAATCAGTTTAAAGCAAATGGTTATTATGATTTTTATTCTAATGAAATTTTAAATGATGTACGAGTTAAATCGTCATTTTTGAAAGATCATTTTGACGCACAGGAAAACCAGGTTTCTGTATTGGCTAATTTCTCTAAACATGCGGTAGAACTTGGTAAATCAGGAATTAATCTTAATGCTGATCTTGGAGTTGGATTAGAAAGTGTAAAAACAGATTTCGCTTTAGAAAATAAAAACTCAGCGACTTTTTTCAATATGAATTTAGCGCCTAAAGTGACGTTCAGAAAGGGTGATTCTTATTTAATGGTAGGTTCTTCTTTCTCTTTCCTGAATGCTAAAAATTCAAACCTTATTTTAGCGGAACAATTAAAGAATAATAAGACCTATTGGTTTCCTCAGGCAGAATTTCAGTTTGCTGCGGATAACGGATTTAAATTTTACGGAGGTATTGACGGAGGTTTAAAGCTAAACACGTACAGCGAATTGCTTCAGCAAAATCCTTTTATTCTTTCTGACCAATATCTGAAGCCAACGGAAACGAAATATCATTTTTATGTAGGTTTAAGAGGTGATATCGATGAAATGTTTAAATATGATGTTTCTGCAGGATATGCAAAAATGCGTGATGTGATGTTCTTTAAAGGAAATGATCTTTTCAAAAGAGATGCTGTAAACCGTTCTGCGTACGACTATGCGAATACCTTCTCTGCTGTTTATGATGATGGAAATGTAAGCAACATTAAAGCAAATTTACAATATTTCCCTCTAGCTAATTTAATCATCGATGGGGAGATTGGTTTTACGAAATATGATCTTAAAAATTACGAAAATATCTACAATGTTCCATTGTTAAACGCAAGCATCGGAGCAAAATATACGATGTTAGATAAAAAATTATTACTAGGTTTCAAAGGTATTTTTGCTAGCGACAGAACAACTAATTCATTTGCTATTGAGGGAGTTCCGGCGCCGGTGTTCTACCAGTCTACAGAGAATACCAACGACAAAGTGGGTGGCTATGCAGATGTAAACCTTTCGGCAGAGTATAAATTTCACAAAAATTTCAGTATTTTCGCAATCGGAAATAATCTTTTAAGCTCAAAATACCAGACGTACAAAGGATATAAAGTTCTTGGTGCACAGATTTTGGGAGGTGTGAAGATTACGTTTTAACGTTTGAGTGTGGGATAGTTTTTTTTAAACCAAATTACTCTCCAACACTCAAGCCCAAAATCGGCTGCATAGTTTAATGGATAGAACTTCGGATTTCGGCTCCGACAGTGAGGGTTCGAATCCTTCTGCGGTCACTCTGCGGGAAAGAGCACTTTTAGAAGTGTTCTTTCCTTTTTTTTTACTTTGTAACTGATTGTGAATCAGTATTATTTGAGTAAGTGCGGAATTCAATTTAAGTGTTCGAAAAGCATTTTCTTGAAATTCAAGTTTTTCGGCCAAAATCGAACACAATATAGAATTTTTTGTCTCATTATCACCTTTAATGTACAATTGAGACAGCTTTGGCAAAATGTTTAGAACTTGATCAAGCTTTGCTCTAATATCTATATTTTTACGTGATAGCCTTGGATTCTGAAGTTCCATTTCATCAATTTTTTTCTTACTTTCATTTTTAATAATCTGATAATCCTCAAAATCTAATCTATCTTCGAGATACTTTTCTCTAGCGCTAGATAGCCTATTGGTTAAATTAACAATTTGTTCGGAAAGTTCCTTTTTCTTACCATCAATATTTTCCTGTATGTATTTAAAATTGCTTAATATTATTTCTTTTAATAATGTATTTATGCTTTCGTGGTAATCATATTTTACTAATTCTTTTTCAAAGGCAGAATTAACTTCGTCTGAGCTATACCTATAGCCGCACTTAGCATTAGAGTGATAGTAATAATAAACATTTTTCTTGCCTTTAGATCCGCTACCTGAAATATGTCCTCCACATCGTGGATATTTTAAAAATCCTCTTAGTGGAATTCATTAGCTGCAATAATTTTACCTTGAGGTCTTTCAGCCAAAGTTTTTCCGCTTAAAACATTTTGCACTTTATAAAATAGGTTTTCTGGAATCAAACTTTCATGATTGGCTTCAACAATACAGGCATCCTCGTCTTTGTATGCTTTAATATATATTTTACCAATGTAGACCGGATTATATTGCCCTGTAAAAAGAAGTACTACTAATTTTTGCGCCTTCCATCTTATTCATTTTAAGTCTTTTGCCAGCCAAAAGACTACGGCATAAACGGTTTCTTCCCTAAAGGTACCATCCATATCTTACAAAGGGCAAACTCGCTTACTTTAAATTGTATTAAAATATTACGGAGAAGAAGCTACAAGAAGTTTTGAAGATGCTGTTGAGATGGATAAAATTTGAGAAGCACATATTGCAAAACACAGTTCAAAATAATCTCACAAAACGATCCTTTCTCGAAGTGTTATCGAAAAAAAACAAAATGATTTTAATCCAATGGCAAATGGCTAGAAAACTGTGGAATAGTTATTGTAGAAATTGATTAAGATAGTTTTACATCAATAACTTAAAATCACAATTATGCGCGCAATTTGGAACGGAGCTATAGGTTTTGGATTAGTAAATATTCCTATAAAATTGTATTCTGCAACGGATTCAAGCACTTTAGATTTAGATATGCTGGATAGTAATGATCTAAGCAATATACGATTTAAGCGAGTGAATGAAAAAACGGGTAAAGAAGTTGTGTGGGAAAATATTGTCAAAGGCTATAAAATAGAAGATAAATACATCATTTTAGAAGACGAGGATTTTGCCTCTGCAAGCCCAGAGAAATCAAAAATTCTCTCTATTGATCAATTTGTTAAAGAATCTGAAGTTGATACGGCGCTTTTTGAGACCCCTTACTTTCTCGAACCGCAGAAAAATGGTGAAGCGGCTTATAAATTATTACTCAAGGCTTTAATGAAAACGAAAATGGCAGGTGTGGGCTCCTTCGTTTTGAGAGAACGCGAAATCCTTTGTTTAATTCGCCCGTATGAAGATAAGATTTTAATGGTCAATAGAATGCGTTATCCGGAAGAAATGCGAAGTTTCGAAGATCTAAAAATACCTTCGGGAAGTGCACCAAAACCTTCGGAACTGAAAATGGCGGAACAGCTGATTAAATCTCTGGCCTCTGAATTTGATCCTTCTCAATATAAAGATACTTACAATGCAGATCTTCTGAAGATCATTAAGCAAAAAGCAAAAGGTAAAAAAATCAAATTAACAGAAGTAAAAGAGCCGGAAGGAAAAGCAACTGACCTGATGGCGATGCTGAAAGCGAGTTTAGAGAAAGGAAAGAAAAAAGTTGGCTAATTGTAAGTTAAAATATGCAGCGTCGCAAGCTTATATCGATTATCATTCATTCATTAACATCTATAAGTTATGGCACTCGAAGATTATAATAAAAAACGGAATTTCAAAGAAACATCTGAACCGGAAGGAAAGGAAAAAGAAAGTAGTAAGAGACTTAAATTTGTTATTCAGAGACATGCAGCTTCCAGGCTTCATTATGATTTTCGCTTGGAAATGGATGGAGTTCTGAAAAGTTGGGCAGTTCCAAAAGGTCCTTCGCTCAATCCCTCCGATAAACGATTGGCGATGATGGTAGAAGACCATCCGTTTGCTTACAGAACTTTTGAGGGATCTATTCCCAAGGGCAATTATGGAGCTGGTGAAGTGGAGATTTGGGATGAAGGAACTTATGAGCCGATTGAAAAAGTGAAAGATAAAAGTGATGATTTGGTAATGAGAGCCGAACTTCATAAACAATCACTAAAATTTATTCTTCATGGTAAAAAGCTTAAAGGCGAATTTGCATTGGTGAAAATAAAAAACCCTAAAGAGGATAATGCGTGGCTGCTCATCAAGCATAAAGATAAATATGCTGTGGATAAAGATTATAACGCTGAAGAATATACACTTAAAAATTCAAAAGTAACCGCTTATCTAACTGAGAAAGACGGTAAAAAAAAAATAACTCATCCGAAGGAATAAAGTCTTTTAAAAACTATGCTCCGGCACTTTCTGGAGCAAAAAAGCTTTCGGAATTCATTAAGCCAATGCTTTGCAAAGTCTCCGACAAAGCCTTTGATGATAAAGACTGGGCATTCGAAATCAAATGGGATGGTTATCGCGCCATTGCAGATTTGAGTAAAGACGAAATCCGATTATATTCCCGAAACGGGATTGATTTTTCTCAGAAATTCAAGAAAGTAACGAATTTGCTTAAGATGCAGGAACACAATATGGTTCTTGACGGTGAAATCGTGGCTTACGACGATAAAGGAAAACCTAATTTTCAATGGCTCCAACAAATCGGTGATAATCCTAATATGGCATTGACTTTTCAGGTTTTTGACTTGTTATGGTTAAATGGGCACTCGACAGAAAGTTTGTCTTATCTCCAACGAAAGGAATTATTGAAAGATGCTTTGATAGAAAATGAAGTCATCAAATTCAGTGACCATATTCTTGAGAACGGAAAAGAATTTTTCCAAGCCGCAAAAGATTTAGGATTAGAAGGAATTGTCGCTAAGAAAACCGAAAGTCTTTACAGAGAAAATATAAGAAGCTCAGAATGGCTCAAAATCAAAATCCATAAAAGTGATGAAGCCATTATTTGTGGCTTTACCGAACCAAAAGGCGCAAGAAAAAAATTCGGAGCATTGATTTTGGGTAAATACTTGGATGACGAAATAGTGTTTTGTGGTCATACGGGAGGCGGTTTTAATAATCAGTCGCTTTCTGAAATATATGATAAAATGCAGCCTTTTATCATATCAAAATCAGTTTTCAAAATCACACCAAAAACCAATACCAAAGCAACGTGGATAGAACCAGAATTAGTTACTGAAATCAAGTTTACAGAATTGACAAAAGACCACATTTATCGTCATCCGATTTTTTTGAGACTTCGTGACGATATTGAACCTAAAGATGTAAAATTCAATTCTGAAGATCAATTAAAAAAGGAAATTATGAAAAAATCTGAACCTAAAAGAAGAGCAGGAAAAGATGATTTGATAAAGAAAATTGGAAAACAAGAATTGAAACTCACGAATCAGAACAAAATCTATTTCCCTGATGATGATGTTACAAAGGGTGATGTGATAGATTTTTACCAAAGTATTTCAAATTATATTTTGCCCCATCTCAAAAATCGACCACAATCTATGAATCGTTATCCCAATGGAATCAATGAAATGAGTTTTTTCCAAAAAGATGCATCAGAAGAGACACCAGAGTGGATAGAAACACAGAAAGTTTTTTCTGAAAGTTCGGATAAGTATATTAATTATATTATCTGTAATGATAAAGAAACCCTGGCTTATCTCAATAATCTTGGTTGTATAGAATTGAACATTTGGACAAGTAAAATCCAAAAAGCGGACAATCCGGACTATTTGGTTCTTGACCTTGATCCTTCTGAGAAAAATACATTTGAAGATGTAATAGAAACTGCTCAAGCTGTAAAAGAGGTTTTGGATTTAGCCGGAATCGAAGGATATCCGAAAACTTCCGGAAGTTCAGGAATTCATATCTACATTCCTATGAATGCTAAATATTCTTATGAACAGGTAAAAGATTTTGGACATCTATTGATGCGGATGGTTAACAAAAAATTACCTGATTTAACAACATTGGAAAGAAGTCTTCAAAAAAGAGATAAGCATAAAATATATTTAGATTATTTACAAAATAGAAGAGGTCAGACATTAGCGAGTGTCTATAGTTTACGTCCGAAAAACGGTGCGCCAGTATCTATGCCTTTGGAATGGACTGAGATTAAAATAGGACTTAAACCCACTGATTTCAATATCTATAATACATTAGAACGACTGAAAGAGAAAGGTGATCTTTTCAAACCTGTGTTAGGAAAAGGAATTGATATGTTAAAAGTTATAAATAGATTATCATAATTGATATATTTAACTTTTGTAGATTTAGATTACAACTATATCAATTTAGTATTAGAAACAATACACTTTACTTATATGTAAAAATTTGACTTCATTCCATATGGAAAGTTTAAACTTTTAATAGTAAACATTGAAATACCATTGACCATAACTTTTTATTACAAATTATAGATCGATTTAATATTTGACTACTGTATTGTTTATTAAAATTTTTTTACCGGTCTCGACGAGTAAATCTTATTTTAAATAAGAGCTTAAATACATGATTATTAGTTTTTTCAAAAAGAAACCCGGGAAATTTTATATTGTATCTTACAGTTTGATGTATTATCAAAAGATTAGTAAGGTATCTTTATTGACAAAATATTATGAATTTATTAAATTCTCAATTTTATTAATAACATCATCGATGTCGAAAGGTTTCGCCACAAATTCATCCGCATCACAGGATTTTTTTACCAAATCTGATTTCGCATGAGCACTTATTATTATAACTGGAATATGCGATGTAGAATCGTCTTTTTTAATACTATTACATAAGTCAGTTCCTAAACCGTCAGGAAGTTTCACATCAAGAATAAATAGATCAGGAATGGCTGATTTATCTCTTAAATTAAATGTTTTAACATCAGAGAATGAGCGTACATCATAATTTTCAAATGACAGGAGTAATTGCAATGCATCTCGAATGCCTGTCTCATCTTCTACTATAAAAATTGTTTTCATTTTCTTGTCCTCGCAAAAACGGAGCCAATCTCCTCAAGAAAATGTATTATGCTTATTTTTTATATCAAAAGTGATTATGCCTTCAGAAATCTTTTGTAATATCTCTTAAGAAATTTTGAAATATTTTTAACGGTATGCCTTAATACATGATTTAAAGGAATGGTTATTGTTATTTATTATGAAAATCTACATTTAAATCAATAATTTATGAGAAATTTTTTATTTGTTGCAGCAATACTTTCCTTTTTTTCATGTAAGGAAAATAAACTTGATGCCAGTAATGTACAAAAAGGTAGCAAAGTTTTAACATCGATAGATACATTAAATCTTCCGGCACCTGATGAAGAAGGTGCTAAAAATAAATTTTGTAAGGTAATAGGCTGGGCAGCAAATAAAAGTCCGAAAGCGCCGGCAGGCTTTACTGTTACCCGATTTGCTGAGGGACTAAAAAGCCCAAGAAATATGATACAGGCAGAAAATGGAGATATCTTTGTTGTTTTGTCTAATTCCGAGCGTTCTGCAACTGAAAAAGTTAAAAACGATATAAGCGGAAAAAGTAAAGCTGAAGTGGGAGGAGACTCCGCCAACAGAATTATTCTGTACAAAGATCGTAACAAAGATGGTATACCGGAGTCATCCACAGTTTTTTTAGACAATCTTAATCAACCCTACGGGATGTTGATTGTAAAAGACCGTTTTTATGTTGCCAATACAGATGGAGTATGGGTCTATCCTTACAAATCTGGGGATACGAAAATAACAGGGAAAGGAAAAAAGATTTTTGATCTGCCGGCCGGTGGATACAATAACCATTGGACCAGAAATATGATTGCGAATAAAGATTTATCAAAGATTTTTATATCGGTAGGATCCGGCAGTAATGTCGGGGAGAACGGGATGGAAAATGAGGTGAGAAGAGCCAATATACTAGAGATTAATCCAGATGGAACACAGGAAAAAATTTATGCATCGGGTCTCAGAAATCCTGTAGGAATGAGCTGGAATCCGGTAACCGGAGAATTGTGGACGGTGGTTAATGAGAGAGATGAACTGGGAGATGAATTAGTCCCTGATTATTTAACCTCTGTGAAGAAAGATGCATTCTATGGATGGCCTTACGCATATTTCGGACAGCATGAAGATCCCCGAAGAAAGGGCGAAAAACCTGATCTCGTAAAAAAAACAATCGTTCCGGATGTTTCATTGGGCAGCCATACCGCCTCCTTGGGGCTTACCTTTTACACCGCAAATCAATATCCTCAGAAATACAGAAACGGTGCATTTATTGGTCAGCACGGATCTTGGAATCGCTCTTCGTTGGTGGGATATCAGGTAGCGTTTGTGCCTTTTACCAACGGAAAAGCATCAAAATCTTATGCTCCTTTTCTCAGCGGATTTATCGCCAATGAGGCCAAAGGAGAAGTATACGGGAGACCTGTGGGAGTGCTTCAGACCTCAGATGGATCATTACTTGTAGCAGATGATGTAGGAGGAATTGTATGGCGGGTCTCTTACAATTAAAGATACACCAAAGGAAAACAACCCCGTGAGGTTGTTTTTTCTTTGGCTATTATTGATCAGCCGGTTTTCCTTATTATTTGAAGGTTTACTTTAGTAAATCATAATTTAGAACTATAATTTCTTTTATAAGAACCCAAATTACTCTACCGATATGAATAAATATCATCTTCTCTGCTTATTAAGCTTTTTATCATCTCTGTTTTTTTCACAGTCGAAAATTATGGTTAGCGATGCAGACACCCAAAAGCCTGTACAAAAAGCTCGTATAAGTTGTAATAAACTGCTGATAGGAAATAGTGATCAGTCAGGAAATTTAATGTTTACCACATCTTGTAAAAAAGTGGAGGTTAGCGCACCAGGGTATATTTCAGAATATGTGTTGGTAGATGAGGTGATGGAAGTAGCACTTAACAAAAGTAATCCCACCGTAAAAAATATAGAACCGGTTTTTTTGTCAGATAAAAGCGATCCCAGAGCCCTAGAGATTCTAAAAAAGGTTAACGAATACTATCCGGAAAATTCGCCCTCAAGTTTAGATTCCTATTCCTATATGTCCTACGAAAAAATATCGTTGGATCTCGATCAGGACAGTATTGTAAATTACCAGGAATATGTTGCCAAAAAGATGGATTCTTTAAAAAGCCTTCCGCAGAAAAACTTTGGAAAAAAAGAAAAAAAAGATTCCATAGAGTCTTTGAACCTGGAACGTCTGGCCGGACAGAGCAAAATGTTTTTATGGGAGAGAGCCTCTCAGATTAACTATTCTAAAAAATATGGAGAGAAAATTAATGTTTTAGATAATAAGGTTTCCGGACTTAGAGAGCCCATCTACGAATTAATTGCATTCCGGTCTAACCGAAATCAGATTCCCAAAGAAATTAAAGAAGAAAACCGAAATTTATACAGATTCTTCCTTACCGATTCTATTGAAATTGACAGTAGAGAAAATTACATCATCAGATTCAGACAGGTCGGAAATAACAACAGTAGGCCCCAGAATAAATATTCAGGATATTTGTACGTCGATAAACAGACCTATGGACTAAAAAAAATACAGAGCAATAGCAAAATGCAAAATGAGGGCGCTATTACCAGTGTCTGGGTTCCTGTCAATAAAAAGTGGTTTTTATTGAAAGAAGATTATAAACTGAAGGTGAATAATACATTATTAAATCTTAATCTCGGATCAGAAAAAAATAATGAAAACAAAGAAAAAGAACGTAATGACTCAAAAAAATTCGGGACGTATGCGTACGCAACAGCAGATTATTTCAATATTCATACCCCGGTAGAATTTAAAGCAGAAGATTTTAAAGGATATACTTTATCCGTTAAAAATTCAGACGGAAGCCTGATGGACCAATACCGGACGAGTGATCTGAGCACCCGTGAAGAACTAGCCTATAATAAAATCGACAGTCTAAGCAACAAGTATAAATTAGATCAGAAAGTAAAGGGACTTATCGGACTGTTAAAAGGTAATTTAAGATTGGGCGTTTTTGATTTTGATCTGTCTAAAGTGGTCGGTTATAACAAATACGAACACTTCAGGCTAGGAGCAGGCGTAAAACTGAACGACCGTTTCAATAAATATATTTCTCCGGATGTTTATTTTGCATATGGAATATATGATAAGAGAGTAAAATTCGGAGCTGGAGTGGATGTTCGTACAACACTTCAGAAGAATTCATTTTTTCGTCTTGAATATGAAAATGATGTCATGGTTGCAGGAAGGTTTTCAGAAAATCTATGGAATTTTAGAATGAAACTTATGAATTCAGGAATTGCCATCAACAACAATGTGTTTTATCAATTTGAAAGTTTCAAAGTGAGTTATGAAAACGATTTAACAAATGGGTTAACGTTAAATGTAGCTGCGCAAAAGTCGAACGAAGAATCAAAGTTCACCTACAGCTACAAAAATCTCGGAAATAGCTTCGATTTCACTTCTGCCTTCATAACCCTTAAATATTCTCCTAATTCTAAAAATATGATGACTCCAAACGGCAAATATACGTTTGAACAGAGTTTTCCAGAATTTTATTTTAACTATGAACAGGGTCTTAAAATAATGAATGGGAACATGACGTTCAGCAGATTTGATGCCTTAATTGCTCATAATTTTAAAACAAAAATCGGGGTCACGGGAATCAGAGCTTATGGAGGAATTATTTTCGGTGATGCTCCTGTTTGGAAGAATTTTACAATGAATGGCCTCGCCAATGGTAAAGCAGGTTTTAATTTTAACCTGACTTCCTACCTTGGTTTTGCCACGATGGATGGGGGTAGATATTTCAGTGATAAATTTGTTGGCACGTATATTACGCACCGTATACCGTGGTATTTTAAAAGTTTCGGTAAAAATGTGTCAAGCTTCGACTTTATCTACCGTGGAATTATTGGTAACATGAAAAACGCAGCGGATCATCAGTTTCAATTTGAAAAGCTGAATCATCTATACAATGAAGTCGGTTTGGAGTGGAATAATTTTCTGTCCTCTCAATTTAATCTCGGATTTTTCTATCGTCTTGGCTATTATAATACACCCTCTTTTAAAAATAATTTTGCCATACAGTTTAAACTGAAACTTCTCGGCTTTTAAGAAAATATTTGAGATTAATCAAAATGAATTTTAAGCAGCTTTTGCCTAAAAGACTTGAGGTTATTGCGCCTTTATTATGATGTAATATGGACGGATTTTTATATGAGATAAAATAGATCATCACAAGCTGATGTAAAAAAACTGAAAGTATATAGACGGTCTCTATTATGTTGGGATATTGAACACTAGTAAAAAAATGTTAAAGAAATTGGAAAGTTCTGAGAAAAAAGAAAATGGATTATTATTGACATTATCACTCATCTCTTATTGATTTAGATTTACAGTAATTTCTAAATTTAAAATAAATGGAATTCTAATTATTATATCATGATAATGTGATTTAAAAAAATGTGATAATTATAGATAAATTAAATTATAATTTGATTTTTGGCACTGCTTTTGAATACCTAAACGCGGCTATTAAAAAAATAGACATAACTAAGGGATTATATTCTCGGAGCAATCTGAGAATATTTTTAAAAGACCATCAAATCACCAAATATTTTTTCATTAACAAATCCTCATAAAATGAGGATTTGTTGTTTCTAGAGTTTCATAATTTTACCGATTTATAGCTGTGAGAATAAACACATACATAAGTAATTAACCATCTTAGCAACCATAAAAAACTACGAATTTAATTTATTCGGCGTGATTGATTCTTGATTTATTGTTATAGATACTTTTTTTGATAAAATTACAAAATGTTTTATTTGATAAATTGTATGTTTTCACTTAACTCGCACGAGGTTATCAATATAATTTGTTAATTCTCTAATTTATAAACTAAGCCATTTGCTAACTCTAGCCTTCATCTATCAAGTTGATACGTAGAAACCAAGAGACATACACTGATTAATCATATTTTTTTTAAACTATTACTACAGTACTAAACTATTGTATGTTATAACCCTATGCTTATCAGCAAAATTATAAAACTATAACTATGAAACTTTCAAATCTAAAAAATCTATATAATAATTCAAATTCTACTTAAAGGTGTAAAATATAAAAGAGAGCTTTTGCTCTCTAATATTAATATATTGTTTGAAGTGATTTTATTATTTTTTGTCTTCCAAATATTCAAATTTAGCAAAAGAAGATTTCAAATGATGAAGTTGATCACTCACAACTCATGAACTTTCAGGGCAAAGATCGCCACTATCTAAAGCATCTTGATAAGCTTTTATTGCGGCACTTTCTCCATACGCAACATTTTCCAAAGTAGATTCATCTTTGTCCATTGCCATTGCATTTTTTACATCGATCCAAGCTCTATGAAAAGCACCCGCAGTACTTGTCGTATTATCTGCCTGTCCACCTCTCTCATTGATAAGACCTACAAGCTCGTTTTTCATTGTTTGAGATTCAGATACCATATTATCATAATCACTTCTTAATCCCGAATGGGTGTCCCAAACTTTTTCTTCTACTTTTGAAAATCCTGCAATTCTGTCGTTTGTAATGTTCAGTAAATCATTCAATACCGAAACTGTTTTTTCGTTTTCATATTAAAATTTTAATTAGTGTATTATGAAATTTACAATAAAGGTGCCTGTTTTCGTTAAAAAATAGATTTTAATTATTTTTTTTTTGGCATGATAAATGGATTAGTGTAATATTAGTTTTAAAATGAACTAATTTATTTCATACTTAGTTTAATATTATACCAAATATTTGTATTATGAATTACTCCATAATAAAAGAGATTATAGAACTTTTGGAACAGTTTGAAAATGAAAATGAATTCAATAAGTATTCAGCTGATAGCGATGGTTTCAAAAAGTGGATTTATGAAAGTTGGAAATCAGAGAAAAGAGAAGTTGAGGAACCTTACTGGGAAGGGAAGGAGAATGGAAGAAGTCCAGAAAGTGCAATTAGTACTTTAATTGTTCATCTTAATAAATATGCTAAAACCTATTCTAAATCAGCAATAACAAATTCAGATTTTACGACTCAGGATGATTTTATTTATTTAATTAATCTTAAGTCTTTTGGTTCAATGACGAAAATGGATCTTATTACAAAAAATATTCATACCAAATCGGCGGGTACTGTTATCATTTCTCGTTTGTTAAAAAATTCGTGGATTACCATTACAGATTCTAAAGACGATAGAAGAAATAAAATTGTTTCGATTACTGAAAAGGGTTTGAGTGCATTGGAATTTCATATGAAAAAAATCCGGGAGGCAACTCACATCGTTGCTGGTGATCTTACATATGAAGAAAAGATGAATTTAATATATATTCTTAACAAGTTGGATCGCTTCCATTATCCCATATATTCAAGACATATTAACAGTAATGAACTCATTGATGTTGTTAGTAGAGAATATCAATTTATAACTAATTAGGATGAAAAAGAAAATTGCAGTGATAGGTTCGGGTTTCTCAGGTCTTTCTGCAGCGGCTTATGCTGCTAAACAAGGACATGATGTACACGTATTTGAGAAAAATTCTGAAATTGGAGGCAGGGCAAGACACTTCAAGACTGATAATGGTTATACATTTGATATGGGACCCAGTTGGTACTGGATGCCGGATATTATAGAATCTTTTTTTTCTGACTTTGGGTATAAAAGTTCTGATTTTTATGAATTAGTGTCATTGAATCCTCAGTTTGAAATGGTTTTTTCAGACTCAGTCATGAATATTCCTCATAAATATGACGATATGAAAATCCTTTTTGAAGAAATTGAAAAAGGGGGAGGGGAGCAATTGGATCTTTTTATGAAAGATGCCCGTTACAAGTATGAGATAGGAATGAAAAATTTTGTTAACAAACCCTGCCATTCATGGTTTGAATTTTTTAGTTTTACCATTGCGAAAAGTGCTTTGAAACTTGATTTGCTGACTGATTTTAAGAGTTTTGTGAGAAAGTATTTTAATGATCCTAGGTTAATTATGCTCATGGAATTTCCCGTGATATTTTTAGGAGCGGCACCCAAAGATATTCCCGCACTTTATAGTTTAATGAATTACGGAGGATATAAATTAGGAACATGGTATCCCATGGGAGGTTTTTCCAAAATAATAGAAGCCATAAAAAGAATTGCTCAGGAAAAGGGAGCCACAATTCATTGTAATGCATCGGTTAGTAAAATTAATATTGTTGAGGGCAAGGTCTCAACATTAGAGGTCAATAATCAGTTTTTAGATTTTGATACTGTTATTTCTTCCGCTGATTATCATCATACAGAATCTCAGCTCTTAGAGAAACAATTCAGAAATTATGATGAATCTTACTGGGAGAAAAGAGTATTTGCACCATCCTGTCTCATCTATTATGTGGGCTTTAGCAGAAAAATACCTAGTCTAAAGCACCATACGTTATTTTTTGAACATGATCTTGACCTTCATACGGAAGAAATATACACAAGCAAAAAATGGCCTACAGCTCCTTTGTTTTATATCTGTTGTCCTTCAAAAACAGATAATTCAGTAGCCCCAGAAGGTTCTGAGAATTTATTTTTCTTGATGCCACTAGCTCCTGGATTACAAGATTCTGAAGCTATCCGAGAAAAATATTTTGATGAAATGATCTCACGATTGGAAAAACATACGCATACGGATAATTTAAAGACTTGTATAGAGTATAAAAGGAGTTATTGTGTTAATGATTTTGAGAATGATTACAATGCATATAAAGGTAATGCCTATGGATTGGCCAATACATTGAAACAAACTGCGGTATTAAAACCCTCTTTAAAAAACAAGAAGATTAACAATTTATTCTATACAGGTCAGCTTACAGTTCCCGGACCGGGAGTTCCTCCCGCTCTTATCTCAGGGAAGATAGCTGCTTTGGAAGCCACATTAAAATAATTGACAATGAAAAAAATATTTGACAATCTTTCTTATAAGGTAAGTAAAGAAACAACAAGGCAATATAGCACAAGTTTCTCATTAGGTATAATGGCATTATCCAAATCATTACGAAATCCGATTTATGCAATATACGGATATGTAAGGCTGGCTGATGAAATTGTCGACAGTTTTCATGAATATGATAAGACTAAATTGCTATTAAAATTTAAAGAGGATACTTACTGCGCTCTTAATGAAGGCATATCTCTTAATCCCATCATGCAGTCTTTCCAAGAAACGGTTAAACGCTTTAATATTGATCATTCACTAATTGATCAATTTTTAAGCAGTATGGAAATGGATCTCGAAAAGATAGAATACAACTCAGAATTATATGAAAAATATATTCTGGGTTCTGCTGAAGTAGTTGGATTAATGTGTTTGCAGGTTTTTGTAAACGGTGACAGGAAATTGTTTGAAGAATTAAAACCGTTTGCCATGAAATTGGGATCTGCTTTTCAAAAAATTAATTTTTTGAGAGACATTAAGAATGATTATCAGCACTTGGGAAGAAGCTATTTTCCTGGTATTAATATGGAAATTTTTGATAATCAGGTTAAGACTTCTATAGAAAAAGAGATAGAAGCAGAATTTTTAATTGCACTCGAAGGAATAAAGAAACTCCCTACATCCTCAAGATTCGGAGTGTATGTTGCCTATAAATACTTTGTTTCATTGTTTAAAAAAATTAAGCGAAGTCCTGCTTCCAAAATATTAAATCAAAGGATAAGAATTTCAAATAGCACTAAGATGTCTCTAATGATGACGAGCTATCTAGAGTATAAAACATCTTTCATGTAATTTTAAATGAATACGTATGAATTTTTTTATTGTTCTTCTCACTTTTTTTACCATGGAAGGAATAACGTGGCTTACCCATAAGTATATTATGCACGGATTTTTGTGGCGCTTGCATAAAGATCACCACGATCACAGTAATGAAGGCTCTTTAGAGAAAAATGATTATTTTTTCTTAATATTTGCCGTGCCAACTATAGCATTAATGTATTATGGAACTGTAAATGGCTACAATCACTGGTTTTATATTGCTATCGGCATAGCACTGTACGGTATGGCTTATTTTTTTGTACACGATATTTTTATCCATCAGCGATTTAAATTATTTACCAAGACAAATAATCCCTACCTTTTAGGAATAAGGCGAGCTCACAAGCAGCACCACAAGCATATCACCAAAGAAGAAGGCGAGTGTTTTGGTTTTTTATGGGTACCCATCAGATATTTTAGAATGTATTGGAATAAAAAATAATATATGCAGCATTATACCTATCTTCTAATTAATTTTTTTACGATCATCATATGCTTCGTATTCTCTTTCCACCATAAAATTAAATTTAGTCGGTTTTTTGGCGCCTTTATTAAATCTGCCGCTTTAGTTGCTTTTGCATTTATCATATGGGACATATGGTTCACAGCTCGAGGTGTATGGTGGTTTAATCATGATTATATTATCGGGCTTACGATTTTGGGATTACCATTTGAAGAAATACTTTTCTTTTTCTGTATTCCGTTTGCCTGTATTTTTACGTATTTCTGCCTTAATAAATTCTTCAATTTTAATTGGCAGTATAAAAAGGAGAAATATTTTGCAGTTGCTGTTATTGTTTTATCCTTAGGATTGGGAATTTATCAGCATGCTAAAATTTATACAATGGTGACATTTTTAACAACAGGGGTTACTGTTTTTATTCTATATTTTATGCTTAATGCAAGAATAATAGGAAAAGCATCTGTTATTTACATCCTTTTAATGCCGGGATTCTTATTGGTCAATGGTATTTTAACAGGAACCGGACTAGAATCTCCCATTGTAAATTATAATCCTGATAATTTTATGGGATTCCGTATCCTGACAATTCCCTTAGAAGATGTTGTGTATGGATATGAATTAATCCTTTGGAATATATATTTCTTTGAATTAATTGGAAGAACAAAGGGCTCTTTATCTTAAAAGTATCATTTGGGAAAATTATATCTTAAGTTATACCAAGGCTTCACAGTAGTCTTGAAAATCAATTCAGTCTCCCGCCTCTCAAAACGATGATTAATTATTTTATCAGACATTATAGTTGATTGCTTAAAAAAATGATAAAATGTATAAACAGACCATCCAAAGGATGGTCTGTTTTAGTAGTTTACTAGGATTTCATCAATTCAAGTTCATCTAAATGATCTGTTGGTGTAAAAGATAACGAATCACTGGCTTTATTTTCTTGCTCATTAATTTCATCTACCGTTAACCTCGGATGAATTTTTTGCGGCAGTAGTTTTCCATTTTTATAAAGCATTTGATCTGCAGTTTGGTAAATTTCATCTTTCTTGTAAAAATTTCCATCTGGAGCTGTGAAAGCCTGATCTTCTACCTTTTTTTTATTTGATAGGCTCCAGTAAATAAAGACTCCTGCAATACACAATATCCATATTTTGCTGCTGCTCTTCATACATCATTCTTTTTTTAAGGTTGACCACTTCCTCCAGAGGATCCGTAAATTTGTCCCGTTGCAAAACTTGCGTCATTGGCGGCAAGCTGCACAAATATTGAAGCTAGTTCTGCAGGCTGCCCAGGCCTTCCTAACGGTGTTTCACTTCCGAATTTTACAATATTTTCTTGTGTTTGTCCTCCGCTTACTTCTAAAGCTGTCCATACAGGCCCGGGAGCAACTCCGTTTACACGTATTCCCTTTGGGCCTAGCTGCTTTGCTAATGATTTTACATAACTGGTAGTGGCAGCTTTTGTCTGTGCGTAATCATACAAATTCTCAGAAGGATCATAAGCCTGCACAGAAGATAGCCCAATGATAGAAGATCCAGGCTTTAAATGCGGAAGTGCAGCCTTAATTATCCAAAACGGAGCATAAATGTTTGTTTTCATTGTTCTTTCAAATTCCTCTGTGCTTATATCTAGGATCGACTCGTGGGTCTTCTGGTGACCCGCGTTGTTTACAAGAATATCAAGCCCTCCCAATTGTTTTACCGCCTCTTTAACTAATTCTTTACAGAAGTTTTCGAATCTTAGATCTCCGGGGATGCCTACAGCATTCCGTCCTTCTTTTTTTATCAATTCAATTACTTCTCGCGCATCGGATTCTTCTTCAGGAAGATAATTAATGGCCACATCGGCACCTTCTCGAGCATAGGCAATTGCAGCAGCTCTTCCAATACCTGAATCTCCACCCGTAATCAAAGCTTTTCTACCCATGAGCCTGCCAGAACCTACATAGCTTTTCTCTCCATGATCAGGAACAGGCTCCATTTTACTTGCTAGCCCAGGAAAGGGTTGGAACTGTTTTTTGAAGGGAGGTCTTGGATACTTGGTAGTAGGATCCGTAAGTTCGCTGCTTGAGTTTTTAATTTTTTGTACTTTTTGCGACTGTGCAAACGTTTGAGGTGCTACCGCTGCAATAGCAATGGTTGCTGCTATCTTTCCGATAGCATTTCTTCTGTTCATTTCCTTTTCCATTAATATTTTATTTTGATGTGGTGTGATAGCGCATATGAAATACGCTTTTGTGTATCTTTATATTATCAATCTATATTCCAACTTGTATCAAAAGAGTAAATTGTGGTATATTTTTTTGCTGTGGATTTAAAATTTCAATAATTTAAGACAAGGAGTTAGCGATTATTTTAGCAGCAGTATCGCAAAAATCCAGGCCAGAGTAGTCTGGGTTTAATCCTGCGATATAAGGAACTGCCATGATATAAAGATCTTTAATGGCCTGGCCGTAGTAATCCAATGCCTGAAAGTTATCATTTATATTAAGCCCCTTCACTCTGAGATAATATTGATCTTTATCATATTCTAAAATATCATTTCTTCCTTCTTTTAACAGCTCCTCCGCTGCAGATTTGCTTTTGAACTTAAGATAACCGGAACTAATCATATTCTTTTTTTTCAATCCCTCAAATGGGATATCGTTATATTCTACAGGTTGTTGCCCTATTGCATCCACATACATTCTGTAATGTTTTTTAATATTTTTATCATACTCATCTTTGTAATAATAAATACCACCTTCATCTTCATGAGGTTCGATTCGGCTTTCATCATCAACACTTAAAACACGGATTAGCCCTGCCTCATATAAGGCAATAACTTCTTTATAGGATGATTGAGGAAGTGCAGCAATAATTACCGAAATCAAAGGGAGGAGCGTCTTTTTCAATCGCAACATATCTTCTGCTGAAAAATGTTTCGCAGGATAATTCATTGCATAGCTAAAGGAAGATAAGGTTTCTTTCCACGCAATGGTCTCATGCCTTTTGATCGATTTTTCAGCCTCTGTGTATTCTGCTTTAAATAATTCAAAACTATTTAGATCTTTTCTGATGGCTAACATTTTTTCTACGAATTCTTCTATAGAAAGAGATTTTATCTGATTATATACTATTTTGTTCTTTTTAGACAAAGGCTGTTTAAAGTTTCTGTCATATACATAATCAAGATCAACAAATCCATGGTTGTTTTTTTTATATTCCTGAATTTCCTCTGTTGACATAATCCATTCACTTGAATACGCATTGTCTTCACTGTGGAAACGTAACGAGGGAAGAAAACCACGAAGGGAAAAAAGATCGATAGAAAAGTCAGGAGAACTCTCATTCAATACATACCTTATATTCCCATCCTGCTCTACAAATGCACCGTTCATCCTTGCAATAGATTTTACTGCATCTATTGCTGTAAGCGAAGTTCCTCTAATGGCAACAGGGAAATTTGTTTTTTTACAGAATTTTGAGGGAGGGTAGGGAGAATCGTACCAATTGGGAATGATCTCCTCATGCCGCTTCGGCCATGAGTGCCCTGTACATAAAATTACCGTAGAAACAGAATAACAGATTCCTTCATTGGTAAAGATATGGTAAGATCCTGTGAACTCATCTTTTTCAATATCAGAAACCGTGGTTTTTTTTTGGATATGGACATTTATGCCCATCTTTATTGCTTCCTTTATATACAGTTTAAACTGCTCTTCGAGATAATTACCCAACAATAACCGAGGAATGACCTGGTACTCATTTATTGTATTATCTTTCACAAATTCAGAAAATTCGGTAGTATCTGATCTTTTAATGTAGCTGAGAAAACTTTCGGCCAATTCCGGAAGTTCGTTGGCTGAAACGTTGGCAACATGTTCTTTATTGGCTCCAAGCAAACTATAAGGCATTCCTGCACCCAATTTCTCGGTTTTTTCGAAGATGTAAATATTATCAAGCTTTAGATTATTAGATACCAGGTGTTTGAGTACAAATAAAGAAGAGGGGCCGCCTCCAATGAGAGCTACGGATTTATCATTATGATGCATATTTAGCTGTTTGTGTCACAACATTCAAATTATGTTCCTTTGTAAATATATGTGGTATGTAAAGTGCAAAAAATTATTAAAAAATTTTGATCTGATTTATATCTTTAACAAAATTTATAATAAATAAATAGGTTTATAAACCTGTTGTTCTCTATTAACGAAATTATGGCAGTGTTTTTGATGCTGTTTGAATCAATTATAGACTTACATTACAGGAGGTTATTCTACTCATTTATTATAAGCTATAAATATGCTAAGTTTATATAAGTATGAAGATACCCAAAGAATCTACGTCAGATGAACTGTTAAATGTTCTTTACTATTCACCGAATGCTACAGCGATCTATTGCGGAGATGATATCACTATCTTAAATGCTAATGAAGTGATGTTGTCTTTCTGGGGGAAAACAAGTAGTATTATCGGGCAAAATTTTCAGGATGCTTTACCAGAGCTCAATGGGCAGCCCTTTTTGGGAATATTGAAAGAAGTTTGGCAAACCGGTCAGACTTTTCTGGCGAAGAACTATGCTGCAGATCTTATGGTTAACGGATCCTACAAGACGTTTTATTTTGACTTTGAATACAAGGCTATTAAAGGAAGTGATGATAAAATGAGATACATTCTTCACACCGCCTTTGAGGTTTCGGATAGGATGGCTGCTGTTAAAACGATCAACGAAAAATCAATATCAGAGCAAAAGCTTATTGAAGATCTTTCTGCAATGAATGAAGAATATATTGCTATTAATGAGCAATTATCTGATACCAATAATGATCTTCTTAAAAGCAATCTTAATTTACAACAATCGCAGGAAGAAGTAAAGGAACTTATCTCTACGCTAATAGAAAGTGAGAATAGATTTAGACTTTTAGTAGAAAGAGCACCTATTGCAATTGGAATATATTGTGGAGATGAAATGATTATTGAGCAGGCAAACAATGAGATGTTTAAAATATGGGGGAGAGATAAAACGATCTTGGGCTTACCACTATTAGTGGCAAGGCCTGAATTAGAAGGCCACGAGTATATTAAAATTATACAAGAAGTGTTTCGATCAGGGCGCTCTCACATGGGATATTCTATTAAAGCTCCGATATTCCGAGAAGGGAGGCTTAAGGAAGGTTTTTTTGATGTAAACTATAAATTACTTCCTGAGAATAATGCAAAACAGAAGAGAATAATAATTATTGCTAATGATGTAACTGAAAAAACGTTGATAGCAGAAAGAGAAAAGGCGATGATTCATGAGTTGTCGGTAATAAATGAGAAATTGACAGATTCGAATAATGAATTAATTGAATCTCAAAATCAATTGAAACAACTTCTTGGTATTGTTAATGAGAGGGAAGAGCGCTTTCGTACGATGATTGAATATTCACCTGTAGCTATTGGGTATTTTAAAGGTGATAATCTCATTGTTGATGCTGCGAATGAAGCTCTGCTGAGAATTTTGGAAATTGATAGGTCGCTTATTGGTCAACCTTTACTAGGAAGTTTATACAATTCTCCCGAAAATGTATTTGCAGATATTCTTATTAAGGTAATGAATTCTGGAGATTCATATTATGGGAAAGAGATAAAAGTTAATATTCATAATACAGAAGAATATTTTAATGTGGTTTACCGCCCTATTAATCGACTAAATGAAAATGAAAAAGCAATACTAGTTGTTGCCTATGATGTTACAGAAGAAGTAAATGGCCGTCGTCGTGTAGATGAAGTTAATACAAGACTTCAGATAGCAATGGATGTGGGAGGCTTGGGTGCAACCCAGATCAACTTGAAAACAGGAGAAATGTCGAGTGATGATCAGTTTAAAATGATCTATGGTTTCCAACCTGATGAGGAATTTTCTTATCACGATCTTTTTAACACAGTCTTACCACAAAAAGTTGATCTTTTGAAGACTTTGGTAAAAGAGTCTATTCGAAATAAAACGGTGTATAAAATGGAATTTCCCATCCGGTGGCCAGATGGTACTCTACATTGGGTACAGGCACAAGGGAGATCAATATACAGTACTTCAGGAGAACCTGAATATATGGTTGGGATGGCCGGCGATATTACTGAGAAGAAACTTTTTGAACAAAAAAAAGATGATTTCCTTAGTACTGCAAGTCATGAGCTCAAAACTCCCATTACTGCCTTGAAAGCATCTATACAGTTTTTGGATCGAATTAAAGACAAACCTTATTCTTCTACACATACAAAACTTATAGAACAGTCGGTTCGAAGTGTGGAGAAAATAAGTATTCTGGTAGATGAATTACTTAATGTGACGAGGATAAGTGAAGGACAGCTGGAGTTGAAGAAAACAGAATTTAATCTTTACCAAATGGTAATGAATAGTTCCAATAATATTCAAAAAGATGACGATTATGAAATTATTTTTTTGGGAAATAAAGAATTAATAGTGCATGCTGATGAAAGCAGAATAGATCAGGTGGTTGTCAACCTTATCAATAATGCCATCAAATATGCACCCTTAAGTAGAAAACTACATGTAATTATAGAGAAGGATAATCATAACGCTATTGTTAAAATAAAAGACTTCGGAGAAGGTATTGATCGTGAAATATTACCTTATTTGTTTGAAAGATATTATAGAGCCGATCACTCAGGAAAGGTATATTCAGGATTGGGTTTGGGGCTATATATATGCTCTGAAATTATTAAAAAACACGGTGGACAGATTGGAGCGGAATCGGAAGCTGAAAAAGGAAGTGTTTTTTGGTTTTCTATACCTACAAACTCATTAGAATGATAAAATTTATAGATTGATATTATAGTAAAGGGTTAAATATTTGATATAAAATCCTTTAAAAATAATGAAGAAATGAATAATTTAGACATATATTTAAAAGCTCTTGATTCAGCCAATTCAGGCATTATTATAACAGATAATAAACAGCCGGATAATCCGATCGTATATTGTAATAAGGCTTTTGAGAAAATAAGTGGATATAGTCACGAAGAAATTATCGGGCATAACTGTCGGTTTCTTCAGGCAGAAGATCGTGCCCAATCGCAGCGTCAGCTCCTGAAGACCAGTATCGAGAAAGGAGAAGAATGCAGAGTAGAGATAAGAAATTATCGTAAAAATGGAGATTTGTTTTGGAACGAACTTTATATTGCGCCTGTAAAAGATGAAAATGGAGAAGTCTCTCATTTTATAGGAGTGCAGAATGATATTACAGATCGGAAGAAAATTGAACATGACCTTCGAGAAGAGAAAGAGTCGGTTGAAAGTAAAATTGCCCAAAGAACTAAGGAACTTGTTGAGAGTGAAATATTTCTATCGAGTATTATTCAGACCGTCAGAGAAAGTCTGCTGGTTCTTAGCCCTGATTTTAAAGTTTTAAGTGCCAACAATCATTTCCTAAAAACATTTAAAGTTACTTCAGAAGAAACAGTAGGGAAAATTCTTTACGAATTGGGAAATAATCAATGGAATATCCCAGCACTAAAAGAACTTTTAATTAAAATTCTTCCCACAAGCAATCCAGTAACCGATTTTGAAGTAGAGCATACTTTCCCCTATATCGGAAAAAGGCTGATGCTCTTAAATGCTTACAGAATCGAATTCGACGGTAGCTATAAAGACAGAATCTTATTAGCTATTGAAGATATCAGTGAAAAGAGGGAAATGGAAAGAAGAAAAGATGATTTTCTATCTATTGCAAGCCACGAGCTGAAAACACCTCTTACGACAATAAAAGGTTTAGTGCAACTTTTGCAAAGGATGAGCTCGGGAGGAATCACAGAGAAATTTTTGGATACTCTTGGGAAGGTATCCGTACACGTAGATAAACTTAATAATCTAATTACTGAATTGCTGGATACCTCAAAAATTCAGTCAGGGAATATTGAATTGCATACAGAGCCCTTTAACGTTGATCATTTTTTAAAAGAAACTATAGATAATTTAGTATTCACCATACCGCATTATAATATTAGTGTCGAAGGAAGCACAGATGCAATTGTGATGGGAGATGAGCTTCAACTTTCACAGGTTATTAATAATTTGATTTCTAATGCTGTAAAGTATGCTCCCGATTCTGAAAAAATAGAGGTATATATAAGTAAAGTAGGAAATTATGTGAAAATTTCCATTACAGATTATGGAATGGGCATCAGCTCACAAGACAAGTCTAAGATATTTGATCGTTTTTTCAGAGTAGGTGATATTCAAAAAAAATTTCCAGGTCTTGGGATAGGCCTTTATATCAGTAAAGAGATCGTTAGTAACCATAAAGGAACACTTTGGGTGGAGAGCGAAATAGGGAAGGGATCAACCTTCAGCTTTACATTACCAATACTAAAATTTGAAAATGGAAAATAAGAAGATATTAATCTGTGATGACGATGCAGGGATTCTGTATACTATAGAAATGTTACTTGAAGACGAGGGATTTACAGTTTTCACAGAAATAAATAGTGTTAACGTTATCAAACATATTAAAGAAATAAAACCAGATCTTATTCTTTTGGATCTTTGGATGCCTTTATTATCAGGAGATCAGGTATTGAAGCTTATTCGCAACGATGCGGATATTAAGCATATCCCTGTAGTGGTGCTTTCAGCAAGCCGTGATGGTGATAAGATAGCTTTTGAGGCGGGTGCCAATAGTTTTATATTTAAACCTTTTGATATCGATCACTTATTAAAAACAATTTCTGATTTTGTTACAGTTCCTATATTATAATTGTAAAAATGCAAAAAGATCACTTACATAATAATCTTTTTGCATTTTCAACAAACTAAGAATGGCAAGGTATCAATAATCACTGAAATATATTATTTTAGAATAAAATCATATGTCTTCAAAATTACCCAGCTACCTAAATTTTAATTCCAAAGACTACGCTTGGAAAAGTGATATCGATTATAAAAAAAATCCACTATTATATAAGGTTGGCAAAGGAGAGCAAGGTGTATTGATTTGCGAGCCTTACAAAACTGATATTGGGAAATTTTGGAGATTCAAAACCCCTGAAATTGCAAAAGAGAGTGCAAACAGTATTTTTGAACTTTTTCTTAATTACGTTAGTGAAGAAGACTTTGTAGGAGCAGACATGGCCAGAAAGTTTTTACAAATGGGATTTACGCGCTCAAGAAGATATTATAATTATAAAGGGGGTAAAAAGTATGATGCTTCAGACAACTATCACCCTTTAGAAAAGGGTACGGGTGATCCCTTAAAAGCTGAATCAGCAAATATATTTTATAAAATGTGGAGGAAGGCCGAGAAAAATCCGAAATATGCAAAGATGAAAAAGGAATGGGTGAAAAATAATGGATAGATTTGCCATCAGCTTATTGAGGTTTAAGTAAGCTCTCTAATTACCACCACAACTAAAGTTAGACTGGCTAAGGCAGCGATGACATATAAAGCAAGTTTTAGTATTTTCATAATTTTCTTTTAAGAAGATAAAACAAATTTTCAGCCAAAAAATACTGGAATACTGTAATTTGAACAGCTTTTTTTCGTTAGTTAATAATCTGGTAATTCTAATCGATAAAAGAATCCATATTTTTTAATCTGGATTCTTTTTATTTTCTTTCAATTTTCAGTAGTTTGCTTTTGGTCAGGTTCACGCTATTTTTGTTTTAGGAAATGTCAGTGTAAAAATGCTTCCTAGGCCTTCTTCGCTGTCTACTTTTATTTGCGCTCCATGTCTTGTAATAATTTTTTTTACAGTCGCAAGACCAATTCCACTCCCTTCATATTCATCTGTTTTTCCTACTCGGTTAAATAATCCAAATATTCCTGCCAACTGATCCTTATCCATTCCTATTCCATTATCTTTAATAATGTAAACGGTTTCGTTACTGTCAGTAATGCCTTCTACAGAAACAATAGGAAGCTCTATTTTATGAGAATATTTTACTGCATTTTCAATGATATTTAGAAATACCTGAAAAATAAGAATTGGGTCTCCTTCAATGTCTGGAGTATTATTTATGATTAATTCTAAATTAGAGTTTTTACTGTTCAATTTAAGCTGTTCTGCGATATCATTAACCAAAGCAGTCATATCGATCGTAACTTTTGAGACATCTTTCTGGCCAACCTTTGAATACTCTAATACTGTTTTAATCATGAGATGAAGACGATTAGAATTATCCACGATTTTTGACGACATTGCTTTCACATCATCCTCAGATGATTTCCTGATAATGAGTTCTCCAAATGCCTTAATAGTTGTTAAAGGTATTTTAAGATCGTGAGAAATTGTGTGTGCAAAAGAATCAAGTTCAGCATAGGCATCTCTGAGCTTTTCATTTAAAATTCTCAGTTCGGCTGTTTTTCTTCCTACAGCGAAATTTATTTCATCTCTTATTTCCGTAAGAGCCATCTGCTCCGCAGTAGACCAAGGCTCAGACTTTCCTTTTACTTCTTCAGACCACTTTTCAAAAGAATTTCTTGGAGAAATAAATGGGTTTCCGTGCTTATCAAACTGTATAAGCTTTGTAGGGTCTCCTGCCCATAAAACCGTCTGCGTAATTTCTGGTCGGAAAATAATCAAGCAGTCTTTGATATTTTCAGTAAGACGAATCCCCATGAAGCCTGCATAATTAGCTTTTTCTTTATAAGTTGTAATATTCAGTATGTTTTCGGAGAAAATAATTTTATCTTCAGAACTATTGTTGATAAGCTCCGTAATTTTAAGCAGCGAAGATGAGGACGGAACATTTCCGATTGTTTTAATTTCTCCTTCAAATAGAAAAGCGATCCCGCTTGCTTTGAATGCCTCCATAAATACAGTAGAACAATGAAACATAAAATCTGAAATATTTTCACCATTTAAGCTTTTGGTAATGTCCATAACAGCATTTTGGATTTTCATATTTTCCTTTTGTAACTTTTCTTGAGTACGCAATCCTATACAAGAGCTAAGAACCTGACCTATAAGCTTTGCAGTCTCTCGCTGTCTGAAGTTGATGTATCTCGGTGAATAATTGTGGCAGGCAATCAAGCCCCACAATTGATCCTCCACAATTATAGAAACGCTGAAGCTTGATATAACATTCATATTTTTCAAATATTGAATATGAACAGGAGAGACTGCTCTGAGTGTACTATTGCTAAGATCGGCAGGAATATCTGATTTACTTATAAGGGGAATTGTGTCTTCAAAGACATTGTTAATCAACCGGGTATAATTTTGTATGTAAAGCTTACGAGCCTGTTCGGGAATATCAGAAGCTGGATAATGAAGACCCAGCCAAGTTTCCAGCTCAGTGTTTTTATCTTCAGCAACGACTTCTCCATGACCATCTTTATGAAATTTATAGATCATGACTCTGTCATAACAGATGATATTCTTGATCTGAGCCACTGAATTTTCTAATATAGCCTCCAGATTTTTGTCGGCCAACATTTGAGATAGACTTGCTCCCACTGTATTACTCGGATCTGTAAAAAGGTCAGATTCTTCAGGCTCAAAATCTAGCAGGTAATAATCCTCAGATAATGAAATGATCATATTGTATTTCTTATCATGTATAATTACCAAATAAGGATTGAGTGGCTTAAAGTCCCGACCTTGCCAGGCTAAGGAAATTAAACTAGTGATAAACTTATCTTCCTCATTTTTTCCTAACATTGAATTTAGTGAGGTTACAGATGATCCTAATAAATGATCTTGGTCTTTACCAGTGAGTTCTATAAAGTTTTTGCTGCAGTAAATAATATTATTATCTTTATTTATTATTACTAAATATCCATGAGATTGAATAAATCCTGGAATATGAATCTGCTCACTGCTGCAAACATCTAGTGCATCTTTAATCATAAAATAGACATTGATTTAAAAGTGAATTTAATTAAGGGAAATCTTTCAATAGTGTCATTAAAAATCTGGTTAGCTTTAATGACTATTATATTTACTGAAGAGGTAAAGAGAAGTGAAAAATTGATCCTTTACCCGCTTTGCTTCTGATAATGATTTCACTATTGTGCTGCTTAAGAATTTCTGAACTTATATATAGCCCAAGCCCAAAACCTGAAACCCCGGTAACAGGATTATCTTCAATTCTATAGAATTTTTTAAAAATATTTTTTATCTCATGAGGAGAAATTCCTATTCCCTCGTCTTCGACGCTGATGGTAACCTGACCGTTTGATTGTATACATGAAATCGTAATGCATGAACCTTTTGGTGAATATTGAACGGCATTCGTAATTAAGTTTTGAACTACCATCATTATCCTCTTACGGTCTACCGTTATATAATGACAGTCAGAATGTGAAAAAACAATTTTGTGAGTATTGTGATAGGAAACAGCCTCTTGATAACACTCTTTTATTAATTCTGTAATATTCACTAATTCCAGATGAAAAGACTCGATAGAATCTTCAATTTTGGAAAGATGCAAAAAACCATTAATCATGGTATTCATCCTATTGACATAGCTTACAGATTTTTCCAAAATAGATGTTGCCATCTCGTATTTCTTATCCTTATGAAGCCGCTGAATAATCTGGAGGTAACCATAAATTGAAGTCAGTGGAGTTTTTAATTCATGGCTCGCAAGATTCAGGAATTTTTTCTTTCTTTCATCTTCACGCTTTTTTTCGGTAACATCTCTAAATACCACTACCACTTGGCTTGGATGTTCTTTTACAGATGATGCAAATACCTCGTAATATCTTTTGGTTCCTTCATTATACTGGTTAAACTGAATAGGATTTCCCGTAATGGCTACTGAGCCATATGCTTTGATCCATTCATTTTCCACATCGGGCATGATCTCCAATATTGTTTTCCCAACCACATTTTTTAATCCGCTTTGTATCTCAAAGGCGGGGTTAGTTGTTACAAAAGTATAATTTATAGGATTTCCGGCATTATCAAGGATAAAATCGATAACCATGAATGCATCCAAAATATTCTCGAATAAGGAACGGTATCGGGATTCTGAGATCATTAGTTTATTCTGAGATTCTGCAATTACTGCCAGATCTGATACACGTTTGCAGGCATCACGAAAAGTATTTTGTTTAAATTGATTCCATTGAAAGTCATCAGGTAGAATAGCGTAGAAATAAGTCTCAATACCATTTTCTTCAGAAGTATTAATCTTTTCAAACTTAATGGAATAACCTTCATTTATTTTACCGGATTCATTTATTAAAACACCAGATTTATTCAAAAAAGTTTCTTTAAAATCAACGGCTGGCATTACATTCTCCAAGGTAGAAAAATTTTTTAAAATTTTTGAGTTGTCTGCTTTTCTATTAATTTTTATATATCCGGTATCATAAAAACAAAAATGCTTATGAATTGATTTTAAAGAAATAGTATAAATATCCTCTACCTCACGAACGCCGGTTAATTTATCTGTAAGGCTTAAAAGAAAATTTTCTTCCTCTCTCTTATGTCTTAATTCTGTATTAGATTTTGAAGTTTCCTTAAAAATAATCAAAATTCCTGCATTATTTCCTTTACTATCCATCAAGTTACTGTAGCTAAACGTCCAGTAAACATGTTCCAGATGGTTACCTCTATAAATTGGTACAAGCTGATCTTCTTCAAATACGGCTAACGGATCATGATGAAGTTTTTTCAATCTATCTGATATAGTATCCCATGCTTCAGACCAAAAATCATTTGCTTTCTGCCCCAAAGATTTTTGAATATTACTTTGTTGCAAAGATATTATGTCGCTACAGGAATCATTATACAGCTGTAACAATTCTGATCCCCACCAAATCATCATCGGAAAGGGGCAGGATAACATCATGTTGGCATGAACCACTAAATGGTCATCCCATTCAGATATAGCCCCCAAAGCAGTATTTTCCCAGCCAAATTTTTTAATTTCACCAGCCATTTTGCTTAGCCCAACTATCCTTTCAGGAGATAAAGTCATTATGTAATTTTATATTTAAGGAATAACAAAGATTTGAATGTACTACTGTTTTAATTACTGGTTAAGTGTCTTATTTTACCGATAAGATCATCCATGTCAAAAGGTTTGGGAACAAATGAATCGGCTCCTGCATCTTTCGCAATATCATCTCCATTTGCACTAGCGGAAAGAACAATTACCGGCAAATTAACAATCTCATCATCTGTTCGAATTAATTTGAGGATTTCTTCGCCAGATAGTGAAGGCATCCAGAGATCTAACAAAAGAATATCGGGGTTGCTTTTTTTTATCCGTGAAATCAATTTTGTACTATCCACCTCAGTTATAACTTCAAAGCCTGAACTTTCTAACATCAACTGTACCACATCAAGAATACTCTGATGATCATCACATACCATAACTTTAGGATAATTCATGAACTACTTTTAATATTTTACAATAATACAATTCTTTTATAAATCAAAATAGATTCCATTTTACCGTAAATTGAATATTTTGATTGAAAAAAATTACAATAAATTAAAAAGATATTGGAATACTGGTATTTACCGGAATAATATTTAACATCCGGATGCTGTAGGCACCACCACTTAAATAGAGTAAAGAATATTGAAGGATGTTTGTATTATGATTCTAATATTAAAATAAATAGAAGGATAATGGCAAATATGGTTTTTCATAGAAAAACTTAAAATTTGGTTCGTTTTTTGAAATAACTTTTTTAACCAATTAACTATTATTATATGATTTCTATTCTTACTGACGCTCCAGAAAATGTTGCAGCGTTCTATGCGATGGGAGAAACCCCAAAAAATGATTTTGAAGCATTAGTTCTTCCTCATATTAAGCATAAGCATTCGAAATTTCAAGAACTCAACTACATGATTTATTTGAATGGAAATGTTGAAAAAGATAATTTCCAAAGCTTATTCAAAGAATGTTGTTCAAATTTACAAGACTTTACGAACTGGAACAGGACGGCGATCGTAATGGATGATGACCATTTAGAAAGCTTCCATGAGATGTTTGCCACATTAATGTCGGGTGAGCTAAGATTTTTTTCAAAACAAAACATATACGATGCCCTTTATTGGTGTCATAACGGAAAAGCTTTAAGTGCTTAAATATTAAGCATAAAAATATTTTTTAAGCCGAAGATGAATAATCTTCGGCTTTTTTCATGATTAAATGTTCATTTACAGATTATTGTAAAATTTACATGCAAGCTTATAAAAAGTTAGATAAAAAAAAAGAGTTCTAAAAGAACCCTTTCAATTATTTATTAGATAAAACTATGCATTTATTTTGCTTCGAAATATACTCTTCTATTAGCCTTGTTTTTCCACTCCGGGCATTTAGATGCTGGATCGCATTCAGGATATCGTAAGTCATCCTTGCCTTTTCCCACAGCTTCCAGTCTGCCAGACTGTACACCATTTTTGATTAAGTAATCTTTAACGTTTCCGGCTCTTTTTTCAGATAATCTTTTATTGTAGGCAGCAGTACCTCTAGTATCAGTGGAACCTATCACTCTGTACCCGCCTGATGATGAATTAATATAATTTACCGCATTATTTAGAATTGGAGTGTTTGAAGGTAAAATTCTGGCCGAATTAAGGTCAAACTCAATGCCTTCAAGAACTCTGGTTTGCTCATCAACCGGCCCACCATTGGGAGCAGTAGGGCAGCCCTGATTATCTACTGGGCCGGGTACTGTAACACATTTGTCATAGAGATCAATAACACCGTCAAGATCAGTATCCAATGCTACTCCGGCACCGTCTACCCTTGCGCCTGCAGGGGTGTCTAGCTGTCTGTCCCAATCATCACAAACACCGTCGTTATCAGCATCACCACTCTTACATACTGTAATATCTTGATTTTTTGCTGCTAAGTCATCCATTCTATAGTAAATTTCCTGCAAAGGATCATGCCACATTAAGTGCGATTCGTGCTTTCCTAAGTTGAAGGTCAGACCTAAAGTAGCATTGAAGAAATTGTCGGATGTGTTTTCTGAACGTTGATTGATCGCACTATTATGATTTCCTCCACCGTCAAATTCGTCATCTCCTGTAATTACATACATTAATCTACCTTCGATATCGACTCTGTTGCTTATTTTATACTTAAGACCAGCACCCGCCTGTCCGAATAATGAATTAAGCTTAAAAGGTTTCACCTCAGTCATTAATCTTTGTCCGGTTTCATCTTTCTGGAAAGCTTTGTACGCCAGCGTACCAATACCTGCATAACCATGCAATGCCCACCTAAAGGTTGAATTATTATCAACTCTTCTTAATAAATTAGAAAAATTAATATCTCCTAAAACAGATATTGCATCATACTGGGTTCTTCCTGCAACTTGTCCTGTCATGCTTGCATTACTTGGTGCTGCATTCTTTGTATTAAACCATCCTTGTCTTGTTTCGCCTCTGTCATATTGAAGCTTTAGCCCAAATGCATGGGTAATAGCCTTATCTACACTCACATAAGCTGAATATCCGAAAAGATTTTTCCCATTTCCGTTTTTAATAGAAGTAAGATCTGCTGTTTGCAATAGAGGAATACCAGCTCCTACGGAGATCGACCAGTCATTAAATCTTTTTGCTGAAGAATTAAATGGGGAAACATTAGCAGATCCCGAGCTGAAAGTGTTAGGATACTGATTGTTGATAACGGTAGTGGAGTCCTGCCCAAAACCATACATAGGAATAGCCATAGCTAAAGCTATAGATGCTAGATTACATTTCATAATTTATTTTGATGATTAATTTATTGAAGTTAATACATTAAAAATATTAACTAAATTGGATTTTGTAATTTACAATTTCCATACCAATGGATGTATTTTAGAATATTTTAATATCAGTTTTATTAATAGCCTAGACTTAACGGTTTGATATTCATTTATATCTTAAAATATATTTTTTGTAAGCTCGTTTTTTACTGGTTGTTTCTATAAATTTTAGGTAGATCTACAAACCAAATTTTTAAATTATTAGGGAGAAAAAAATTATTGACAGAATTTTTTTGATTGGCTTGCCTCTATTTGAAAATAAGAGATCGGTTCTTATAATAACTTCAGATTTTATTTAGATAAGTATTAATTTATCTTATGTACCATTTCTTCTAAAGGTATTCTGGCTTTCTCCGTATTAGCTAAATAATCATTAGCTTCATCGCGATATCCCAAAGAAAGAATAACTGTGCTGTGCAGCCCTTTTTTTTCAAGACCTAGTAGGTTGTCGAATAGTTCAGGATCAAAACCTTCCATAGGTGTAGCATCAACACGTAAGTTAGCAGCGGCAATTAGTGCAGTGCCTAATGCAATGTAGGTTTGTTTCTCTGCCCAATGTCTGTTTTGCTCATCGGTTCTACTTTTAAAAAAGGAATCTATAGATACAAATAGACCATTTAGCGATTCAATTGACACGTTTTTTACTTGGGATGTGAGGGACACTAGATCTTGTACGTTTTGCGTTGTGATCTTATTATAAGCGGCGAAAACTAATAGGTGTGAAGATTCTGCAATTTGTCCGTTAAAAGATTCTGCTTTCAATTTAAGTTTTAGGTCTTCATTAGTTATTACAAACAAACGGTAAGGTTGCAATCCGCAAGAAGATGCAGTGAGGTTTATAGCATTTAGGATTTGGTCTACTTTTTCCTCATCCACTTTATCATTTTTATACTTTTTAACGGCATATCGCCAGTTCAAATCTTGTAATAATTCCATTTTGTAAAAACTTTTTTTTCTTTAGCAAAGGTAAAGTCTATTAGTGACTTTTAGTAACTTTGTGACAAAAAGTAATGGTGACATTAGGGTAACCATCTTAATAAAATACAGAATTATAGGAAATATGGATGAAAATAATAATAATCCTGTTAAAGAATGTAGTTACAATATATTGTGTATTCATGATGCCATGGATGTGATTGGGGGAAGATGGAAAGTATCCATCATTGCCTGCTTATGTTTTCAGCCCATGCGCTATTCTGAATTATTACGTGAGGTAAAAGGTATTTCGGGGAAAATGTTGAGTCGGGAACTGAAAGATATGGAAATTAATCAATTGATCAGCCGTACAGTCATTGATACCCAGCCAATGTCGGTAGTTTATGATTTAACAGAGTACGGAAAAACACTGAAGGATTTGACCTTGACAATTGCAAATTGGGGAAGAAATCACAGGAAGAAAATAATAGAAAGTTAAATTGTGCTAAGATAAAAAATCTAGTATAATATTTAAAAAGAATCTTTTTAATTAAAATTAGATTATCTCTGAAAACATACATACATACTTTATTTACATAAATTGTTAATACATATAAATGATTTGAAAATAAAAAAACTTTTTTGACCACTGTGACAGAGACTCGACAGTTGGTTTTTAAAACAAGTCAAGTGCTTTTATGGGAGCCATTATTTTGGTTATTATCTGACCACTATCGGACTTGTATTTAAATTTTTTGAGGTATGCAAACTCGGCGCCACTATTATTACATTTCTAATAGTTTTTCTAATCCAAAAAGTGCATAATAAAAATTCTAAAGTCAATAAGTTTAACGAATTAATTGCAGGTCATGAAAAAGCTAACAATCGAGTGGTTAGATATTGAAGATTTGAAATAAGATGAATCGAATGAGCTCTACAAAGCTGTACGAAAAGTTTCGTATGTTTTCCCAAAATCGCGAAAGCAAATAATAGTTGTAATTATACGGATTTATGTAAAAATACGAACATCATTTCTGTTAGGTGATGACATTCTGGATACAATTTGAATAAAAAGAATGCTGATATGACCAGAACATTGTTTTTTTATCATCAATACATAATTTTTCGGTTTGTGATCCGGACATAAATAATTCGAATTATGACGGAAATTGTTCGATTTTAAAGAATTAAAAATGCTTTAAAATATTAGAATTTAATGACGGTAAGAAGCACCGACGAAATAATGTTTCGCTGCGGTATCTTGTATTCCATAATTAATTCCGATATCTAATTTAAAGCCTTTGACAACTTCCATTTGAATTGCAGCATTAATAAAATTGGAAAGCTCATGGGCTTTAAAATTATAGGTGTAATAAGTTTCAGCTATCCAGTCTATTCCTTTTGATAATGGATGACTAATTGTCAATGTTTGCAGGAATTCAGTATGCATTTCCGGTTGATCCAGATCCTTGAGTCTATCTACTTCCACCTGTAGACCCAATTTCCATTTTCCAGGTAACTTATAGGACATAGGTACAATTAGTCCACCTTCCAGGCAGCTCTCTTCATCATATTTTGAAGTAGGCAATTTGACGTAGGGAAGGATTGCCAGAGCAAAGTCACCATGGTCGTTTCCTATTACATTCTGTTTAATCCTGAATGTTATATCACCTATTCCGTCAGTTTTTACTACATTATTTGAAATTAGGTCTGTTTCCTTTTGCCAGCCGTAGGTTTGGAAACCAAACTGTATGGCTGTGCTTCCCGTAATTCCAATTTTTAAGTTGGCCTGATTGATGAGTAATGTGCTTGTTTTCAGAATGTCTGACTTTTCTTTTATTAGCCTTATTACATCCGTTTCATATTGAATATGCCCTGCATCGATTGTGTAGGGAGATTCGGTAACATCCGGACGGTCAGTTTCCATTTCTCTCATATGCTCATTGGGTACAGGATGAAAAAGTGAATAGTTCAGATGCTTTTGCTGTGCAAAGCACAATGCTGGCAGACATACAACACTTAACGTTAACTTTAAAAAAAAGTAAAAACTATTCATGGTTTTTATTTTAAGTTTTCTAAACTAAATCGTCGAATCTTTCACCCTTTTATCAGGAGTTTTTTCAGCGGTTACTATGTTTTTCGAGTCTTCTTTAGATATTATTTGCGGGCTCCATTTTGCATGTTTTGAAGGTTTAAGTTGATACCCCATTTTTTTAGCGTAGACCTTAGTGAATTCTGCACCAAAGAAAATAATCTGAAAGGTGTAATTAATCCACAACAACAGTAAAATAACAGTCCCGGCAGTACCAAATGCTGAACTGGGATTGAACGTTTCAAAATAAAAAGTAAGGATATACTTTCCAAGTGTAAACAGTGCAGCAGTTACTGCAGCTCCAACCCACACGGATTTCCATTGTAACTCAACATCCGGCAGAATTTTGAACATGGCTGCGAAAAGAAATAATGTAACCAGAAAGCCTATAACAATATTAATAATATTTACCAAAATTAGGGTTTCCAATCCGAAACGGTGGATAACCCAATCGTTAGCAAGACCGATGAAAGAACTCAGCAGCAAGGTAATGAGCATAAGAAATGCAATGACAATAATCATCCCCAGAGAATTCGCACGGTCGAGAAGATATTTTTCCCAAGCTTTTTTAGGAGTTGCCACAATATCCCACAGCTTATTGAGTGACTTTTGAAATTGGAAGAAAAGTGAAGTTGCCCCAAAAACAAGCGTAATGATTCCAATGATTTTCATAACGATGTTCGTTTTATCCACCATGCCGGCTACGACCATTTCTTCAAGACTTTTACCGACATCTTTCCCCATCATGCTCCCGATAAGTTTAGTGATTTCTCCCCGTACCGCTTCTTCACCAAAGAATATACCCGTAAGCCATATAACTATAATTAAGAGTCCAGGAATCGAAAAAATGGCGGTATAGGCTAAGCTGGCAGCCTCGGTTCCCAGATCCCGTGCACTCCAGTCCTTGTATGTCCCTTTAAGTATTTCCCAAAAATTATTAATTGCTTTCATGATGTATAGTATTACTGGTAAAAATCAGGTGTAATTTTTACTTACCAATGTGAAACTAACAGAATCAGGACGTTATTACTTAGATATCACTTCCGATTCTTAAATTAGTCTGTGAAAATTATGATAGAGCTTGTTAGATACGAAACAGATTATTCATCTTTCTTTTTATAATGTTCAATGTTACTGAACTGATGGTAAGATATGTGCAGCTGTCTCAACTGTTCCGCAATTATCTTTGAACTTTCGCTGCAAAGATCACCGCTTTTCAATGCATTATCGTATGCTTCAATAGCATGTTTTTCACCAAAAACTACATTCTCCAAGGTTTCTTTATCACTATTACTTGTCGGTATGGAATTTTTAATATCGATCCAAGTCCGGTGTAAACTACCAGACAATGATGATTTTTCTTCATCAGGATTTCCACCTCTTTCAGTAATGAGATTAATAATTTCATTCTTCATTATTTTAGACTGAGAGATCATTTTATCATATTCACCCTTTAGATCAGAATAGCTTTCCCAAACTTTTCCTTCTACGCTTTCAAAACCTTTAATTCTGTCATTGGTAATATGAAGTAATTCATTAAGTGCTGAAATTGTTTTATTATTTTCCATACTGAATATTTTTGAATGATTGAACAATAAATATGCCTATGCTATTTGTTTTGTGGTATGTTAGGGCTTTATTTTTATAAAATTCGCAAGCGGGTAATGTCGAGATCCATTAGATTTGGAATTTAATTATTTGAACAGCAGTTTATTAATTATTGTCCTACATAGAAAGTGTTATTTTTAAAAACACAGTCGTAAAATCTTAATAATCATTTGCGGTGTACTGAAGTATTTATAAGTCTTATTCCTATATTTTACATGGAACTTATCTTGACTTTAATTAAAATAACTTCCATAATTATTTGACATAAAAAAAGGATTAGGAAATTCGTGTCGCTAAAACAAATAAAATCCTATCCCTTGTACAAACTATTAAGCAAAGATACAATAGAATTAGAAATCGTACATTCTATTCCCGTTGTAAAGAGGTGCTTCAAATCAAAAGTACTTATTTGGGAGATTATCAACTGTATTTTATATAAACTTAAAACATGCATTCAATGGTATCTTTTACCTATCTTTCAGTTATTCAGGAAAGAAGTTCTTCATCATAAAACAATCTTTGGCTATTATCGTAAATGTAAAGCTGGGATATGGAAATCTTGTTGGAATCTTATTTTACAAAAGAATAAATCAAAAATTGATGTATCCAGCACAGATGTAGATGGCAGCCACAGCCCAGCCTTACGAAGTGGTGAAGTGGTCGGTTATCAGGGACGAAAAAAGCGCAAAACGACCAATGCTATATATCTGACCGATAGAAACGGCTTACCTTTGGCAATGTCAATCACTGTTTGTGGAAATTTTAACCAACAATTGTTTAAATATTCTTTAAAGTAAAAGTAATGAGTTCTCAGTTTTTAATGCTTTACTTCATTGTACTGCTTTCATATTGGGAATTTTAAATAAACAATATGAAATTTCCTTTTATAATTAATGTAAACTTGGATTTATAAAAAATAAATTTTAATTTTTTATAATAAACCGGCAAAAAGGCAGCTAAGGTATAGCGGTCAGCCCATTCTTTTGCCAGCCAAAAGACTACGGCATAAACGGTTTCCTCCCTAAAGGTACCCTCCAATTATTCCGTTTCCTTTAGAGTTTAGAAAATCGTTTAATTGAGAGTTTTCGGTCTTCGTTAAATCAATGAAGCTAATCGAGAAAGATATTTTCAATACCGTTATACCTCCACCATAAGTATTGACCTTTTCCATGTCCAGATTTCCTAATTATACATTGAGAATTGGAATATTGGCGTAAAATTTATTAATTTAAAAAATAACATTGCTTTTATATCGAGAGGTTAATATATTCAGGGCTGTAATGTGGAAAGATTTCAAGAACAACTATGAAAAAGCGATGAGAAATCTTAATTTGAGTACTATTATTTTATTTCCGTTGTAAAATCAAAATAGAGTAGTGGGAGATATCATTTAAAGCTTTGTAGAATTTTTTAAAATAATTCATATAAATAATTTTAAGAAATTTCATTATTTGCAATTTTATATTAGCTTACGTGCAGAAACGGTAATAAAAAATATGAGTTTTTATCGTTTTTTTTATTTAAAAGTGTTTTTTTTACACTTGTTTTTTATTTTTTTTGAAATATTTTTTTGAAATTCTTATCATATTTTTTCTGTAAAAAACTTCAGTATTTTATTATTAATATTTTCCTAATAATTGCTTGTAAATTGATCTGTTACAATGTTTTTAAGTGTAGGTTAAATGATAAGCTTATCATGTTTTATATGTGAATGTTTTCATTAAAAATCGATATGTAAATTACTGATATTTAATTGTTAATGAAAAAAATATTTTTTTTATTCAGTTGAATTTTTATATTTGTGATGTTACGTAAATGTTAACATCTCCATGAGCCCAAATTTTATACATACCTATGTTTCTGTTGACTGTGTCGTTTTTGGATTCGACCATGAAAACAGATTGAATATTTTATTAGTGGAAAGACATCTTGATGAAGAACGCCAGATAAAGCTTCCCGGAAGCCTTATTTTCAGTGATGAGGATGTGGATGATGCCGCAGAAAGAGTACTGCATGAGCTTACAGGAATTAAGAAAATGGTTCTGAAACAGTTTAAGTGTTTTGCAGATCCTATGAGGGCAAATAATGAGAATGATATCAAATGGATGGGAATAGAGTACAAGCACCATATTGACAGAATCATTACGGTGGCTTATCTCTCTCTTTGCAAGATAGATCATAAGATTAACAGTACAAAATATGCTACGGTAGATTGGTTTCCCATTGACGAGGTTCCTTCTCTGCCGTTTGATCATAATAAGATTATTAATGAGTCTTTAGTAGAGGTAAGAAAATGGATAGAGCTTGATTTTTCTATCATTTTTGAGCTTCTTCCAAAGAAATTTACCATCAGACAGCTCTATCAGCTCTATAGTGCATTGAGCGAAAAACGGATTGATATTAAAAATTTTCATAAAAAAATTTCCTCATTCAATTACATTATTCCTTTGGAGGAGATTGAAAAAAATGTGTCACACCGTGCAGCAAGATATTATAAGTTTGATGCCAAAATTTATAAAAAAAACAATACTAAACTAATAAAATAATACTTTTTAAAACTATATGTACTTACTAGGCTATGATATCGGCAGTTCTTCTGTGAAAGTTTGTCTCATTGAGGCATCCAGCGGAAAAGTGATCGCCTCTGAATTTTCTCCTAAAAAAGAGATGAAAATCACTGCGATCCACCCTGGTTGGGCAGAGCAGAACCCTGTCGACTGGTGGACAAACCTGAAGCTTGCTCATGAAGCGGTAATGCACGAATCCGGAATACATCCTGAAGATATCAAAGGAATCGGTATTACATGGCAGATGCATGGTCTTATTTTAGTAGACAAAGATCAGAATTTATTAAGACCTTCCATCATTTGGTGTGACAGCCGCGCGGTTCCTTATGGTGAAAAGGCTTTCAAAGCAATCGGGGAAGAAAAATGTTTATCTCATTTACTAAATTCTCCCGGAAACTTTACGGCTTCAAAATTAGCCTGGGTTAAAGAAAACGAACCGGAAATTTTTGAAAAGATTGATAAAATAATGCTGCCGGGAGATTATATCGCGATGAGACTTTCCGGAGAAATAGGAATAACGATTGAGGGCTTATCTGAAGGAATTTTCTGGGATTTTAAAAACAATTGTATTTCAGAAGATGTCATCAATTATTATGGAATTCCAAAGAGCTTTTTCCCTGAAATTATTCCAACTTTCGGAATTCAGGCGACGGTTTCTGCTGCTACAGCTCAGGAATTAGGTTTAAAAGAAGGAACTCCGATTTCTTATAGAGCGGGAGATCAGCCGAATAACGCTTTATCATTAAATGTTTTCAATCCGGGAGAAATTGCTTCTACAGCAGGTACTTCAGGCGTTGTTTATGGAGTTTTAGATAAATTAGATTACGATAAATTATCAAGAGTAAATACTTTTGCTCACGTTAATTATACCGAAGAGCTTACAAGACTTGGAGTTTTGCTTTGCATCAATGGAACAGGAATTTTAAATTCTTGGTTAAAGCACAACTTTGCAACATCCTTATCTTCTTACGGGGACATGAATGACTTGGCATCACTTTCACCAGTTGGAGCTAAAGGTTTAAGTATCATTCCTTTCGGAAACGGAGCGGAAAGAGTGCTTGAAAATAAAGAAACGAACTGTTCGATCCACGGAATTAATTTTAACATTCATACAAAAGGAGACATCTTGCGTGCAGCGCAGGAGGGAATTGTGTTCTCATACGAGTACGGAATGGATATCATGAGGAATATCGGCATGGATATTCAGGTAATCCGTGCAGGGAATGCCAATATGTTCTTAAGTTCAATTTTCAGGAAATCACTGGCCGGAGTGAGTAATGCTGTCATTGAGCTTTACGATACAGACGGAGCGGTAGGTGCGGCAAGAGCGGCAGGAATGGGAATCGGTTTTTATGCAGATTCTAAGGAGGCTTTTTCATCATTGGAAAAAATAGCAGTAATAGAACCTGAACATGAAAAACGGGAACAATATTTAGAAGCCTATGAGAGATGGAAAGATCATCTTAAAGAAATAATCTAAACACACTTATAACGGAAATTTTCCATTGCACTTATTGAATCTTCAGAATCAGTGAGCAGGAAATGTTACGTCAAATTTTAACGATAAATTAAAATAATAAATAAAATATATGAAGACTTTAACAGGTACAAAGGAGTTTTTTACAGGTATCGACAAAATTAAATTTGAAGGAAAAGAAAGCAGAAATCCATTAGCTTTCAGATATTATGACGCGGAAAGAATCGTCATGGGAAAACCAATGAAAGACTGGACTCGTTTTGCAATGGCTTGGTGGCATACACTGTGTGCAAACGGTAGCGATCCATTTGGAGGGCCTACTATTCATCATCCTTGGGATATCGGAAATGATGCGGTAACAAGAGCAATACATAAGATGGATGCCGGTTTTGAATTTATGTCTAAAATGGGCTTCAATTACTACTGTTTCCACGACATCGATTTAGTAGACCCAGCAAACAATTGGAAAGAATACGAAAAAAATCTTCAGGCAATTGTAGAATACGCAAAACAGAAGCAACAGGAAACCGGGATCAAGCTTTTATGGGGAACAGCAAACGTTTTCACGCATGAAAGATACATGAACGGAGCTTCTACAAACCCAAATTTTGATGTGGTGGCTTGCGCAGGAACTCAGGTTAAAAATTCAATCGATGCAACAATTGCTCTTGGCGGTGAAAACTATGTTTTCTGGGGTGGTAGAGAAGGTTATATGAGCCTTTTAAACACAGATATGAAGCGTGAAAAAGATCATTTGGCACGTTTTCTTTCAATGTCGAGAGATTATGCTCGTCAGCAAGGTTTTAAAGGAACTTTTTTAATTGAACCAAAACCAATGGAACCTACGAAACATCAGTACGACTACGATTCTGAAACGGTGATTGGTTTCTTAAGACATTACGGTTTAGACAAAGATTTTAAATTAAATATCGAAGTGAACCACGCAACTTTAGCGGGGCACACCTTCGAACACGAACTTCAGGCTGCGGTAGATGCAGGGCTTTTAGGAAGTATCGATGCAAATAGGGGAGATTACCAAAATGGATGGGATACAGACCAGTTCCCGATAGATTATTATGACATGGTTCAGGCTTGGTTGGTGCTTCTTCCGGCGGGAGGTTTAGGAAATGGCGGAGTAAATTTCGATGCTAAAATCAGAAGAAATTCTATTGATGCGGAAGATTTATTCATTTCTCATATTTCAGGGATGGATGTTTTTGCTAAAGGGCTTTTGGCTGCGGCAGATATTCTTGAAAATTCGGATTATAAGAAATTGAGAACAGACCGTTACGCTTCTTTCGACAATGGAAACGGAAAATCTTTTGAAGATGGAACACTTACTTTAGAAGATCTTCAGAGAATTGCTCACGAAATTGGCGAACCACAGCCGAAAAGCGGAAAACAGGAACTGTTTGAAGCGATCGTGAACATGTATATCTAAAAAATAGAAGAGACTGTTAAACACTAAGGATTCTCGAATGTCAATTTTTTAACAGTCTTTTTTTTCAACCCAACATTTAAAATTAAAACTTATGAATCGATTTTATTTTGGCGGTAATAAGGCAGCATTATTTTTTGCAATGGCCTTGTTACCTTCAGGGATGGCTTATTCCCAGGTTAAAAAAGATACTGTACAGAAGGAGAAGAAGATAGAAGAAGTGATTGTTATAGGATATGGTACTCAGAAAAAAGAAGCTGTTACTGGATCTGTAGCCTCATTAAGCGGAACAGCCATCAAGGAAGTTCCATCTGCAAATATTACAGAGGCTATACAAGGGCGTCTTCCAGGGGTAGATATCGGAAGAACCTCTACCAAACCTGGAGCTGTTCAGCAGATAAGAATCAGAGGAGAACGATCTTTAACGGGCTCAAATGATCCTTTGATTGTATTAGATGGTATCCCGTTTGTAGGATCGTTAGGCGATATCAGTCCTTCAGATATTAAAACTTTAGATGTTCTTAAAGATGCATCAGCAACGGCAATTTATGGTTCCAGAGGAGCAAATGGAGTAATTATTATTACTACAAACAGAGGCGGAAAGGGGCAACGGGCAAGATTTTCATATAATGGTTATACAGGATTTCAGACGATATTTTCGAAATATCCTGTCATGAGTGGGGACAAGTTTGCTAAACTGAGAGCTGACGCTAATTTATTTACAAATGGACCTGATGAAATCAACGGTACAAATACCGATTGGCAGGATCTGTATTATGGTGTGGGGCTGATGATGAATCATGATGTGGCAGTATCAGGAGGTACAGAGAAAGGAGGGTATAATTTTGGAGTGGCTTATTTTCAGCAAAATGGTGTTGTGCCTTTACAAACTTACAAAAGATTATCCATTAGAGGAGCGTTGGACCAGGAGATAAATTCTTGGTTAAAAGTTGGCTTCTCTACAAATTCTAATTTCTCAATCAATGATTTCAATGGCATCAGCGGTGCGCCCGTTTTAGGATATTCACCATTAACAAGCCCATATCTTGCCGATGGATCGTCGAGGTTGAGAACTACTTTTGCAAATCAGGATCAGACGGCATTACAGACCAGATCAATTTTAGAAAATTTAGGAGATGCATACGCTGATCGCACCAACGCATTCAGCTCCTATAATAATCTGTACGGAGAAATAAAAATCCCATCTGTTGAAGGCTTGAAATACAGATTAAATGTGGGGCTTACCTATAGAAATTCGAACAGTGGCTATTACCTTGGAACTGGGGTACTAAATTATCAGCCGACAACCGCTTCGTCAGCAAGTATCGGAAATTCTTTGACAAGTCAATGGGTAATCGAAAATTTAATTACCTATGACAGAACGTTTGGCAAACATAAAATTAATGCTACGGCTCTTTACTCGGCCGAGCAAACTCGATTCAACAGCTCATCTATTGCCGCCCGAGATGTTCCTCTAGATGCATTTCAATATTTTAATTTAGGCCATGCACAAGGGGAAATAACTATAGATCCCAACAATCAGGGATATTGGAGAAGAGGTCTGATGTCATTCATGGGAAGAGTGATGTATCAGTTTGATAATCGTTATATGTTAACAGCAACGGTAAGATCAGACGGCGCTTCAGTATTGGCTAAAGGCCATCAGTGGCATACCTATCCGGCAATATCAGCAGGTTGGAATGTTGCTAATGAAAGTTTTTTAAAGGATTCAAAATACATTAATACATTGAAGTTAAGGGCAGGTTTCGGACAAACATCAAACCAAGCTGTTGCCCCGTACACAACGTTTGGCAGCCTAAGTACAACACCTTATAATTTTGGAGCTGCAAATGCAATTGGAAATTATGTAAACAGAGCGCCAAATGCGTCACTGGGTTGGGAATTTTCTAAGACATGGAATTATGGAGTTGACTTCTCAATTTTTAACAAAAGAATAAGTGGTACAGTTGAATATTATGTTACTAATACTGAAAAACTATTACTAGATAAACAGCTTCCTTCATCAAGTGGTTTAAATCTTGTGTTGCAGAATGTGGGAGCTTCGCAGAATAAAGGTCTGGAAGTCTCTTTGAATGCTTTGATTTTTGACAATCCCAAAGGTTTTAGTTGGGAAGTGGGAGGTAATTTAGCAGCAAACAAAAACAAAATCACAGCATTGGCATCTGGGCAGGACAGAAATGTTAATAATTTATGGTTTGTGGGGTACAACATCAATGCAATATATGATTACCAATATATTGGTCTTTGGCAGCAAGGCGATCCATATCTGAATATTTTAGAACCACAAGTAGGTGCAGCGCCAGGAATGATCAAAGTTTTGTATACAGGAGGCTATAATGCAGATGGGACGCCTGTACGAGCAATTAATGAGGCAGACAGACAAATAATAAATACAAATCCTGATTTTATTGGTGGTTTTAATACTAGACTGGCTTATAAAAACATTGATCTGAGTGTTGTCGGAGCTTTTCAAAAAGGAGGGGTTCTTATTAGCACAATTTATGGCTCAGCCGGATATCTGAACAGGTTAACAGGCCGAGGGAATAATGTGGATGTAGATTATTGGACTCCCGAAAATACAGATGTAAGATATCCTAAACCAGGAGGATTATTAAGTGGGGATAACCCTAAATATGCATCAACTCTTGCTCTTTTTGATGCATCTTTTGTAAAAATCAGAACAATTACTTTAGGATATAATTTTAATAAAAGCACTCTTGAAAATTTAGGTGTAAGTAATCTAAGATTATATGTAACGGTACAAAATCCATTTGTTTTCGGTTCGCCATATTACAGACATTCCGGAATGGATCCTGAACCAAACTCAAGAGGAAATGAGAATCAGGCTGTTAATTCGTACAAAGCGAATCAGTTAGTTATAGGAACAAACAACCCAGCTACCAGAAATTATCTCTTGGGTCTTAATTTAACCTTCTAAAATTATAAGTCATGATTAATTTAAATAAAAAATTCATTGCTGCTTTATTTTTAGCTTCAATAGCATTTACAACAACAGGGTGTAATGAGATTTTGGACGAACAGCCTAGAGGGATTTATACTCCGGAAGATTTCTCTACAGAAAGAGGAATATCGCAGGGAGTAACTTCATTGTACAGACAGTTAAGACTACTTTATGGAAATGGATACTGGCTTAATGCTAATATGACAGGTACAGATGAGGCAACATGGGGGCAAAGTGCCGATGGAAACTTTAAAGATCTCGATATGACGGGGGGTGCAGGAAGTATCAATTCAAATACCTTTCCTACCAGTATGGTATGGGGATCTGTATTCCCGTCAATTAACACTGCAAATGGAATCATACAGAACGGATCTGGAGCAGGTATAGCAGAATCATTAATTTCAGAGGCAAGATTTTTCCGCTCGTTCTACTATTTCTTATTGGTTCAGACTTATGGTGGTGTACCTCTAGATCTTGGGTCTGGTGAGCTTACTTTTAATATTGATCCAAAAACAACTTCAGTGAGAAATACTGTTACAGAAGTGTATACTAAAGCTATCTTCCCGGATTTGGTAAAAGCGATTGATAATCTTCCTGTTGATCCTCGTGTAAAAGGAGGGGTAACTAAAAATGTGGCGAGATTATATTTAGCAAAGGCATATTTAACATATGGATGGTGGCTCCAAAACCCAAACAGTATCCCTACTTACCCTGAAACATCCCGTACCGATCCGGATGGTCACAATCCTCAATGGTACTTTCAGAAAGCTTATGATATTGCAATGGATGCTATCAATAATCCTGGGCAGTATGCCTTACAGCCAACTTACTATGATGTGAACAGAGGTGACAACGATCGTAATAGTGAATGTATGCTGTATGCAGATCATACAGAAACCAGTGCCTATTTCAATGAAGGGGTTATTCAGGCAAGTTATGGTGACGGATGGTCTCCGAATAACTTTGCATCATGGATGATGACCTGGAATTATACCAATCTTAAAAGTAGTACTTCTGCGACAACTTGGTCTGCAGCAAGTTCTGTGCAGCGTGCAGCGTTTCAGCCATTGGGAAGACCTTGGGTAAGAATGGCTCCAACCATTGAGGTTATTAAAAATACATTTGCAGATAAAACAAATGATTCTCGATACGACGGAACCTTTACAACCGTATATAGAGGAAACTGGCATAAAGAAGGAACTGGGCTTACGAATGTAACCACATTGTACAATGCCAATAACCTTCCGATACACGCAAATGATGCCGTTTTAACATTTCTAAATGATGATTCCCAAACTCCAACCTATCCAACCACAGCCGATCAGAGCGGTGTGGGGGCAGGTACCCTTCCTGGTAGAGCAGACTGGGTGATTGCTCCAAGTGGTATCAGTAGAATTGTTTATCCCGGTATCTGGAAAATCGGACCATATAGAACCGATAATGGAAATGGTTTAGGGTATCCCAATCCAAGTCATACCCGTCCTTTTTATGCCGCTAAATTCTCTGAATTGTACTTTATTGCAGCGGAAGCTGCCGTGAAGGGGGCATCCGGATCTATGTCGGCAAGAGATTTAATTAATGTGATACGTGGACGTGCTGGAAAATGGAAATTTAATAATGCACAAAATGCATCGTATGTTGTTGATAACAGTGCTACTATGATTGCAGCCACACCTTCCACAATAACCATTGATTATATTCTTGCAGAAAGATCAAGAGAATACTTTGGAGAAGGATATAGATGGTACGATCTAGTGAGAACTCAGACGTGGGCATCAAAGTCAGCAACCTATTCTATTGGAGGTGCGAATTATGGAAATCATACACCGCAAACAGTTACAAGGACTATTCAGCCTTTCCATTATCTAAGACCTATTCCTCAAGGACAGCTCGATGCTATGGAAGTATCTGCAGATATTAAAGCAAAATATCAGAATCCTGGTTATTAGAAATTACTTAATTTCACATTTCATATATAGTTCACAGGGCAGATTCTAAAAACATCTGCCTTGTTTTTCAATTAAAAATTTAAATGGTATGGAAAAAACATGGCGTTGGTTTGGGAAGAACGATAAAATTAAATTACAGACCCTTCGACAGATCGGTGTAGAAGGTATTGTTTCTGCACTTCATAGTGTTCCCAACGGAGAGATTTGGAGTTTGGAGGCTATTAATGATTACAAAAAATATATAGAAAGTCACGGCCTTCGCTGGTCTGTTGTGGAAAGTCTTCCCGTAAGCGAAGCAATCAAATACGGAGGTGAAGACCGTGATTTTTTGATAGAAAATTATATTAAAAGTCTCGAAAACTTAGGAAAAGCAGGCATAAATACGGTTTGCTATAATTTTATGCCGGTTTTAGACTGGGCAAGAACAGATCTTTTCCACGAATGGGAAGACGGATCTTCGTCACTTTATTTTGATAAAGCAAGATTTGCTTATTTTGAAATTCATATCCTGAAAAGAGAAGGAGCGAAAAACGACTATAATCAGGAAATCCTGGAAAAAGTTGAACTATTAAAAAGCACGCTCACAGAAAAGGATAATAATGATCTGATAGATTCTGTTATTGTAAAAACACAGGGATTCGTTAACGGAAATATTAAAGAAGGGGATTTAAATCCTGTAGAAAAGTTCAATAATTTATTGGCTTTATATGACGGAATTGATAAAAACCAACTTCGGGAAAACCTAAAATATTTCCTTGAAAAAATAATGCCTGTTTGTGAAGAATGGAATATCCAGATGTGTGTGCATCCCGATGATCCGCCTTTCGCTTTATTAGGTTTACCGAGAATTGTAACTAACGAAGAAGATATAGACTGGTTCCTGAATGCTGTGGATAATCCCCACAACGGATTGACTTTCTGCGCAGGTTCTTTGAGTGCCAATCTTCAGAATGACGTTCCGAAGCTGGCTCAGAAGTTTGCCCACAGAACAAAATTCGTTCACCTCAGAAGCACCAATGTTTTCGAAAACGGCGATTTCATTGAAGCACATCATCTAGGCGGAAGAGGAAAATTAATTGACGTAATTCGTGTATTCGAAAAAGAAAACCCGGATTTGCCAATGAGAATCGACCATGGAAGATTGTTGTCAGAAGATATCGATAAAGGTTATAATCCCGGCTATTCTTTCTTAGGAAGAATGTTGGCTTTAGGACAAATCGACGGTGTGATGGCAGCTGTCAATTCTGAATCAAGATAAGGAGAATCCGAAGGGTTCAATATCAGTAACCGTAGGTGTAACCTAGAGCAAAACAATCCAACGAACCCGAAGGGTTCAATATTATCATTTATCAATCATCATTTATCAATAATTAAAAATGAACGAAATATTCAGCATAAAAGATAAAGTAGCGGTCATTACAGGTGCTTCCGGCGTTTTGGGAGGAAGCCTTGCCAAAAGTTTTATCGAAGCGGGAGCAAAAGTAGTGGCTTTGGGAAGAAATCAGGAAACGTTGGATTCCCGCATAAAGGAACTTACAGATTTAGGAGGTGATGCATTTGCCGTTGAAGCGAATGTAATGAACATCGAAAGCCTCGAAAATGCATCAAAGAAAATCATAGAAAAGTATGGTAAAATAGATATTTTGCTGAACATTGCCGGAGGAAATATTCCTTCAGCAACATTATCTCCAGAGCAGTCATTTTTCGATATGAACATCAGCGGATGGGATGAAGTGACCGATCTTAACATCAACGGAACCGTTTATCCAAGCTATGTTTTCGGAAAAGTGATGGCAGAGCAGAAAAGCGGAAGCATCGTGAATATTTCCTCAATGGCAGCTTATTCTGCAATTACAAGAGTAGCTGGATACTCGGCGGCAAAATCAGCAATTACAAACTTTACACAATGGTTAGCTTCTGATTTAGCTTTAAAATTTGGAGATAAAATCCGTGTCAATGCCGTTGCTCCCGGATTTTTCATAGGAGATCAAAACCGTGCCATTTTACTGAATCCGGATGGATCTTTAACAGATAGAAGCAAAAAAGTAATGGCCAAGACACCAATGCAAAGATTTGGAGAAGTGGAGGAACTCAACGGAACAATACAGTTTCTCTGTTCGGATGCGGCAAGCTTCATTACAGGAGCTTTAATTCCTGTCGACGGCGGCTTTAGTGCATTCAGTGGCGTTTAGAACGTAGTTATTTTCTTCATATAGTTAAGACCTTAATTATTTTTTGGTTAAGGTCTTTTTTTATAACAATCCTAATAATCTAAAAATATAATAATGAAACAGAGACTAATGCAATCGATTTTTTCAGCACATAAAAACGGCATTATTGCAGCAGCAGCTCTACTGTCGACGACCAGCATCTCAGCCCAGACATTCACCGATTTTCAATATAAAGGAAACGACAAAATATACAACGACAATCCTTTAAAATCAGACGAATTCTATTCCCCGATTCTTCAGGGCTGTTATCCCGACCCAAGTATCACCAAAAAAGGAGATGATTATTACTTAGTAAACTCTTCTTTTTCAATGTTTCCGGGTGTTCCGATTTTCACTTCCAAAGATTTGGTCAATTGGAAGCAGGTTGGGCACGTTCTCGACAGACCTTCTCAGTTAAAAGTTGAAAAAGGTGGCGTTTCTCACGGAATTTACGCACCAGATATCAAATACAACAAGTACAACGACACATTTTATATGATTACCACTCAGATTGCAGGTGGAATCGGCAATATGGTCGTAAAAACTAAAGACCCGGCAAAAGGCTGGAGCGAAGTCCAGAAACTGAATTTCGACGGTATCGATCCTGCTATTTTCTTCGATGATGACGGAAAAGCTTACATCGTTCACAACGACGCACCACCACAGGGAACAGTGCAATATCAAGGTCACCGCGTCATCAAAATGTGGGATTATGATTTAGAAAAAGACCAGGTTGTCGAAGGTTCAGACAGAATTATTGTAAACGGTGGCGTTGACCTTTCTCAAAAGCCAATTTGGATTGAAGGCCCGCATTTATACAAATACAAAGGAAAATATTACCTGATGTGCGCAGAAGGCGGAACCGGAGGCAACCACAGCGAAGTGATTTTTATGGCAGATTCTCCGAAAGGACCGTTTGTTCCCGCTAAGAATAATCCAATTCTTACCCAGAGATATTTTCCTAGAGACAGAAAAGAAAAAGTGGATTGGGCAGGTCACGCCGATTTGGTGGAAGGCCCGAACGGACAATGGTACGGTGTGTTTTTGGCCATTCGTCCCAACGAAAAAGGACGTGTAAATCACGGTAGAGAAACCTTCATTCTTCCGGTTGACTGGAGCGGAACGTATCCTGTGTTTCAAAATGGCTTGGTTCCGATGAAACCAAAATTAAAAATGCCACAAGGCGTTCAAAACCAAACCGGACAAAATGGATTTTTCCCGAACGGGAATTTCACGTATGATGATAAACTGACCGATAAAAACCTCGATTTCCGCTGGATTGCAATGCGCGGACCGCGTGAAAACTTCATTACGACTACGAAAACGGGTGTAAAAGTGAATCCTATGGGAACGAATATCAAAGCCTTGGCTCCGATTTCATCTTTATTCCACAGATTGCAGCACGAAGATTTTGAAACATCCGTGACACTTGATTTTAAACCTAAATCTGAAAAAGAATTGGCTGGAATTACGCTGTATCAAAGCGAAACATTCAATTACGTTTTCGGTATTACGAAGAAAGATAAAGATTTCTACATTGTTTTGGAAAGAACTGAAAAAGGTGAATCTAAATTAATTGCAAGCGAAAAAATTTCACTTTCAAAAAATATAAAATTTCAGATTACAGGAGAAAAAGATGAAATCAGCTTCAATTATTCTTTTGGTGGTAAAAGCTTCAAAAATCTAGGCGGCGCGGTTTCCGGAGATATCCTTTCTACCGATGTTGCGGGAGGATTCACAGGAAGTTTGATTGGTTTATACAGTACATCTTCAAATGATATTGTTCCGAATTAATTTAAATATTCTAAACCTTCAAGGTTTGTTTAATAACATCAAATTCAAAACCGTGAAAATTAATAAATCATTTTATATAGTTTCTATTTTGGGATTTATCGGGCTGAATCACCTTTCAGCCCAGATAAATCACTCTGAAAAGGCGATAACTCAATTTATCAATCCAATCATTTGGGCAGACGCTCCGGATTTATCGATCACAAGAAACGGCGATGATTTTTATCTGATAAGCACCACAATGCACCTGATGCCGGGCGCTCCGGTAATGCATTCTAAAGATCTGGTCCATTGGGAAATGTCTAGCTATGTTTTTGACACCTTAAATGACAATTCCAAATATGATTTGATAGACGGAAGTGTTTACGGACGAGGACAATGGGCTTCTTCCATACGTTTTCACAAAGGAAAATATTACGTTCTGTTTTCCCCGAATGATGAGCCTTTCAAATCTTATTTCTATGTTACAGATAATCCTGAAAAAGGAGATTGGAAATTGATTACAAGAACCAGACATTTTCACGATGCATCTTTGCTTTTCGATGATGACGACAGAGTGTATGTCTTCACTTCCAACAAAGTTTTTGAGCTGAGCCCGGATTTTAAAACCATTATCGGAAATCAGGACGGAATAGAAGTTTTCCAGAAAGATGAATCGGAAACCGGACTTTTGGAGGGCAATCAAATCATTAAAAAAGATGGAAAATATTATATGATGATGATTTCCTGGCCGAGAGGCGGAAAACGTCGTCAGGAAGTTTACAGAGCTGATAAAGTAACCGGACCTTACGAGAAAAAAGTTATTCTTGAAGACAATTTTCTTGGATTTTCCTACGCCGGACAAGGTGCTTTGATTGACGATAAAAATGGTAATTGGTATTCACTGATTTTCCAGGACAGAAATGGAGTAGGACGAGTTCCGATTTTGCTCCCTGTGAAATGGGAAAACGATTGGCCAATTTTAGGTGATAATGGAAAAGTTCCTTTGAAAGGTGAAGTTCCATTAGCTCCATTTAAACCCAAAAATCATTTGGTAGAAAGTGACGAATTTTCTAACAAAAAGATGAAAATCCAGTGGCAGTGGAATCATAATCCTGTCAATTCAGCTTGGTCTTTATCCGACAGAAAAGGCTTTTTAAGATTAAAAACCAATAAAGTCGTCGATAATCTGTACCTCGCTCCGAATACGTTGACCCAAAGAATGGAAGGTCCGAAATCCAGTGGTATTGTTGCTCTGGATGTGAAAGTTATGAAAGATGGTGATGTTGCAGGTTTCAGTGCTTTCAACGGCGATTCAGGAATTTTATCTGTAATAATGGAAGATGGTAAAAAGTTTATTGTTTTTTCAACCAATGAAGTCAGTTTAGATAGTAAAAATAAGGCGGTTACAGGTGTTAAAAAAGATGAAAAAAAGAGAATTCCTCTGAATTCTGACAAAGTCTATTTTAAAATTGATGCCGATTTTAATCTCGGAAAAGATTTGGCCGATTTTTATTACAGCACCGACCAGAAAAACTGGACCGAAATGGCAAAAGATTACAAAATGATTTTCGATTATCGGAGATTTTTTATGGGTTCAAAGTTTGCGATTTTCAATTATGCAACCAAAAATCTGGGAGGTTTTGTAGATGTTGATTTTTTCAGAGTGAATATAAGTTCGGAATAATTAGAGTTGAATAATTTGGGCAGCTTTATCCGCCTTCCGCTCTCAATCTTTTTTGCAGATGATTTCAGATTAAATAGAACTAGAGTACAAGCAAAAAAGGATTTCCGCTCAAGTCGGGCTGCAAAAGATTCGCTATTTGAAAGAAAATTGATGTTCTGTAGGAGCAGCAATCTGTTAATAGAAAAAAATAGTCATCACAACAAAGCCTCGTAGAGGCGACCTGTTAATTGCGGCAATGATAATTAACATTAAAAATGTAAAAAGATAAAACCCTTGTCAGTCTTTTTTTTATCTAAATTAATAAGTGTAAAAAATACAAATAAAAATCATGAACAAATCCATCATATTAGCAGTAAGTTTCGTATTATCCGGAATGTTTGTTTCGGCACAAACTCTTGATAAACAAGCTCTAAAGGGTTTTGATATTGAAAACTCAACCATTTCCCACGGAAAAATCGATACGATTCAATACACATCAAAAACCGTTGGAACTACACGGAAAGCTCTGATTTACACACCGCCGGGATTCAAAAAAGGGGAAAAATATCCTGTTCTCTATCTTCTTCACGGCATTGGCGGAGATGAAAAAGAATGGTTCAATCAGGGAAAACCGAATGTTATTCTGGACAATCTTTACGCACAGGGAAAGCTGCAACCGATGATTGTCGTTTTGCCGAACGGCCGTGCGATGAAAGATGACAGAGCAACAGGAAATATTATGGCTCCGGATAAAGTCGAAGCCTTCGCAACTTTTGAAAAAGATTTGCTGAATGACCTGATTCCGTTTGTAGAAAAAAAATATCCTGTCAAAAAAGACCGTGAAAACCGAGCTTTAGCCGGTTTGTCGATGGGAGGCGGACAAACACAGAATTTCGCTTTCGGCAACATCGATAAATTTGCGTGGCTGGGCGCATTTTCTTCAGCACCCAATACAAAAGAACCGAATCAGCTTTTGCCGAATCCACAGGAAGCATTGAAAATGAAACTTATATTTATTTCCTGTGGTGATGCGGACGGATTGATGCCTTTCAGCAAAAGAACCAGCGATTATCTGAAGAAAAATAAAATCCCGCATATCTTCTACATTGAGCCAGGCGGTCACGATTTCAAAGTCTGGAAAAATGATTTATATATCTTTTCACAGCTCTTATTTAAGTCTGTTGATAAAACTAAATTTGATGGATTTACCGTCTTAGGAACGCCTGCAGCAACCAATATCAGGAATGCGCAGTATCCTCAAATCCTTCCCGATGGAAGAGTGATGTTCAAGGTAAAAGCGCCGGAAGCGCAAAAAGTTCAAATCGATTTAGGAAAAAAATATGACCTCAAAAAAGACGCAGATGGCTTCTGGACAGGAACGACGGATGTACAAAGGGGAAGCTTTCATTATTATTCTTTGCTGATTGATGGTGTTGCGGTTGCAGACCCATCCAGCAAGACTTTCTATGGAATGGGAAGATACGCCAGCGGAATCGATATTCCTTTTAATGGCGATGATTTTTATGCTTTAAAAGACGTTCCGCACGGCGATATCCGCATCAAAAATTTCTATTCCAAAGTGACCAATTCTTGGAGACGGGTTTTCATCTACACGCCACCGGGTTACGACCAAAATTCTTCTGAATCTTATCCGGCATTGTATATTTTACACGGCGGAGGAGAAGATGAAAGCGGTTGGGCGAATCAAGGTAAAACCAATCTGATTTTAGATAATCTGATTGCGGAAGGGAAAGCTAAAAAGATGGTTATCATTATGCCGGATGCCAATATCGGACAAGGTGGAATCCGAAACTTTGGCGAGCGCAATCTCCAGATGTTTGAAAAAGAGCTGAAAGAATCCATCATTCCCTTTGCCGAATCCAATTACAGAATAAAAAAAGGCAAAGAAAATCGTGCTTTAGCCGGACTTTCTATGGGCGGAATCTATACATTATATACAGGAATTCAGAATTCGGATATGTTCTCAAGCTTGGGTGTTTTCAGTTCTGGATATATGTTGCCGATGCTTCAGGACGTTGCCGATAAACAGTACAAATTTTTAAATGAAAATAAATCTGCATTTTCATCCAACGTTAAAAATTTCTGGATTTCAATGGGCGGAAAAGACGATATCGCTTACGAAAACGGTCAGAAAATGCTGAAAGAACTGGATAAAATAGGAATTAAATATTCGTACCGAGATTATCCTGGAGGTCACAGCTGGCAGGTTTGGAGAGACAGTCTGCATCAGTTTGCACAGGAGCTTTTTAAGTAGATATAAACCTGTTTTATTCAAGTCTATGAAATAATAAACATTTAAAAAACGGTTTTGAAAAAATCTAATAAGCTACGATGAAGCATAAGAAAACAAATACATTATCAATAGTATTCCTTTTTTTTGGGCTATTAAAACTGTTGGGGCAACAAACCTCAGGAATCACAGAAAATATCATTTCAGATGATAAAGGATTCCCTATTGTTTCAAAAGAAGGAAAGGTTGCCGATTTATTTTATGACCCATCAGAAAATGTTGCCGTCATTCGCGCTGCAAAAGATTTACAGAACGATATTCAGAAAGTAACAGGAAAACTACCGAATCTATTCACCACAGAAACTTCCGGCGAATTTGAAATCATCATCGGAACAGTTGGAACCAGCAAGCAGATTGATAAATTGATTTCATCAAAAAAAATCAATGCCAAAGATTTGAAAGGAAAGTGGGAAAGTTTTGTCATTACAACCGTAGATAATTCAAAATCAAATTCAAAAAAACAGCTCATCATCGCAGGAAGTGACAGACGGGGAACGATTTACGGAATTTACGAAATCTCAAAACAGCTTGGTGTTTCACCGTGGCATTGGTGGAATGATGTTCCCGTTCAGAAACGTTCTTCAGCGTATGTCGTTCCGGGATATTTTGCTTCGGGCGAGCCAAAGGTAAAATACCGTGGAATTTTCATCAATGATGAGGAACCCGCTTTTGGAACCTGGGCAAGAACGAAATTCGGAGGCATCAACAGCAAAATGTATGCGAATATGTTTGAGCTTCTGTTGCGTCTCAGAGCCAATTATCTTTGGCCAGCAATGTGGGGAAAAGCCTTTAACGAAGACGACCCGCTTAATCCAAAAATTGCCGATGAATATGGAATCGTAATGGGAACTTCACACCACGAACCAATGATGCGAGCTCAAAAAGAATGGGGAAATCACCGTAAGGAATATGGAAATGGAGAATGGAATTATCACACCAATAAAGAAGCACTCCTGAAATTTTGGGAAGACGGATTTCGTCGTAATAAGAATTATGATAATCTCGTAACAATGGGAATGCGTGGTGACGGCGACGAACCGATGAGCGATTTGGGAAGTGCCGAAGCTAATTTCAAACAGTTGGAGCAGATAATGGCTGACCAAAGAAAAGTTATTGAAAAAGTAACAGGAAAACCTGCAAAAAAGACACCTCAGCTTTGGGCTTTGTACAGTGAAGTTTTGGAATATTACGATCAGGGAATGAAAGGTCCGGACGATGTCATTATTTTGCTTTGCGACGACAATTGGGGAAATGTACGACGACTTCCTGAATTGAATTCCAAAAAGCATCCAGGCGGTTACGGAATGTATTATCACGTTGATTTGCACGGTGCGCCAAGAGCCTATCAGTGGCTGAATATGACGCAGATTCCGCATATGTGGGAACAGTTGCAGTTAACGTACAGTTACGGCGTTGATAAAATCTGGATTTTGAATGTAGGAGACTTAAAACCGAACGAATATCCAATGGATTTCTTCCTGAATATGGCGTGGAATCCGACTTCTTTTACGCAGGACAATATTGAAAATTATTCATTGAAATTTGCTGAAGAACATTTTGGAAAGACCAATGCAAAGGAAATTGCAGAAATCATTAATCTTTACTGTAAATACAATTCAAGAGTTTCGGCAGAAATGCTGAATGATAAAACCTATAATCTTCAAAGCGGTGAATTTTTGCAGGTAAGGGATGCATATTTGGCTTTAGAAACAAGAGCTTTGAGACAATTTATCAATTTAGAGGAGGCTTATAAAGATACCTATAAACAACTCGTTTTGCATCCCGTTCGCGCAATGGCAAATCTTTACGATATGTATTATGCAGTCGCAATGAATCATAAACTAGCAACAGAAAAAGATTTGAAAGCCAATGAGTGGGCAGACTATGCTGATGAATGTTTCGCAAGAGATGCAGAATATATGAAAGATTACAACCTCAATATTTCCAATGGAAAATGGAACCATATAATGGACCAGACGCACATTGGTTACAAATCCTGGGACGAACCGAAAGAGGGAAATATCAAGCCAACCGTTTACAGAATCACGAAACAAGATGCAAAAACAGGCGGTTATATTTTTGAAGAAAAGAATGGTGTAGTTGCAATGGAAGCCGAACATTTTTTTGAGGTTAAAGCTTCAGCAAATACAAAATGTACGGTCATTCCTGGTTTGGGAAGAACACTTTCCGGCATTGCATTGATGCCTTACACCGAAAAAACGACTGGTTCAGCGATAAGCTATCAATTTAATCTTAAAAATAAACCTTCCGAGGTAAAAATTCATTTTATTTTTGATTCTACGCTTCCGTTCAAAAAAGGAGGACACAGTGTAAAAGCTTATCTCGATAAAAATAACTCAAAAACCATCGGTCTCAATCAGGATTTGAACTGGGCAAATAATTACACCAAAATGTATCCTGCCGCAGCAGCAAGAATCGTGGAAAAAGTGGAAACATTTCTTGTTCCTGCAAACCAAAACGACAATTTTACTTTGACGGTAGAACCTCTTGACCCAGGAATTGTACTGTACAAAATCATCATAGACAACGGCGGTTATGAAGAAACGTATTTGAAAATGGATGAAAGTCCTTATAAAAGATAAATATTTCAAAATATGAAAAATTTTAAAGATATTCTGTTATTATTTTTATTCATTTTTATTTCAAATCTGAATTTTGCTCAGGGTGAAACATCAAAAGTTTCAGCTAAAAGAGAATTCCGATACACCAATCCGATTACCAGGGATTCTGCCATTTCTATGCGTGATCACTTCATCATTAAGGTCGATGATTTATGGTATTGTGTGGGAACTTCCAATCCTGTTTGGGAAGGCAAAAATCCCGGAGTCCGGATGTTGGTTTCAAAAGATATGGTGAATTGGAAGCAGCATTCTTTTTTGATTGATGCTAAAAAACTACCAAAAGATTGCCCTTATGATGGTCGTTTTTGGGCTCCCGAAATTCATTTCATCAAAGGGAAATATTATCTGATTGTAAACAGTGGAAAGGTAACCAAAGAAGACCCGAAGGGAATGGCGACACACAGCGTTTGGTTATTTTCAGCCGATAAAGTGACAGGTCCATATAAACTGCTGAATGGTCCGCTCACCCCACAATATAACAATGATGCCACTTTGTTTGAGGATGAGGACGGACAGGTTTATCTCTATTGCAGCGGAAATGGATTATTTCAGGCTAAAATTGATTTAAAAACAGGAAAATTAATCACGCCCATTCAAAAATTCCTGGATAAAAAACAACCAGGCTGGCCGGAATGGATGGTTGGCGGAATCGAAGGACCTTTCGTGACTAAAAAAGAAGGTACCTATTTTATGTTTTTTTCAACTTGGACAAGAGGTTATGAAGTGGGTTTGCTGAAATCAAAATCACCTTTAGGACCTTGGGAACTCGCTTCCCCTGAACCGATTTTCGGGACCCGCAAAAAAGGTTACAGACAGCAAATGGCAAAAGATGGAGGCTATGAAAATCTGCAGTTTACAGATACTCAAGATCCTTATCAGGAAACAGGACATAATGCATTATTCATCGGTCCGGACGGAAATCTCTGGAATTCCTGCCATTATTTTATGTATGAAAAACGACCTTATCCCTACAGTCAGACCTTCGAACCTTGGGAACTGGGTCCGCAAATGGGAATCGAGCCGGTGCATTACAAAGACGGAATGTTTTACATCAATGGACCTACCTGGACGGAACAGGTTATTAAATATTAATCGAAAAAATAGTTAATATGATAAAGAAATATATATTGAATTTTGGGTTGTTATTCTTAGGAATATCAATGAATGCTCAAAACCCCATTATCCAAACCAAGTACACTGCAGACCCTGCACCGATGGTTCATAATGACACGGTTTTTCTGTACACCAGCCACGATGACTACGATGCCTTCGGATTCAAAATGAAAGACTGGTTACTATACACTTCCACAGATATGGTCAATTGGACAGACCACGGCGTAGTGGCTTCGCTCAAGGATTTTAAATGGGTAAATACCGACAACGGTGCCTGGACGCCACAGGTTGTTGAAAGAAAAAGGAAATTCTATATGTATTGTCCAATGCCCAACAATATGGGTATTGGGGTCTTGGTGGCGGACAGTCCATATGGACCTTTCACCGATCCTATCGGCAAGCCTTTGATCAAAAATTCTCTGGATGACATCGATCCCACAGTTTTAATTGATGACGACGGGCAGGCTTATCTCTACTGGGGAAATCCGAATCTTTGGTATGCTAAACTCAACGAAGATATGATATCTCTTGCTGGCCCAATTACGAAAGACCCCTCGTTTGCGAAGGTCAAAGACCAGCCAGATCCTTTCAAATATCAGGAGGGACCTTGGGCGTGGAAACGAAACGGAATCTACTATATGGCTTACGCTTCTAAATGTTGTCCGGAAGGGATTGGTTATGCAATGGCAAAATCGCCTACAGGTCCTTGGAATTATGGAGGTGTAATAATGGATGGCGACCAGAGATCCAGCGGAAATCATCCCGGTATCATAGATTTCAAAGGTAAATCTTATGTTTTCGGATTCAATCATATGCTTAGAATGCAGACGATGAGCAAACATTACGAACGTAGGTCTGTTAGTGTCACAGAAATTACCTACAATGCAGATGGAACCATTCAGAAGCTTCCTTTCTGGACTACGGATGGTGCAAAAAGAGTGGGCACTCTGAACCCTTATAAAAAAGTGGAAGCAGAAACGATGGCTTACAGCGAAGGTCTGAAAACAGAAATGGTCACAGAATGGGAACGCAATCAACCCTATAACAGAGGCAAAAAAATCACAGACCGCGTCATCGTTACCTCAATTAACAATGGTGATTATATTAAAATCCAAGGGGTAGATTTTTCCAAAGGCGTAAAATCTTTGGATGTAAATGTTGCTTCTCTTTATGGCGGAAAAATAGAAGTACGTTCAGATGCTCTTAATGGGCCATTGCTGGGAGTTGTTAACGTTACAGGAAAAGGTGAGGGCGACTTATATAAAACCATTAATACACCTCTGAAAAGTATAAAAGGAATCCACGATTTATATTTTGTTTTTAAAGGTGAAAAGGACCTTTTCTATTTTGATTGGTGGAAATTTAATTAAATCCAAATTTTTAAATCATGTTGAAGACAAAAATACTTTTAATTGCTGTAACATTTTTGCTGTCGGGAAATATTTCCAAGGCACAGTCAACCGTTTGGTTAGACCAGTTGGATTTAAGCGTGGCAACACAGGGACACGGAAAACCCGGCATCAATACTTCGGTGGACGGAAAACCTATGACGATTGCCGGCGAAGTTTTCAAAAGAGGTTTTGGTACGCACGCCGAAAGTTCTTTGTTGATTAAATTAAACGGTAAAGCAAAAAGCTTTTCAGCTTTGGTAGGATTGGATGACGAAATGAAAGATCAAAATCCCGCAGTTGAATTTGAAATTTATGGCGACAACAAAAAGCTTTGGTCAAGCGGAATAATGAAATTAGGCGATAAAGCAAAGCCTGTTTCCGTTTCGCTGGAAGGTGTACAACAAGTAGAATTAGTCGTAACAGATGGCGGAAACGGACCTTATTATGACCACGCCGATTGGGCAGATGCTAAGTTTGAAACTTCAGACGGTGCAAAACTGATAACATTTAATCCGATTTCATCAGTACCTTATATTTTAACGCCAAAACCAGCGGCAACTCCAAAAATTAATTCAGCAGGTGTTTATGGCGTTCGTCCCGGCTCACCTTTTTTGTTCAGGGTTGCAGCAACAGGGGACAGGCCGATGACTTTTACGGCGAAAAATCTTCCGAAAGGTTTAACCATAGATTCACAGACCGGAATTATCACCGGAAAAATAGATACGAAAGGAATCTATGAAGTCCTTTTATCCGCTAAAAATACAAAAGGTTCAGTTTCAAAAAAATTAAGAATAGAAAGCGGAGACAAAATAGCTTTGACACCCACAATGGGATGGAACAGCTGGAACTGTTTCGGACACGAAGTTTCTGCCGATAAAGTAAAACGCGCTGCCGATGCTTTGGTTAAAACAGGATTGGTAAACCACGGCTGGAATTACATCAACATCGATGATTCGTGGCAATTTAACAGAGACGGAAAAGACCCGTCTTTCAAAGGTAAAATGCGTGACGATAACGGTTATATTCTGACCAATTCAAAATTTCCGGATATGAAGGAATTAACCGATTACTTTCATTCAAAAGGTCTGAAAGCAGGAATTTATTCTTCTCCCGGACCTTGGACTTGCGGTGGTTGTGCAGGAAGCTACGGCTACGAAAAACAGGATGCCGAAAGCTACGCTAAATGGGGAATCGATTATCTGAAATACGATTGGTGCAGTTACGGCGGCGTGATTGACGGTCTGCCTGATAACGACCCGAATAAAGTTTCTTCCCTCAATTTTCAGGGTGGAGGAGATTTAGATAAAGGCGTAAAGCCATTTAAATTAATGGGAGATTTATTAAAAAATCAGCCTCGTGATATTGTGTACAATCTTTGTCAATATGGGATGGGCGATGTCTGGAAGTGGGGAAATGATGCCGATGCACAATCCTGGCGAACCACCAATGACATTACTGATACCTGGGCGAGTGTTAAAAATATTGCTTTAGCCCAAGATAAAGCCGCTCCTTACGCAAAACCCGGCAACTGGAACGACCCCGATATGTTGGTGGTAGGTGTCGTAGGTTGGGGAAATCCGCATCAAAGCCGATTGAAACCGGACGAACAATATCTGCATATCAGTCTTTGGAGCATATTTTCAGCACCATTACTGATTGGTTGCGACCTTGAGAAACTGGATGATTTTACTTTAAATCTTTTAACGAATGATGAAGTGATTGCCGTCAATCAGGATGCTTTAGGAAAACAGGGCGTTTGTCTGCAGACCATTGGCGAATTGAAAATTTACGTAAAAGACCTTGAAGACGGCGGAAAAGCAGTGGCATTTGCCAATTTCGGAAGGGAAAAAGTGAATATGTCTTATAAAGATTTCAGACAGCTCGGGATTTCCGGTAGTCAAACCGTAAGAGATCTTTGGAGACAGAAGGATATTGCCAAAATCAGTACATCGAATCAGGCATTATCACTGGATATTCCGGCGCACGGTGTGGCTTATTATAAATTTATTTCATCAAAATAATTAATTATGATTCAATTTAAATCAAAATATATCGCATTATCATTCCTGTTGGCGAGTACTTTTATTTCAGCCCAGAATCCGATTATCCAAACCCATTTTACACCGGATCCTGCACCGATGGTGTACAAAAACAAGATGTATGTCTACACCGGAGACGATATTCCCGGCTATGATTTTTATTATATGACGAAATGGAGAGTGTACTCGTCGGATGATATGGTCAACTGGACCGACCACGGTTCACCGCTTTCATTGGAATCTTTCAGCTGGGCTCGTGACAGAGCCTGGGCGGCGCAATGCATTGAACGTAACGGCAAATTTTATTGGTATATCTGCGTTCAGACCGTTGATAATAATATGGCGATTGGCGTTGCAGTATCTGACAGTCCGACAGGCCCTTTTAAAGATGCACTCGGAAAACCATTGGTGACAACGGGAACCTGGGATAATATCGACCCGACGGTTTTTATTGATGATGACGGACAGGCTTATCTTTATTGGGGAAACAGCAAATTATTTTATGTGAAGCTTAACAAAGATATGGTTTCCTATGGTGGAAAAATCACCGAAATTCCGCAATCGGTAGAAGCTTTTGGCGGATTGAAACGACCCGGAAGAAGTGATGAGGTTTTGCAGAAACAGGAACAGTTTAAAGATGTTTTTGTGGAAGGTCCTTGGTTCTACAAACGCAACAAGCAATATTATATGATGTATGCCGGAATGACTGACCGAACCGAATGTCTGTCATATTCCATAAGCGATTCACCGACCGGACCATGGAAATATCAGGGAAAAATAATGACCGGACAGCCGACCAATAGTTTCACCAACCACGGCGGGATTATCGATTTTAAAGGGAAATCCTACCTGTTCTATCACACAGGATTATTGCCCGGCGCAGGAAGTTACGGAAGGTCAACATCTATTGAAGAATTCAAATACAATCAGGATGGCAGCATTCCGAAAATTGCAATGACCAAAGAGGGTGTAAATCCCGTTGCAACACTCAATCCCTACAAAAGAAATGAAGCGGAAACAATAGCCTGGTCAGAGAAATGCAGCACTTCCGAAAACAAAAAGACGGGAGTTTATGTTTCCGATGCTAGAGTGGGAGGTTATATCAAAGTTCGTTCGGTAGATTTTGAAAAAGGCGCTTCTGAATTTTCAGCTTCAATCGCTGCAGGTGTTGACGGAGGAATTTTAGAAGTGAGATTAGATAAATTGGACGGAAATAAAATTGCCGGGATTGAAGTTCCGAGAACCGGAGGTTGGGAAGAATTTAAAACCCTGACATCAAAAATTTCAGAATCGGTTTCCGGCGTTCACGATGTATATTTTGTCTTTAAAGGTAAAAACATTACAGCCGGAAGAGTGCTTTTCAATTTCGACCACTGGAGTTTTCAGAAAAAATAAATTAAATTCTTTTGTTATAATTAATAGCGTAAGACTTTTATAAGCGTTAGCGGCTTAGTGAAACTTAAAAAAATAAAAACTTTGTGTCCTTAGTGTTCAAAAAAGGTTAAATATGAAAAAAACAATACTCAATCTTTGTTTAATAGGCTATTCGGGAATATTATTTTCCCAGAATCCCATTATTCAGACCAATTATACGGCAGACCCTGCACCGATGGTGTATAACGACAGGCTTTATGTCTACACCACTCACGATGAGGACGATTCCACCTGGTTTGTGATGAACGACTGGAAGGTCTATTCCACCAACGATATGGTGAACTGGACTGACCACGGAAGCATTCTGAGCTATAAAGATTTCGACTGGGCAAAACGCGATGCCTGGGCAGCGCAATGCGTGGAAAGTAACGGCAAATTTTTTATGTATGTTCCGATGTGGTCCAAAACAAATAACAAAGGAGCGATTGGTGTTGCGGTGGGAGACAGTCCGTTTGGACCATTCCACGACCCGCTTGGAAAACCATTGGTTCAGAGTGAATGGGGCGATATTGACCCTACGGTTTTTATTGATGACGACGGTCAGGCTTATATGTACTGGGGAAATCCCAAACTTAAAATGGTTAAGCTCAATCAGGATATGATTTCCTATTCTGGCGATATTGTGGAAGTGCCAATGACCGCAGAATCTTTCGGGAAAAGGGACGGAAAAGAAAACCCGGAAAGACCGACAAAATATGAAGAAGGACCTTGGCTGTACAAGCGAAAAAATCTGTATTATCTATTCTGGCCGGGCGGTCCACTTCCTGAATTCATTGGATATTCCACCAGTAAAAGTGCACAGGGACCGTGGAAATACAGCGGAATCGTAATGCCAACCGAAGGGAAATCTTTCACTAATCATCCCGGAATTGTTGATTTCAGAGGGAAAACCTATTTCTTTTATCACAACGGTGCGTTGCCGGGAGGAAGCGGTTTCACAAGGTCGGTGAGTGTGGAAGAACTTAATTTTAATAAAGACGGTTCTATTTTACCCATCAAAATGACCAATGGAATTACCAAAGCTATTGCAACCATTAATCCTTATGCTTTTAATCAGGCAGAAATGATTGCCTGGTCAGAAAATGTAAAATCTTATCAGAACAAAGAAGCAGGCGTCTTTATCAAAGCTAAAAAAAGTGGCGCTTACACCAGTGTGAAAAATGTGGATTTTGGCAAAAAAGGAGCATCAATATTTTCAGCCAGAGTTGGAACGACACACAACAGCGATGTGATGATGGACATTCATCTGGACAGTGTAAGCGGACCGATTATCGCCACGGTAAAAGTTCCTTTGACCGGTGGAGACGACCGTTGGGAAACTGTGAAAACTGAAGTGAAGGAAAAAATTACTGGTGTTCATGATGTGTATTTTGTATGTAATGGAAAAGCAGCAAAAGATATTATGTTTTTCGATTATTGGACTTTTCTTGAAACTCATTAATTATGATTAAACTTTTTTTTAAACTATCACTTGCGTTTAGTATTCTCATTGTGAATACTGTTTTTGCACAGGTTGCAGAAATCTCCAGTCCTGACGGAAAATTGAAACTGAATGTCTTTTCCGAAAATGGAAAAGCGCTTTATAATGTTACTTTTAAGGGAAAAGCTATGCTTGATAAATCTCCACTGGGCTTAGTAACCAATGAATCTGATTTCTCTAAAAATTTAAAATTCATTGACAGCAAAAAAGATAAGGTTTTCAAAAATTATACAAACGAAAAAATCAAAAAATCACAGGTTACTTATACGGCTAATACTCTGACAGTCAGTTTTACCAATGCAGATAACTTCAATATCGGAATTGAATTTCGGGTGAGCGATAATAATGTCGCTTTCAGATATGAGATTCAGCCGATGAAAGACCGTTTGAGCGCAGTTGTACAATCGGAAATTACGGGTTATAGATTCCCTTCTCAAACCACAACTTTCCTTTCTCCAATGATGAAGCCGATGACAGGTTTTGCCAGAACCGCTCCAAGCTACGAAAGCGGTTACAAAGCTGATGCAGAATTAGGAACAAAAGCCGATTATGGTTACGTTTTTCCTGGACTATTTCATATTGGAAATGACGGCTGGATTTTATTGTCTGAAACAGGAGTGAACAGTTTTTACTGCGCTTCTCATTTGGATACAACGTCAGAAAAGAATCTTTACCAGGTTGCTTATCCGAATATGGCTGAAAACAATGGTTTCGGAAGTTCCGGAGCTGCCATTTCACTTCCTGGAAAAACACCTTGGAGAACTATCACCATTGGCGATTCTTTGAAACCGATTGTTGAAACGACAATTCCTTTTGATGTCGTAGAACCAATGTATGAACCTTCACAAAAATACACTTTCGGAAAATCTACCTGGAGCTGGATTCTTTGGCAGGACAACAGTATGAATTACGAAGACCAGAGTCTCTTTATCGATTTGGCATCAAAACTGGGTTATGAATATATTTTGATTGATGCACTTTGGGACAAAAATATCGGAAAAGAACGAATGAAAGAACTCATTCAGTATGCCAAATCCAAAAATGTTGAGGTATTGCTTTGGTACAATTCCAACGGTGCGGCGAATGATGCGCCGATGGGACCGAGAAATAAAATGAGCTCATCCATCGAACGAAAAAAGGAAATGAAATGGCTGAAAGATATCGGTGTAAAAGGTCTGAAAGTCGACTTTTTCGGGGGCGACAAGCAGGAAACGATGCGTCTTTATGAAGATATTCTTTCCGATGCTAATGATTTTGGATTAAAAATCATTTTCCACGGAGCAACTTTACCAAGAGGCTGGGAAGTGATGTATCCGAATTATGCAGGAAGCGAGGCTGTTTTAGCTTCGGAAATGCTGTATTTTTCAGAAGATGTCCGCAAACAGGAAGCGTTTTTCGCCACATTACATCCGTTCATCAGAAATACGGTCGGAAGTATGGAGTTTGGCGGAACTTTCCTCAACAAATATTTAACAAAATCCAACAAGGATAAAAATAAAAGATACACAACAGATGGTTTCCAGTTGGCAACGGCTGTTCTGTTTCAAAATCCGGTTCAGATGTTTGGTGTAATGCCGAATAACCTGAGCGACGCACCGAATTCCAGCTCGATTTTATGAAAGAAGTTCCGACGCTTTGGGACGAAACAGTGTTCATCGACGGATACCCCGGAAAATATTCCGTGATTGCCAGAAGACATCAGAATCAATGGTATGTGTCGGGAATCAATGCGGAAAAAACGGTTAAAAAACTGAAAATTAATCTTCCAATGCTTGCCGGTAAAACGGTGAAATTCATTAATGATGATGCTCAGGGAAATTCATCGGAAAAAGAAGTGAAGTTTAATAATAAAGGAGAATTCAACATAGAAATTCAGCCGAACGGAGGATTTGTTTTGAGAAATTAAAATAATTATTTGGGCAGCTTAATCCGCCCTCCGTTCCCGCTTTTTTGCTCGTCGTTCCTCCTCATAAAAAGAGCTCCACTCAGGTCGGGCTGCGAGAGATTCACCGCAATAGAATCCGAAGGATTCAATATCAATAGCCGTAGGTGCAACCTATGGAAAACGAAAAGTAAATAAAATCCGAATCCTGAAAAGGGTTCATTATATAAAACAAAAAATATGAATAAAATAAAAATATTTTTTCTCGTCATCATATTCGGACTTTGTTTGCAGCTCAAAGCGGCGCAACCATTCATCAGCACGGAAAAAAATTTAGAAACCATTGTTTTAAAAGAAAAATCGGTTACTCTTTCAATGTTCGTTAATTTCGGAACTGATAATGGAATTTTGAGAGCTGTTAAAAATTTGCAATCCGATTTTCAGAAAGTTACAGGAAGTCAGCCAAATATTTTAAATCAGATTTCCGGACAGCAATCTCCGCTGATTATCATCGGGACAGTCGGAACAAAATCGGCGATTGATGATTTGATTAAACAAAAGAAAATCGACGGAAAATCATTAGCTGGAAAAAATGAAAAATACATCATTCAAAATATCAGCAATCCGTTTCCCGGCGTTTCCGAAGCAATTGTGATTGCAGGAAGCGACAAACGCGGAACAATTTACGGAATCTACGAAATGTCGCAACAAATCGGGGTTTCACCTTGGTATTACTGGGCGGATGTTCCGGTTGAGAAAAAAGAAAATCTATACTTTAAAAAAGGAATTTACACCGACGGAGAACCTGCGGTAGAATATCGTGGCATTTTCCTGAATGATGAAGAACCTTCGCTCGGAGGATGGGCAAGAGCAACGTTTGGAGGAATCAATTCTAAATTTTATGAAAAAGTTTTTGAACTGATTTTACGAATGAAGGGTAATTACATCTGGCCTGCAATGTGGGGAAAGGCTTTTTATGATGATGACGTTTTGAACGGACCTTTAGCCAACGAAATGGGAATCATTATGGGAACTTCGCACCACGAACCGATGGCTCAGGCTCAAACCGATTGGCATCGATACATCAAAAAAAATAATTTACCGAACGTCTGGGATTATTCGAAAAATGAGAAAGTTTTGCAGGAATTCTGGAAATTGGGGTTAGAAAGAAGCAAAAACTGGGAAAAATTAGTCACAGTGGGAATGCGTGGCGACGGCGATGAAGCGATGGGAGAGGGAACTAATATCTCATTACTTGAAAAAATCGTAAAAGACCAGCGAAAAATTATTGCTGACGTAACAGGAAAAAAAGCGGAGAAAACGCCTCAGGTTTGGGCTTTATATAAAGAAGTTCAGGATTATTATGACAAAGGAATGCGGGTTCCGGACGATGTAATTTTATTGTTTTGTGATGACAACTGGGGCAACGTGCGAAAACTTCCGGACCTTTCAAAACCTTTACATAAAGGCGGTTACGGAATGTATTACCACTTCGATTATGTGGGCGGACCAAGAAATTCAAAGTGGATTAATATCAGTCCGATTCAGAGAGTTTGGGAACAGATGAATCTTTCCTATGAACATAAAGTGGATAAGGTTTGGGTCGTCAATGTCGGGGATTTAAAACCGATGGAGTTCCCAATCAGCTTTTTCCTGGAAATGGCCTGGAATCCGAAACAATTCAATTCAAAAAATCTTTTAGAATATACCGAAAAATGGGCTGCACAACAGTTTGGTGAAAAATATGCCAAAGAAATTGCGGGAATGATTAATCTTTATTCAAAATATAACCGCCGAGTAACGCCCGAAACATTGGACTGGAAAACCTACAGCCTTCAAAATTATAATGAATTTGAAACGGTTTTAAATGATTACAGGTCTTTGGCATTAGAAGCTTTACGTTTGAAAGAGAAGATTCCGGCAGCATATCAGGACGCGTACTTTCAGCTGGTTTTATATCCGATTGATGCGTGCAGCAATCTGTATGAAATGTACTACGCAGTGGCAAAAAACAAAGAATTGGCAACTAAAAAAGATGTTGAAGCTAATGTCTATGCGGATAAAGTCAAAGAATGTTTTGATAGAAATGCTTATCTCGACAATCAGTATAACAACGTCATTGCCGGTGGAAAATGGCAGCATATGATGGACCAGATGAGAATAGGATACAAAGCCTGGTTTGACGGAAAAGAAAATATAATGCCCGAAGTTACCCGTGTTTCTGAGTCTGAAGTTCCGAAAGAAAAAGTGTTTCAGGAGAAAAACGGTTATGTTTCCATTGAGGCGGAAAATTTTTCAAGAATGAATAATTCAGACCGAATCCATTGGGAAGTTATTCCTGATTTCGGAAAAACCAAATCCGGCGTAACGACCTTTCCTCAAAATGCTTATCCGAAAGCTGATGAAAATATTTATCTGGAATATGATATGAATTTTGAATCCAAAGGTGAATTTGAAGTCCAGCTGTTATTAGCACCAAATTTGAATTTCAATCATAATAAAGGTTTGCGTTATGAGATTTCCTTTGATGGCGGAACTCCGCAGGTTGTCAATTTCAATGGTCATTACAAAGGTGAATTGGGAAGATGGCAATCCGAGCATATCATCAAGTCTGCAACAAAACACAAGATTTCTCAACCCGGAAAACATACGCTGCGATTCAGAGTGCTTGAGCCGGGAATCGTGCTTGAAAAAATATTGATCAATACAGGAGGCTTACAGCCTTCTTATCTGGGTGCACCCGAAAGTGAAATTCTTCAATAAAAATCAGCTGAATATTAATAATAATCTACGTTTTGCCTATGAAACATTAATCCATTTCACCTCTGAATTCTAAGTATTGTTTTTCAACAAAATAATGTACAGGAAAGAGCTAAGGATCTTGTAGTATAACTTTATTTACGATAGCTGCCTGAAACTTTTCAGGGTATTTTCTTGATGGTTTTTAATCATAAACTGTCTTGAAGAGGATTGTATTATCCAAACTTTACTGAAAATTATCAAAATTAAAACTAGAACATTATGAAAAAAATTTTAAACCGGATGCTTGCTCTGGCGGTAGGCATCACCTGTACTCAATTTGCAGATGCACAGACAGTGTTGCCTGCAAAAGTAAAAATAGACAAAAATATTGTGTATCAAAAGGTGACCGGCTATGGCGGTTTCGTGTGCAGTCCGCAGTTTGCGTACAACCACATGACTCCGACAGAGATTCAGAAACTTTGGGGAACCGGCGCAACCGACGCAGGATACAATATTTTGAGGTTATATATTCCTGAAAATCAAGCGGACTGGTCGCAGGTTTTAGCAACTGCTCAACAGGCAAAGGCAATGGGACTGATCGTTTTCGCAAGCCCCTGGACAATGCCTGCAGCATGGAAAACAAATAATCATTCAAATGCCGTTTTTACGGATGCCAACGGTGTGCAACAGATCGGCTATCTAAAACCGGAACATTATCAGGATTACGCTTTGCATTTGAACAGTTTTGTAACCTATCTTGCAAATAATGGCGTGGCGCTGGATTATATTTCAATTCAAAACGAGCCGGATGAAATGGCGCAATACGCAGGCTGCATCTGGACACCAACTCAGATCGCAAATTTTGTAAGAGATTATGGCCAGCTCATCAATTGCAACGTCATTGCTCCCGAAAGTGTTGGGTTTACAGATAATTTTGCCAATGCCTTTTTAAATACGGCAACCATGGCCAATTTTGAAGTCTATGGTGGACACCAATATGGAAGTATGCAATCGGCATACAAGCAGTTTCAGGCGAATAATAAACAGATCTGGCAGACAGAATATCTAATCAACTGGAACTCTAATACAAGCGTTCCCGCACGTGATTTCAGTTGGTCGATTGATGGTTTTTCTTTTGCGAGAGCGGTCAACAATGCGATGCTTGGAAATGTGAACGCATGGATACACTATGCATCCAAAAGATATTATGGAATGATGGGTGACGGTACAAATGGAACCGTTGCAGGTGAAATGACCAAACGCGGTTACATTTTATCTCAATATGCTAAAACCACCACCAACAAAAACAGAATTGATACCAAATGGGAAGTGGCAACAGGCAGTCTGGAAGGTTCTTCCTATATTTCTCTGGATGGAAATCAGGTGACGTTAATGGTAATAAATTCTTCCACAAACACTTATAATCTTAAGGTCGATCTTCCTTTTTATACCAATTCTGCGAACAGCATTACTACTTCTCAAACACAGAATATGACGTCGGCGCCGTTGACCTTTACTACCGATACATTCAGACCGCAGGTGTCTGTGGCACCGTCTAGTGTAATGACTTTTGTGTTTACAAAAAGTGGCGACCGACCCGTTTCTAACATGACTGGAACTGAAATTCATTACAATAAAATTGAAACTTTAGCAACGACAAATCCGGCCTTTGGTACAGCACACCAGATTTCAGGGCAGACCGTGACGTTTTATAATTCGACACCGCTTTTCAGCCAGAATATGACGGCAGCGAATGGGTATATCGCTTTGAATGATCGTTATAATAAATTGGTTTTAAATATTTTAAGTTATACGACAACGCTTGGTCAGTCATCATCAAACACGACATTGTACTATGTTGATAATGATAATGTGGTAAGAAATTACAATTATGGAAGCGTGAATTTGCCTGCACCCGGATCCGGAAGCTTTAATCTGGTTTTTGATCTTTCGAGGGCAACACTTCCGTTCGGATGTAAAGGGATTTTAGGTTTAAGAAGTGGAAATTACAGTTCTATTTTAACCTTAAATCTTGGGGATGTTTATTTTAATGTCGGAAATGAAAGAGCTGCAAAATTTACCGGAGCATATACCGAGACAGACAGCAGTCTTTTGGATGCGATGGAAAACAACCAGTATACTTCATTAGATTTCCGTACGGTAACCGGCATCACGCCAACTTCAAGCTGGATCGCTGGTTCTGAGAACAAGAACAGTATTTTTTATATCAACAGCAGTGTGGCAAACACCAATACCAATGTTATTTCAGGAACAAACTGCAGGACACTGACGCTTTCAGATCAGGGAAAAGATTTTCAGGTTCCGTTTGATTTTACGGCGGCTTCAGCAACCTACACCAGAAACTTTAACGGCTACGGAGTTGTTTTATTGCCATTTCAGGCAGCAGTTCCGGCGAATGTAACGGCTTACACGATGATTCCCGGCTCAGGCAGTGTGGCGTGTTCACCGATAACAGGAATGATTCCAGCCAATACTCCGGTGTTAATCGCAGCGACAGGAACGGTCACTTTCACAGGAACAGGATCTGTATCAACACCAAAAGCGATTACGGTAAACCAAGTGAATGGCGTTTATCAACAAATTAAAGTTTATGCAGGGGCTTATGTTTTAAAAACAGAAAACAATGTGACCGGATTTTACAAAGTGGTTGCAGGGAGCGAACCGACGATTGATCCTTTCCAGGGATATATTACAGAAGGAAATCCGTATACTGCAGCATTTTTACCGCTGAGTTTTGCTACTTTGACCACCTCAGAATCTGCACTTACTGCTGATGAGGTACAGGTATATCCAAATCCTGTTAAGACCGAGTTTTTCATTGATATTAAAAAAGGTAATGCTTTCTACACAATTTACGATGCGAAAGGAAGTGTGATTATTTCGAAAAGAGAGCTTTCTTTAGGAAAAAACAGAATTGAAGCATCAAATCTGCCTTCAGGTCTGTATTTCGTAGAAGTAGCGGTTGCAGGAAATACATCTGTGCATAAATTAATCAAAAAATAAGATTTGATTTTCCATCAACAGATTAAGCCATCAGATTTTTCTGGTGGCTTTTTAATTAGGAAAAATCAAATAAATTAAGTGTTAATTATACATTTATTAATTATATTATGATATATTTGCTTTTACCGAATTGAAATATCATTTTTATAGTGATCCGACAATAAAATTGATCTAAAAAATTTTATCCCATGAAAAAACTCTTTTTCTCACTGTCAATACTAATTTGTGCAGTCTCATCCGCACAAACTTTCAAATACCCATTCCAAAACCCTAAACTTCCGGTCGAGCAGAGAATCGAAAATCTTCTCGGATTATTGACGGTTGATGAAAAAATCGGAATGATGATGGACAATTCCAAAGCAGTTCCGAGACTGGATATTCCCGGTTACGGTTGGTGGAACGAGGCGCTTCATGGTGTCGCAAGGGCAGGAACAGCCACGGTTTTTCCGCAGGCAATCGGAATGGCAGCAACTTGGGACGTTCCTGAACATCTCAAAACTTTTGAAATGATTTCTGATGAAGCCCGTGCAAAATACAATAGATCTTTCGATGAATCTCAAAAAACCGGACGTTATGAAGGACTTACCTTCTGGACACCAAATATCAATATTTTCCGCGACCCAAGATGGGGAAGAGGTCAGGAAACCTATGGTGAAGACCCGTATCTGACTTCTGTTTTAGGTGTTGCTGCGGTAAAAGGTTTGCAGGTAAACGATCCGAAATATTTTAAAACCCACGCTTGCGCCAAACATTTCGCCGTTCACAGCGGTCCGGAGTGGAACCGACATTCTTACAATGCAGAAGTTTCGAAAAGAGATTTATACGAAACCTATCTTCCCGCTTTCAAGGCATTGGTTTTAGAGGGAAATGTGAGAGAAGTGATGTGCGCTTACAATGCATTCGACGGACAGCCTTGCTGTGCTAACAATACTTTATTGACAGAAATTCTTCGCGGAAAATGGAACTATGACGGAATGGTCGTTTCCGATTGCTGGGCTTTGGCAGATTTCTACCAGAAACAGTACCACGGAACACATCCTGATGAAAAAAGTACCGCCGCAGATGCTCTGAAACATTCGACAGATTTAGAGTGTGGCGACACGTATAATAATTTAAACAAATCTCTCGCAAGCGGATTAATCACCGAAAAAGACCTCGATATTTCGATGCGAAGAATTCTGAAAGGTTGGTTTGAATTGGGAATGCTGGATCCGAAATCTTCCGTTCACTGGAACTCAATTCCATATTCTGTTGTGGATTCTGAAGAGCATAAAAAACAGGCGTTAAAAATGGCTCAGAAATCTATTGTTCTGATGAAAAACGAGAAGAAAGTTTTGCCTTTAAATAAAAATATCAAAAAAATCGCAGTTGTAGGTCCAAATGCTGATGACGGACTGATGCAGTTGGGAAATTACAACGGAACACCTTCTTCCATCGTAACGATTTTGGGTGGAATTAAAACAAAATTTCCAAACACTGAAATTATTTATGAAAAAGGAACCGAAGTGGCTGATCCGTCTTCCAGAACTTCGCTTTACCAAAACTTTTTAAGCCAGAAAAACGGCGAAAAAGGAATGAAAGTTACCTTTTTCAACAACAATGAATTCAAAGGAACTCCCGCTAATGTTTCTGTCAATAAAAGCGGAATCAATTACAACAGTTTTGGCGGAACTCAGCTTGCCCCGAATGTCGGAAGAGAAAATACATCGGCTATTATTTCCGGCGTTTTCAAAAGCCCTTACACGGGCGATGTGATTCTTTCGCCATCAACTTCCGATGTTTATACACTTTTTGTTGACGGTAAAGAAATCGCCACCAGAAAAGGCCCCGATGCGAGACATCCTTCGGAATTTCCTGTAAAAATGGAAAAAGGCAAGGAATACAATATTGAATTGCGCCACACCCAAAAAGGGAAATATGTAAGCATCACTTTTGATGTGTACAGAAAAGATCCTGTTAATTTTGCTGCAGTAAAGGAAAAAGTGAAAGATGCGGACGTTATTGTATTCGCGGGTGGACTTTCTCCAAGTTTGGAAGGCGAAGAAATGATGGTGAATGCAGAAGGTTTCAAAGGCGGCGATAAAACGTCTATCGATCTACCAAAAGTTCAACGCGAATTGCTGGCTGAATTAAGAAAAACAGGAAAACCAGTTGTTTTTGTTCTGTGTACAGGAAGTTCATTAGGTTTAGTGCAGGATGAAAAAAATTATGATGCGTTGATCAATGCTTGGTATGGTGGACAATCCGGAGGGACTGCGGTTGCAGACGTTTTGGCGGGAGATTACAATCCATCCGGAAGATTACCGATTACATTTTATAAAAATCTGGAACAGCTTGACAATAATTTGTCCAAAACCAGCAAACATCAGGGTTTTGAAAACTACGATATGGTCGGAAGAACCTACCGCTATATGACTGAAAAACCGTTGTACGCTTTCGGACACGGGTTGAGTTATTCAAAATTTGTTTACGGAAATGCTAGGCTGAACAAAAATACCATCAATTCCAATGAAAATGTTACAATTACGATTCCTGTTACAAATAATTCTGAAAAAGATGGTGAGGAAGTGATTCAGGTTTATGTAAAAAGAAATAATGATCCTGCGGCACCAGTAAAGACTTTGAGAGCTTTTGAAAGGGTTTTAATTAAATCTCAGGAAACAAAAAATATTCAATTAACGATTTCTAAAGATTCATTTACATTTTATGATGAAAAAGTAGATGATTTGGCTCCAAAAGCAGGAGATTACACGATTTTCTACGGCGGAACTTCCGATGAAGCAGGTTTGAAAAGTCTTCAATTGAAAGTAAATTAAACTTTTACAATTAAATTTAGATATAAAATCAGTTTAAAATATAGTATTAGAGATATCACACTGAGCGCAGTCGAAGTGTCTCTGCGATAAAAACCAATCAATGAAAGCAAAATCCAAAATATTAACCACCGCATTTTTTTTAAGCGTAGCCTTCTTTTCAGCTCAAAATAAAACTATTAAAACCCATTTCCTCGATTTGGACGGAACTTCCACCAACATCAAAATCCAGCCAACGATGTACGGGATTTTCTTCGAGGACATCAATTTTGCGGCAGACGGCGGATTATATGCTGAACTGATTAAAAACCGCAGCTTCGAGTTCGACGAACCTTTGACAGGCTGGAAACAACCCAATACAAAAACGCTTTCTCCAAACTTGGATTCCGGTTTTTTGACAATTATAACCGACAAATCCAAATCCAATAAAAACTACGCAAGAATCACGGTTTGGAATGATAAAAATTATGTGCTGGAAAACGAAGGTTTCAGGGGAATTGGTTTGCATCAAGGTGAGAAATATGATTTCAGCTTCAATCTGGAAAATGTATCAGACAATATTTCTGCCATTAATACAAGTCTGATTGATGAAAATGGAACAGTGATTTCTTCAGTTTCTACAATCATAAAAGGTGGAGGCTGGCAAAAATATAATGCTGTTTTTGTACCTTCCAAAACCGTTGAAAAAGCGAAACTTCAAATCACTTTTACCGGAAAAGGTGTTGTGAATATGGATATGATTTCACTGTTTCCTCAAGACACCTGGAAAGGCAGAAAAGGCGGTTTGAGAAAAGATTTGGTTCAAAAATTATATTATTTACAGCCGGGATTTTTACGTTTTCCGGGCGGCTGTATTGTCGAAGGAAGAACTTTGGCAGAACGTTATCAATGGAAAAAAACAATTGGTAAAGTAGAAGACCGCGAAAATCTTATCAATAAATGGAACAATGGATTTGCCCACCGTCTCACTCCCGATTATTGGCAGTCTTTCGGTCTTGGTTTTTTCGAATATTTCCAGTTGGCGGAAGATTTAGGCGCAGAACCGCTTCCGATTCTCAGCTGCGGAATGGCTTGCCAATTTAACACAGCTGAACTTGTAAAAATGGAAGATTTAGACCCTTACGTTCAGGATGCTTTGGATTTGATTGAATTTGCAAATGGTGATTCCAACACGAAATGGGGAAAAATTCGTACAGAAATGGGACATCCGAAAACCTTTAATATGAAATTCATAGGCGTTGGAAATGAACAATGGGGAGCGGATTATATTGAACGCTACAAAGTTTTTGAAAAAGCGATTCACACCAAATATCCCGATATCAAAATCATTTCCGGAAGCGGACCGTCTCCCGATGGCGAATTTTTCGATTACGGTTGGAAAGAGCTTAAAAAACTCAATGCACAGATTGTGGATGAACATTACTACAATTCTCCTGAATGGTTCTTAAAAAATGCTGACAGATATGATAAATACGATAGAAGAGGACCAAGAGTTTTTGCCGGAGAATATGCCGCACAATCGGTTGGCGTTGTAAAACCTGACAATAAGAATAACTGGTTGACCGCACTTTCAGAAGCCGCTTTTATGACCGGACTGGAACGCAACGCAGATGTCGTGACAATGACTTCCTACGCACCGCTTTTCGCCCACGCAGACGGTTGGCAATGGACGCCGGATTTAATTTGGTTCAATAATTTAAAATCTTACGCCACTCCCAATTATTATGTTCAGAAATTATTCTCCAACAATAAAGGAACGGATTTAATAAAAATCTCCGAAAACGGAAAACCATTGAAAGGTGAGAATAATATTTATGCATCGGCAGTTCGTGATCTTAAAAAAGAAGAAATCATCATTAAAATTGTTAATTCGAGTTCTCAGGAGACTTCAGTTGAAATCAATCCAAAAAACATCAAAATAGGCAGTCAGCTCACCAAAATTGTACTGACTTCCGCAGGTCTTTCCGATGAAAATAATTTCCAATCAGAAACCATTACACCAAAAGAAGAAACGCAGACCATTAAAAAAGGAAAGATTTCTGTTGAAATTCCGGCAACTTCTTTAGTTATTTTGAAAATTAAATAGCTTCAAACCAACATTAACAAAGGAAAAATTAAAATTAAGTGTAAATATTACATTTATTTAAAATAGAATGTTATATTTGTTTTATCTCTAAAACAGAAAAGTTGAGATTTCTTTAAGATTAATTAAAACTTATTGTTAAATCTTTGACGAATGTAATCCATTGCATTTGTTATTTTGAAGAGAGCTAAAAAAATAATCAAATAAATCACTTTTGTTAATGAAAAAGTACGTTATCGGCTTAGACTACGGAACAGATTCTGTTCGGGCCGTTTTGATTGATACGGAAAATGGGGCAGAACTGGCAACTTCTGTAAGCTATTACCCAAGATGGAAAGAAGGAAAATTCTGCAAGCCGGAAGAAAATCAATTTCGTCAGCATCCGCTCGACCACATCGAAGGTTTGGAAAAAACCATTTCAACCGTTGTCAAAGAAAGTGGCGTTGCGCCGGAAAATATCGCCAGCATTTGTATTGATACGACAGGTTCGTCACCGCTTCCCGTGAATAAGGATGGAATTGCCTTATCACTTTTGCCTGAATTTTCAGAAAATCCTAATGCAATGATGGTGCTATGGAAAGACCATACATCCATCAACGAAGCCGAAGAAATCAATCATCTGGCAAGAAACTGGGGTGGTGAAGATTATACAAAATTTGAAGGCGGAATCTATTCTTCTGAATGGTTCTGGGCAAAAATTCTTCATATCAACAGAGAAGATGAATCCGTGAAAAACGCAGCATACAGCTGGATGGAACATTGCGATTACCTTACATTTTTACTTTCCGACAATGCGGATTTAGCGTCTTTTAAAAGAAGCCGTTGCGCAGCCGGTCACAAAGCAATGTGGCACGAATCGTGGGACGGACTTCCCTCCAAAGAGTTTCTCGGTCAGCTGGATTCTTCACTGGCAGAACTTCGTGATAGGCTGTACGATAAAACCTACACGTCCGATGAAATTGCCGGCAATCTGAATGAAGAATGGGCGACAAAATTAGGCTTAACAACGAATACGGTAATTGCTGTCGGAACTTTCGACGCTCATTCCGGAGCGGTGGGAGCAAAAGTAGAGGAGAATACACTAATCAGAATTATGGGAACGTCAACCTGCGATATTATGGTGGCTCCCAACGAAATCATCGGCGACAAAACAGTTAAAGGAATCTGCGGACAGGTCGATGGTTCCGTCATTCCGGGATTGATGGGATTGGAAGCGGGGCAATCTGCATTTGGTGACGTTCTGGCTTGGTACAAAGACATTCTGACCTGGCCTACACACAATATTCTGATGAATTCCAATGTCATTGATGAAAATCAAAAGCAATTGCTGAAAGAAGAAATAGAGAACAATCTTATTCGCAATCTCACTTTGGAAGCGGAAAAAATTCCACTTTCGGAGGTTGTTCCGGTTGCCTTGGATTGGATCAACGGACGAAGAACGCCAGATGCCAATCAGGAACTGAAAATGGCGATTAGCAACCTTTCCTTGGGAACAAAAGCACCGCATATTTTCAAAGCTTTGGTGAATGCCATTTGCTTTGGAGCCCAAAAAATAGTCGACCGTTTCGAAGAAGAAGGCGTAAAAATCGAAAAAGTGATAGGAATTGGTGGCGTTGCCAGAAAATCACCGTTCATTATGCAGACGTTGGCCAACGTTCTTAATATGCCGATTGTAGTGGCGGAATCAGACCAGGCTCCGGCTTTGGGTGCAGCCATTTATGCGGCTGTTGCGGCTGGAATTTACCCGACTGTTCAGGAAGCCAGCCAGAAAATGGGCTCCGATTTCGAAGCAGAATATTTCCCACAAGTGGAAAAAGTAGAAAAATATGCAGAATTTATGAAACAGTATCAGGTTCTCGCAGATTTCACAGAAAATAATATCAAATCAAAGAAAAAGTTGACGGTTGACAGTTTATAGTTGATAGAAGTTAAAGCAGAAAAGCTCCGTAGGAGCGCCTGTTAGTAGCCAGAACGGTGATGAAAAAAACAAAGCTCCGTAGGAGCGCCCTGTTAATAGCAAATATGTAAATATTATCATCACAAAGAGAGCCTCGTAAGGCGACCTGTTAAATATTTACATTAAGTGAAAAACCAATAACCATCAACTAAAATTATTATGGCAGCTTAATCCGTCTGTAGTTTATCCTGAGCTTGTCGAAGGGCTCCCGCTTTTTTGTTCCGCTATGCTACACAAAAAGAGCTCCGCTCAAGCCGTGCTGCAGATTCAGCGTCAAATAGGAGAAGATTATAACCAGGACGTTTGTCATTCCGTAGGAATCTAAGCAAGCTTTGTAGAGATTCCTACGGAATGACAAACGAAAGTTTAAAAATTAAATAAATGAGCATCTATAAAGAATTAAAACGAGAATGTTACGAAGCTAATATGCAGCTCGATGCATTAAAGCTGGTCGTTTACACATTCGGGAACGTGAGCGCCGTCGACCGTGACAAAGGAATATTTGCCATCAAGCCGAGCGGTGTTCCTTACGAATTACTAAAACCGGAAGACATCGTGATTTTAGATTACGATGCCAATGTCGTTGAAGGAAATTTAAGACCATCTTCCGATACCAAAACCCACGCTTATCTCTACAAAAACTGGGAAAACATCGGGGGAATCTCACATACACACGCCATCTATTCCGTAGCTTGGGCACAGGCGCAACTGGATATTCCAATTTTTGGAACGACGCACGCAGACCATTTAACCTCAGATATTCCTTGCGCACCGCCGATGCACAATGATTTAATCGAGGGCAATTACGAATACAACACCGGAATCCAGATTCTGGATTGCTTTAAAGAAAAGAACTTGTCTTACGAAGAAGTGGAAATGGTACTCATCGGAAATCACGGACCGTTCACCTGGGGAAAAAATGCTGAAAAAGCCGTTTACAATAGCAAAGTTCTCGAAACTATCGCCGAGATGGCTTATCTCACAAGGCAAATTAATCCAAACGCGCCACGCTTAAAAGATTCATTAATCAAAAAACATTATGAACGAAAACACGGCAAAAATGCCTATTACGGACAGTAATTAGCTTAAACCTGATGCTGCTTTTAATACTATAAACCTCATAGGTTTTAAAACCTATGAGGTTTAATGAAAAACATTAGAATCCGAAGGATTCAATATCAGTAGCCGTAGGTAAAACCTATGGAAAAAAATAAAAATCAATTATCAATCATAAATCATCATTTATAAAATATGTTAACACCTCTCAATACAAAAGAAATCTGGTTCATCACCGGAAGCCAGCATTTATACGGCCCTGAAACATTAGCGCAGGTTGCGGAACATTCAGCGAAAATCGTGGAGGCATTCAATGCTTCATCACAGATTCCTGTAAAAGTTGTTTTAAAGCCAACCGTAAAAACAACAGAAGAAATCTTTGAAACACTTACAGCTGCCAACTTTGCAAAAGACTGCATCGGAATCGTAACCTGGATGCACACGTTTTCACCCGCAAAAATGTGGATTCGTGGACTGACCGCTTTGCAAAAACCAATGTTGCATCTTCATACGCAATTCAACCAGGATATTCCTTGGTCTACGATGGATATGGACTTTATGAACCTGAATCAGGCTGCGCACGGCGACCGTGAATTCGGATTTATGGTGAGCCGTCTGCGCAAAAACAGAAAAGTAGTCGTAGGACATTGGGCTGAAGAAAGAGTTCAGAAACAAATTGGAGAATGGAGTAGAGTTGCCGCAGGTTGGGATGATTGGCAAGGTGCGAAGTTCGCCCGTTTTGGTGACAATATGAGATTTGTAGCCGTTACGGATGGCGATAAAGTGGAAGCGGAAACCAAATTTGGATTTTCGGTAAACACTTGGGGAATCGGGGATTTGGTAAGCGTTGTCAATTCGATTGGCGATGGCGAAATCAAAACCTTAATTGAAGAATATGAAGCTTCATACAAAATGGCAGAATCCCTTCTTTCCGGAGGTTCAAACAGAAAATCTCTGGAAGTTGCCGCAAGAATTGAATTAGGTTTGGAAAAATTCCTGAAAGACGGAAATTTTAAAGGTTTTTCAGATACTTTCGAAGATCTTCACGGCTTGGAACAATTGCCTGGAATTGCCGTTCAGAGATTGATGGAAAAAGGTTACGGATTTGCCGGAGAAGGCGATTGGAAAACTGCCGCTTTGGTTCGTGCAATGAAAACGATGGGACAAGGCCTTGAAGGCGGAAATGCCTTTATGGAAGATTATACGTATCATTTAAATCCTTCCAATCCTTCGATTTTAGGTTCGCATATGTTGGAAGTTGACCCTGTTTTGGCGATTGACAAACCTTCTTGTGAAATTCATCCATTGGGAATTGGCGGAAAAGCTGACCCGGTTCGTCTGGTGTTTAATTCAAGAGGAAATATTGATTCTTTAAATGCAGCTTTGATGGATTTTGGAAATCATTTCAGACTGTTAATTAACAAAACGAGAGCATTAGAAATCACCGAAGAATTGCCAAAACTTCCTGTTGCTAGAGTTCTTTGGAAACCGCTTCCTGACTTGTACACGGCGGCTGAAGCCTGGATTTTGGCAGGTGGAGCGCATCACACGTGTTACAGTGAGATCATCAGCGTAGAACAATTAGAAGATTTTGCAGAGATTGCAGGTATCGAATCGCTTGTTATTGATGAAGATACAAAAATCCGTGATTTTAAGAACACACTTCGCTGGAATGAAATATATTATCGTTAAACTTGCAAAACTTCTAAAAAATGAGAAAAACAAGTATCAACCTGATAATTCTTTTTGCCGTTTTATGTATTTTCGGGTGCAATAAAAAAAAAAATCAATCAAAAACTCAACCGGAAACAATGGAAAACATACAGGTTTCAGATTACGGAGTCACGTCAAAAGGCGATTCCATCAAAAAATATACTTTGACCAACAAAAACGGGATGAAGCTGGAAGTTATTAACTTTGGTGGAATTATTACTTCACTTACCGCTCCCGATAAAAACGGGAAATATGAAGATGTCGTTTTAGGATTTACCAAGCCTGAAGATTATTTCAACGGAAATCCATATTATTTTGGAGCATTAATTGGCCGTTACGGAAACAGGATTGCTAATGCCAAATTCACTTTGGAAGGTAAAACCTATGACATCGACAAAAATGACGGTCCGAACAGTCTTCACGGTGGAAAAGAAGGATTTCATACCAAATTCTGGAATATTGAACCAGTGAAAGATGCCAAATTCCCAACTTTGAAACTGACTTACACAAGCGCAGACGGTGAAGAAGGCTATCCAGGAAAATTAACCACAACCGTTTTGTATACTTTGACAGATGATAATGCTTTGGAAATTTCTTACGAAGCGGAGACCGATAAACCGACTGTTGTGAATTTAACTCAACATTCGTATTTCAATCTTTCAGGAAATTTCTCAAAAACTATTCTTGACCACGAATTGCAGATTAATGCGGATAAATTTACAACAGTTAATGAAACTCTGATTCCTACAGGTGAGCAAAAAGCGGTGAAGGGAAGTGCATTCGATTTCACAGTTTCAAAAGCAATTGGAAAAGATATCAATGCTGATGACGACCAGCTTAAAAAAGGAAAAGGCTACGACCACAACTGGATTCTGAACGGAAGCGGATTGAGAAGCATTGCCAAAGTTTATCATCCTGAATCGGGTAGAATAATGGAAGTTTTGACTGATGAACCGGGCGTTCAGTTCTATTCAGGAAACTTTTTGGATGGAAAATTTGATACCAAAACGGGCGGGAAAAATGAATTCAGAACGGGTTTTTGCTTGGAAACCCAGCATTTTCCGGATTCTCCAAACCAGGCTTCTTTCCCTTCTACGGAGTTGAAGCCGGGACAGAAATACCAGTCGAAAACAATTTACAAATTCTCAGTTAAACAATAAAGTATGGGAAATTTAGCAACTATTGATATCATCATATTTCTGATTTATTTTGTGGTGGTAGCCGGTTACGGAATCTGGATTTATAACAGAAAAAAATCTGCAGCAACTGGCAGTAAAGATTATTTCCTTGCGGAAGGTTCACTGACTTGGTGGGCGATTGGAGCAAGTCTAATTGCTTCCAATATTTCAGCGGAACAGTTCATCGGAATGTCTGGTGAAGGATTTTTCGTGGGTGTTGCAGTAGCAGCTTACGAATGGATTGCGGCATTGGCACTGATTATCATTGCGATTTGGTTCATTCCGATTTATCTTAAAAATAAAATTTATACGATGCCACAATTCCTGGAAACCCGTTATAATAAATCGGTTTCCCTGATTATGGCGGTATTCTGGCTGTTTTTATATGTGATTGTCAACCTGACTTCCATTCTTTATTTAGGAGCTTTAGCGATTGATACTTTACTTGGAGGAGATAATCTGCATGTCATCATGATTGGACTGCTTCTAATGGCTTTGCTAATCGGTCTTGGCGGAATGAAAGTAATCGGCTACACTGACGTAATTCAGGTGGCGGTTTTGATTATCGGAGGTTTTGCAACAGTTTATATGGCGCTTCAGATTGTCGACCAGAGAATCAACGGAGCGGCTGTAGGAAATGCTTTGACGGGTTTCCAAACCTTGATGAACGAAGCTCCGCAACATTTCAAATTAATGCTTGAAAAACCGGTTAAAACAACGACAACTTTAGCAATGCCTGAAAATCTTGATGTTCAGAAATATGTTGTCCTTCCGGGATTGGCAATGTATTTTGCAGGACAGTGGATTGTTAACTTAAATTATTGGGGTTGTAACCAGTACATCACACAAAGAGCTTTAGGAGCAGATTTGAAAACGGCGAGAACCGGAATTTTATTCGCTGGATTCCTGAAATTATTTATGCCAATTATCGTTATGCTTCCAGGAATTGCAGCTTACGTTTTGTATACAAAAGGTCACTTACATGGCTTTAACGGAGTGAAAGACGGAGCATATTCTGCAATATTAGGATTTTTACCGGTTGGTCTGAAAGGTCTTGCTGTAGCGGCTTTGACGGCGGCAATTGTTGCTTCTTTGGCAGGGAAAGTCAACAGTATCTCAACGATTTTTACATTAGACATTTATAAAAAATATTTGAAGGCTGATGCAACGGAAATCCAGATGGTGAGAACCGGAAGATGGGCAATTATTATAGCAATGTTCGTTGCTTTGGCTTTCACTTGGACCGATGCTTTGGGAATCGGTGGTGAAGGTGGATTTACCTTTATTCAGAAATATACAGGATTTATCAGTCCGGGTGTTTTTGCGATGTTCCTTTTAGGAATGTTCTGGAAAAGAACAACCGGAACTGCAGCTTTGGTCGGCGTAATTTTAGGATTCGTTCTGGCAATTTTCTTCAACAGTTTTGCTGTGGAAATTTTCGGAAAAGAAACCTGGTTATACACAGCTTTCACTTATGAAAAACTGGAAAATGGCGTAGTTCATACGATTACCGAAATTCCGTTTTTGATTAATATGGGTTGGTCATTCTTTTTCACGATTGTTGTGATGATTCTTATCAGTCTTGCAGGACCGAAAGTGAACCCGAAAGCATTTGCCATCGATGCATCAATGTTCAAAGTAGATAACAGAACATTGGTTTTAATTGTTGTAACATTACTTTTACTAACTGCACTTTACGTGAGATTTTGGTAAATTTTAAGGTATTATAAAAAGGATGTCATTTGAGGCATCCTTTTTTATTTTTTATAATTTTGATTGTATTTTGAAAACCTATTTTCTTTTCATCGATACCGAAACTACAGGAATTCCGAAACGATGGAGCCTGCCTTATTCTGAAAAAGATAACTGGCCTTCCGCAGTTCAGGTGGCCTGGGTTATTTATGACGAAAATGCCCAGGAAGTTAAACGTGAAAATTTTTATATTTTTAATGAGGATTTGAAAATCAGCTCGAAGTCATTGAAAATCCACGGTATTACCAAAGAATTTTTAGTTGAAAACGGACAGGAAAGAACTTTGGTTTTAGAAAAACTTTCAACAGATATAAAAGAATTTCAACCCTTGATTACGGGACATTTTACAGAGTTTGATATTCACACACTGAGCGCCGATTTTTACAGGGCAAACCTGGAAAATCCTTTTCTGCAGAGTCATTTCTACTGCACAATGCTTAAAAGTAAAGAGTATGTTGTCAATCCGGAAGCTGATTATTTTAAACTGCCTCAGCTTTACGAGTTTCTTTTTAATGAAAAAATGGAACATCTCCACAATGCGATGATCGATGCAGAAATAACTGCAAAATGTTTTTTTGAAATCCGGAAACGCGGAGAGGTTTCAGAAACCGACTTTCAGAATATTCATCAGAAAATCGAATCCGGTTTAAAGTTTTTAACCCATAAAATGAAATAACTATGATGCAGGAAAAAATTATTTCACTTTTAAAAATAACAGAACCTTTTCATCTTTTACCCCAAACCGTTCTTGCAGAAATCTCAGAAACGTTCACAAGAACCGAGTTTTCCAAAGATACATTGGTCTATCGCCAGGAAGTGACGGAAATGAGAGGGGTAGACATTATTGAATCCGGAGAATACGAAACATTTTTTTTCGATGCAGCGGAAAATAAGAGATGTATTTCGATACACCATTCGCCTTATTGTTTTGGGGGAATATCTGTGGTTCTGAACAGAGTACGTGCATTGAAATCGGCGATTGCCAAAAAGGGAACTGTTGTTTATACTTTACCGAAAAAGGAATTCTACGAGCTATGTAACGCCTACGAAGACTTTTTCCACTATTTTACATCAGATTTTGGCAAAAAAATGCTGGATGAGGAATTTTCTCATTTTGTGAAAACGCCTGCAACGTTTGAAGAAAGCTATTTTGCGGCTGAACAGTTTTACTCAAGAAAAATAAAAGGAATTACCTATAAAAGTATTGTTTCCTGCGAAGAAAATACTCCTGTTTTTGAGGCGGCTCAAATGATGGCCACTCATAAAGTAAGCTGCATCTTTGTGAAAAAATCAGCAAGTGAGGAAATTATCGGCTATGCGACAGATATTACCTTGCGAGATAATGTTATCGCCCACTGCCTTGATTCCAGAATTGCAATTTCAGAGGTGATGGATAATCCCATTGTAAGTATTTCCAGCGACGCCTATCTTTATGAAGCGGTTCTGATGATGTTTAAAACCAAATCAAGATATCTTCTCGTAAAAGATAATGGCGAGTATGTAGGTTTTCTGAGCAGAAACCGCCTGTTGAGCGAGCAGGGACAGAGTCCGCTTGTTTTTATCCAATCGGTAAAGCAGGCTGAAAGTGTAGAAGAACTTAAGGAAAAATGGAAGCAGGTCCCGGATATTATTACTCAATTATTGGGAAGGGGAGTGCACGGGGAGATTGCCAGTCAGGTCATCACAACAATTGCTGATACAATAACAGTAAAAGTAATAGAAAAAGTTATCACGCAGATAGGAAAACCTCCTGCAAAATTTGCGTTTATCGTGACCGGAAGCGAAGGCCGGAAAGAACAGACTCTAAGCACAGACCAGGACAACGGAATTATCTATGAAGATAAAGCCAATGAACACCGCGAAATGGTAAGGGAATATTTTCTGGATTTTGCCAAAAAAGTTTCGGATGATCTCAATACCATTGGATTTGAATACTGCAAAGGAAATTTTATGGCAAGCAATCCCAAATGGACCCATTCTCTTTCTCACTGGAAAAGAAATTACAACCAATGGATCGAAGAATCGGTGCCGGAAACCGCAATGAAGCTTTCCACTTTTTTCGATTTCCGTTTTATTTATGGTGAAGAAAGTATTGTGAAAGATCTGAAGAACTATATCAAGGAAAAATTAGCTTCACCCAATCAGCTGTTTTTTGCTCATATTGCCAAAAATGCTTTACAGTACGAACCGCCTTTGACTTTTCTGAAAAGAATTAAAACCCAGACCATTGGAAAATCAGAAGTTTTTGATATTAAGACTGCGATGTCACCAATTGTAGATTTGCTCCGTGTGTATGCGTTGAAAAACCAGTTGGAAATAGAGAATACCGGCGAACGAATGAAAAAACTGACGGAAATAGGAGTTTTCACACAGCAGCAATACAATGAAATGCATCAGTCTTACTATTATCTGATGGCACTTCGGCTAAAAAATCAGGCTAATCAGATTAATATTGATAAAAAGCATCCTGATAACTATATTGAAATCAGTAAACTTACCAAAATAGAGCGTGTCACTTTAATCGAAATCTTTAAAACCATTGCCAATTTCCAGCTGGGAATCAAAGTGAAATTTACAGGAAGTTTTTAAGTTTAAATCCTGAACATAAACCCTTCAGCAATTTTTTTATTGTATTTTTCTTCATCAAAAGTGTAAAGAAAAGAACCTTTTTTAGATGAGCTCATATCTTTTTCGGTAGTTTTTACCAAAACATCCAGCGCGTTGATTTTGCTTGTGAAGTTTCTTTTGTCATATTTTTCGTCAAAAATGGCCTCATAAAGATTCTGCAGATCCTTCATCGTGAATTTCTCCGTCAGTAATTCAAAACCGATTGGTCTTGTCGTTGCTCTTCTCCTTAATCTCAGAACAGCATCTTTTACCATATCATTGTGATCGAATATCAAATCTGGACGGTCTTTCAAGTCAAACCATTTAGCACTATATTTTTCATTAATTTGAATATCTTTTTCGATGTTAATTAATGTATAATATGAAATCGACATAATTCTGGCAGTAGGCTCACGATCTATTTCTGTATAAGCATTAAGTTGCTCAAGATAAATATTTTCTAACCCTGTTAATGTATTCAGAACGCGACTGGCAGCCTGATAAGAGCTCTCTTTATCATCAATAAAACCTCCCATCAGAGACCATTCTCCCATCTTGGGCTCAAAATTTCTTTGTACCAAAAGAATCTTAAGATTCTCACCGTCAAAACCGAAAATTATACAGTCAACAGCTACCAAATGTCGTGGATATTGAGAATAGTCCTGAGTCATCTATTATATTTTTTACAAAGTTAAAGTTTTTATTGGTTGATTACATGACGGATAGCATATAAATGTTTTTTTTACACTTTATTTTTCTTAATTATTAATTTAATTTTTAAAATTTTGTTTTTAAGCTAATATTTTGGGAGTAATAATGAGCTGAATTCATTAAATTTTATTCATAAACAAGATTAAAAATGAGTGAATTTAATGTTAAAGATATGTTAAAATTATTAATTCTCATATTTCAGATTTGTTTTAATTATTTGCAAAGGCTTAGCTTAAAAAATACGATAACCCTTTCAGTGAATTTAAAATAATATCATTTCTAAGTTCTTGATTGATATTGATTATAAGTAATTTCAAGCTATATATCTGATTTTCGTGATTTTTAATAATCTTATTATTTATGATAAGCCTTTGGTTTTTGTATGTTTTTTCTTTGACTTTAAAATAACAATTTTTTTGATTTTATCCTTATATACTGCAAAATTCTTTGCCATATAGATTCTTTCTTTTATTTTAGAAATGTTGAAATAACATTTATTAATGAGTCGAAAATCGCTGATAGTATTTTTAAGTTTGGGAACACTTGCTTTCGGGCAGGTGAAAAAAAACATCACTTATTTTCCTCTGAATAAGGTCGCTCTATCGGAAAGCATTTTCAGTAGGGCGATGCAGACAGATAAAAATTATATCATGTCGATGGATGCCGACCGTTTGTTGGCTCCATATTTAAAAGAGTCTGGAATTACTCCTAAAAAACCTAATTATCCCAACTGGGAAAATACGGGATTGGATGGTCATATCGGCGGTCATTATATTTCAGCGTTGGCTTTGATGTACGCTTCTACAGGCGATGCCAAAGTAAAGCAGCGACTCGATTATATGATTGATGAGCTGGAACGTTGCCAGAATCTTTCAGAAAGCGGCTATCTTTCGGGTGTTCCGAATGGCAAAAAAATCTGGAAAGAAATCTCGGATGGCAATATCCGCGCATCGGCTTTCGGATTGAATGACCGTTGGGTTCCATTATATAATATTCACAAAATATATTCGGGTTTACGAGATGCCTATTGGTATGCAGACAGCGAAAAGGCAAAAAAGATGCTCATCAAGCTTACCGATTGGATGGCGGATGAAGTTTCCGGACTTTCCGATAATCAGATTCAGGAGATGCTGAGAAGCGAACACGGCGGACTGAACGAAGTTTTTGCTGATGTTTACGACATTACAAAAAATGAAAAATACTTAAAGCTTGCCCATCGGTTTTCCCATTTGGCAATCTTAAATCCTTTGCTGATTCACGAAGATAAACTAACAGGAATTCACGCCAATACACAGATTCCAAAAGTGATTGGCTTCAAAAGAATTGCAGATTTGGAACATAACAAAGAGTGGAGCAGTGCTGCAGATTTTTTCTGGACTAATGTTACGCAAAAACGTTCTGCAATTATCGGTGGAAACAGTGTGAGTGAACATTTTAATCCAACAACCGATTTCAGTGGAATGATTAAAAGCATTGAAGGTCCCGAAACCTGCAATACGTACAATATGCTGAAGTTGACCAAAGAACTTTTCGCGACCCATCCAAAATCATCTTACCTGGATTATTACGAAAGAGCCTTGTACAATCATATTCTTTCCACGCAAAATCCTGACAAAGGCGGTTTGGTATACTTCACGCCGATGCGTCCCGGCCATTACAGGGTCTATTCGCAGCCGGAAACCAGTTTCTGGTGCTGCGTCGGTTCGGGAATGGAAAACCACGCGAAGTATGGCGAAATGATTTATGCACATTCTGATAACGATTTGTATGTCAATTTGTTTATTCCGTCTGTTTTAAAATGGTCAGAGAAGAAGTTGATTCTGAGACAGGAAAATAATTTCCCACAAACACCTTCAACAAAATTAATTTTTGACCTTGCTCCAAAATCCGAAATCAATTTAAAATTAAGAACTCCGGAATGGACGAATGCTTCACAGATAAGTGTTTCCGTTAATTCAAAAAATATCAATATTCCTGTCGATTCCGAAGGTTATATCAATATCAACAGAAAATGGAAAAAAGGCGATGTCATCGAGATGAAAATGCCGATGCATCTTTCTGCGGAACAGCTTCCGGATAATTCCGATTATTATGCGTTCAGATATGGACCCATCGTTTTGGCAGCCAAATATGGAAAAGAAAATCAGCAGGGATTATTTGCCGATGACAGCCGCGGCGGACATATTGCGCACGGACCACAGATTCCGCTGAATGATATTCCGACGATTTTAGGATCTTCGACAACTGTTTTGGATCATCTTCAACCTGTTAGTGAAAAAGATTTGACATTTAAAATTAATGGACTTTATCCTCAGAATAAATTCAGCAACGGGTTAGAACTTGTTCCGTTTTATCAGGTTCAGGAAGAACGATATATCATCTATTTTCCTCAGGCAACTCAGGATAAAATCGAAATCATTCAGCAGAAAAAAGCTCAGGAAGAAGAAGTTGTCCGAAAACTGGACAATATTACAACAGATAAAATTCAGTTAGGCGAGCAACAGCCGGAGTCCGACCACTTTTTTGACAGCAAAGATGCTTACGATGGTTATATGGAAGACCGTCATTTTCGCGATGCTAAAGGCTGGTTCAGCTATCAGATGAGAAATAAGGATAAAAATGCAAAATATCTTTACCTTTTGTATTTCGATGCCAATAACAATCGTACATTGAATGCTGAAATCAACGGAATTAAAACATTTTCAAAAGATTTTGAAGGAAAAATGGGAAGCTCACCACAAACATTGTTAATCCCTATTCCCGATTCAGAAAAGAATAAAGAAACGCTCACCGTAAAATTTATTTCAGGCGAAAAATCTCTGACTCCAAAAATTATTGAAGTGAGGTTACTGAACGAATTGCCAAAATAAAAACTAATATGTCAAATAATATTTTTACTAAAATTCTGGGCTTATTCCTATTGATTTGCAGTCTTTGTGTTGAAGCTAAAATCAAGCTTCCTGCATTGGTTTCAGACGGAATGGTATTACAGCGCAACCAGAAATTGAACATTTGGGGAAAAGCCGATGCCAATGAAAAAGTAGAAGTGAAATTCCTCAACAAAAGCTACAAAACCACTGCAGACCAAAACGGTAACTGGAAAATCGTGCTTCCGGAGCAAAAAGCAGGCGGTCCATACACAATGACCATCAACGAAATTACTCTTAAAGATATTTTGATTGGCGATGTTTGGCTGGCTTCAGGACAATCGAATATGGAATTGCCGATGCGCAGACTTACGCCGCTTTATTCAAATGAAATCAAAAATGCTAACAATCAGAATATCAGGTTTTTTACGGTTCCTCAGAAATATAATTTCAAATCGCCACAGACCGAACTGGACGGTGGGAAATGGGAAGCTACAAATCCTCAAACCATTCTGAATTTCTCTGGTGTTGCTTATTTTTTTGCTAAAGATTTAAGTGAAAAAAATAAAGTTCCTGTAGGAATTATTCACTCCAGTTTAGGAGGTTCTCCAATTCAGGCTTGGATGGATGAAAATTCTTTGAAAAAATATCCTGAATATCTGGAAGAAGCAAAAAAATGGCAGAACGATGATTTAATAAAATCTACAGAATCTTCAGAACAGGCGCTTAGCAAGGCTTGGTATGCGGAATTAGACCAACGCGATATTGGACTCAATCAACACTGGGAAAAATTTGATTTAAATGATTCCGACTGGAAAACGATGCAGATTCCCGGTTCTTGGGAAGATAAAGAAGGTTCTTTTGAAGGTTCTGTTTGGTTCAGAAAAGAAATTACTTTAACGAAAAGTCAAGCAGGAAAATCAGCATTTTTAAATCTTGGAAGAATTAAAGATGCCGATGTAACCTATATCAACGGAACAAAAGTAGGAAATGTAACCTATGAATATCCGCCACGTTGGTACGACGTTCCAGCAGGAGTTTTAAAAGAAGGCAAAAACGTCATTGCTGTGAGAGTTTCCAACGGAAACGGAAAAGGACAGTTCATTGCAGACAAACCGTATTACCTTGAAATCGACGGACAAAAAATAGATTTAAAATCCGAATGGAAATATAAAATCGGGGTAAAAGTCGACAGAATGGCTCCCGGACAAACCTTTATACGTTGGAAACCGACGGGATTGTACAACGCGATGATCAATCCTTTAATTAATTATAATATCACGGGCGCAATCTGGTATCAGGGCGAAAGCAACACTGGAAAACCAAAAGAATACGGCGATTTATTAACCACGATGATTACAGACTGGAGAAACAAATTCAATAACAAGGAAATGCCGTTCATCACAGTTCAGTTAGCCAATTTTATGGAGTCAAAAGCACAGCCGATAGAAAGCAATTGGGCGGAACTCAGAGACCAGCAGCGTAAAGTGTCACTACAAGTTCCGAATGCCGGACTTGCAGTAATCATCGACATCGGAGAATGGAATGACATTCATCCGCTCGATAAAAAAACAGTAGGAGACAGGTTGGCTTTACAGGCGATGAAATTGGCTTACGGAAAAAACATCGTTGCAGACGGACCGGTTTATCAATCAATAAAAGTTGACGGAAATAAAATTGTTCTTACTTTCAAAAAAGGAACCGATGATTTTGCGCCAGTTTCCGAATTAAAAGGTTTCGCCATCAAAAATGCCGAAGGAAAATGGGCTTGGGCAAAAGCAAAAATCGAAGGTAAAACAATTGTGGTTTGGAATGATTCGGTGACAAATCCTGTTGCAGTCCGTTACGACTGGGCAGACAATCCCGATGGAAACCTGAAAAACAAAACCGGACTTCCCGCATCGCCTTTCACAACGGAATAACTCAAGGCTTAAATTCTTTAATTAAAATAAACTTGTTTATTTCTATTTATTTAAACATTAAGGATTTAAGAAATTTAATAATAAGTAAAAATTTTAAGAAATTAACAAGTCAATTTTATTTAAGAAAAATTAAGTCTCTTAAATTCTTAATGTTTAAAAAATCTTTCATCTATCAGTCTATTATCTATTTATCTCAATAAAAAACAACCATAAACTATATGAACAATCCATCTCAGAAAATATCTGTCGTTGAAAAAATCGGCTACAGTTTGGGAGATTTAGCGGCCAATCTGGTTTTCCAGACTTTGGTGACTTACTTAGCTTATTTTTACACCGATATCTACGGATTAAAGCCGGAAGATGCGTCTATCATTACTTTGATTGTCGGACTTATTGCAGGTTTCGGGTTCAATCCGCTGGTCGGCGCTTTGGCAGACAGAACCCGAACCAAATGGGGAAAATTCCGTCCGTGGATTTTATTTTCTGCCGTTCCGTTGGGTGCAGCGGCACTTTTTGCATTCAGCACACCCAATTTTTCGTACCAGGGGAAAATGGTTTATGCAGCAGTAACTTACACAATTTTATTACTCTTATACGCCACTAATAATTTACCTTACGCGGCATTGAGCGGCGTGATTACAGGTGATATGGGCGAGCGAAACAGTATTTCTTCATACCGTTTCGTCGCGGTGATGTTTGCACAGTTTTTCGTTCAGGTATTTATGTTGCCGATAATTTTATCTGTCGGGCAAGGAGACAAAGCAGCCGGAATCGAAATTGTAATGACGTGGTTAGCCATTATCGGAACGATTATGTTGCTCATTACATTTTTCACTACCAAAGAAAGAGTCATTCCAAAACCGGAGCAAGAGTCCTCTTTGGGAGCTGATTTAAAAGACTTAAAGAAAAACAAGCCTTGGATCATAATGTTGGTGGTTACAGCTTTGATTTTCATTACTTTGGCAATGAAAGGCGGTTCGTACGTTTATTATTTCAACAATTACGTCGATGAAACTTCTTTGAAAAATTTTATTTCGCCGATTACCGCATTTTTCAGCTCCATCGGGATGAATTTCTTCGGTGAGGACCCTCGTTCAGCTGGTTTCGGGCTCTTCAATGCCGGCGGAATCATTATGATGATTGTTGGGATTACCTTCTCAAAAAGATTTGCCGATAAATACGGGAAAAAAGATGCGTTCATCGCTTCCCTGTTTATTTCAACTTTATTTATCGTTGCATTCATCTTTTATCCGCCAAAATCGGTAGGATTAATGTTCCTTTCCCAGATTCTGCACGGCTTTTTCTACGGAATCAGCACACCATTGCTTTGGGCAATGATTGCCGATGTAGCCGACTATTCCGAGTGGAAAAATAACAGACGCGCCACAGCAATTATTTTTTCCGCAATGATGGTAGGATTAAAGGTGGGATTAAGCATCGGAAGTTCATTGGTTTCTTCCATTATCGGGCATTACGGCTACATTTCATCCGAAGGAACCGAAAACGTTATCCAGCCGGAATCCGTTTCAAATGGCGCTCAGATGCTGGTCAGTATTTTTCCGGCCATTCCGTTCTTTGCGGCGTGTGGATTATTGATGTTCTACGAAATCAACAAAAAAATGGAGACCCAAATCGAACAGGAACTCAAAGAAAGAAGAAAAAAAGAAGATTAATATAGGTTTGATTATTTTGGCAGCTTAATCCGTCTTCCACTCCCGCTTTTTTGTTCCGCTTTGCTCCACAAAAAGAGCTCCGTTCAAGCCGGGCTGCGAGATTCAGCATAAAAACAAATTTTACCCTTAAAGACAATATGGTCATTCTATAGATTTAGAATTTTAATAAAGAAAATAAAAATAGCAAAAGCTCCGTAGGAGCGAACTGTTAATAGCTAAAAATATCAATATTCATCAAGCCTCGTAGAGGCGACCTGTTAAAGTTTCAGGATAATTAATAAAAAAATTAACAATGAAAAAAATAGCCGCATTATTAGGAATTTTAGCCTTAACCGTTTCCTGCAAAACAGTAAGTTCAGCATCCTCAAAAGATTCCCTGAAAGATGCCTACAAAAATAAATTCTACATCGGAACCGCAATGAGCCTTCCGCAAATTGACGGTACTGATGTGAAGTCGGATGAAATCATCAAGAAACAATTCAGTTCCATTGTTGCGGAAAACTGTATGAAATCAATGTTTATCCAGCCTCAGGAAGGAAAATTCTTCTTTGATGATGCCGATAAATTCGTGGAATTCGGAGAAAAAAACAAAATGTTCATCATCGGTCATACCTTGATTTGGCATTCACAATTACCAAGATGGTTTTTCGTGGACAAAGAAGGAAAAGATGTTTCTCCCGAAGTTCTGAAACAGAGAATGAAAAGTCATATTTCAACGTTGGTCGGCAGATACAAAGGCCGTGTAAAAGGTTGGGATGTGGTGAATGAAGCGATTATGGAAGACGGAACGTACCGTAAAAGCAAATTTTACGAAATTCTTGGCGAAGAATTTATTCCGCTCGCCTTCCAATATGCGCAGGAAGCTGACCCGAATGCCGAACTTTATTACAACGATTACAACGAATGGTTTCCGGAAAAAGTAAAAACCGTTACCAAAATTGTTAAAAATCTAAAATCCAGAGGAATCAGAATCGATGGAGTCGGAATGCAGACCCACGTTGGATTGGACAATCCAAAACTGGAAGAATACGAAAAAGCAATCGTTGATTATGCTGCAGCAGGCGTAAAAATCAATGTTACCGAAATGGAAATCAGCGCACTGCCTTCACCGTGGGGAACTTCTGCCAACGTTTCCGACAAAGTAGAGTACGAAGCAAAAATGAATCCTTACACGAAAGGATTACCCGAAAATGTAACGACAGAATGGGAAAACCGTTATCTGGATTTCTTCAGACTGTTCCTGAAACATCAGGATAAAATCAGACGAGTGACATTGTGGGGAGTAACCGATGCCCAATCCTGGAAAAATGATTTCCCTGTAAAAGGCAGAACCGATTATCCGCTGCCATTCGACAGAAATTACCAGGCAAAACCTGTCGTTGAGAAAATCATTGGATTAACAAAAGAAAAATAAAATAAGCTTTTAAGATTTCAAAAATTAAAATAAATATTTTTCTCGCAGATTTAGCGAATTAAGCAGATTTTATTTTAAATAATCTGCGAAATCTGAAAAATCTGCGAGAAATTTAACTCAAAATCTATTATCTAAATATCTAAACTATAAAATGAACAAAGCAAAATACCTTTTCCCGAAAGATTATATGGCAGACCCTTCCGTACACGTTTTTGAAGGAAAACTTTATATTTATCCATCCCACGACCGCGAAAGCGGAATCGAAGAAAATGACAACGGCGACCATTTCGATATGAACGATTACCACGTTTTCTCCCTTGATGACGTGGAAAATGGCGAAGTTACGGACCACGGCGTTGTTCTTTCGGTAAAAGATATTCCTTGGTCGGGGAGACAGTTGTGGGATTGTGATGTGGCTTTCAAAAATGGCAAATATTATATGTATTTTCCACTGAAGGACAAAAATGATATTTTCAGAATCGGGGTTGCGGTGAGCGATAAACCTTATGGTCCGTTCGTTCCGGAAAAACATCCGATGATGGGAAGTTACAGCATCGACCCTTGTCTTTTTGAGGATAACGGAAAACATTATATGTATTTCGGTGGAATTTGGGGCGGGCAATTGCAACGTTACAGAAATAACAAGGCCTTAGAATCTGCCATTCTTCCTAACGATAATGAGCCCGCCATTTCATCAAAAGTCGTAGCTTTAAGTAATGATATGCTGGAATTTGGCGAAGAACCGAAAGATGTCGTGATTTTGGACGAAAACGGAAATCCTCTAGTTCACGGCGATAAGCATCGTTTTTTCGAAGCATCCTGGATGCACAAATACAAGGGCAAATATTACTTTTCGTATTCCACAGGAGACACGCATTTGATTTGTTATGCAACAGGTGATAATCCTTACGGACCATTCACTTTCCAAGGTGAAATATTAACGCCTGTTGTGGGTTGGACCACGCATCACAGCATTGTAGAATTTAAAGAAAAATGGTATCTGTTTTTCCACGATTCGGTTCCGAGTGGCGGAAGAACGTGGCTGAGAAGTATGAAGGTTGTCGAAATTGAATACGATAACGACGGTAAAATTAAAACGATTGAAGGCTTGGAAGACAATAAGTAAATCTTTAGTTTGTTTTTATGCTTAAATTGTTTTCATTAAAGGGAACCCGAAGGGTTCAACAAAAGTAGCCGTAGGTGAAACCTATGGAATATTAACGATAAAAAACCGAATCCGAAAGGGTTCCAATATCAATAGGAATGGGCTTTAGCCCGTTTGAAAGATAATATGCAATTTAATTTGGCTTTAGCCAAAACTTAAATAATTTTAAACATTAAGAATGCAACATTTCCGACATTACATATTACTGTTTCTAATCCTTCCGTTAATGGCTTTTGCTGAAGACGGAAGTCAGCTATGGCTGAGATATCCGGTCAATCCAAAGCCAAGAAATATTGTAAATTCAAACAGTAAAAGTCCTACCATTGAAATCGCCAAAAAGGAACTGAACCAACATTGGGCAGGACAAGCAGTTGATTTAAAAATTGACAGATTTCCGGAAAATTTTAAAGACGGATACAAAATCGTTTCTACTCCAAAAAAAATCAGCGTTTTGGCAAAAACGGATTTAGGATTGCTGTACGGAAGCTATCATCTCTTGAATTTACAGCAGCAGAAAGCCAATTTTTCTAATCTAAAGCTTGAAGAAAAATCTTCCTACGACGTAAGAATTCTTAACCATTGGGATAATCTTGACGGAACCATTGAACGGGGTTATGCTGGTCATTCGCTTTGGAAGTGGGAAGACTTACCCAATAAAATTTCGCCGAGATACGAAGAGTATGCAAGGGCCAACGCATCCATCGGAATCAATGCAACAGTATTGAATAATGTGAATGCTTCACCAAATATGCTTCGTGAAGATTATCTTAAAAAAGTCAAAGTTTTAGCCGATATTTTCAGACCTTACGGAATCAAAGTGTATCTGTCCGTCAATTTTTCTTCACCAAAAGTTTTAGGTGGATTACAGAATTCAGACCCGTTGAATCAGGATATTCAGAAATGGTGGAAAGATAAAGCGGCGGAAATTTATAAATTAATTCCTGATTTCGGAGGATTTTTGGTGAAAGCCAATTCCGAAGGACAGCCCGGACCGCAGGATTACGGAAGAACGCACGCAGACGGAGCCAATATGATGGCAGATGTTTTGAAACCTTATGGCGGAATCGTGATGTGGAGAGCATTTGTATACAGTCCGAGCAAAGAAGACCGTGCGAAACAGGCACATCTGGAATTTGTTCCATTAGACGGAAAATTCAGAGATAATGTCATTATTCAGATTAAAAACGGACCCATAGATTTTCAACCTAGAGAAGCATTCAATCCACTATTCGGAGCGATGAGAAAAACTTCAGAAATGGTCGAATTTCAAATTACTCAGGAATACTTGGGACAGGCTAATCATTTGGTTTATCTTGCGCCGTTATTCAAAGAAACTTTAGACAGCGATACTTTTTCGGATGGGAAAGGTTCTACGATTGCTAAAATTACAGATGGAACATTAAGACCTGCAAAACTGACGGCTATTTCCGCTGTTGCCAATATAGGAGAAGATCAAGACTGGACGGGACATCACTTTGCACAGGCTAATTGGTACGCTTTCGGACGTTTAGCCTGGAATCACGATTTAACCTCGGAACAGATTGCAGATGAATGGCTTAAAATGACTTTTACGGATGATAAAAACTTCGTAAATCCGGTCAAAGAAATGATGCTTACTTCACGCGAAACTGCAGTAGATTATATGATGCCGCTTGGTCTTCACCACATTTTTGCCGGCGGACACCATTACGGTCCGGAACCGTGGGGCGATTATAAAGGCGGAAGACCCGACTGGTCACCGGTGTATTACCATCAGGCCAATGCAGAAGGAATCGGATTCGATAGAACAAAAACGGGAAGCAATGCCGTTTCACAATATTTTCCGCCATTGAATGAAGTTTACGGTAACATCAAGACAACTCCTGAAAACCTGATTCTCTGGTTCCATCATGTTCCTTGGGATTACAAGATGAAAGACGGAAAAACCCTTTGGGATGAGTTGTGCTATAAATATGATTCGGGAGTTCAGGGTGTCAGAGCTTATCAAAAAGCCTGGGAATCGGTAAAAACTTACGTGGATGCGGAGAGATTTTCAGAGGTTCAGGATAAATTAAAAATTCAGGCTGAAGATGCCGTTTGGTGGAAAGATGCGTGTCTGTTGTATTTTCAGACCTTTTCCAAAAGACCAATTCCGTCTGATATCGAAAAACCTGTTCACAAGCTGGAAGATTTAAAAAAAATCAAGCTCAATATGGGACATCACAATTAATCAATCCATTTAAACTTAAACAAATAACTTTCTGAATCTTTTAAGACAGGAAGTTGTTTTTTTAATCAATTAAGTTTAATTCTAACACTTAAATAAAATTAACAATATAATCTATGAAATTTTTTATTGACACTGCCAATCTTAATCAGATAAGAGAAGCTCAGGATCTTGGAATTCTTGATGGCGTTACAACCAATCCATCCCTGATGGCAAAAGAAGGAATCAGCGGGAAAGAAGTTATTTTGCAACATTACAAAGATATTTGCGAAATTGTAGACGGCGATATTTCGGCAGAAGTCCTTTCCACAACCTATGAAGAAATGATCAAAGAAGGCGAGGAATTGGCAGCTATTCATCCGAATATAGTGGTAAAAGTTCCCATCATCAAAGACGGAATCAAGGCGATCAAATATTTTTCACAAAAAGGAATCCGTACCAATTGTACATTAATTTTCTCAGCAGGGCAAGCACTTTTAGCAGCAAAAGCAGGAGCAACTTACATTTCTCCATTCTTAGGAAGACTGGATGATATTTCCACCGATGGTCTTCATTTAATCCAGGAAATCAGAACCATTTTCGATAATTATGGATATGAAACCGAGATTTTGGCAGCATCTGTTCGCCATTCGATGCACATCATCAACTGTGCAAAAATTGGTGCCGATGTCGTGACTTGTCCTTTGCCTCCGATTTTGTCGTTGCTGAAGCATCCTTTAACGGATTCCGGCTTGGAGCAGTTCATTAAAGATTCACAGAAAATGCAGTAATCTAAATAAAATCATCAAATTTAAGTATTAGATCAAAAAGCAATATATTTCAGGTTGCTGTTAATTTAAAGAATTTGATGACCAAATTGGAAGATAATAATGTATTTGAACAATTAATAAATAAAAAAAATATCGTTATCTTTACGGATCAATCAAAAAGAACAATGCAGTTATTGATATGCCGGAGAAATTAATCAATTATACCAAAGAGGCTTTTCAAACAGCTTTCAGCTCAGACCCAGAACGGATTTTTCTTGCTCCTGGAAGAATTAATATTATTGGGGAACACGTAGATTATAGTGACGGTTTTGTGCTTCCGGCTGCCATCGACAAACATATTTGTTTTGCGGTAAAAAAAACAGACGATTCCAAAATTATTTTTTTTGCCAAAGATTTTAATGATTCTTTTAGCTTTGATGTTAATAAAAAACAGTTTCCGGTTTCACAGACTTGGGTCAATTATTTGTTAGGTGTTTTCAATGTCATTCAGGAATTAGGAAAAGAGGTCGGAGGTTTGCAGATTGCTTTCAGCAGTACGATTCCGATGGGTTCTGGTTTGTCATCGTCGGCGGCTTTGGAATGTGGTTTTACTTATATTCTCAACGAAATTTTTGATTTAAATTTAAATAAAAAAGAAATAGCGGTCATCGGTCAGAAGTCTGAACATACTTTTGTAGGTGTAAAATGTGGAATTATGGACCAATTTTCGTCAGTTTTCGGAAAAGAGCATAAAGTGATTATGCTCGATTGCAACTCTTTGGAACATCAGTATTTTGAAGCCAATATTGATGGTTACAGCTTGGTTCTTTTTGACAGTTGCGTGAAACATACCCACCTTACTTCCGGCTACAACGACCGAAGAAGAGATGTTGACAATGGCAAAAAAATATTATGGGAAAAGTTTCCCGAAATACAGAAATTCAGGGATTTTAGTTTTGAAATGCTTGATAAAGTGAGGGAGGAAATGGGTGAGGTTTCCCACAAAAGATGTCTATATCTCCTTAAAGAAATTAAGAGGGTAGAAGAAGCTGCAAAAGCTCTGTCCCACAGTGATGTAGAATATCTTGGTCAACTTTTGAACGAAACCCATTCCGGACTTTCAACAGAATTTGAAGTAAGCTGTGATGAGCTTGATTTTATGGTTAAGGAAACTTTAAAAGAAGAAGGTGTTTTAGGGGCAAGAATTATGGGCGGCGGTTTTGGCGGCTGCAGCATTAACCTTATTAAAGATGAAAATGTTGATCAGGTTATTGATGCTATCAGTGCTAAATATAAAAAGGCTTTCGATATCGAAATGAAAGTGTACAGGGTGAAAATATCAGACGGAATTAATGAATACAAGCGAGATGAAATTGTCATTTAATCAAAAAGACCATCCTCACAGAAGATATAATCCGCTTTTGGATGAGTGGATTCTTGTTTCTCCACAAAGAGCAAAACGACCTTGGCAGGGACAAACAGAAAAAACATCAGAAGAACAGCTTCCTGTTCATGATCAGAATTGCTATTTATGCTCGGGAAATATTCGTGTTAGCGGTGAAAAAAATCCGGATTACAAAGGTGTTTACGTATTTGATAACGATTTTGGTTCATTGATGAAAGATGAAGTCGATTTTTCTGAGCAACCGTCGGATTTTTTTACGTTGAAGCCTGAAAGAGGGATCAATCGTGTGATCTGTTTCTCTGAAAATCACAGTCTTACGTTGCCTGAAATGGAGGTTGATGATATTAAAAAAGTTGTTGATGTTTGGCAAAATCAATATAAAGAACTGGGAGCATTGGATTACATCAACCACGTTCAAATTTTTGAGAATAAAGGTCAGGTGATGGGTTGCAGCAATCCGCATCCACACGGACAGATCTGGGCGCAGTCTTCTATACCATCCAGTGTTCTTAAAACCCAGGAAAACCTTAAAAAATATTTTGACGAAAAAGGAAAGTCTCTTTTGGAAGATTATGTGAAAAAAGAGCTGGAAATCAATGAAAGAATTATTCTTGAAAATGAGGATTTTGTTGCAGTGGTTCCGTTCTGGGCAGTGTGGCCTTACGAAACAATGATCGTGAGCAAAAGAAAAATTGAAAATCTGATTGAATTTTCTGAAGGAGAAAAGCTTTCTTTAGCTTCAATTTTAAAAGATTTAACCACAAAATACGACAATCTTTTTGAGGTTTCATTTCCATACTCGGCTGGAATCCATCAATCTCCAACCGACCATAAACCTCATGCTGAATGGCATTTTCACATGCATTTTTATCCGCCATTGCTGAGAAATGCAGAAGTGAAAAAATTCATGGTGGGTTATGAAATGCTTGCAGAACCGCAACGTGATGTCACTCCGGAGCAAAGTGCAGAGATATTGAAGAGTCTTTCGAATATTCATTACAGATTATAATAGAAATCCTGATGAAAAGTAAGGATTTTATCGATATATAGTAGTTTTAACAGAGTAATATTGAAATATTTGATAAAGGTTTTGTCTGTATCTTACCAGTAATTTAAACGCAAGTTTTCATTGAGATCTTATATTGAGTGGGAGTCGCACCTGTAATTTTCTTGAAGAATCTAAAAAAATGTGGAGGGCTTTGCACGAGGTTCACAATTAAGTCCTGCAGAGTTGTTTTTATATATATTTTATAAAATCCGAAAACAGTAGATCGAAAGGGAGAGAAACTTTACAGCGTCTGTTTGAAAGATCTGATAACAGAGATAAAGATACTGATGAAAAAGCTGTAGCAGCACAGGCAAAAGCTATTACTGGGTGGGGAATAACTTCCGATATTGATGATATTTTTGATTCTCTTCCATGAATGGCAACTTGAAGATTATCGTTTCCATAGGAAATAAGTATTTTATCTTTTTCAATATCACCTCTGAAATACTCAAAATTCAAAGTTTTGGTAGGGAAATCATTGTAAACTTCAAATTTACTTCCGTCATACTTTACAATTCCGTTTTCGGTAGCCAACCAGATGGCAGCAAAGTATAATTCGGTAACTGCGGCAAGCTATGCCATGACGACTTCCGATTTCTATGTTTCGTATAACGGAACAGCTAATGCTTCCATGACGCTTCCTGCAGCAATATCGGGTGCAGGGAACTTTAAAGGTCGTCTTTATACCATTAAAAACAATACGTCTTTCATGGTAACCGTTACACCTTCAGGCTCTGAAAGAATTAATAATCAGACAAGTATATCAGTTGGAGGAAACCAAACGGTGCAGGTCATCAGCACAGGTCTTACAGGTGCGGCTACTACTTGGGAAGTATATTCAAAATCTACTCAATCGGTTGATGCATTGGTAAGAGTTTCCAATTCTTCCTCATATACCATTGGTACGGGGATTAACGTGGTAGACTTTAATAATGTAGTGTTTGATGTGAATTCTAATTTTGACCTTAGTACAGATCGATTCACGGCCAAAACAGCGGGTTATTATTTATTCACAAGCAGCTTCCAAAGTATGGCAGGATCTACAACACAAGGTAGATATGTCTATTTTAATAAAAACGGAGCGATCTATGAATTAATGGGTACTGCAGCCGTGGAACCACCTAACGGATATGCAATTTCCGGATCAACAATTGTGTATCTGGCAGCAGGAGATTATATGACATTAACAGCCGGAACCGGAGTAGGATCGTTCACAGTTTCTAATGTTACGTTAAGCGCTACAAAAATCTCAGATTAATTATTTGAGTTATATAAAAATAATTTTAGGTATTCTACAGCAAAATTTTATTGCTGATAGTTGAAAAAAAACATGTCAATTTATTATCTTATTGTTCCCCATTAAGTGTGACCTCTCTTCGTGAGAGGTTATTTTTTTTAACAATATTACCCGATTTTTATTCTATTTTGATTAAATGATTAACCATCAACAATAATTTTATTTAATATGATCGCTTTTTAAGAGATTTTTAATTCTAAGATTTGCTCTTCCCCACGAGTTTAACTAACTTTGTCGGTAGGATATGCTGGGAAGATTTTATCAATATATATATAGTTTGTCATTTGTGTTACTTACCGTGTTGGGTTTGTATTACGGGCAAATGCAACAATATATTTCTACAGATACTCCTTCCGATATAGATTTTACCACAGATGTTCTGATTAAGGAAGTTCAGGAAACTGAACATTCTTTTGCATTTCTCAAAAATCAGACAGATTACGAATTATACAATCTTACAAGGCCACACTACAACAAGATTCGGGCGCTTTCTGAAAATGAAAATGACAATGAAAATGACGAGAAAGTAGAGTCTTCAGATTCTCTGGAATTCGCCATGCTTTTGAGGGAAGATTTTTGGAGCCTCATCTCTGGTTTTGTAAAAACATTTCATAACAGGCAAATTGCCGTTTCCCTTGCTCATTCCGAACACTTAAAGCTTCAATATGATGATCTGTATATTCAGTACAGGGTCATCCGACTGTGATTTTATTCTATTTTTTTCGAAAAACCCCTTAAAGTTTTCAATTATAATTTGAAAGCTTAGAACTCTATTTTTCAATTTTAAAATATTATAAAATTATTATCATGGTCAAGAAAAGTCTCATGTATATAAGCTTGTGCCTTATTTTGTTGTGTGTAAGCTGTAATTCTGAGAAAAAAGAAAAAGCAGAAGAAGCATCATTCAATGTTACAAGTCCGCTTATAAAAGATACTTTAATCGATAAAGATTATGTTGCGCAAATTCGTTCCATCAATCATATTGAGCTTCGTGCGCAGGAAAAAGGATATATTCAGTCTATTTATGTTGATGAAGGGCAATTTGTTCAAAAAGGTCAGCTTTTGTTTAAAATCATGCCTAATTTGTATGAATCTGATGTAAATCGTGCTAAAGCAGAAGCAAAATATGCCGAAATCGAATATCAGAATACCAAAAGTTTATCCGACAAAGATATCGTTGCTCCACAGGAAATGGCGATGGCAAAAGCAAGATACGAGAAAGCAAAAGCTGAACTTGCCTCTACCAATACCCACTTAGGATTTACCGAAATTCGTGCTCCTTTTACAGGAATTGTCGGAAGATTGCACGTAAGAAAAGGAAGTCTGGTAGATGATGGTGAACTGATCACTGAATTGTCTGATAACAGCAAAATGTGGGTGTATTTTAACGTTCCGGAAGCAGAATATCTGAATCAGATGAGCGACAGAACAACAAATGACCCTATGCACGTTCGTCTGAGAATGGCTAATGGTAAAGAATTCTCTCAGGATGGGATTGTAGAAACTATTGAATCTGATTTTAATAATGAAACCGGAAACATTGCCTACAGAGCTACATTCCCGAATCCTAAAGGTCTATTAAGATTTGGTGAAACTGGAAACATTGTAATCACATCGCCATACGCTAATGCTTTGCTGATTCCTCAAAAGGCGACTTTTGAAGTTTTAGAGAAAAAATATGTGTATGTGGTAGATAAAAACAATACGGTGAAGGCTCGCGAAATAAAGGTGGCTGCAGAGTTACCTCATATTTATGTGGTTTCTTCAGGATTAAATAAAGAAGACAGAATATTGCTGGAAGGGCTTCGTAAAGTTCAGAACAATCAGAAAATTGCGAATAAATACCTTAAGCCTGAGCAGGTAATGTCCAATTTAGATTTGTATTCAGAATAATTAAAATTGCATCAATTATGTTTAAGAAAATAATTCATCGACCCGTTTTTGCAATTGTAATTTCTGTTATTATTCTGTTTGTAGGAGGTTTAGCGATTAAATTACTGCCTACGGAACAGTTTCCACAAATTGCACCTACAACGGTTGCGGTAAGTATTGCCTATCCGGGATCCAGTGCAGATGTATTGGTAAAATCTTCATTAATTACCATCGAAAATGCCGTAAATGGAGTGCAGGGAATGAGATACATGTCTACAGATGCTACAAGTGCCGGAGAAGCGACTGTAAATGTTGTTTTTGATCCCGGAACCGATCCTAATATTGCCACGGTTTTAGTTAAAACAAGAATAGATCAGGTAATGCCTCTTTTGCCAGAACTGGTTCAGAAAGAAGGAGTTATTGTAAATCCTGTACAGCCCAGTATGTTGATGTACGTGAATCTTTACAGCAATGATAAAAGTATGGATGAAAAGTTTCTGTACAATTATTCTACTGTAAATGTTATTCCGGAAATCAACCGTATTCCGGGGATCGCAAGATCGCAGATTTTAGGAAGCCGAAGATATGCGATGCGTATTTGGCTGAATCCCGAAAGAATGCGGGCGTATGATATTTCAGTAGATGAGGTGATGAAGGCGATTGGAGAGCAGAGTATCATCGGACGCCCCGGCAGAATCGGACAAAGTTCTGGAATTGCAGCCCAAACGTTGGAGTATGTACTGACGTATAAAGGGCAATATAATAAGCCTGAAGAATATGAAAATATTATTGTGCGCGCCAATTCGGAAGGAGAAAATATAAAACTGAAAGACGTTGGTAAAGTAGAGTTAGGAAGCGAATTTTTTGATATTTATTCTAATTTGGATGGTCACCCGTCTGCTTCAATTGTATTAAAACAAAATTATGGAAGTAATGCCAGCGACGTAATCAAAGGCATTAAATCTAAAATGGAAGAACTTAAAAAGAACTTCCCTCCCGGTGTAGATTATAAAATCAGCTATGATGTTTCTAAATTTTTAGATGCTTCTATTGAGCAGGTAATCGATACGCTAAGAGACGCTTTTATATTGGTTGCTATTGTTGTTTTCATCTTTTTGGGAGATTGGCGTTCTACATTAATTCCGATTATTGCTGTACCTGTTTCGCTAATTGGCGCATTCTTTATCATGCAGCTGTTTGGGTTAACCATAAACCTTGTAACATTATTTGCATTGGTGCTGGCCATCGGTATTGTGGTAGATGATGCCATTGTTGTTGTTGAGGCCGTTCATGCCAAAATGGAAGAAAAAAATCAGACTCCGTTTAAGGCAGTTCAGGAGGTAATGGGAGAGATTTCAGGGGCAATTATTGCTATTACGGCGGTGATGGTTTCGGTATTTCTGCCAATTTCATTCATGTCTGGCCCTGTGGGGACATTCTTTAGACAGTTTTCGATCACGATGGCGAGTTCTATTGTTATTTCAGCATTAATTGCACTTACCTTAACACCGGTGTTGTGTGCGATGTTGTTGAAAAATAATCATGGTAAGCCTAAAAAAGTGACCCTTTTTACACGATTTATCGATTCTTTTAATCGTCTGTTTGATAAGCTGACAGGAAAGTATGCGGCATTATTAAAAAGAATTGTAACCAGAAGAGCTTTAACATGGACGGTTTTAGCTATTTTCAGCGCGGGAATTTTCTTTGTTAATAAAAATCTTCCTGGTGGTTTCATTCCGACAGAAGATCAGGGAACTATTTATGCGATTATCCAGACGCCTCCGGGATCAACTTTGGAACAAACGAATAAAGTTTCCAGAGAATTACAGGGTATTGCAGAAAAAGTAGATGGTGTAGAATCTGTTTCTTCTTTAGCGGGTTACGAAATTATGACCGAAGGTAGAGGTTCAAACGCAGGTACTTGTTTAATTAACCTTAAACCTTGGTCGGATAGAGAGCATTCTGTGAAAGAAGTGATGGAAGAGTTAGAAGAAAAATCAAAAGATTTGGGAGCTACCATCGAGTTTTTCGAACCGCCGGCAGTTCCGGGATTTGGTTCTTCAGGAGGTTTTTCCATGAGATTGTTAGACATCAACAGAGATACCAATTATCAGGAGTTCGATAAAGTGAATAAAGATTTTATGGCAGAACTAAAGAAACGTAAAGAACTTACAGGAGTATTTACTTTCTTCGCTGCCAATTATCCGCAGTACGAATTGGTTTTTGACAATAATGCTGCCATGCAGAAAGGAGTCTCTATCGGTAAAGCAATGGATAATTTAAATATTTTAATTGGTAGTACTTATGAACAGGGGTTCATCCGTTTTGGGCAATTCTTTAAAGTGTATGTTCAGTCTGGACCGGAATTCAGAAGACTTCCAACAGATATTTTAAATCTCTACGTTAAAAATGACAGAGATGAAATGGTTCCTTATTCTGCATTCATGACCATGAAGAAAACGCAGGGGCCCAATGAAATTACACGATATAACATGTACAATTCTGCAGCCATCAGAGGACTTCCTGCTTCAGGATACACGACGGCTGATGCCATTCAGGCGATCAACGAAACGGCAGCAAAAACTCTGCCTCATGGTTACAAAGTGGCTTGGGAAGGGTTGTCTTATGACGAAGCCAATCGTGGTAATGAGGCTATTTATGTATTCCTTGTTGTTTTAATCTTCGTTTATCTGGTTTTAGCGGCGCAATACGAAAGCTTAATATTGCCTTTAGCAGTTATTACTTCTTTGCCAGTGGGGCTTTTCGGGTCTTTCTTTTTGTTGAAAGCAATGGGACTTCAGAATGACATTTATGCACAAGTTGGTCTTATTATGCTCGTCGGATTACTCGGTAAAAACGCTGTTTTAATTGTGGAATTTGCCGTTCAGAAACGTCTGGAAGGAATGTCGATTGCTGATGCTGCGATTGAAGGGGCAAAAGTTCGTTTCCGTCCTATTCTAATGACATCGTTTGCATTTATTGCAGGGATGATTCCTTTGGTATTGGCTCATGGAGCGGGAGCCATCGGAAATCATACAATCGGGGCGTCCTCAATGGGAGGAATGATATTCGGAACCGTTTTCGGCGTTGTCATCATTCCGGGGCTCTATTACATATTTGCAAAATGGGCAGATGGTAAAAAAATGATTAAGGAAGAACAAGAATCACCATTTAGCGAAGACATGATCCATTATGAATAAGAATAAAATATATCAATATGCAGGTGCGGCATTCTTTTTATTAAGTCTCGCGGCCTGCAAACCTATAGACATACAGCAACGTGCTGAAAACAGAGCGGTTCCTGAGAAATTTGCATCAGCAGAAAATGATACTATCAATATTGGAAAGCAAAAATGGAACGAATATTTCAGCGATCCTAATCTTCAGAATCTAATTAATCAAGCATTGCAGAATAATCAGGAATTAAATATCGTTCTTCAGGAAATCGAAATTTCTAAAAATGAAATTAAGGCTAAAAAAGGAGAATATTTACCTTCGGTGGGTTTAAAAGCCGGAGTTGGGGTAGATAAAGTAAGCCGTTACACCAATATCGGAGCCATGGAGGCCAATACCGAAATGGAGCCCGGAAAAGAAATGCCGGATCCTCTTTTTGATTTTGGAGTGGGCGTTCAGGCAAAATGGGAAACCGATATTTGGGGTAAACTTCACAATGCGAAAAGGGCTCAGGTTCAGCGATATTTGGCAAGTGTGGAAGGAAAAAACTTCATGATCACCAACCTGATTTCAGAAATTGCAGATTCGTATTATGAATTGTTGGCGTTGGATAATGAATTGGTTATTTTAAATCAAAACATTAAAATTCAGGAAGATGCTTTAAATATTATTAAAGATCTGAAAAAGTTTGCCCGCTCGAATGAATTGGCGGTGAAAAGATTTCAGGCGCAGGTTTTAAAAACGCAGGGAATGCAGTATGATATTCAGCAGAAAATTGTGGAAACTGAAAATAAGATCAATTATTTGGTCGGAAGATTTCCTCAGCCTGTGGAAAGAAGTCAGAATTTTGATACGATCATTCCCCAAACAGTGTATGCCGGAATCCCTTCTGAATTATTGGAAAACCGTCCGGATATCAAACAGGCAGAATATGAACTGGCGGCTTCAAAATTAGATATTAAATCAGCAAAAGCCAGATTTTATCCTTCTTTGGACATTGGTGCTGGTTTTGGATTACAGGCTTTTAACCCAACCTATTTAATTAAACCTGAATCGTTTCTGTTTTCTTTAGCAGGCGAATTAACAGCTCCACTGATTAACAGAGCAGCAATTAAAGCGTCATATTATAATGCTAATGCTAAACAGGTTCAGGCAGTTTATCACTATGAGCAAACGGTTTTGAGCGCTTATATTGAGGTGGCAAATCAGCTTTCTAAAATTAAAAACTTAGAAAATAGTGTAGATATCAAAACGAAGGAAGTAGATGCTTTGACGAAATCCATCGACATTTCCAATGATTTGTTTAAATATGCCCGCGCTGATTATATGGAAGTTTTGCTGACTCAGCGTGATGCTTTAGAATCGAGATTCGAACTGGTTGAAAAGAAAGTCAATCAGCTAAAAGCAAGTGTGGCTGTGTATCGGGCTCTTGGTGGCGGTTGGGATCAAAATCCTGTGGTTTCACCAGAACCTGAAAAAAAATAAATCTCATAACATTAAATTTTTTCTTAAAGAAGCTTATCGAAAGATGAGCTTCTTTTTTAGTAATAAATTTTATGAAATTAAAAAGTCCCTAAGATAAACCTAGGGACATTATAGATAAGTGAAATCAAATTTAACTTTATTGAATAACTAAATACGTTGCATTTTCTGATGGAATGTAAAACCAAAAAGAATCTGTTATTGTTCCGTCAATAAAAGTAGAACCACTCCAGCCGCAATTATTGAAAGCAGTATTATCTGCCATATTGTGATCTACCGTATCATAAACTGTGTCGCCCGTAATTGGATCTTGCGCCTGATACCATGCAAATTCCCAGCGAGTAAGAGGAGAGATTGCAGTTAGTAATCCGGAAGGTATTGCTACCTGAGTTGGCATTGTGCCAGTGGTAAGTGATACAGACCATCCCGTAGTATAAGGTAATGCATCATTAAAATTTTCTATTACATCTTCGGTAGCCGCTGGAAATCTTATACTCGTTGAAGCCAGAGGCAAGCAGTTTGTGGTATTTCCTGCTACTATTCGTACAGTAAGATCATAAGCAGAATAGTTCTGTAAATAGAGTTTGCCTTGTGAGAAACAAAATGAAAATGCGAGACCTAATGAAAGAGTAAATATCTTTTTCATAATTATTTTTCTATTGAATGACAAAATAGGTTTCATTTCCTACCGGAAACCAAAATGCTGTGAAAGGATATGGTGTTGCAGCAGATGGTGTTAAATCACTAATAACAGGCGTATTGCAACCTATCATCCCGATAGACGCTCCGCTGTAATAAAGTGGCGCTCCACTTGGATCGGAAAGGCTAAATTTATTCATCATCCAGTCTGTAGTATTTCCCAAAGTAATAAGAAGGGGAGAAGTACTTGGCTGCGTAGAACTGCTTGTGGGTGAGAGCTCTACATTCCATGAGTTGATAGGAGGATTTTGTAAGTGACTTCCATAATATCCGTTGTAAGTTACCGCTCCTCCTGGAGCTACGGGTATGGGATGATTGGTTCCGCTTACAGAAGGATAACAATTGTTTGCCTGATTGGAGCCAACCAGAGAATTCGATAAATTATAAGCAGTATAATTGAAGATATTTATTTTCTTTTGAGCAGACAAACCGAGCGCACTCGCTAAAAAAAGAGGTAAAATTAATTTTTTCATAGCCTTAGTTTTTAGTTATCTGCTTTCTGATTTGCTTTTATGGTGTTGAGTTTCGAGAAATAAAGATTGGTGGCCTGCACAATTACTTTTTCTTTTTCTACTCTGCTGATATTTTCGGTATTATTTTCTGCTTTTTTCCCGATTAATTGTAAAGAAGCATTGAACAGAATATCTAAAGATCTGTCATTTAATTGCGCTCCCCATCTTGCTTTTTCTTCAGGTGTTGAACGGTTTTCAGGCTTCATAATATCTTTCAAAGCTCTGTCGAAAGAGGTCATTTCGGTAGATTTTAGATCTTCAGTGGTTGCTAAAGAGTTTCTTTCAGTAGAACATGAAATAACTGCACAAAAAATGCTGGCGTAAACCGCCGATAAAAGTATTTTTTTCATAACCATTAATTTTTTAAATGTGATTTATTTTTTTACTATTTATTGAATAACTAAATACGTTGCATTATTTGATGGAATATAGAACCAAAAAGAATCTGTTACCGTTCCGTCTACAAACGTAGAACCGTTCCATGCACAGTTTGGAAATGCAGAATTATCCGCCATATTGTGGTCTACCGTATCATAAACTGTATTGCCAGTAATTGGATCTTGCGCCTGATACCATGCAAACTCCCAACGGGTAATTGGTGAAATAGAGTTCAGTAAGCCATTCGGAGCCGTGAAATATGATGGATTACCTGTAGGAGAAAGCCTTACAGACCAGCCTGCAGTATAAGTAAAAGCATCATTAAAGTCGTCAATTACATCTTGTGTCTGAGCAGGAAAATCCATACTCGCAACTGCTTCTGGAAGGCAACTGCCTGTGTTTCCGGCTACAATGCGCATACCAAGATTGTAATTAGAATAATTTTGAATATATAATTTGCCTTGTGAAAAGCATAATGAAAAGGCAAGACCTAATGAAAGTGTGAATATTTTTTTCATATTTAATTATTTATTGGATGATAAAGTAAGTTTCGTTTCCGATTTCAAACCAGAAACCACTGAAAGTATAAGGTGTTGTTGCAGATGTCTGTAGCTCGGTTACCATAGTGGTACAATCGATATTTCCCAACATACCGCTATTAACCGGGATGGGCGCGCCACTTGGGTCTTCAACATAAAATTTTGTCATCTGCCATTTTGTAATGGCAGCTAAAGTATTCAGTATGGGTGCCCCTGCCGATTGGATGGTAGGGCTACTGCTTGCTGAAAGTTGCACGTTCCACGAGTTGATGGGAGGATTTTGAAGATGGCTTGTCGCATAGCCTGTATAGCTTACACTCGCTCCTGGTTGCACCATAATAGGATAATTAGTTCCGCTGATTGATGGATAGCAATTACTTGCCTGATTAGATCCTACCAAATCATTAGACAGCCTATAGTTGGTATAATTGAAAATATTTATGGTGCCTTGCGCATATAAACCAAGAGTGCTTGTAAGAAAAAGTGATAAAAATAGTTTTTTCATACTCAGAATCTTAGTTGTCTGCTTTCTGATTGGCTTTTATCGTATTCAGTTTAGAAAAATAGAGGTTAGTAGCCTGTACAATTACTTTCTCTTTTTCAACTCGAGTGCTGTTTTCTGTAACGGTACTACTTTTTTTACCGAGCATTTGTAATGAAGCATTGAAAAGAATATCCAGCGATCTGTCATTTAATTGTGCTCCCCATCTGGCTTTCTCTTCAGGTGTAGAACGGTTTTCAGGTTTCATGATTTCCTTTAAAGCTCTGTCGAAAGAGGTCATTTCGGTAGATTTTAGATCTTCAGTCGTTGTTAAAGAATTTCTTTCAGTAGAACATGAGATAACTGCACAGAAAATGCTGGCGAAAACTGCCGATAGAAGAATTTTTTTCATAATTATTACTATTTTATTTCGTTTAATTTTTAAAATTTATTGTATTACTAAATAGGTTGCATTGTCAGAAGGAATATAAAACCAAAATGAATCGGTTACAGTTCCGTCGATGAAAGTTGAGCTATTCCATGGGCAATATGGAAATGCAGCTGAATCTCCCATATTATGATCTACGGTATCGTAAACAGTACTGCCCGTAACGGGATCTTGTGTCTGGTAATATGCAAATTTCCAGCGAGTAATAGGAGAAATAGCAGTGAGTAACCCGGAAGGTATGGTTTGGCCAATGGGGTTTGTTCCCATAGTAGTTGTTACAGACCAACCTGTAGTGTAGGGAAACGCATCATTATAATTATTAATAACTGCTTGCGTTGCCGCCGGAAAGCTCATACTTGTTATGGCTTCTGGCACACAACTAGTTGTACTTCCGCCTACTACCCGCATCATCAGATCGTAATTAGAATAATTCTGTAAGTATAATTTACCTTGAGAAAAGCATAATGAAAATGCAAGTCCCAAGGAAAGGGTGAATATCTTTTTCATAAGTATTAATATTTTGTAGTCTGATTTTTTGAATTTATTGTATTACTAAATAGGTTGCATTTTCAGATGGAATATAAAACCAAAATGCATCTGTTAACGTTCCGTCTACAAATGGTGAGCTTTGCAACGGGCAATTTGGAAATGCAGAAGGTTCGCCCATATTAAAATTCACCGTATCGTAAGCTACATTAGTTGTTCCGGGATAAACTGTTTGATACCACAGAAATTTCCAGCGGGTAAGCGGAGAAACGGTATTTAATAATCCGGAATTAGGAGCATATTCCTGATATGTATTTCCTCCTGCTGTTAATATTGCAGACCAATGGGTAGTATAAGGTTGAGAATCGTTAAAATTTTCAATCACATCTTGGGTACTGGCAGGAAAATTCATGCTGGCTCCAACTTCCGGAACACAGTTATTAGGATTTCCGCCTATTACACGCATCTGAAGATCATAATTAGAATAATTCTCAATATATAATTTACCTTGGGAAAAGCAAAACGAAATTGCAAGTACGGAGGTAAGGGTAAGTATTTTTTTCATAATTATTTTTATTGGATTACAAAGTAGGTTTCGTCTCCTACAGGAAACCAAAAAGCATTGAATGGATATGGAGTAGCAGCAGATGGTATTAAGTCGGTAATCGTAACATTACAGTCAATATTTCCTATGGAAGCTCCACTGTAATAAAGAGGGGCACCGCTTGGGTCTTCCACATAAAATTTGTTCATCTGCCATTTTGTAGTCGTGCCCAAAACATTTAACAGAGGTGATGCTCCTGGTATTTGTGGAGGTAGAGTGCCGCTACTTGCGTTAAGTTGTACCGTCCAAGAATTGATTGGCGGATTGGTAAGATTGCTGGTAGAATAACTATCATAACTTATATTGGTATTTGGCGGCACCAATAAAGGATAATTGGTTCCACTTACGTTAGGATAACAGTTATTTGCCTGGTTAGACCCTACTAAATAGTTTGATAATCTGTAAGACGAATAATTGAATATATTCAGTTTGCCTTGTGCACACAAACCCAGTGTACTTGTTACAAAAAGTGATAAAAGTATTTTTTTCATAATCAAGTGGTTAGTTTTCTGCTTTCTGATTAGATTTTATCGTATTCAGTTTAGAAAAATAAAGATTGGTAGCCTGTACAATTACCTTCTCTTTTTCAACTCGGGTGCTGTTTTCTGTAGAGGTACTACTTTTTTTACCGAGCATTTGTAATGAAGCATTGAAAAGAATATCCAGTGACCTGTCATTTAATTGCGCGCCCCATCTTGCTTTTTCTTCAGGCGTTGAACGGTTTTCGGGTTTCATGATTTCCTTTAAAGCTCTGTCGAAAGAAGTCATTTCGGTAGATTTTAGATCTTCGGTAGTTGTTAGAGAATTTCTTTCAGTAGAACATGAGATAACTGCACAAAAAATGCTGGCGTAAACTGCCGAGAAAAGAATTTTTTTCATAATTATTAATCTTTTGAATGTAATTTAGTTTTAGCGAATATATAAAATATTTCACTAATAAGTGTGATTTTATTTGAATTTATTCACTTTTTTTTGATTTTTGTATTGTGAAAAATATTCTTTTCATTAATTCATGAAAAAAGCAACCCAAATGATTGAGTTGCCTTCATTATTTTCTGCCAAAATCTTAGCAATCCGTTTTCAAATTCCAGATGTTAACTTTTTTTTGTATTTATTTTGTTTTACAATGCAGATTGTATCGCATCTTTTAGTACTTCAATATTGATATTTTTCAGTGATTTGAACTTAATACAATCTCCGGTTACGTTTTTGCCGTCCAGAAACCATAATTTACAATTTGGCATTATTTCAAGCATTATTTGATGTAAATGCTGAAGATTAATGCGTTTTTGTTCAGGCTGATGAGAAATATATTCATCAATTAGATGTTGAATATTCACAAAACTGATATTAAATGATGAGGAAATGATTTCAAATATACAAAACTTCATTCTACAAAAAGTCGAAAATAACAGATGTAAAATTTGTTTAAAATGATTTAGAAAAATTAATAAATTTCATCCACATGAAAGAGCAGGATGCTGTACTTTACTAAAATCTATATTTTTATTTTTGTTAATTCGTTTAATTAAAATAAATTCAGAATTCTCTGAAAAAGATTATGAAATTTCACAATATATCACCTTTTATATTTACACTGTTTATTGTTTTTGCAGGTTCTTCATCTTTAAAAAGTCAGGATAAATTTCCCGACGGAACTGCGATTCCAAAATGGTTTAAAGAAAACAAACCTACAGACATCAATAAACTCGGAAAGAAATACATCATTACTGAAAACGGAATGAAGAACGACAGTACAATTCTTCAGACCAAAAAACTTCAGGAAATTATTGATTTGGCAGCAAAAAATGGAGGTGGAGTTGTCATCGTACCCAAAGGAACTTTCCTAATCAGTTCACTTTTCTTTAAACAGGGAACACATTTATATTTAGAAAACGGTGCAAAATTAAAAGGAAGCGACGATATTAATGATTTTCCTGTCGTGACTACAAGAATGGAAGGTCAGACTGTGAAATATTTTCCGGCTTTAATTAATGCAGACGGTTTAGATGGTTTCACAATTTCTGGAAAAGGAACTCTTGACGGAAACGGACTTCGATTCTGGAAATCATTCTGGAAAAGAAGAGAATGGAATCCTAAATGCACCAATATGGATGAAATGAGACCAAGAATTATCTACGTTTCCAATTCAAAAAATATTCAGATTGAAGGAATTACTATAAAAAACTCACCATTTTGGAGTACACATTATTACAAATCTCAATTCGTAAAATTATTAAACTTAACGATTTTAGCGCCGAAAGAACCTGTAAAAGCGCCAAGTACAGATGCAATCGACATCGATGCTTGTACCAATTTCTTGGTTAAAAATTGTTATTTGTCGGTGAATGACGATGCGATTGCTTTAAAAGGTGGAAAAGGTCCAAAAGCGGATACAGACCCGAATAATGGTGAAAACAGAAACATCATCATCGAAGACAATACTTTCGGATTTTGCCATTCTGCACTGACTTGCGGAAGCGAATCGATTCACAACTACAACATCATTTTTAGAAACTCTACCGTAAAAGATGCTTCAAGATTGTTGCACCTGAAAATGCGTCCCGATACGCCTCAACATTACGAATACATCACTTTAGATAACATTAAAGGAAACGTAAAAACTTTCATTTACGCAAAAGGCTGGAATCAGTTTTTTGATTTGAAAGGCGAAGCAAGACCGAGAAAAGGATTGGCAAATAACATTACCATCAAAAATATTGATTTAAGTTGCGAAACAGCCTTTTCTATTGAGAAATCGGATTTGTTTGATTTAAAAGATTTCACTTTTGAGAACTTAAAAATCAAAGCTTTAAAACCCGAAATGGAAAATTTAAATAACATTCAAAATTTAAAGCAAACTAAGGTTAATGTTACGAAAGTAGCTTCTCTTACGCAATCTTACGATAAAAAAGACGACTCCGACATTGCTGCAAAATAATGAGTTTTTCTTTCAAAATATTAGCTCTGTTATGTGTCTTTTCACAGTTTTTGTTTTCTCAGTCTAAAGAAATCCAATTCTTAACTGGGAAAGATGCTGAACACACCAAAGAATGGGATTTTTGGATAAACTCCGGTAGAAAATCGGGAAGCTGGAGCAAAATCAATGTGCCTTCACATTGGGAACAGCAAGGTTTCGGTTCCTACAATTACGGTCGGGATTATGTAACGTATGGCAAAAACTTCAAGTTTTACGACGAAACAGGTTTGTACAAACACAAATTCACCGTTCCCAATTCATGGAAAGGAAAAACCGTCAACATCGTTTTTGAAGGTTCAATGACCGACACCGAAGTGAAAATCAATGGAAAATCGGCAGGAGCCATTCATCAGGGCGCTTTTTATGAATTTAAATATGATATTTCGGAGAAAATTCAATTTGGGAAAGAGAATATTCTTGAGGTAAAAGTTTCCAAAATGTCGACGGATAAATCCATCAATAACGCAGAACGTTTGGCCGATTATTGGATTTTAGGCGGAATTTTTCGACCTGTTTATTTGGAAGCCAATCCGAAAGAACATATTTTGTCAACAGCCATTGAAGCCAAAGCAGACGGAACTTTTCGTTCAAATATTAGCTTGAAAGGAATTAATTCCACAAATAATTTGAAAGTTGAAATTTTTGATGTTAAAAATAAACTGGTTGGCGAATCTCAGGTTCAGATTCAAAAAGGTGATACTTTAAAACAGATTCAGTTTTCCGTTAAAAATCCAAAACTTTGGACGGCAGAAACACCGAATTTATATAAAGCTAAATTCACATTAAATAAAAACAAAAAAACAATCAGTCAAATCGAAGAAAAATTCGGTTTCAGAACCATTGAAATAAGAAAAGGCGACGGAATTTTCATCAACGGAACAAAAGTGAAAATGAAAGGCATCAACCGTCACCTTTGGTGGCCGGAAACGGGTCGTGCTGTTACGGAAAATATCGATTTAATGGACGTTCAGCTCATCAAAGAAATGCATATGAATGCCGTTCGTTGCTCTCATTATCCGCCGAATAAATCGTTTTTAAAAATTTGCGATTCTTTGGGTTTGTATGTTTTGGATGAATTGGCGGGTTGGCAAAAAAAATACAGTACAGAAGTCGGGAAAAAGCTCGTGAAAGAAATGGTAATAAGAGATGCAAATAATCCTTCAATCATTTTTTGGAGCAATGGAAACGAAGGCGGGCATAATTTTGATTTGGATGCAGAATTTGCAAAATATGACTTGTCAAACCGTCCCGTAATTCACGCACACCACAAGCCAGGAAATGCTTTCAACGGCATCGACTGCAATCATTACGAAGATTATTACAGTACAAAAAAAATCCTTGAAGGCGAAAATATCTATATGTCGACGGAGTTTTTGCACGCACAGGACGACGGCGGTGGCGGAACTTCTCTCGCCGATTATTGGGAACTGCACTGGAATTCCAAAAAAGGAGCGGGAGGTTTCCTTTGGGCTTTTGTGGATGAAGGTTTGGTGCGGACAGATTTCAATAATCAGATTGATGTGAATGCAATTAATGCTCCCGACGGAGTTTTAGGACCACATCGTGAAAAGGAAGGCAGTTTTTACGCCATCCGTGAAATTTACAGTCCGGTAAAAATTGATTTGAAATCGTTGCCCAATGATTTTAACGGAAATATTCCCGTTGAAAACCGTTATCATTTTACGAATTTAAAAAATTGTCAGTTTGAATGGAAATTAATTAAGTTTAAAACTCCATTTTCTTCTGAATCAGGTTTTGATATTATTAAAACGGGAAAAGCAGAATCTCCAAATATTAAACCGACAGAAAAAAGAATTATTAATTTAAATCTTCCTGCAAACTGGAAAGAAAATGAAGGTTTATTGTTAACCGCAACCGATTCTTTCGGAAAAGAAATTTACACTTGGACTTGGAAAATTAAATCTAATGATGAGATTTCGAAACAATTTTCAAAATCATTAACTAAAGAATTTCCGGTTTCTGTTTATGAAGACAGATCAGTGATAATTTTAAAATCAGACGAAAAGGAATTTACTTTTGATAGGGCAGATGGACTTTTAAAATCTGTTACCCTTGATAAAAAAGGTAAAAAAATATCCTTGAAAAACGGACCTGTTTTCGTTAACGACAAAATGGAATTATCATCCATAAAATCTTTTACAGAAGAAGGTGTTTTGGAAGTTGAAGTTCGTTATAAAAACGGAAATAAAATCATTTGGAAACTCAATCCAAATGGAATTTTAGAAATGAATTATGAATATTTTTTGTCTGGAGATTATCAATTTTCAGGAGTAAGTTTTGATTATCCTGAAAATTATGTCATCAACGCAAAATGGCTCGGAAAAGGACCTTATCACGTTTGGAAAAACCGTTTACAAGGACAAACCTATAATGTTTGGCAGAATTTAAAAAACTCATCAAGAACCGGACAGTCGCCGTGGATTTACCCTGAATTTAAAGGTTATTTTGATGATGTTTCTTGGTTGCAATTGGATACGGCAGAAGGAAAAATAACAGTTGGAACAAAAGAAGAAAAGATGTTTGTCAGACTTTTTGATTTTTACGGAATTTACGGAGCGGAAGGTTATCCAAAATTGCCAAGTGGAAATATTTCATTTTTAGATGCGATTCCGCCGTTGGGAACTGTTTTGGCGTTTAACATTAACGATAAAACCGAATCTTTAGGATTAGAAAGTGAACCGAATCATCTGAATGGAACGTTTAAGAGAACCTTATATTTCTATTTTGGTTTGCCAGATTTGGGAGATGAAAATAAACAGTTTACAATGCCAAAAGAAAATATTTTGACGGATTAATAATGAAAAAAGAATTATCATTTTTAGTAATGCTTATCTGTTCATTATATTTTGGACAGCAAACCAGCTTCAAATTTGATTTTGGTGGTGAAAGAGTGGAGAAAGGTTTCATTCCCGTTACTCCAACTTCAAAATTCGATAGAAAAGTCGGTTATGGTTTTATGGATATTTCTGGCTTAAAATCCGTAGACAACGGTGGAAATGCTTTGACAGGAGATTTCATCACAAGCGACAAACCTTTCTATTTTTCCGTTGCAGTTCCTGAAGGAAATTATGATATTAAACTGAATTTAGGCGATACAAAAGGAACTTCGGAAACAACAGTTCGTGTTGAAAACCGTCGATTGATGTTGAGTGATATCAAAACAAAACAAGGCGAAATTGTTGAAAAACAAATTACCGTTTATGTAAAAGATAGCATCATTAGAAACCAAAACGGTGAAAAAATCGGCATTGTAAAATTAAAACCAAGAGAAACAAAATATTTGCATTGGGACAATTTGTTGACGATTGAATTTAATGATAAAGCTCCGAAAGTATGTTCGGTAATCATTCAACCCAATAAAACAGCAAAAACGATTTATTTGACGGGAGATTCAACGGTTGTCGATGCACAATATGAACCGTGGGCTTCTTGGGGACAGATGTTACCATATTTTTTTGTTCCAAATGAAGTTGTAATTGCCAATTATGCCGAAAGTGGAGAAACTTTAAAAGCCTTCGAAGACCGCCACCGAATTGATAAAATTTGGAATAAATTGAAAGCTAGAGATTATTTATTCATACAATTTGGGCACAACGACCAAAAAGCAGGAAACAGCACAAAATCCGGTTACAGAAAAAGATTAAAAGAATGGATTCAGAAGGCCAAACAATTAGGTGCAATTCCGGTTTTGGTAACTTCGATGAACCGCAGAGTTTTTGATGAAAAGAATAAAATTGTCAATACTTTAGACGATTTTCCTGATGCGATGCGGGAAATTGCAAAAGAAGAAAATGTAGATTTGATTGATTTGAATGCATTAAGCAAAACACTGTTCGAAGCAATGGGACCTGAAAAAGCGAAGAAAGCATTTGTTCATTATCCTGCAAACGCTTACCCTAATCAACCGAATGCTTTAGCAGACGATACACATTTTAATCCTTATGGAGCGTATGAATTGGCAAAATGTGTCGTAAAATCCATCGTTGACCAAAACTTGCCTTTAAAAAAATATATTTCAAAGAATTATAAAAATTTTAACCCGAATAAACCCGATGATGTAAAAAAAATCCACTGGCCGGAATCTGTTTTTATGGAATCTTTAAAACCTGATGGAAATTGAAAAAATGAGCAGTGGAATGGGGAACCACGTAGTGGTTCAATGTGAATAGCTCCGGGTGAAAACCGGTGTAATATGAATAACATTTGGCAAAACCATGGATTATAAAATCGAATATAATTCGTTTCAAAAAATGATCAAAAATGAAAATTAAAAATATACTCAAACTAAGCGTCATCTGTTTTGCCTTCGGAAATCTCTCCGCACAGAATCCGTGGCCAAAAGCAACCAATACCGCTCAACCTTGGACGCGTTGGTGGTGGATGGGAAGTGCCGTTGACGAAAAAGGTCTGGATAAACAACTGACAACCCTTTCCAAAGCAGGTTTCGGTGGAGTAGAAATTGTCCCGATTTATGGAGCGAAAGGATTTGAGAACAAATACATCAATTACCTTTCTCCGGAATGGATGAAAATGTTGCAGTTCACGACAGATAAAGCTAAAAGTTTAAAAATGGGAGTCGATATGGCAGTCGGAACAGGTTGGCCAATTGGCGGACCGCAGGTTGATGAACAGGATGCAGCAACAAAAATAATTGTTCAGACTTACAATATTCAACCGAGTGAAAAATTTTCTGAAAAGATTGTTTTAAAAGACGAAAAACAGAAGAATTTAAAAACCACAAAATTAGATATCGTTACCGCTTATAATGAAAAAAATGAAGCGGTAGTTTTAACGGATAAAGTGGCTCAAGATGGAACTTTAAACTGGAAACCGACTTCAGGAAAATGGACAATCTATGCAGTTTTTATAGGTAAAACTTTGCAGAAAGTAAAACGTGCCGCTCCGGGTGGTGATGGCTACACTTTAGACCATTTTTCTCCCGAAGCGACCAAAGACTATCTCAAAACTTTCGATAAAGCTTTTGGAAATTCCAACTATGGAATCCGTTCTTTTTTCAATGACAGTTACGAAGTTTACGGTGCAGATTGGACTGCCGATTTTAAAGAAGAATTCAAAAAAAGAAGAGGTTACGATTTAAGTCAGTACATCAAATATTTGGTGAGCGATGAAGAAAGCGAATTGGCTGGAAGGATAAAATCCGATTATCGTGAAACAATGAGCGAATTGATTTTGCATAATTTCACGGATAATTTCACGAATTGGGCGCATTCCAAAAACTCGAAAAATACCAATCAGGCTCACGGCTCACCGGGAAATTTATTGGATTTATATGCAGCAGTCGATATTCCAGAATCTGAAACTTTCGGAAGTACAAAATTCGATATTCAGGGTTTGAAAAGAAATGTGGAAGACATCAATACAAAGGAAGTTCCCGATATTAATATGCTGAAATTCGCATCTTCGGCGGCAAACATTACCGGAAAACCTTTGATTTCCAATGAATCTTTTACTTGGTTGACAGAACATTTCAAAACATCCTGGTCACAGGTAAAACCGGAAGCTGAACAGATTTTTTTATCAGGAATTAATCACATTTTTTATCACGGAACGACGTATACGCCGGCTGATGTTCAGTTTCCGGGCTGGTTGTTTTATGCTTCGACGAATTTCGTTCCGGAGAATTCTTTGTGGCCAAATATTAAAGGTTTAAATTCTTACATCGAAAGAACACAATCAGTTTTACAAAGTGGAAAATCGGATAATGAAATCCTGATGTACTGGCCGGTTTACGACCAATGGGCGAGTCCGAAAGGAAAGGATATGGCATTTAAAATTCATAATATTGAAAAGTGGCTGCATCCGACTGTATTTTATGAAAATCTTGAAAAATTGGGGAAATCCGGTTATTCTTTGGATATGATTTCGGATAAAATGATTGGTGAAGCGAAGTTTGAAAATCAGAATATTCAGGTTTCTAAAAATGGTGGTTCTTATAAAGTTTTAATTATTCCTCAACTGAATTATTTTTCAAAATCAACGTTGAAAAATATTTTAAATTTAGCTCAGAATGGAGCTTCGGTAATTTTTCAAAGTGAGCCAAAAGACGTTCCGGGATTTTTTGAATTTGAAAAAAGAAGAAGTGAATTGCAGTCTTTATGGACTAAAATTCCTTTTCAGCAAGATGGAAATTTAAAATCGGCAACATTCGGAAAAGGAAAAATTGTATTAAGTTCTGATGTTGAAAAAGCGTTGGAATATTTAAAAATTGAAAGAGAAAAACTGACGGATACAGGATTGAAATTCGTCAGAAGAAAGTTCGACGGTGGAAAATATTATTACATAGTCAATCACACGTCAAAAGAAATCAGTCAAAATATTCCTTTGAATTTTATTGGAAAACAAGTCGCTTTAATGAATCCTGAAAATGGTTATTTTGGAATTGCAGAAACGCAAAATAATTCGGTCAAAGTTCAGTTGAAATCAGGAGAATCATTAATTTTAAAAGTTTCAGAAACTCCAGATAATTCAATTTCAAAATGGAAATATATTGAAAAAACAGATACTCCGATTGTTTTAAATCAACCTTGGCAACTCACTTTCAAAGAAGGTGGTCCCGAACTTCCGAAATCAAAAACTTTGGACAAACTTCAACCTTGGACAAATTTCACAGAAGACGCTTCAACGCAGAGTTTTTCGGGAACAGGAGTTTACACAACTTCGTTCAAATTAAATAAAAAAGCCGATGATTTTGTACTGAAATTCGACAAATTATATGAAAGTGCAAAAGTCATCATCAACGGTCAGGATGCGGGAATTGTGTGGAGTCATCCGTTTGAAATCAATGTCGGAAAATATCTGAAAAAAGGGAAAAACACCATTCAGATTGAAGTTTCAAACCTGATGGCCAACCGAATCCGTTATATGGACCAAAATAAAATCCAATGGCGAAATTACCACGAAATTAATTTTGTAAACATCGATTACAAACCGTTCGATGCTTCCAACTGGAAAGTACAACCTTCAGGTTTAGATGGCGAAATTCAATTAATTCCTGTATATTTCTCAAAATAATTTTAATGACAGTCTGCAATTAACAATCTTTGTATTCTTATTTAAGTGTAACGCCTTTGTGAACTTAAAAACAGTTAGTAGTTTAAAAGAAAAACTTCGCGGACTTTGCGTTCAAAAATTATAGAGAAACAGGTTAAATTAAATAGTATAATAAATTATGAAACAAGTCATAGTAAAAACATTAGCATTAGGAACGCTCCTCACATTCGGATTTTCCAATGCTCAAAACAAACCGAAAGTCGTTTTAGACAACTTTTTCAACAACGAAAAAAAGGAAAATAAAGAAACCAAAGTGCTGGAATCTTGGCATTACACATGGAACGACACTTCCAACGGCGGATTTTCTTTGCTGGGCGAAATTTTCCAGAAACAGGGTGCAGAAATCAGTACTTTAACGACCGCTCCTTCCAAAAAAGATTTGAAAAAAGCCAATATCTATATCATCGTTGATGCCGATATCGATAAAGAAGCTTATGGCGGAAAAGCCAATCTTATCGATGCTAATTCAATCAAAAACCTGGTAGATTGGGTGAAAAAAGGTGGCGTTCTGGTTTTATTGAGCAATGATAACGGCAATTCAGAGTTTGAACATTTCAATAAACTGGCTGGAGAATTCGGGATTCATTTCAATGATGACAGCATCAATAGATTGAAAGGCAGAGAGTTTGAAAAGGGCGCTGTATATGTACAACCGGGCAATGAGGTATTTTCTGAGCTTAAATTATATATGAAAGAAGTGAGTACTATAACGGCAAAAGCACCTGCGAAACCATTTTTGCATGCACAGAATCAGGTAATTGGTGCTATCGCAAAGGTTGGAAAAGGTACTGTTTTCGCATTGGGAGATCCATGGTGTTATAATGAATACATTGATGGAAAGAAGCTTACGGAAGATTTTTCCAATTATGAAGGCACAGAAGAATGGGTGAAATGGTTGCTGAAGCAAACTTCTAAAAAATAAATCAATTTGTGCAATCGGTTGAATTTTTATTTGGGCAGCTTTTTCCGCCCTCCGTTCCCGCTTTTTTGTCTCCGCTTTGCTGCGACAAAAAGAGCTCCACTCAGGTCGGGCTGCGAGAGATTCAACTGTACAAACCTTATAGGTTTCTAAAACCTATAAGGTTTAGAAAAGCAGTAAATTCTTTTCGGGGTTCAAAACTTTGACAAGGATTGGAATCAATAGGGATTAAATCAATAGAAACGGGCTTTAGCCCGTTAAAAAATGAAGTTTCAAATTCGGCTTTAGCCAAAACATAAAAATATTTATTCTTGTCTGATAAAAAATTGAAATAAAATTTACAGGTCGCTCTTCCAGAGCTTTAATTTATTGAATAATTATTTTCTATTATCAGTCCGTTCCTAACGGAACTATTTAAAATCCCAGCGGGATGTACTGTTAATAGAAAAAAGTGAAGACCATAAAAACAAGCTCCGTAGGAGCGACCTGTTGCTTCATCTTTTTTATAGAAAAAAATGAAAATAATGTGCATTATGAAAACTAAATACATATTCATTACATCCGCCATTTTTCTTTCGCAAACATTCTTTGCCCAAAGACAAATGGAATATCTGAAAAGAGGAATCGTTGCCATTCCTGCAGAATCGGGCGTTTTTGTAAGTTGGCGTTTGCTGGGAACGGAAGCTCAGAATACCCATTTCGATGTGTATCGCACAGAAAATAATCAGACCAAAAAGCTGAATGAAAAACCTTTGCTCAACGAAACCAATTTTTTAGATAAAACCGCTGATAAAGCGAAGAGTTACACCTATTTCGTAAAATCAAATACACAACATCAGGACGTTGACCAAGATTTTGCAAAATACACAGCGAATCAAAAACCTTATTTTTCAATTCCGCTGAAAACACCAGCTGGTTACACTCCAAATGACGTTTCAATTGCGGATTTAGATGGAGACGGCGAATACGAAATCATTCTTCATCAAACCGGAAGATCACACGACAATAGTCAGAAAGGAGAAACAGATCCGCCGATTATTCAGGCCTATAAACTGAACGGACAGTTTTTGTGGGAAATTAATTTAGGCAAAAACATTAGGGAAGGAGCACATTACACGCAGTTTTTGGTTTACGATTTAGACCAGGACGGAAAGGCGGAAATCGTAATGAAAACCGCCGATGGAAGCAAAGACGGAAAAGGAAAATATATTGGTGACCCAACGAAAAATTACGTCAACGAAAACGGAATGATTCTTTCCGGACCGGAATTCTTGACTGTTTTTGACGGACAAACGGGAGCGGAAATTAATACCGTAAATTATCAAGTTCCAAGATTTGCAGGAAGTTTAAATCCGACCAATGAAGAAATGACCGAAACTTGGGGCGACGCCAAAGGAAACCGCATCGACCGATTTTTGGGAGCAGTTGCTTACCTCGACGGAAAAACGCCAAGTGTAATTATGTCGAGAGGGTATTATACCAGAACTGCGATTGCTGCTTGGGATTATAAAGATAGAAAACTCAGTCTTCGATGGCTTTTTGATACAGAAAGTTCGGAAGAAAACAAACAATATCGCGGACAGGGAAATCACAATCTGAGTATTGCCGATGTCGATAATGATGGAAAAGATGAAATTATTTTCGGTGCAATGACGGTTGATGACAACGGAAAAGTTTTGAATAGTACAGGTTATGGTCACGGTGATGCTTTGCACGTCGGAGATTTAGACCCATCCAATCCGGGATTGGAAATTTTTGATATTCAAGAAAGGTTTGATGATGCGGGAGCACATTTTAGAGACGGAAAAACCGGAAAAGTTTTGTGGAAACTACCTTCTTTAATTTATAGTAAAGACAGCAAGTTTCAAGGTCCGGGAAGAGGTTTATCATTAAATATAGATCCTCGTTACGAAGGTTTCGAATCTTGGGCAGCCGGAGCGGGAGTGAAAGGACTTTACGATGCAAAAGGAAAGAAAATAGCAGAAAAAACTCCGGCTTGTAATATGGGAATCTATTGGGACGGCGATTTTTTAAGTGAAATTTTAGATGGAACAGTCGTTTCAAAATGGGACTGGAAAAAAGAAAAATCAAATGTCATATTTGATGCTAAAAATTTCCAGTGCGAATCAAATAACGGAACCAAGAAAAATCCTTCTTTGGTTGCCGATTTATTTGGAGATTGGAGAGAAGAATTGATTTACAGAACTGCAGATAATCAGGAATTGAGAATTTTCAGTACGACGATTCCTACGAAACATAGATTGTATACTTTGATGCATAATCCGCAGTATCGATTGAGTATTGTTTGGCAAAATGTAGGCTATAATCAACCGCCGCATACGGATTATTATTTAGATGAATCGGTGAAAGTTGTTCCTCAACCAAATATTGTAACTGTAAAATCTCAAAAATAAACTATGAAAATAAAATTCTTACTTCCGGCTATTGCTTTAATCGTAATGATTGCAGCTTCATTTCAAAAGATTCAAAACAAAACTGTTTTATACATTATTGGAGATTCCACCGTACAAAATGGCTCAGGAAAAGGAGCAGATTCACTTTGGGGATGGGGAAGTTTCATGGATATGTTTTTAAATACTGACAAAATTGAAATTCAGAATCACGCAAAAGGCGGACGAAGCAGCCGAACTTTTTTAACAGAAGGAAGATGGGATTCTATTATGAAAACCATTAAAAAAGGTGATTATGTTTTAATGCAGTTTGGTCATAATGATGGTGGAGAATTGGCAGATACGTTAAGAGCAAGGGGTACAATAAAAGGAATTGGGGAAGAATCAAAAGATATTTACAATCCCATCAGAAGGGTGAATGAAACGGTTTATACTTTTGGATATTACATGAGAAAATATGCGAATGAAGCGAAATCTAAAGGTGCCATTCCGATTATTGTTTCGCCAATTCCGAGAAATAAGTTTAATGAAAAAGGGAAAATTGAAAAAGATCAATACGGAGTCTGGGCTCAAGAAGTCGCAAGGCAAACCGGAGCTTATTTTTTAGATTTAAATACAATGGTCATCGAAAAATATGAAAAAATGGGCGCTGAAAAGGTAAATTCTTATTTTCCAAAAGATCATACCCACACCAACAAAGAAGGCGCAATTGTAAACGCAGAATTGGTAACAAAAGGTATTAAGCAGTTAAAAGGTTGCGACCTAAAAAAATATATTAAATAATGCTTTGCACGATATTGTAGAAATTTTTTCTGCTATCATTTGCTGAACAGAGTGCCCTTGCGATCACAAAAATATGCAGGATTTAATTAACAAAAACTTAGCGCTCGTAGCGTTTAAACAAATTAAAATAGAAAAATAATATATACTTATGAAAAAACTATTAACAGCAAGTTTTGTTGCTTTAATGCTCGGAGGTTTTTCCTCGTGTTCGGCACAAAAACAAAAGACGGCACTTCCCAATAAAAAAGAAGTTTTGGAAGTGGCAGAACGTGCCAACAAATATTTTATGGATAAATGGCCCGATACCAAAAAAGATATTGTTGGTAAAAAAGTCTGGCCGAGTAATTTGTGGACGAGAGCAGTTTATTATGAAGGGTTGATGGCTTTGTATTCAGTAGATAAGAAAAAGGAATATTACGACTACGCCATGTCGTGGGCAAATAACCACGATTGGAATTTACAGCGTGGAACGTATACAAGAAATGCTGATCATCAGGCTTGCGGACAAACGTATCTTGATCTTTACGAAATCGACGGTAGAAAAAATCCGGAAAGAATCAAAAACGTAAAAGCAGCAATGGATAGCATGATTGCCACAAAAAAAGTGGATGATTGGTGGTGGATTGATGCTTTACAGATGAGCATGCCTATTTTTACGAAATTAGGTAAAATCACTGGCGACCAAAAATATTTCGACAGAAACTACGAAATGTATGCTTATACGAAATACAAACATGGCGGAAATGGTTTGTACAATGCGAAGGATAAATTATGGTGGAGAGATAAAGATTTTGTTCCGCCTTACAAAGAACCGAATGGTGAAGATTGCTATTGGAGCCGCGGAAACGGTTGGGTAGTGGCTGCATTGGTGCGTACTTTGGAAGACACTCCAAAATCTGATTCTCATTATAAAGAATATTTGCAGGATTATAAAGACCTTTTATCAGCGGTGCTTCCGATTCAGAGAGAAGATGGTTTTTGGAATGTAAGCCTTCATGATCCAACGAATTACGGCGGAAAAGAAACGACGGGAACAGCACTTTTCGTTTACGGAATGGCTTATGGAATTAATAAAGGTTTGATTGATAAGAAAACATATCTTCCTGTTTTAATCAAGGCTTGGAATGCGATTGTAAAAGATTCTGTTCAGCCGAACGGATTTTTAGGCTGGGTTCAGGGTACTGGAAAAGAACCGAAGGATGGACAGCCTTTAGCGGTTGATAAAATCCCTGATTTTGAAGATTATGGATTGGGTTGTGTATTGCTTGCAGCAAGTGAAGTTTACAAGTTAAAATAAAGAGTTGGGTTTTAGCCCGATTTCAATATAAGATCTATCAAAAGGCTTTTGCCAAAGGGGATATTCAAACCTAACGGATTTTTTTAACCGTTAGGTTTTTTTATGCCTAAACAGACAGTTGATCGATAAAATTGGGGGAAGGTGAGCTTTTATAGAATCACCATTTTTCCGCTTAATAGGTTTCTATTTATAATTAAAACTCAAACCCAAGCCTTATTTTGGAAAATAGTTTTGAACTAAAATTGTTCAAAATTAATCATAACTCTTAATAGATCATTGATTTACAAATTAGATGTAAAACATAGGAAAAAATCTTATTTTTTCAAAAATTTAGGCATGACAGTACAAGATGCGCAATCGGTTCCATCTTGTTAATTTTCAAAATCAATCAAGAAGAATAAATTATGAATGCATTATTAGGAGTTATTTTCCATTTTTTAGGAGGTTTTTCTTCGGGCAGTTTTTATTTGCCTTACAAGAAAGTAAAAGGATGGCAATGGGAAACCTTTTGGTTGATTGGTGGCGTTTTTTCATGGATTATCGTTCCGCCGTTGGCCGCATTTCTTACCATTCCTAACTTTTGGGATATTATTCAGAATGAAAGTTCATCTATTTTAGGATTAACATTTATGTTCGGTGCCCTTTGGGGAATCGGCGGTTTTATGTACGGTTTGGGCGTTCGTTATCTTGGCGTAGCATTAGGAAGCAGCATTATGTTGGGGTTGACGATGGTGATCGGCTCACTTCTGCCTTCCATTTATTATGAATTTTCGCCACAGGAAGGTAAAGATAATATTGGTTTAATGCTTTCGAATTCTTGGGGACAATTTGTTTTATTAGGGCTTCTGGTTTGTGTTGTCGGCATTATCATCAGCGGAAAAGCCGGAGTAATGAAAGACAAAGAACTTCAGACAGAAGCTGTTGATCCTCATGGGATGGAGGTAAAAACGGAATATAAATTCGGTTTGGGACTTGTTGTAGCCATTATTTCAGGTGTTTTAAGTGCATGTTTTAATTTTGGTCTTGAGGCCGGAAAACCAATGGCAATTGTCGCTAATGATGCTTGGAAGCTTGCCAATCCGGGGCAGGGAGAATTCCTTTTCCAGAATAATGTAACGTATGTTGTTGTTCTTTGGGGTGGTATGGCGTCCAATCTTATCGGTTGTCTTTATTTATCATTTAAAAATAAATCTTACAGCGATTATACCAAAAAGAATGTTCCCTTTGTAAAGAATATTATTTTCTGTGCGCTTGCCGGAACCATGTGGTTTTTGCAGTTTTTCTTCTACGGAATGGGAGAAAGTAAAATGGGGAACGGCCCAAGTTCATGGATCTTGCACATGGCATTCATCATTTTAATTGCCAATTTGTGGGGGGTAATCATTAAAGAATGGAAAGGCGTCTCCAAGAAAACCATTTCTACCATTATGATTGGGATGGCGGTGATGTTTATTTCAATTCTGATTGTAGGATACGGAAATTCTTTACGATAAAATCTCAAAGAATACATAATCATTAATTTTTCACAATATTCATATAACATATAGTTTAAAATTCAAATTGAGTAAGGCAGTGATTTTTTCAGCTGCCTTTTTTGTCTTGAGCTAAGTAGTGTTGTGTTTTTTTATGTTTATTCTGAATTATATCATCAAATTATTATCAATTTTAAAATTTATCTAAAATATTTATAGCTAATTAAGTTAAATTATGAAAAATCGGATACAGGATATTGCAGGATGCAGGAAATGTGACAAGAATGTAACATTGTGATGCAATATTATAAATCCTTATAAAAACTAACATATGTCTTTAATAATTAAACATCAGAATATAAAGCGGATCGTGTTTCCTGCTTTTATGCTTTCAGCTAGTTTTGTCTGGGGGCAGAAAGGAGTAAATGATAGTGTGAAAACGAACACAAAAGATATTGATGAGGTAGTCATCATCGGTTATGGAAAAGTGAAGAAATCTGACCTTACCGGATCTGTTTCTTCAGTTTCAGCAAAAGATTTAGCAGCAACACCCGCTATGAATGCTTTACAGGCATTGCAGGGGCGAGCAGCAGGTTTGAATATCGTAACAGCAGGTGGAGCTCCCGGTGCGAGCGCTAACGTAACAATAAGAGGTGGTTCATCGATTACACAAAGTTCAGATCCATTGTATATTGTGGATGGTTTTCAGTTGGATAATGCCCTAAATGTGATCAATCCAAATGATATTGAAAGTATTGATGTGTTGAAAGGTGCTTCTGCCATTGCCATCTACGGAGCGCGTGGATCGAACGGTATTATCGTAATTAAGACCAAAAGTGGTAAGAAAGGAAGAACGGTGATTAATTACAATACGTTCATGTCTTTTGATATGCTTTCTAAGAAATTGGATATGATTTCTAGTTCGGAGCAGTTTGTGAAATATCAATATGAGTTAGCACAACTTCAAGGTAAAACAACACAATGGAGTAATGTTTTTGACAATAGTTTAGGGACAGATACACCAGGATTTAATGCCGGTGCTTTTAAGAGAATAGCCGATCGTTACGGTTCTGTAGCAGCACTAGACTGGCAGGAAAAGATGCTGGGAGGTACCGGACTAACCCAGAACCATAACCTGAATGTTTCTGTTGGAAGTGATAAAACACAGGCATTCATCAGTTATAATTACAATAAACAAGATGGTTTACTTCAGAATTCGAGTGAAACGAGAAACTCATTGAGAGCAAATATCAATTCAGAGTTATACAAAGGAGTAAGAGTAGATTTCAATACGATGTTTACAAATAATTCTGTAAATGGTGGCGGATCTTATTCTGGGATGAAAAAAATCTTGCTTCAACCGATTACAGGAGGAACTTTATTTACGGATGATCAATTGTTCAATACGCAGACTTTTCCTGATTATTCAGCATTAGATTCTGGTTTTGATACAGAAAATCCTTTCATAGAAACTCAGGCATCAACTTCCAATAAAAAAACAAGAACATTTGTTGCCAATGCAGGCATTGAGTTTGACTTTTTAAAAAACTTTACCTGGAGAACTGCGGGGCAATATAGCTGGACGAATAGTAAATCGACATCTTTTTCAGATCAGAATTCCCGAGCTTTTCTTACAGATCCTGTAAACACAGGAATCAACGGGAATATTGCTAATGCGGAAAGTTATCGTTATCAGATTACCAATACTTTAAATTATAATAAAACTTTCGGTGAGAAACATAAGGTAAATGCTTTGCTTGGAAATGAAATTTGGTATGAAGAATCGGAAGGAAGCAGCATGAGATTAATTAAATTTCCTTATCCGAATTTTGGTTTGGATGATATCGGAAACGCCACAGTCGCTGATAAAAATACAGACCGATCAAGCAATAGCTTACTTTCTTATTTCGCGCGTGTCAACTATAATTATGATAACCGTTATTTAATTACAGGAACATTCCGTGCTGATGGATCTTCCAAGTTTGCAGAAGGTTCTCGTTGGGGATATTTTCCTTCAGTAGCGGGTGCATGGCGTGTTTCTCAGGAAAATTTCTGGAAAGATCATAAAATCAATAATTACTTTAATGATTTTAAGTTAAGAGTAGAGTACGGGGTTACAGGAAATAACGGAATTTCTAATAATTTATGGAGAACCAATGTTTTACTGACGGATTATCCGATGAATAATACTCAAGGCTATCCTGCCTATGTTACCAGCACCAATTGGGGGAATCCTTATCTTCAGTGGGAAGAGTTGAGAACAACAAATATCGGGGTAGATATGGCATTTTTTAATAGCAGAATTAAATTAACTTCGGAATGGTATAACAACAACGTAAGCCAGATGTTATTTCAGTCGATAATACCAGTTTCTACAGGCTACTCCAGGCAATATCAAAATATTGGTTCGATGAGAAACAGAGGAATGGAATTTACGTTGAACACCATCAATGTTAAATCAAGCAATTTCCGATGGACTACCGATTTAAATATCTCTTTCAATAAATCAAAAGTAATGTCTCTTGAAAGTGGGCAGTTAAACAAAACGTTCAGTGTTGGAGGAAGCAGAACGGGAATGGTTACTTACTACGCAACGGTAGGAGAGCAGTTGGGGGATATGTATGGCTATGTTTATCAGGGAGTTTATACTACAGATGATTTTAATCAGAATGCAGACGGTACATTAAGCTTAAAACCAGGTGTGGTAAAACCTTCTTCAGGAACTCCGAAGCCAGGTGATATGAAGTTTGCGGCGGATAACGAAGCCGGAGATCAGTTTACCAGAAAAATGCAGAAGATCGGAAACGGAACTCCTGATTTTATCGGAGGAATTAGCAATAATTTCTCTTACAAAGGTTTTGATCTGGCAGTATTTATGAAGTTCAGTGTTGGAAATGATATTTACAATGCGACGAAGCAGAGTTTAAGTCCTTATGCGATGTTTCAGAACGTTCCTTCAGAATTCGGGAACAATTATTATCATTTAATTGATCCGAATACAGGTTTGGCAACAACAAATTTGGCAAGATTAAAAGAGCTGAATCCAAATGAAGCATCAAATCTTTGGAGCTTAAGTAATACCAATACAGCCAATATCGCTTATCCTTCATCTTATTATGTTGAAAATGGTTCTTATCTGAGAATTGCTCAGGTTACCTTAGGGTATTCTTTTGCTAAAGAATTTTTGAGCAAAGTAATGCTGTCTAATGCGCGTATCTATTTTACAGTGAATAATTTAGCGACGATTACGGGGTATTCAGGATATGATCCTGAAGTTACAGCGGCGAGCGGAGTAACCGTTACTCCGGGATATGATAGTTCAACCTATCCGCGTTCAAGAAGTTATGTTCTTGGTCTTAATTTAACTTTTTAACATTTAGCGATTTAAATCATGAAAAATATATATAATTCTCCAAGATTTTTAAGAAAATTAGTTATCCTGCCTTCTGTTTTTGTTGCTGTTTTATTTATGAATTCGTGCAGCGAGGATTTCTTAGATCAGCCAGCTTACAACTCATTGGATACGGAATCTGTATTTAATAATATTGATACTGCTGAAATGTACGTGCTCGGATGTTACAGAGGAGTAATTCCTACAGAAATGTATTATCAGCTGGGAGCGGGAGATACGGTGATTCATTCTTCAGAAGACGGATCTACCAATAATTCAAAATATAATATCTGTAACTATCAGTATGATGCATACACTCCGAATACAGTTACAGGAATTTACTCGGCAATGTATGCGGTGATTGAAAGAACCAATATCGCAGTGAGCGGATTGAGTAAAATGCCGGAAAGTACAAAACGAAATGTATTGATTGCTGAAGCAAAGGCTATTCGTGCATTTTGTTATTATAATTTAATCCGCGTATACGGGGATGTTCCTTCTGTTTTTAAACCTTTGGATGAAATGGATCCTAATGATCCAAGTACTTTATATCCAAAACGTTCTTCGCGTGACGGAATTTACGATCAGATTATTGGTGATCTTCAGGAAGCGGTAAATATTATTCCGAATTTTGCACAAAGTGGCTATGCAACCACAGAACGTTTAACTAAGCAAGGTGTTAGCGCTTTGTTGGCAAGAGTGGCTTTATATGCAGCGGGATATTCTCTTCGCTGGGATCTGAGTACCGGAAGCGGTGCTATGATGTCCCGTAGAAGCGATAATACAAGAGTTCAGCAATTGTATCAGATTGCGGATAATGCCTGTGCAACCATTATTAACGGCGGAACCAATTCTTTGGTGCAGGCTCAAAGTGGTAAAAGTGGCTTCGAGGCATTGTGGTACAATTTTGCTCAGAGAAAATTCTCCGTAACAAACACAGAAGTTCTATGGCAGATCGCTGAATATGGAGCTAATACCAATTCTGCCTTTGGAGTATATGCCAATGAAGGCTCTCGTGGAGGAACATACGGATCAAGAAAAGCATTGCAGTTTGTGCTTCCGAGTTATTATTTGTCATTCAATCAGGGAGATACGCGTAGAGATGTTTCCTGTACATCATACAGTGTTTATTTCTTGAATGGTGGTGCCGCAAGCGATACCTGGGTGAACGCTGGAACTACTTTCTCATGTATTATGGCTGGTAAATTCAGAATGGGATGGTGTGTGGCACCTCAGGCGGCCGATGCCCGTAATTTAAATATTCCAGTCTTAAGATATGCCGATGTTTTATTGATGTATGCTGAAACGCAAAACTACTTAAACGGAGGGCCAACCGCAGCAGGAAATGCCGCTTTAATGCAGGTGAGAAACCGTGCCGGAATTGGAAGTGCATCGCTTCCGTCTGGTCAGCAGGCTTATGAATCGGCGATTGTTCAGGAGCGTAAGTGGGAATTTGCAGGCGAGTTTAACCTTCGTACAGATTTGATCAGAATGAACCGTTTAGCTAGCGAAATTGAAGCCACAAAACAGGCAATGAAAAACTTATCAAACAAAGCCGGAGCCTATGCCAATACGCCTGTTTACCGTCTTTACAGACTTGAAAAAAACGCACAGATTTACGGAGATCCTTACTTGGCTTTAAAATATATTGATATTACAAATCCTACAGAGATTGCAACGATTACGAATGTTCCGACGAGTTCAGCTAATTATGCGACTTACCAGACAGCATTAAGAGCAATTGTAACGGCTCACGGTCAAACAACGACGACGGAAGAGAAATGGTATCCTACCAATATGTTCCAGGCTTATACGAGTACCTTCAATGGAAATGCAAGAAAAGCAGCAGGATTCTTAGCTGGGTTTAATCAGCTTCAGATTGGAAATATTATTTATACCAAGCCTACAGGTTCTGCTGAAAACGGCGGAGCTTATCCAAACTGGATCGAAGGCGGCGGCGATGGTCTTTTCTACGGATTTGTGCCTAATAAGACAGAATTGCTTCCTTTTGCGGCAGCTTCTGCAGGTCATCCGTTGATTGATAATCCTAATTTAACTCAGTTGCCTGGATATTAATTCAATATAATTTAAAATATTCATTAAATAATTGATGGCTGTATTTTTTACAGGTAAAATTTTAATGATAAAAATTAAACGCTTAATCACAAAATATTAATAACCAACAATCAAAATCAGGCTATTATAAAAGATAAATTCAATAAAAAATTATATAAACGTTAATTTATCCTTAATTCAGGCATTAAGCAGTATAGTACGGGATGCTGTACAAAATATAACAGTCTAATTTTGATTTAGAATTTTAGAAATATAAGATAAACAATGGAAAAAGTAAAAACATTCAAATACGTAGACTATTTGTGGGATGATGAAAAAGCAGCATCTTTCGGAGATGATCAGGTTGCTTTATTTTTATACCGTTCAAACATCTTGGGGGCAGACCTTAGAATCACCAATTACGGAGGCGGAAACACAAGTTGCAAAACCATCGAAAAAGATCCATTAACTAACGAAGAAGTGGAGGTAATGTGGGTGAAAGGTTCAGGTGGAGACATCGGAACGCTGACGAGAAAAGGAATTGCAGGTTTGTACACAGAAAGACTTCGTAACCTTAAAAATGTTTATCAAGGATTAGCTGACGAAGACAGAATGGTAGGTTTATTCAATCACTGTATCTTCGATTTAGATAGCAAAGCGCCTTCTATTGATACACCTCTTCATGGTTTACTTCCATTCAAACATATTGATCACCTTCATCCGGATGCTCTTATTGCAGTTGCTGCAGCGAAAGACAGTGAAGCGGTTACCAAGGAAATATGGGGTGATACAATGGGTTGGGTTCCTTGGCAAAAACCTGGTTTCGATTTAGGTTTGCAATTGGAAAAATGTTTAAACGATAATCCTGGAATCAGAGGAATTGTTTTGGGCAGCCACGGATTGTTCACTTGGGGAGATACTTCTTACGAATCTTATATCAACAGTTTAGAAGTGATCGAGATGGCTTCTGAATATATCGCTAAAAAAATCGAAGAAAAATGTCAGGTTTTTGGCGGACAAAAAGTAGAATCTCTTCCTGCTGACGAGCGTAAAAATAAAGCGGCTCAAATCATGCCTTTATTAAGAGGTTTGGCTTCTTCTGAAAACAGAATGGTTGGGCATTTCACAGACAGCGATGTCGTGTTGGAATACATCAACAGCAACGATTTGGAAAGATTGGCTCCGCTTGGAACGTCTTGCCCGGATCACTTTTTAAGAACTAAAATTCAACCTTTGGTGTTGACTTTAGATAAAAATGAAGATTTAACTGATTCTAAAGCTATTCTTGAAAAACTAAATCCTCTTTTCGAGCAATACAGACAAGAATACAAAGAATACTACGAAACGTGTAAACATCCAAACAGCCCTGCAATGCGTGATCCAAATCCTGTGATTATCATTTATCCGGGAGTGGGAATGTTCAGTTTCTCAAAAGATAAGCAGACAACGCGTGTTGCAAGTGAGTTTTATGTAAACGCAATCAATGTAATGCGTGGTGCAGAAGCGATTTCCGAATACACTTCATTACCAAGACAGGAAGCTTTTGATATCGAATATTGGTTGTTGGAAGAAGCGAAACTTCAAAGAATGCCAAAAGAAAAACCATTATCAAGAAAAATCGCTGTGGTAACCGGAGCCGGAGGCGGAATTGGACAGGCCATTGCTGATAAAATGGTTGCCGAAGGTGCCGTTGTGGTTTTCACAGATTTAAATCAGGAAGCGTTAGACGCGGTAACTTCCAAATACAATAAAGATCAGGCAGTTGGTGTTCTATGCGACGTTACGAGCGAAGAAGCAATTACCAATGCTTTCAAAGAAACAGTTTTGGCGTTCGGTGGAGTAGATATTATCGTACACTCAGCTGGTTTGGCGATTTCAAAATCTTTGGAAGATACAACAACAAAAGACTGGGATTTACTGGAAGATGTTTTGGTTAAAGGTCAGTTCTTAATGGTTAAAACAGGGGTTGAGATCGTTAAAAAGCAAGGTTTAGGCGGAGATATCGTAAACATTGCAAGTAAAAACGGATTAGTTGCCGGACCAAACAATGTAGCCTACGGAACTGCAAAAGCAGCGCAACAACACATGACAAGATTATTGGCAGCAGAATTGGCAGCAGATAAAATAAGAGTAAATGTTGTGAATCCTGACGGAGTAATCGTTGGAAGTAAAATCTGGGAAGGATCTTGGGCAGAAGGTCGCGCGAAAGCCAACGGAATTTCTGTAGAAGAGTTACCCGCATTTTACGCAAAAAGAAACTTGCTAAATGAAATTATCCTTCCTGAAGACATTGCTAACGGAGTTTTCGCTTGTGTTGCGATTTTGGATAAAAGTACAGGAAACATCATCAACGTAGACGGTGGAATGGCAAATGCTTTTCCGAGATAAATTTTAAAACAAATTATTTTAAATTGATGAATTTATTAAGAAGTTGAGCATTGTTAAGTTTAGCTTTGCTTTAAGATGTACACTTAAAAATCTATTTAATTTGTCTTAAAAAAACTTAACAACTTAAATGATCTTAATGGTTCAAATTCAGAATTTTTTAAATATTTATTCAATTTAAAAATGTAAAAAGTAAATCATGATTATAGGAAAAGATATCATTGAACAAAATAATAAAATCGAGGTTGAAAATTTCAATTCAGACTTTGGGTATTTATCAGATAAACTGACAAGATCAGGTGCAAATGTTGCTGAAATTGTCAACAAAATTGCTGATTTCCAGGTAGCCATTCCAAGTTGGGCTTTGGGAGCGGGAGGAACTCGTTTCGGAAGATTTTCTTACGGGGGCGAACCATCTTCTTTAGAACAAAAGTTGGATGATGTTGGATTAATTCACGCTTTAACGCATTCTGCAGGAGCAATTTCACTTCATATTCCTTGGGATATTCCCAGCGATGTGACGGCGATTAAAGAAAAAGCGACTTCTCACGGATTGATCTTTGATGCCATGAATTCCAACACTTTTCAGGATCAGGCAGATGCAAAACAGTCGTATAAATTTGGTTCTTTAAATGCTGTAAATGAAGATTCTAGAGCGTATGCTGTGGAACATAATAAAGAAGTCATCAGAATCGGAAAAGAATTAGGTTCAAAAAGCTTAACCGTTTGGTTGGCAGATGGATCAAGTTTTCCTGGACAATTAAATTTCCAGACAGCTTTGTCAAAAACAGAGCAAAGTTTAAAAGAAATCTACGCAGGAATGCCGGAAGACTGGAAATTATTCATTGAATATAAACCTTACGAACCGAATTTCTATTCAACAACCATTCAGGATTGGGGAACGTCTTTCATGCTGGCAAATGCTTGCGGTGAAAGAGCGTACACGTTGGTAGATTTAGGTCACCATTTACCGAATTCAAATATTGAACAAATTGTTGCAACATTGATGTATAAAGGAAAATTAGGAGGTTTCCACTTCAATGACAGTAAATATGGAGATGATGATTTAACGGTAGGTTCAATCAAACCTTATGCATTATTTCTAATTTTCAACGAATTGGTGTACGGAATCGAGAACAATCCTCAAAACCCTTATCCGGCTTGGATGATCGATGCGAGTCACAACATAAAAGATCCGTTGGAAGATTTAATTCAGTCTTTGGAAGCGATCTTAATTGCTTATGCACAGGCTCTTTTGGTAGATCAAAAAGCATTGAAAGATGCTCAGTTGAATAACGATGTAGTTCGTGCACAGGAAATTTTACAGAATGCCTACAGAACAGATGTTCGTCCGTTATTAAAAGCAGCGAGATTGCAGACAGGTGCGGCATTAGACCCGATTTCAGCGTACAGAAATCTTAAAGTAAGAGAAAATTTAATCTCCGAAAGAGGTTTAAATGTAAAAGCAACAGGGCTTTAAAACTGTATTAAATTGATAATTTGGACTTTCAGGTGCAATCGAAAGTCCTTAATTATATGTATCCTTATTTTTTTAATCATTAAGGTTGAAAGTGTTTAGATCATTAGGGTTTTTAAGCCTCGTCGCTTAAGGAAATTAGTGGATTTTTTCCGTATAAATGTTAATATCTGAACACTCCTTAATGGTGTTGAAAAAATTATTGAAACTAAATATAAAATATAATTTAGTCTTTGCGATCTAAGTTAAGTGAAATCGAAGATTCGACGTAGTCAAACGCCTTTGTGAACTTAAAAACGTATAGTACTCCAAAAAATCTTTGAGAACTTTACGTTTAAAAATAAAGCAAATTAGTGTTATTTGTGTTTAAGTAAAAGATTGCCGCGTCGCTTCGCTCCTCGCAATGACAAAAAAAATTCATCCCAAGAATGTCTAAAAAAAAGGTAACCATCGTATTTGATATTGGAAAGACCAATAAAAAATTCTTTTTATTTGATAAAAATTACAAAGAAGTTGTTCGTGAGTATACAGAATTACCGCTCACGACGGATGAAGACGGTTATCCCACGGAAGATCTTGGAGCCTTGCAAAACTGGATTAAAGATAACTTCAATGCCATTTTGGATGATGAAAATTTTGAAGTAAAAGCTATCAACTTCTCGACGTATGGAGCGAGTTTTGTGCATTTGGATCAGAAAGGAAATGTTCTGACGCCTTTGTACAATTACACCAAACCTATGGATCAGGATATTCTTGATTTATTCTACGAAAAGCACGGAAGTAAACTGAAAATTGCCCGCGAGACAGCCTCTCCACAATCCGGAATGCTGAACTCGGGAATGCAGTTGTTTTGGCTAAAGCATAAGCATCCAGAAACCTTCAAAAAAATTAAATACAGTCTACATTTACCTCAATATCTGTCTTATCTGTTTACCGGAATTTGTGTGTCGGAATTTACTTCGATAGGCTGCCACACCAATTTGTGGGATTATGATAAAGCAGATTATCACGACTGGGTTTACGAAGAAGGAATCGATGTTTTATTGCCGCCAATTGTTCCGACTTCTGCGAGTATTAATACTTCGTACAGAAATAAAAAAATCAAAATCGGTGTAGGAATCCATGATTCTTCATCGGCATTATTGCCTTATATTTTAAGTAAAAAAGAGCCGTTTTTATTGCTTTCAACAGGAACCTGGAGTATTTCTTTAAATCCATTTAATGATGAAAGCTTAACCGACGAAGACATCGAAAATAATTGCTTAAATTATATGCGAATCGACGGAAAACGTGTAAAAGCATCGCGTTTTTTCATGGGCAATGAATATAAAATTCAGGTTGAAAAATTGTGTGCACATTACGGAAAAGAATATGGTTTCCACAGAGAAGTACAGTTTGATCAGGAATTATATTTACATTTGATGAAGCATCAGGCGGTGTATTTCCGTTTTGAAGGAATTGCTTTAAAAAGAAAAATGATTAGTGAAACAGATTTAAATTCTTTTGCTACATTTGAAGAAGCTTATCATCAGTTAATGATTGAATTAATGGATTTACAGATTCATACGATAAAAAATGCGATCGGAAATTCAGAAATCAATACCATTTATATTGATGGAGGATTCACAGATAATGATGTATTTATGAAGCTGATGTCTCACCATTTTCAGGATTACAGCGTGATGTCTACACATTCGCCGCTGGGTTCGGCATTGGGAGCATCGATGGTGATTTCTAATAAAGAAATCGATGAAACCTTTTTACAGCAACATTATCAGATGAATTTGCTTCAACCTTTAATTTTTAATGTATAAAATATTTTAGTTGTTGGTTAATGATTGTCAGTTGACATCAAAATAGTAAAACCAGCAACTATCAACCAACAACGAAAAACAAATTATGGCATTTCCCTTTGATACGCGTTACGCCTCCCTTGAACTTCTCATTGAAAGAGCAAAAAAAAGAATGCCTCGTTTTGCGTTCGAATATTTGGATGGTGGCTGTAACGAAAACATCAACAGAGACCGAAATACAAGCGAGCTGAGAGACGTTCTGCTTCGTCCGCGCTATTTGAATAACAATTATGCAGAAGCCAATATGGAAACCGAGTTATTTGGCGTAAAATATTCTGCTCCTTTCGGAATTTCTCCCGTTGGATTGCAGGGGTTGATGTGGCCAAATGCTCCGGAAATTTTGGCTAAAGCAGCTTTTAAACATAATATTCCATTCATTTTAAGTACCGTTACCACAAGTAGTATCGAAAGAATTGCGGAATTAACGGAAGGAAAAGCTTGGTATCAATTATATCATCCGAGAGAAGAATGGTTACGAGACGATATTCTCGAACGTTGTGAAGCTTCTGGTTATGATGTATTATGTGTTTTGTCTGATGTCCCGACTTTCGGGTACAGAGCCAAAGAAATCAGAAATGGTTTGGCAATGCCTCCTCAATTGAATTATCGAAATATTTCCCAAGCGTTAGCAAAACCAGAATGGTGTCTTGAAATTCTGAAACACGGGGTTCCAAGTTTTAAGACAATGGAAAAATACATGGATAAAAACATGAATGTGAAACAACTGGGGCAGTTCATGAATTCTACGTTTTCCGGAAGATTAAATTCAGACAGAATCAAAGCCATTCGCGATAAATGGAAAGGAAAATTGGTCATTAAAGGTGTTGCTTCCGATGAAGACGCAGAAGAAGCAGTCCGTTTAGGATTCGATGGAATGATTATTTCCAATCACGGCGGAAGACAATTGGATGCCGGAGAATCTACAATTGCGGTGGTGAAAGAAATCAGCGAAAAATATAAAGGTCAGATTAAAATAATGATGGACAGCGGCGTAAGAACCGGTCCGGATGTTGCCCGTGCATTAAGCTGTGGTGCTGAATTTACCTTTATGGGAAGAACGTTCATGTATGCTGTGGGAGCTTTAGGCGACAAAGGCGGAGATCATATCATTGAAATGCTTAAAATGCAGTTCAGACAAGTAATGGAGCAGGTTTGCTGTGAAAAACCGGAAGAGTTACAGAACTTTAGAGTGAAGTAAGTTTTTTAGGTAATGATGCTTGAAGAGGGAGGCTGGAAGTTATTGAATTACGCGTTCAACAACCTCCGGCTTCCTTCTTCAAGCTTCCAGCCAATTTATTTCTTTTTCTCAGACTTCACGGCCTGTCTAGCCAATAATTTCCAGTCTTTTTTCACTTTGGTCCAAACCAGGATAATATCCAGTGTTACATCGCCGGGTGCTTTTCCGGCATCAGCAGTCGTTGCATATAAATGATGACGTACAATCGCGGTATTTCCCACAATATCAACCTTCTGATTAGTAATATCAATGGTAACAAAATCAGATTTTTTGCTGACTAATTTTTCAACAAATTCTGTAGCATCATCAATATGTCCACCAGAATGTCCATAAGTTAATTCAGGTAAAATTAAAGCCTCCAATTCAGGTTTTTCTCCGCTGATCATTGCTAGTCTTAATTTTTCTGAAGCTGCAGTCACAGCGTCTTTATCATTAGTTTTCTGTGCGAAAATAGTTACTGCCATTAAAAGACTCATGGCTAAAATTATTTTTTTGATCATAATAAATTTATAATTTTTCTTATTTAAATAGTTAATGTAATCGATTGCATTTGATGTTTTTAAAGAGATAATTTATAAAGAATCTCTCTGAATAAATTTAAACACATTATTTACAGATTCTTTTTTATTTTTCAGGATCATATACGCTGCAGATTCGCCCATTGCTTTAAAATCTGTTGTAATAACCGTAATTCCAAGCAATTCTTTCAGTGGAGTTTCATTGTAGGAAATGATGCCGATATCTTCACCCAATTTCATATTATTCTGTCTGATTTGCTTTACCAAATTTACCAGATCACGTTCACGAATGGTGATGAAAATATCCTTTTGTAATTCCATGTCGGGATAAATTTCATCCAAAATTTCATAATCCAATTTAAAATCTTTACAAAACTTCTCAAAACCGCGAACAATACGGAAAGGGTAGGGGTGAATCGACTTGTCAGGATATACCAAAATGATCTTCTCATATTTCCTGATTTTGTCTAAACCTTCCTCTAATGCTTCATAAATATCATGCTCAAAATCCTGAAAAATAGAGCCGTATTCGCCCGAAATATTAGGTTTTGTATTATCAAGCATCAATAATTTGTTCTTCGGAATTTGTTCAATCATATCAATAACTTCCTGTGTTGAACTCGTGTGTTTCGACTGCTCATCCCGAAAATGTGGCATAATCACATAATAATCAAATCCGCCTAAATTTTTCTTTAATGAATTGATAAAAAGCGTTTCGTCACAATGGTAAATATACATCTCCACATTGCCTTTGGAACCGATTGCATTCACAAAATAATTATAAATCATCATCTTGTAAGTACTCGGTTTATTGATCAGGAAGAAAATATTGATGGTATCATTTTTATTAACACGCGAAATATAATATCCCTTTCCCTTTACAGACTCAATAATCTGCCTTTTCCTAAGTTCTTTATAGGCTTTTTCAACGGTATCTCTTGAAAGAAAACAAGATTCGCTGAGCTCATTGATCGAAGGGATTTTTTCTCCAATCTGAATTCCTCCACCATCAATTCCGTTCAGGATAGAATCTACAATCTGCTTATATTTCGGAACTCGGGAATTTTCATTAATGTTTATTTCAAACGTTTCTGCCATGGCTTTTCGGTACAAAGGATTATTTTAGTTTTAAAAAACTAATGTAATAAAGAGGTTAACGGTTCAGAAAAGATACAAAAATTTACAATAAATGATATTCGTCATGTTTAATTTTGAAAATTAATTTAAATGGTTGATTTTTAAATAATTGTATTTACTACCTGATATACGTTTAAATTCTCAAAATCCCCGGAAATTATATGTAACTTTAAAATAATGACCAATTTTAACCTTTACGTTAACCTTAATCATAACCTTGATCTTTGAGTATCATACTTTAAATAAAAAAGCCTGCTCTTCGTAAGAACAGACTTCAGCTATATGAATGTGAAATTTTTTAAGGCATCTTTTTAAAACCTTCGGCTTTTATTTTCCAGGTTCCATCTTTCGGAAAGCCAGGATATTGTCCTGTCGAATTATCCCAACCTTCCAACATCATGGCAACAGTTGTTAAAACACCGCCGTTTCCAGGAAGATAAATTCTCAAACGACCATCCTGGAAATTATGACCATTTTTAAGATATGTATTGGTCTGAATATCCATAAATAAAGCATCCAGCGCTTTATTCGGAAGTCCCAATCTTGCAGCTGTCATCGCGGTCATCGGGAAATCCCAACCCCAGGTGTGACCCCAGTTCCATCTTTCCCAAACAATATCCAATGTGTTTTTCATAATCTTTTTATCCAATTTTGGAGATTCAGGAACCATTCCTAATGCTCCTAAAACAGCAGGGTGGTCGGTCATCCATTTTGGGAATGTGAAAGAATCTCTTGCCGATTCTGTCGATAAATAAACTCCATCCTGAACCGGAAGCGGAGCCAATTTCGTAATCACATCATCCCATTTTTTATCTCTCGATTCACCCAATCTTTCTTTCCATTGTTGAGCCACTTTCAATGCCCAATCCCAATACGCCACTTCATAAGTAGGGTTAAAAGTATCTTTTGCAGGGAAAACTTCCTGTGCAGGAATTACGCCTTTTCCTAAATTATAGCGGTTTTTTTCTTTGTCATACGTTGCAAAATCAGCCATAAATTCAGCTGTTGCGTAAACCAAATCTTTATATTTTTCTAAAACTTTTTTGTCTTTGTTATGACGGTACAAAAGTTCAGTCATATAAATCAAATGCGGTTGCTCCCAAATTAAAAATGCAGCCACAGAAGACGGACTTTCGTTTCCTTCATTATCCGACATTTTAATCCAGCGAACGCCTTTGTAACCTTGTCTTTCCGCTAATTTTTTAGCTTTTTCAAACGACCTGAAATAATAATCTAATTGTTTTTCCAAAATCTCCGGTCTTCCCCACAAAGCAAAATGAACGCCGTGCCACCAATGCATTTCTGTGTGTGGTTTTCCGTACCAGCTGTTGAATGTCAAACCTGTTTCCTGCGGCGGATTGCTTCCTCCACACTGAACTTTCGTTAAATATTCAGACAGAACAATTCTGCGCTCCAGTTCATTGGCTCTTTTATCGGTACTTCCTTCAAAATCAACGGCTGCACCACTTTCCCAGAAGTTTTTCCATCCGGAAATACTTTCTTTTTCAGCATCAGCGAATAAGCTTTTTGAAGTTTTTTGATTTTTCTCTGAAAATTCAACTGTCAATTCTAAATTTTTACTTTTCGAAGATGGTTCGAAAACGAATTGATGCTTTCCGGATTCGCTTAATTTTCCTTCCGTAAAATACAATTGTGTGAAATAATCTGCAGTCTGTAATTTATGCTCAATCAATCCCTGAGTTGAGCTTGAAGAAATGATTTTTGTAGAATGTTTATCAGCATTTCCGTAAAAAGCCGCTTCATCCAAAAACTGTCCGCTCGGATAAGAATATTTTGCAAAAACCTTTAATCTTTTTTGAGAAATTAAATCAGACTCAATTTTAACCCCGATTTTATCAGAATTTTGGAACGAAGCTGTCCAAACTTTTACCGGAGTACCTTCCAATGAAAATTCGCTGGTGATAATTCCCGTCCATAAATCAATTTTCTGATTGATGTCTTGAATGTCTGAAACCTGTGCTTTTTGTCCGTTCTTTTTAATCAGTTCAATTCCAACATTTCCGAGTTGCAAACGATGTTGGTTAACTCTGAAATATTCAACCGCTTTTTTGTTGCGTTCCGGTTCTTTGATTTGAACACTGTACAACGCTTTTCTTCCGTCATTATTGAAATCGTAAGGCTTCAAAGTTTCCTCAAATTTGAACTTTTCGGTATTCGGAAAACTGTTCCAGCCCCATTCAGATTGAGTTCCCAAAGAAACTCCATTTTTGTAATATTCAGGGAATGACTGCATTCCCGTGATGTCAACGGTGTAGGCAAATTTTCCGTTTCCAACCGTTAAAGTTGATAAAGTATCTGCTTTTATATTGACGATATTATGTCGCTGAACGACTTTTTTACGATCAATTTTCTGAGCATTCAGGGATGAAAACCCGATGCAGAAAAGACTCAGATATATTGCAATTTTCTTCATTTTTAAATTTATTTTTTGTTTTTAACCACAAAAGAGGCAAAAGATTTCTCTTATTATTTAGCTATTCAAAAGCTGGCAAAACGAGAATATAAACCATACATTTTGTAAACTTTTGAATTTCTTATTTTCCAATAATTTCTTTTGAACCTTTTGCGGTTAAATTATTTATTTATTTTTCATCAGCCTCGAATACATGAATAATTGAATAAAAATTCGTGAATTCGTGGCATTAATTATTTCAAAACAGTAGCACTCATCATCCCAATCACCACATCATTGCTCACTGCGGTAAATTTTACAGATTTTAATTCTTTATTTGCATCAATTGGCAAATCCAAAATTGTTGCAGCTCCGCCATCAATTTGACGGTCTGTAAACCCTTTAATGCTGGAATATTTACTTAAACTTCCGCCTTTATATAATTCGCCTGTTTTCAATTGAACCCGATACGGAATTTTATCATCTGGAATTTCAAATGCAAAATTATCATCAAACAAATCCTGCTCAATCGGCCACCAATTCACTGGATTTTTCAATTCCAATTCAGAAGTTGAACCATCAACATATTGAACCGTAATTTTTCCATTCACAATCTGCGACTGCATCGGATTCGTAGAACCCGCCATCAGAAAATAAATTTTCTTTCCTTTTCCATTCAAAGGAATTTCAATCGATTCAGGATAATTGTCCCACTGACTTGCAAAGACAATATTTTTATCCGATTTATCAATTAAAAATGGAATTCCGAGAAAATCAATTTTGTTGTTTTTTCTTTTATTCATTAATCCGGAATCATCGATTTGAGCGGTAATCAACGGATAACACCAGTTTCCGATTCCCTGCCACGGAAGTTGTAGAGTAGGGACTTTCAACCTTGGCGAAAGATATTTTTGGTTGAAAATCTCGGTTACTTTTTCGTTGTATTTTGAAGCTAATGAAATATTGTTGAACTGACCTTGGTTTTCAATTTCCCAATCGGTGATTTCGATATTTTGTTTAATTCCATTATATTCTAGTTCAATAGAATTTGTTCCTTTGCTTAAATAATTTGCAGGAATTTCAATGGTTGTATTTTGATTTTTCTGAATGCTAAAGGTTTTATTTAAACCATTAATACTTAGTTTTCCATTAATTGCATTCGCTGATTTTGACTGAATCTGTAGTTTTTTATTCACCCATTTTGTTTCCAAAGGAAAACGAATATCCACATTCACAGGTTGCCACCAAGTCGTTCCATTTTGTTCAACTTGAACGAAAAAAGTTCCTTTTCTTTCTTCTTGAATTAAATTGAAATCATTTTTAACCACCCCGTCTTCTCCCTTTGGTCGAATCCACCCCTCCAGAGGAGGGGAATTTTTAATGAGTCCTTGCGGATCGTAAACCCGTTTTATTTTCTTTTTTGAATCAAAATTTAACTGAAAATTTTCAGAAATATAATTAGTAAAATCCGTCTGTTCACTTTTGCTTTCTTCGCCAGAATAATTGATTTCAATTTTAAAATCTTTTCCTTTCGGCGTTTCAAACTGAATAATGGGCTGTAAAATAGAATTCGGTTTAACCTTCCAATTTACATTTTTACCATTAACCTGTACCGATTTGATATTGGAATAATTCACAGGAATCTGCATTTCTAGCGAAACTGGATTCTGATATTTTGATTTAAATAAATATTCAGTTTTCTTAGAAGTTCTTTTAAACTCATAATCCCAATTCGGAAGTCTCAACTCGGAAGAATTCCAGTCTTTCGGAAATCCTGGTTTGATGACGATTTTATTTTCCAATAAATTAGGATAAACTCCAAAAAGTCCTTCTGTCAAAGTTCTTGAAGCCATACCAATCGGGTCAGCAAAATCTCTGTACAATTCTCCACGAAACGCATCATAATGAGAAAGCTGTTCAAAATTCCCCGGACTGATGCCGTAATACATCGATTCTACCAAATTTCCTTTCCAAAGTTGGTAGGCATCATGATTTCTTCCGGCTTGCCAATACGCCAAAGCGGTCTGTAGGTTTTCCGCCAAAGCCACATTGTTAATCGACCAATCATAAGGTTGCCAATTGGTCGTTGCTAACGTAAAATAGTCTTTATGAGCCGCACCTTTTACCGTAATCGGAATTTTTGGTGTATAATTATTGATGTATTGTAAGTTCTGATAATCTTCAAATTCATTCAAAATAAACGCGTCAGAAACGTGATAAATCGACCAGATTCCCGGTTTGTCGTGAACGATTTGATTGCCTAAAGCATCTTTATATTCAGCAAAATAGCCTTTGTTTTTAATCCAAAGTTCATTTTTCATTGCCTTTAAAATCGCATCAGCTTCCTGTTCGTAAGGTTGAGGATTTTCGCCAATAATTTTTGCTAGCTTTGCCATTTCACGGTTGGCTCTGTAATTATACGCCGAAGTATGTGTCACTTTTCCACCCGAATATTGAAGCGCATCACTCGCCCAAATCGCCGCATAAGCATCATACAAGTCGCCCCGTTTAAAATTTCGTTTTTCCCAATCCATATGGCGAACCATTGTCGACCACATTTTTTTCAGAAATTCTTTGTCTCCTGTGTAATTAAAATGCGAAAATAGCTGGTCAAAAAATACCAGATTCATATCGTAGTGATGCGGTTTTGTATTGTCATTTGGGTTTCTGGAAATATATCCGCTCGAAAAAACAGAAGTCCCCATTTTCTCCGCACTTCTCGCCAAATGAAGCAATGTATCCATTTCTACAGGCGCAAAATCAGGTTTTAAAACCTGCGAATTGGCGTAACTTTCAAAATGTTCTTTTGCTCTGTCGTGCCAACTCAACGCATCTGCTGTGTAAGCGCCACGCCACGCATTCAGTCGCATTCTCCAAGCAACTGCTCCGTGAAGAAAAGTCGGACTTTCCCAGATTCCGTCGGCTGCAACGGCTAAATTCGCTCCGAAATTATTCAAATCTGCATCCGGAGTTTTGAGCTGAATTCTGTTCGTTAAAGTTAAACGAGCTTTTTCAGCTTCATTAAATATGTTTTTTAAATCTTCGTCTGAAAAGTTTTTAGCCGATTTTCCTTTCGCTATTTGAATATAAACCGGATTTTTTTGTGAAGAATAGGAAGCGTAAACAATCGGAGATTTATCTGTTCTATTTTGAGTAAACTCAGCCAATTTTTCTAAAGTCTGAGCATCAGTTTGCTGTAACAAATTAACGTTTGAAAAACTTCCACTAACGATTTGACTTTCTTTTTTCTTATTTAAATAATTGAGTTGGAATTGATTTTTATTAATCTGAAACTGATTATTCAGACAATATTCAGGCAACAGATAAAATCCGGATTCCGGATCTGCGCCAATGTCGCCGTTTCTGCTGAAAGTCGTCCCGCTTGCTCCGCCAAAAACCGCATAGATTTTTGTTGACGAATCTATATTCACAGTTTCCATTTTTACCACCAAGCCTTCTTCCTTGGCTTGTGCTAAAACGTTGATTTTCAAACTTCCGGTTCCTAAAATAGGATCTTTTATTTCATACAGCATCGTTCCGGGACGATATCGGGTTTCAATCTTTTCAGCATTAATTAATTTTCTAATGGAATTTCCTTTCTGAATAATAAACTGAAGATTTCCGCCCATTCCCGGAAGATAGAGTGCAAATTCCGGCAAATCTCCCGCTTCAACTCTCGATGCACGATTATCTCCGTACAAAGCACGGTTGAAACGGTATTTTCCGTTGACCAACAAAAAATCGCCTTTGTCCTCTTTATAATGCAGTTCACGCTCTTTGTTCTGCCAATGTTTTGATTGAGCAAAAGAATGGGAGAGTGCCGATAAAACGATGAGTCCGGCGAAAATGGTTTTCTTTCGCATTTTATGGTTTTAACTCAGTTAATGGTTGTCCGTTAACGGTTACATTTTTCAAAGTCACATTTTTCATATAATCTACTTTATAAGGTATCTGAACGCCGACCATTTTAGCATTGATCATTGTGAAATCTGTTACCGGAGAAGATTCGTAGGCATCAGAAAATACAGCATATTTTCCGCCTTTGTCAACGGTTAGGTTTTCAACCCAAATATTTCTCATTGTCGGTATGTGATTTCCCGGCTTTTCGTAATGCATATTGAAACGAACTGCCGCTTCTTTGTAAGCCCCCACTTTTGTATTGTAGAAGAACACGTTTTCAATGATTCCGCCACGACTTGAACTGGTTTTAATTCTCAACGCACGGTCAAGATTTTTGCTGTCCATTAGGTTTCCGACAGCGTAAATATTTTTCGCACCACCTGCAATTTCGCTTCCGATAACGACTCCGCCATGACCGTCTTTCATTTCGCAGTTTTCTATAATATGGTTTTCGGCTGGTCTTCCAATATCTCTTCCGTCCTCGTCTCTTCCGGATTTGATGGCAATACAGTCGTCTCCTGTGTCGAAATAGGAATCTTTAATCCAGACATTTTTACAAGCTTCAGGGTCGAAACCGTCATTGTTTGGTCCGTGACTGATGACTTTTACCCTTTCAATTAAAACATTTTCACACAAAACGGGATTCAAGTTCCACATTGGCGAATTTTTAACCAAAACATCCGCCATATAGAAATTTTTAGACTTGTAAGGCTGAACGAAATTTGGTCTTAAATAATAACCGTCTCCGAAAATTCTTTCTCTCGCAGGTTTTCTCTGAGCCATATATTCGTGAAGTTTTGCTCTTGCTGGATTTTGTCTTCCCGGGCGAGTTTCGTTGTAACCATATTTTGTTGCACCACACCAAAACCACCAATTATCCAAATCTGAATTTCCGTCTAAAGTTCCTTTTCCGGTAACAGCGATATTTTCTTCTTCGTAAGCATAAATTAAAGATGAATAATTCATACATTCCATTCCTTCCCAACGTGTGAAAACGATAGGGTAGTCGTTGCTGTCTTGGCTAAAAAGAATCGTGGAACCGTCGCTTAAATGAAGATTGACATTAGATTTAAGATAAATAGCTCCTGTCAAGAAAACGCCGTTTGGAACGACAACTCTTCCTCCGCCTTCTGAATTACATTTTTCAATTGCTTTTTTGAAAGCTTCGGTATTTTTTGTTTTTCCATCCCCAATCGCACCGAAATCGGTAATCAAGTAATCAACTTTTCTGAATTCAGGTTTTTTGATTTGCTTTTTTAACGCTTTGATTTCTTTTAAAGGCTGTTTTGCGGAAGTCCACGGTTTGTATTGTGCCGATAACGATATCGATAAAGCGAGAGTAAGAGTTAGGGCAAGTTTTATCATAATGTCAGTGAATATTTAGGTTTAAAGAAAGATAGTTTAGGATCATTCTTTTATTAATCGCAATCTAAATTAATTGTTATAAAGAATTATCCTGCACTGTCGGTATATTTTTAGTTTTGTAATCGATTGCGCAATTTAGGCATAATTAAGGTTTAGAAAAATGGTAATTTTTTCTTATTCTAAATATTAATAGGTCTTATAAAATTCAGCCAACGGATTTTGCTGATTCATTATAAAGAAAAAGCACCATTAGAAATCTAATGATGCTGTTAGGTTTTCGTGTTTTTACCTTAGCGATTTGCGGTATAAATTGTTTTTCGTTTGTGTATTAATCAATCTTTTACCACTGCTTCATTATGTATTCTGAAGCATTGAAACTGAGGGATCGAAATTTGAAATTCTGATTGTTATTGCTTTGAATCTGAATTATTTTTTTTCGTTTCTTCAACCTTACTAGTGTTTAAATATATATATAGAATGGTTTAGTTTGGTGCAAATATATAAAAATTAAGACACTAAATAGTGTCTAAAATAATAAAATTTTTCTTAAACTTGTATATTGAATGTTTAATGATGGAAAGAAAACCAGCAGCAGGCAGTATCCGCAACAAAGAACGAAGTAAAAAAAAGTTTTTGGATGCAGTAGGAAAAATCCTGAAAACGAAAGGCTACGCCGCATTAAAGATAAATCACATCGCAGCTACGGCTGGGGTTGACAAAAAAATGATCTATACCTATTTTGGAGGTATGGACGGGTTGTTAGACGAATATATTCGCTCTCAGGATTACTGGAGCAATCTGACGTCTGATAAGGTGATGCCTGAGGTAGATGATGGCGGAAGAAAAATTATAGAAGGAATGTTACAAATGCAGTATGAGTACGTGCATAGCAACAAAGATGCGCAGAAACTTTTGCTTTGGCGTTTGGCAGAATCCCGAAAAGCTTTACGAAAAATGACAGATACTCAGGAAGCCAACGGAGAGTATATTTTTAAAAATATTGCAGATCCGCATTTTGGAAAACATTCTGAGGAATTCCGGTCGGTGATGGCCATTATGGTTGCCGGACTTTATTATTTGAATATGTATTCTTCGGTGAATGGGGAAACTTTTTGCGGAATTAATCTTACTACTTCCGAAGGTCGCGATCACATAAAAAAAGCAATTTCTTTTATGACGCAGATGTCTTATGAAAATTTGTAGATTAAAATGATTATTCATTTTTTATTATAGAAATTACCTAAATTTGCATCGTGAACATTTTGAGACTTTTGCTTACAATTTACTTTTTGGTGTTGTCATTGATGCCATGCGGTGATGTACATGCGCAGTCTCCAACGGTGGATGAGGTTTTAAAAGTAACATTTCAGACAGATAATCATTCTAAAGATAAGACCGATGTTTGTTCGCCATTATGTTCATGCAACTGCTGCCAGATTACGGTAGCTTCTTTTAAAGTTGAACCCATTATTTCCTTTCCGGAGCAGGTTCACAGCTATTATTCAAAAAAAATTCTTTTCCAGAAAAACGATTTTGCGTATTTGGTGTACGACCAGATTTGGCAACCCCCTAAAATTTAATTTTTATTGATTGTAATGGAAGACTTGTGTCTTTCATCAATTTGTTGTGGAAACTTTGCAATACCGTTGCAACGTATTCATGTTCATTTTTGTCGCTCTTTATTCCTTTTTTTTGATGGAATAAACTCGATTTTCAATAAAAATTAAATCTAATGCTGGATAAAATCATAAAATTTAGCATCAAGAATAAAATTGTCATAGCGATAATGACCTTGATGTTGATTATTTGGGGGACTTGGAGTGCTTCCAAATTACCGATCGATGCCGTACCTGACATTACAAATAATCAGGTACAAATAATCACCGTTTGCCCAACGTTGGCAGGTCAGGAAGTAGAGCAATTGGTTACTTTTCCTATCGAACAGAGTATTGCCAATATTCCTGATATCGAAGAAACCCGAAGTATTTCAAGATTCGGACTTTCCGTGATTACGGTTGTTTTCAAAGAAAATGTAGATATTTATTTTGCCCGTCAGTTGATTAGCGAACAGTTAAAACAGGCTTCCGAAGAGATTCCAAAAGGAGTCGGAATCCCTGAAATGGCTCCCGTAAGTACAGGTTTGGGTGAAGTGTATCAGTATATTCTTCATCCGAAAAAAGGAAGTGAAAAAAAGTATAGCAGTAAAGAACTGAGAACCATGCAGGACTGGATTGTGCGCAGACAGCTCAACGGAACGCCAGGAGTTGCAGAGATTAACAGTTTTGGTGGGGAATTAAAACAATATGAGGTCGCCATCGATCCAAATCGCTTGAAGGCGATGGGGATAAGCATCAGCGATATATTTACGGCCCTTGAAAAAAATAATCAGAACACAGGTGGAGCTTATATTGATAAAAAACCAAACGCCTATTTCATCCGTGGTATTGGAATGGTGACTTCGATTGAAGACATTAAAAATATTGCGGTAAAAAATGAAACAGGAAGTGTTCCTATTTTCATAAAAGATGTCGCGAATGTTGGTCTTGGTCATGCCGTTCGTTATGGAGCTTTAACATATAATGGTGAAGTAGATGCCGTTGGCGGTGTTGTGATGATGCTCAAAGGAGCCAATAGCAATGAAGTGGTTCAACGTATTAAAGATAAAATTCCGACGATCCAAAAATCGCTTCCGGAGGATGTGGTGATCGAACCTTTTTTAGATCGCACAGATTTAGTTGGAAGATCCATCAACACGGTTGAAAAAAACTTAATTGAAGGAGCGTTGATCGTTATTTTCGTTCTGGTACTTTTCCTCGGAAATTTCAGGGCAGGATTAATCGTGGCATCAGCCATTCCGCTTTCTCTATTGTTTGCGTTGGGAATGATGAATGTTTTCGGAGTAAGTGCCAATTTAATGAGCTTAGGAGCAATCGATTTTGGTTTGATTGTAGATGGTGCCGTGATTATTGTTGAAGCTACCTTACATCATTTAGGCTTAAGAAAAACCAATAAAATCCTCACGCAATCTGAAATGGATGAAGAAGTTTTTCTTTCGGCATCGAAGATCAGAAGTAGCGCAGCTTTTGGAGAAATTATCATCTTAATCGTTTATATTCCGATCTTAACTTTAGTTGGTGTTGAAGGGAAAATGTTCACGCCTATGGCAAAAACAGTCGGATTTGCCATTTTAGGAGCATTGATTTTATCATTAACCTACATTCCGATGATGAGCGCTTTATTTTTGTCTAAAAAACCTTTACACAAAGAGAATTTTTCTGATAAAATGATGAATAAGCTTCAGAAAATCTATCAGCCTTTATTGGAAAAAGCTTTAAAAATAAAATATGTGCTCGTCGGAGGAACGGTTGCATTGTTTGCGATTACTGTTTTAATTTTCAGTAAAATGGGAGGCGAGTTTATTCCTCAGCTGCAGGAAGGCGATTATGCTTTTCACTGTATTTTGCCACAAGGAAGCTCTTTAAGCCAAAGCATTGAAACTTCGATGCAGGCTTCAACAAGAATTATCAAACAGTTTGATGAGGTTAAAATGGTTGTTGGCAAAACCGGAGCTGCCGAAGTTCCGACCGATCCGATGCCGCCGGAAGCCACGGACCTGATTGTTGTTTTAAAACCTCAGAAAGAATGGAAAACAAAAAAATCCTACGAAGATTTAGCTGATGAAATTTCCGAAAAGCTGGAAACAATTCCCGGAGTTTTCTTTGAGAAAAACCAACCGATTCAGATGCGTTTTAATGAATTGATGACAGGAATCAGACAGGATGTTGCCGTGAAAATCTTTGGTGAAAACTTAGATTCCCTTTCTGTATACGCAGACAAGACGGCAAAGATTATTCAGTCGGTTCAGGGAGCAAATTTACCACAAATTGAAAGAATAAGCGGGCTTCCGCAGATTAATGTGGAATACGACCGAACCAGAATGGCAAATTACGGATTGAATATTGAAGATGTGAATAATGCCGTAAGCACAGCTTTTGCAGGGCAGTCTGCCGGTCAGGTTTTTGAAAACGAAAGACGGTTTGATCTGGTGGTTCGTTTAGACAGTTTGCATCGAACCAATATTGAAGATGTTAATAATCTGATGATTTCAACCAATTCCGGGGCTCAGGTTCCGCTTTCTCAAGTGGCGAATATAAGTTATAAACTGGGACCTGCTCAAATTAGCCGTGAAGAGGGAAAAAGAAGGATTGTGATTGGTTTTAATGTAAAAGACCGTGATGTGCAAAGTGTTGTTGAAGAAATTCAGCAAAAACTGGATCAACAAGTGAAATTGCCTTCCGGATATTATTTTACCTATGGAGGGCAGTTTGAAAATTTAAAAGCCGCCAGCGAAAGATTGATGATTGCCGTTCCGGTTTCATTGTTATTGATTTTCATGTTGTTGTATTTTACTTTTCATTCGTTTAAACAGGCCGTATTGATTTTTACAGCTATTCCGATGAGTTCGATTGGAGGAGTTTTTGCCTTATTGTTAAGAGATATGCCGTTCAGTATCAGTGCCGGAATCGGGTTTATTGCCTTATTTGGAGTTGCCGTTTTGAATGGAATTGTTTTAATCGGAACTTTCAATCAGCTCGAAAAAGAAGGCGAAACAAATATTTTAAAGCGAGTTTTAGAAGGAACTAAAACAAGATTAAGACCTGTTCTTATGACGGCAACCGTCGCTTCATTAGGATTTTTACCAATGGCGATTTCCACGGGTGCGGGCGCGGAAGTTCAAAAACCTCTGGCAACCGTGGTTATCGGTGGATTGGTGACGGCGACTTTTCTGACTTTGTTTGTGTTGCCGATGTTGTATATTATTTTTAATTCTACTATTAATTTAAAAAAAAGTACATCTAAAGCAGGACCAACGGTGGTAGTTTTAGGATTTTTATTTTTGGGATCAATGTTTAAAGCACAACAGGGAAAACCTGTAACCATCGAAGAGGCAATTCAAATGGCTTTAACCAATAGTGACTTAATGAAGTCTAAAGATTTAGATTTAAAATCATCTGAAGCTTTGATGCCTACCGCAAAAGAACTCCCGAAAATGAATGTTGATGCTCAGTTGGGGCAATATAATTCTAAGAAATTCGACCAATCTTTTTCTATTTCTCAAACCATTCCGTTTCCGACTTTATTTAAAGCAAAAAAGGAATTGATTAATGAGGAAATTAAAGGAAAGCAAATCAGCAAAGAGATTTCTGCAAATGAACTGGCAAAGCAGGTGAGAACGTATTATTATCAGATTGAATATCTGCAGTATAATCAATCAAAATTGGAGAATCTGGATAGTTTGTATAACGATTTCATCAGAATTGCAACGGTGAGATTTAAAGCGGGAGATATTAAAAAGATTGAAATTAATACTGCTGAAACCCAGATAGGTGAAATTAATCTATTGCTGAAGCAGAATGAAGTGTATTTGATGAATGCTTATAAAAATTTTAAAACAGTTTTAAATACATCTGAAGATCTGGCTGTTCCGTTTGACTTAAATTACCAACCTTTAAAAGTAAGTGATATATTAGACAGTTCAGCGATTGCAAAACACCCTTCTGTACAAGCTTTTTATCAGGAAATGGAGATTGCGGAAAAGAATAAAAATGTTGAAAAATCGCAAGGACTTCCGGAATTTACGATCGGGTATACCAATCAATCTTTGATCGGTTTTCAGACTGTGAATGGGATGGAGCAGTATTTTAACGGAGGAAACAGATTTCATTCGGCGACCGTCGGCGTTTCCATTCCTCTCACTTTTGGAGCAACAAAAGCGAGAATACAGTCGTTTGATTATCAGAAACAAATGGCGGAATCGAATGCGAAATTTCAGCAAAAACAACTGGGAGCTCAGCTCGAAAATGCTTTCAGCCAATATCAGCAGAATGTAAAACAATATGAATACTATATGAATCAGGCGATTCCTAATGCTGAAAAGATTACCAAAGCCGGACAATTAGGCTATAAAACCGGAGAAATCTCTTATGTAGAATATCTTTTCGCATTACAGACGGCTACCAATATTCAGTTGAAATATCTGCAGTCTATTCAGCAGGTGAATGAATCTGTCGTTACTATTAATTCAATTATCAATCAATAAAAATGAAAATCAAATATAGCATCCTTTCTTTAATTCTGGTTAGTATTTTAGCAGTTAGCTGCGGAAAGAAAGGCTCCACAGAAGAAATTCAGGGAGAAGTAAAAACTCAACAGGCGGAAGTAAAACATGAAGAAGCGCCGCAAACCATCGCGGAATTAACTGATGAACAAATGAAGTCAGTCGGTGTAACATTGGGAACCATCGAAATGAAAGAATTAACCTCAACCATCAAAGCTAATGGATTATTGCGGGTTCCTAATAACAATAAGGCAACGGTTACCTCTTTGTATGGAGGAATAATTAAAACCATTAATTTTCAGATTGGCGATTTTGTAAGGAAAGGTCAGGTTTTGGCGACCGTCAGCAATCCGGAATATATTCAGCTTCAGGAACAATATCTTACGGTAAACAGTAGAATTTCTTTTGCAGAACAGGAGTTCAGAAGACAAAAGGAGCTTTTTGACAACGATGCCGGAGCTAAAAAGAATCTTCAAAGTGCCGATGCGGAACTGAAAAGTCTGAGAACGCAGAAAGCTTCTTTACAAAGACAGCTTCAGATGATGGGAATTAGTCCGGGAAGTGTAAACAACGGAAATCTAAAATCGGGTCTGGCTATTACAGCTCCAATCAGTGGAACGATCAGCAATATTAATGCACAGATCGGGAGCTATGTTGATATTTCGTCGCCGGTTTTGGAAATTATTGATAACAATTCGATTCATCTTGATTTACAGGTTTTTGAAAAAGATTTGCCTAAAATGAGAGTGGGGCAGATTGTTCATTTTAAACTCACCAACAATCCTGAAACAGAGTATGATGCCACCATTTACAGCGTAGGATCTACTTTTGAAAATGAAAACAAAACGATTTCCATTCATGCCAATGTAACAGGGAATAAAACAGGCTTAATTGACGGAATGAACATCACTGGAATTGTAAGTCTTGATAAAAGTACAACACCAGCCATTCCTAATGAGGCTATCGTAGAAGCAGACGGAAAATATTATGTTTTTGTGCAGACCGATAAAAAACCTGATGAGCATGAAGAGGAAAATAATGGGAGCCATGAAAAAGGAAAGCCTAAAAATCAATCAAAAACAATGAATTTTGAAAAGGTTGAAATCATCAAAGGCTCAACGGACATGGGCTATACAGCGATTACTTCTGTAGGAAATATTTCTCCGAATGCTAAAATTGTGGTGAAGGGTGCCTTTTTCGTGAATGCCAAACTGACCAATTCAGGAGAGCATGAGCATTAGAATTGTATCTGATGTATTCTGAAAGATAATCTTTAGATTTTAAAACATCTTGATTAATGGGAGCGGACTTTTGGTCCGCTTTCTTTATGTCTTTGTGATTAATTTGAAATGGTTTAAACTTAAAAAATAGGCTTGTAGATAAAGAAGATGACACTGGTTTTATTTTAGTACTAAAAAATAATTAATTATCATTCGTGGATTCGTGGCGTGAAAACACATCATTTCCTCTCCAATCTCTCCAACCTCTCCAAAATTTCCCCAAGAATATTCTTTTTTTCCGCTAAGGAAATATAGCCAACTATTTTATAAAATTCGGCTTGCGGTATTTCGTTTTCTGTAATTTCAGAATAATATGTAAGATTTCCGTCAATATGAGCGATAAGAGTTGAGAAAGGGTCTTTACTTTGATCGGCCTTGTTTAAAAACAAAATATCACCGTATTGATAATTAGATAAAAGACTATTGCTTTCAGAGAATTCATATACTAAATCTATATTTGCTAATATTTTTTGCATTTTTACAGTGCTGGGATCATTATGTAAAACCACATTTGGCAAATGATCTGCTGCAAACATTAAATGATCGATATCTGAACCGCTTGCTAATTGATTAACCTGTAATGTTTCTGTTAATAAATTATGTAAATCTAAATTGAAGTAATCTGCTACTTTTAATAAGGTTTCTATTTTGGGTTCTGCGCGTCCTTCTTCATAAGAGCTGATTACCCCTCTGTTAAGTTCAAAAAGGTCTGCAAATGCTTTCTGGCTAAGCCCTCTTACCTGTCTTATCTTCTTTATATTAGTCCCGAAAAAGCTCATAGTCTAATCTTTTTTGCAAATATACGGCAAATGAATGAAATTTATTGCTAAAAATATTTGCATTTTGAAAATTAAAATTCTATATTTGTGAAACAGAATTAGTAATAAACATGGATGCTTATGAGAAATCAAATATTTAGAAGAGTTAAAGAATGGCTGTTGGATAGTGGTTTTAATATTACTTTAGATGATGAAGCCAGAAGGATTCTTATCATTGAGAAAGAATCGCACGGAATCAAAAATATGATCCTTATCGTCTCGGATTCTATCCTTATTATGGAGCAGTTTCTTTTCGAGGTTAAAAATCCGACGGAGAAAATATACAAAACCCTTCTTCAGAAAAACAGAGATATTGTACACGGTGCTTTTGTTTTAGACAATACCGGAAAACGCGTGATCTTCAGAGATACGCTACCGACTGATAATATGGCACAAAACGAGGTTATGGCCTCTATCAATTCTTTGGGAATTCTTGTCGGTGAATTTACCAATGAAATGATCGAAATGAGTAAGTAATTCCACTAAAAATATTTAAAATGAACATTTTCAAAAGATTAGTAAATATAGGAAAAGCAGAGCTTCATTCTGTGATTGATGATTTCGAAGACCCTATAAAATTAACGGAGCAAGGAATCAGAGAGATGAAAGAGCAGCTTGCTGAGAAAATTGAGGCATTGGCACAGTTGAAAGCATTGTCTATCCGCAAAAAAAATGAAGCGGAAGCAGAAGAATTATCGGCTAAAGAGTATTATAAAAAAGCAGTGCTGTTGGTTCAAAAAGCAGAAAAAGGAGAGGTTGATGGCGCAGAAGCAGATCGTCTGGCAAAAGAAGCTTTAAAAAAGCAGGCTGCAGCATTGGAGCATGTAGTTTCTCTGAAAGAAGAGTCTGATAAGCTACACGGGGATTGCGATAAAATGCAGGGAAATATTGATTATCTGAAAGCGAGTATTTCTAAATGGGAAACAGAGCTTAAAACATTAAATGCCAGAGTTCAGGTGAGTGAAGCGACTCGCGATATCAATCAAAAAATGACCCAGATAGATACAGGCGGAACGGTAAGTATGCTGGAGAAGCTGAAGGATAGAGTAATACAGCAGGAAGCCGAGGCGGAGGCTTATCTGGAGATTTCCAAAGCAGGAAAATCAGTGGATGAAGAGATTGATGCTTTGGTGAAGAATGAGGATACAGAAGCAGGAGATGCTTTACAAAAACTAAAAGAATCACTTAAAAAAGGCTAAAGAATGACCTTTCAGGAATTTTTACATATTGCGTTTTCTCCCGTAAATACGGTTCTGAGCGTGCTTTTGGCACTGTCAGTCATTTACTGGATTTTTACCATGCTTACAGGGTTAGATATTGATGTCGGAATAGATTCTGACTTAGATGTCGATACGAATATAGACGCTCCGGACGGCCATATTCATATTTCGGACGATCCTTCTGCCTGGGCGCATTTTCTCAAATTCCTGAATCTGGATATTGTTCCGATGACCTACTTTCTTACCTTGGTTCTTTTACTTACTTGGTTGGGGTCTATTTACCTTAATGTTTTTATTTCGTTGCCCACTTGGGCAGAAGCATTAATGGTTGTTCCGTTGTTGATCGTGAGTTTGTTTGTAACGAAACTGATTTTAAAGCCACTCAATCCTTTTTTCAAAGAAATCAATCATAAGGGAGAAAGATCTCACGATTTTCTGGGAAGAGAGGGAAGGTTAAAATCTACTATTGAAGGCGAAAAGATCGGGATGATGGAAGTTTTCATCGGAAGCGATCCTATGATCCTGATGGTGAAAAGCAACAACGGAAAAAAGCTGGAACACGGAACGCGGGTGATGATTGTAGATGAAGAGCCGGGAAGAAAATTCTACGTTGTAGATCATGTTTTTAAATTTTAAAAACCAATGTCATGTTTTCTCTTTTTATGCTCATTCTGAACTATATTTTATCATTTCTTTAAATTTTTAACCAAAAAAAACACATTAATATATAAACTATTAAATTATGAACATACCTTTAATTGTCGGAATCATTGTTGTTGTAATTGCTACGGTAGGGCTCATTTTCTGGGTACTGTCGATGTACAAAAAAACTGTTCAGGGAATTGTAATGCTTAGAACAGGATACGGAGGCACAAAAGTATTTTTTAATGCCGGAATTGTAATTCCTGTGATCCACCGTATGGAATCTATGGATATTTCAGTTAAAAAGCTTGAAATTTCCAGAGAAGGAAGGGCTGGATTGATTTGTAAGGATAATATGAGAGCCGATATTCAGGTGGCTTTCTTTATCAGAGTAAATAAATCGGTGGATGATATTGTGAATGTGGGTCAAACAATTGGTTGCCAAAGAGCATCGGATACCAATACTTTGCGCGAGCTTTTTGAAGCTAAATTTTCAGAAGCCTTAAAAACAGTTGGTAAAAAATTTGATTTTACCGAATTATATGAAGCAAGAAGCGAATTTCGTCAGGAAATTTTAGATATTATCGGAACAGACCTGAATGGTTACGTGTTGGATGACTGTGCGATTGATTATCTTGAACAGACTTCTATTGATAAATTAGATAAAGACAATATCTTAGATTCTGAAGGGATCAAGAAGATTACAGAATTAACCGCCACTCAGAATATTAAAGCCAATCAGGTTCGCAGAGACGAGGAAAAAACAATCACCAAACAGAATGTAGAAGCCCGTGAAGCCATTCTTGAATTGGAAAAACAATTGGCTGAAAAAGAAGAGTCTCAAAAAAGAGAAGTTGCCAATATCAGAGCGCGCGAAAATGCAGAGATCTTAAAAGTGGAAGAGGAAGAACGTCTGAAATACGAATCCGTAAGAATTGCTACCGAAGAAAAATTGCAGATTGCAGAAGAAAATAAATTACGTCAGGTGGTTATTGCTGCTAAAAATAAAGAACGCGCCGATCTTGTAGAAACTGAAAGAGTGCTGAAAGATAAAGCGCTTGAAGCCACAGAAAGAGAAAGAATAGTTTCCTTGGCGCAAATTGAAAAAGACAAAGCGATTGAGCTTGAAAAGAAAACTATTCAGGATGCAATTCGTGAAAGATTGACCATGGAAAAAACAGTGGTGGAAGAGCAACAGGGAATCAAAGATCTTGAAGCTTTTAAAACCGCTGAAAGAACAAAGCAGGTGGAAATCACGATGGCGACTCAGGAAGCGGAGAAAAAATTAATTCAGGAAACAAAAGCCGCAGAATCCCGCAAATTGGCAGCCGAAAAAGATGCTCAGAAATATGTCATCGAAGCTCAGGCTAAAAGAGATGCTGCTGAAAAAGAAGCAGAAGCCCGCAAAATCATTGCTGATGCCAAAGCGAAAGAAGAGGCAACGGTAGGTTTATCTGAAGCTCAGGTAATGCAAGCGAAAGCAGATGTTGCCGAAAGACAGGGAATTGTGGAAGCGATTGTTATTGAGAAAAAAGCAGATGCGATCAAGAAGGAAGGTATTGCTCAGGCTGAAGTTATCAAAGAAAAAGCATTGGCAGAAGCAGCCGGAATTACAGAAAAAGCCGAAGCGATGAAAAAGCTGAATGATGCAGGAAAAGAGCACGAAGAATTCCGTTTAACATTGGCTAAAGAAAAAGAAGTGGAATTGGCACAAATTTCTATCCAGAAAGAGATTGCAGACGCTCAGGCATTGGTATTGGCAGAAGCATTCAAATCTGCAAATATCGACATCGTTGGCGGTGATAACACATTCTTTGATAACGTGATTCGTCAGGTTTCTGCAGGAAAAGGAATTGATAAATTCATCAATCACAGTGAAAATGCCCAATTGCTGAGAGATAATTTGCTGGATGGTAATGAAAATATCATCAGCAAAGTAATGAGAATGGTGAATAAATACAATATTTCATCAGAAGATATTAAAAATATGAGCGTTGCTTCATTGATATTTAAATTGAATGGCGTGGCAGATCAAAATGAAAAAGGAATTCTGGGTAAAGCACTCGACATGGCAAAACATTTAGGAGTAGATCAAAAGCCTTTGCAATAACCATTGGAGAACCATTGAACTCAACATAAACATCAGTAAAACTCTCATGGTCGATAGCGGATTTTCGCGAAAACTTTGAGAGTTTTTTTAACAAAAATTTTATGTATCTAGAATTTACAGTATTTAAATTTTATGGTCTTTGCTGAGTGAAACGCCTTTGCGAACTTAAAAACATTGAGTATTTTAAAAAAACTTTGCGGGCTTTGCGTTAAAATTAAATACTATTAAATCGGGATAAGCATAAAATTATTTAAACCAAAATTATGTCAGAAAAACTTAATTCAGGGATATACGAAATTATTCAGAACCGTCTGAATGAGCAGAAAAACGACCTTGTTGAAAGGCTTCAGAAGCTGAATGAAAAACGTAAAAACATTTTCGGAGGTATCGATTTTTCATTAATTGCCAACGAAAGAATTTCTACAGATCACAGCTGTGTGGCAAAGGATATTTTTTCTTTCAACGATCTTCTGATTTTCGGTTCCAATGCACATTTGGGAATGCAGACTGAAGTAAATATTACCGATGTTTTTTCCATTCATAAAATTAATAATAACCGTTTTGAACCTCAGGATGTTTCATTAATCAATGATGAAATTTTTATTGATGAGTTCAAAAATTTATATAAATATTACAGAAATACCTTTTTTGCCCGTTTTTACTTCACGGAAAACTATCTGTACATGGTATTCCAGCTTTCTGAAAGCACAACGGACATCAAGGCATTCAAGTGGTTAATTAAAGAAAATACGCTAGTTTATATTGATTCTAGAAGTGCTTCCGAGGTCAGTTATCCGCCACAACATGGCTTTACATGGACGAAAGCAACCCGCGATATGCAGCGAAACGGAAAATATCCTCATGTTTCTCTGGCAGATAAGGTTTTTGTGGAATCTATCGGAGGCGATCTTACCATTAAAATTGAAGATAATACAGAAACGGGAAAAGGAATTTATTCGGAAGATGTGGTTCATAAAGATCAGAATCTGGATGATGCTGAAATTCATTTCTGTGATTTGGGGAATTTGGTTTTGTTTAAAATCAGGCCTTATCAGGAAACGGAGCGTTATTTTATTTATAACCATAAGGAAAAGACAGTCTCCAGGGTTGATACTTTAAAATATGCGGCGGTTTTGCTTCCCGAAAGTCAGGGAATTTTATTTTCAAATGGTTATGCACTGCAAACCGGAGGTTTAAAGGTCATTTCTCAGGATCAAAACAGGTTACATTATCTGAAAACTATTCCTGAACCTAATGGTGAAAATTTTTTATATGTTTTCTATGATGATAAAACCAATAATTATCAGCTGATTTCGTATAATATCATCACACAGACTATTGAAACGCCCATTCGATGCAGTGGCTATACAATTCTGCACGACGGAAGGCTGATTTATTTAAGGGAAAGTGTAGAAACTACGAAGCACCATCTTGCCCAGATCTGGCAGTCGCCATATTCGAAAGAATTACAGGAAAATACTGAAAAATCTGATAATTTATTATACAAAATAGGAAATAAAGACATCGTTCGCGTGATGGCTGAAAGTCAGGAATTGATTACTTTATTGAATAAAAAAGATTCTTACAGCGGACTTTACGATGATATTGTTAAGCTTTCCACCACGATTCTCGATGCTTATTACTTTTTGGGTGAAGAAGAAATTCAGCATCTCGATCAGCCTTTAAAAGAGATCAGGCAAATTGCCCATTCGGCGATCAATGAATACGAAAAAGTCGTTGAACAAAAGAAAAATACGGCAGAAGCGATTGAAAAAATAAAGCTAGCCTGTGAAAAAACGCTTGATGATACAAAGAGAATTCATTATTCTGAATTAACGGAATATATCGATATGCTCTCCCAAATCCGCGCCCTGCGTGGAGAAATTACCAGTGCCAGAGAACTGAAATATGCCGATACTGAGATTCTTGATGGTTTGGAAAAATCGCTTTCAGAGCGTTCGGAAGAACTTTCAAATGCTTGTGTCACTTTCCTTTTGCAGGAAAACTCGCTGTTACCTTATCAGCAACGTGCAGAAACGATTACTGAACAGATTATTCATCTTGAAAAAGCCATTGATGCAAAAGCCATTGAGGAAGAGATCAATAACCTGTCTGCTCAGTTGGAGCTTTTGGTAGATATTGTGAACAATCTGAAAATTGAAGATACCTCACAGTCGACTCAGATTATCGAAAATATTTCCCTGATTTTCGCCAGATTGAATCAGGAAAGATTAGAACTTTCAAAAAGAAAAAGAGAAATTTCAGGAAAAGAACTTTCTGCTGATTTTCAGGCACAAACGACTTTGTTTGATCAGTCGGTCATCAACTTTTTAGAACTTTCTCAGACGCCGGAAAAATGTGATGAATACCTTACCAAGCTTTCCATTCAGCTGGAAGATATGGAAACCAAGTTTGTTGATTTTGAAGAATTTATTCAGAAGATCGTCGAAAAAAGGGAAGAGGTATATGGTCATTTCCAGAATAAAAGGGTTCAGCTTACCGAATCCCGAAATAAAAGAACTCAGAATTTTTATGATTCTGCGCAAAGGATTTTAAAATCTGTTCAGACCAAAGCCGAAAGTTTTGACAGTGAAAACGAGATCAACGGCTATTTTGCGACCGATCTTATGGTGGAAAAAGTCAGAGATATGGCCCGACAGCTTATGGAAATGGAAGATTCTGCCAAAGCGGAGGAAATTCAGACGCTACTGAAAACTTCTCAGCAGGAATCTGCACGAAAACTGAAAGATAAGAAGGAAATTTATGCAGATGGAGATCATGTAATTGCGTTAGGTGATTATAAATTTGCCGTCAATCGCCAGAAGCTTGATCTTACGATGGTGCTTAAAAATGCACAGTATTATTATCATTTAACTGGAACAAGCTTTTACGAACCTCTCGATTTTGAAGCGCTTTCAGATTATAAAGAAGTTTGGAATCAGGAATATATCTCTGAAAATCAAAAGGTAAAACGCTTCGAATATTTATCATGGAATATTTTTAACCAAAATAAAAATATCGTGGTGGAAGAAGAAAACCGACAATTGATTCAGCACTTTATGATGGAACATTTTGGAGAAGGTTTGGTAAAAGGAATTCATGACGAGGATGCTTTGCTGATCACAACCAAACTCCAGCAGATGCATAACGAATTGGGACTGATGAGGTTTACTTCTCAGGAACGTTCCGTTGCTCAGCTTTTCTGGAAGTTTCTGGATCAGGAAAGAAAGGCTTATTTTGCTAAACAGTTTGAGGCAGCGACACTTATTTCGCAATCTTTTACCACAGATAAAGGTTTTCAGTATCTCGTGAATGAATTGTCTTCTGAAATAGAATTGTTTGCCCGAAACAGTAATTTTTTCGTTGAAACTAGTTTTGAGAATGCCGCCATTTATCTTAAAAAGGAAAACAGAGAACATTTTATCGTCTCTGAAAAAGCCGGAAATTTATATGAAGCATTCTTTTCAGATCTTAAAGAAAAAGGGAAAGACCTTGAATTTGCAGATCAGATCGAGGCTTTATATCTACATCCTTCAGCGTGTTATTTTATTGCAGAAAGTGCTTTGCAGGCATTTATTTTCAGCAAAGAATTAAATGTTGAGGAAAATATAAAACAGGAAACGGCAACTTTTTTAGTAACTCAGAATTTTAATGAAAAAAATATTCAGCACGTTGCCTATGAAACCTCATTGAAAAGTTTAAAATCGTTGGAAAAAGATGTGGAATATCATCTTAATTATTATGAATTTTCTTCGCGTTTAGATTATTTTAACGAAGTTACAGTTCCAAAATACAAAAAGCTTCAGGAATTGAAATCAACTTGGGTCAGCAGCAAGAAAAAATCGTTGAAACTGGAGACTTTCCAGTCGCAGGTGCTGAGTTCATTTGTCAGAAATAAACTAATTAGTGAGGTTTACTTTCCTTTAATCGGAGCTAATTTGGCCAAACAGTTAGGAACGGTCGGAAATGATAAAAGAACCGACAGAATGGGAATGCTGCTTTTGATTTCGCCACCGGGCTACGGAAAAACTACGTTGATGGAATATATGGCCGACAGAATGGGGCTTGTTTTTATGAAGATTAACGGGCCGTCGATCGGGTATGATATTATTTCAACCGATCCAAGTGAAGCTAAAAATGCCGGAGCAAAACAGGAACTGGAAAAGTTAAATTTGGCTCTGGAAATGGCTGATAATGTGATGTTATATCTTGATGATATTCAGCATTGTAATCCGGAATTTTTGCAAAAATTTATCTCTTTGGCAGACGGACAACGAAAAATTGAAGGAATTTATAATGGAGAAAGTAAGACCTATGATCTTCGTTCTAAGCGTTTCTGTTTGGTGATGGCAGGTAATCCTTACACAGAAAACGGGGAGAAGTTTAAAATTCCGGATATGTTGGCGAACCGTTCTGATACGTATAATTTAGGTGAGATTTCGGGAAGTAAAACCGAATTATTTGATTTAAGTTTAATTGAAAATGCGCTGACTTCCAACGATTATTTAAGCCGATTGACACAACCGGGAATGGAAAATTTATACAGACTTTACGACGCCGTGCAGGCAGATAATCCTGCGGTTGACCTGTTAGGAAATTTTAGCTCAAATGAGATTTCAGACTTTAGAAAGGTACTTGAAAACACCATGAAAGTACGTGATATTGTGCTTAAGGTGAACAGCCAATATATCGCTTCCGCAGCAATGGCAGATGATTATCGTAACGAACCGCCGTTTAAGCTTCAGGGTTCTTACCGAAATATGAACAAACTGATCGTACAGATGCAGCCTATTCTGAAAGATGATGAGGTTGTGCAGATTGTGTTAAATCATTATCAAAATGAATCTCAAACGTTGACGACGGGAGCGGAATCCAATATGTTGAAACTGAAAGAAATGATGAACATTATGACCGAACATGAAAAATTACGCTGGGAAGAAATAAAAAAGACTTTTGTCAAAAATAAAATGATAAAAGGTCTTGGTGATAATGATCGAATGGTTCAGGTAATTTCTCTTTTAACCCAATTCAGCGAAGGTTTGGAAGGCATAAAAGAGGTTTTGCAAAACAGGACAACCTAAACAAATTAAATTCAATGTAAATACAAAGCCAACTTATCATGAAGTTGGCTTTTTTCATCGATAAATATCTACATTCTTCATTGGTAATTTTATTTCGCAATATTGTTACTTTGTAGTATAAAATTTACCGTATAAACAATAATTAATGTTTTAAATTTTTGTTTTATATAATTAGGTAAATAATTTATAGCTATGGTTGATAGGCTGTAGTTGTAATCAATACAAATGATGAAACTGTTTTTAATATAAGGTAACCTTGGAAACCGCTTCTTAAAAAGCAGATAAAAAAACACACACAATATAAAGAAGTCAAATAGGCTTTTTAGGTTATTAGTTTGAAAGGAGGATTTTTTGCCTCCTTTCTTTTCAAAAAATTCCGCTTTCTGAGATTGCGGCTTTTTTGGACCATTATTAAACACTCTGATTGAAATTTGTATTGCTTATTTAGGATGAATTCTTTTCATGTTGAAGAAATTATTATTTTTCAATATCAATGTGTTTTTACTGGTTAGTAATAAAGAAAACCAATAAAAATTATATTCATGAAAAAACATTTATTTCTTCCTTTTTTCATCATTGCACCTTTTTTAAGTGCTCAGATCGGAATCAATAACTCTAATCCTAAAGCAACGTTGGATGTTACTCCAAAAAAGACCGATGGTACTACAGCAGAGGGAGTTATTGCGCCCAGATTTTAACACTTTAGTTGTTTAAGTTTAATACTTAAATAAAAAAGATAACATAAGTTAAAAAAAATCTTTGATTTTTTCTCTTTGCATACTTTTGAACTCCTTTAAATAAATCCAATAAGATCTTTTGCTTCTTTTGCGGTTAAATTTAAAATTAGTTTAAACAAACTTCTTGTTAAAAAATAGGCTGTCGCTTAAGATAAGCCTGTTTTATTTTTTAATATTTCGAGGTTTGATGGTGTTTTTTGCCAAATGTTCCTGCCTTAATGGCTTGATTTTAGATAGCTGTTAATTTATCAATCACAAAAATATCTGTTTATGGAAAGGTTTAAGAAAATCATTTTGAAAATTCTGAAATGGACGGGAATTTCCATTGCCTCCATCTTGTTTCTCATGTTTATTATTCCTATTTTATTTCCGGGAACCATTTCGGAGCAGGTAAAAATATTTGCCAATAAACATTTAGCAGGTAAACTCGATTATAAAAGAACGCATTTAAGCTTTTTTAAACATTTTCCATCACTTACGGTTTCCGTGGATGATTTTTTGTTGAAGGGTTCCAAACCATTTCAAGAAGATACTTTATTGGCAGCCAAAGAAGTAGCGGCAGGAATTAATCTTAAAAGTCTCATTTTCGACCGTCAGGTAAAAATAGATGAAATATATGTGACGGATGCTTATGCGAACGTTTTTGTAAATACGAAAGGGGAGGCAAATTACAATGTATATGTATCAAAACCATCTGATAAACCGAAAGATACCGCAGATTCCGGAACTTCCATAAAACTAGATTTGATTAAGCTTAAAAACTGGAATGTAAAATATAACGATCATTCTGCAAGAGTTTTGGTTGATGCTAAAGGGCTCAATTATACAGGAAAAGGAGGTCTAAGTGAAGATATTTTCGATCTTGAAACCAATCTCGATATTAATAAGCTTGATTTTAGTTTAGATAGAATTTATTACGCTAAACAGAAAACTTTACATGCAGATTTAATCACCAGAATCAATACCAATGCGTTAACCTTCGTTTTGAGAAAAAACGAATTAAGAATCAATGAATTACCTTTAAAGTTTACAGGTTTTTTAAGTATTTTGAAAGATGGGTATAATCTTGATATTCAGGCTGCATCAGAAAAAACAACTATTCGAGAAATGATTTCTGTATTGCCTCCGCAATATCTCGATTGGGCAAAAGATATTAAGATTGAAGGAAATAGTGATCTTTATTTTCATTTAAAAGGACGTTTTAGTGAACCTAAAAATCTAAAACCGCGATTAAAAGCCCGTTTATTGGTAAAAAATGGTTTTGTTTCCAATGGAAAAGCTCCGGTTCCGATGAATAACTTAAATATGGACCTGAATGTGGATTTACCATCGTTAGATACAGAACAACTTGGAATTGATTTGAAAAAACTTAGTTTTGATCTTGGTCCGAACAATAATTTCAGAGCAGTTGTAACGACTAAAGGTCTTAACGAGATGAAAATAAAGGCCGATGTAAAAGGTGCGGTGAATCTTCAAACCTTGGATGAAGCTTTAGGATTGAAAGATATTGATATAAGAGGATTGATGGATACCAATATTAAAGCGGATGGAATCTTTAGTTTAGACAAAAAATTATTTCCTAAAACAAATGGTTATTTAAACCTGAAAAATGGTTGGTTAAAAACAAAATATTACCCGAATGCGATTCAGAATATTAATTTGGTGGCCAATATTATTAATAACGACGGTACTTTCAAAAGTCTTGGCGTAAAGCTGGATCCTTTCAAGTTTGATTTTGAAGGAAATCCTGTGTTTGTAAATGCAGATTTGCAGAATTTTGAAGACGTTTTATATAAAGTTCGTGCAAAAGGCGTTTTAAATGTAGGTCGAATTTATAAAGTCTTTGCTAAAAAAGGCTTCGATGTTAGTGGTTTAATTATGGCCGATTTATCTTTAAACGGTCGACAAAGTTATGCCACGAAAGGGCAGTACAGTAAGTTGGATAATAAAGGGAATTTAATTCTAAAAAATATAAAAGCCACCACCGAATATTTACCTAAATCGTTTTTTATTAAGGAAGGAAATTTCCAGTTTGAGAATGAAAAAATGTGGTTCCGAAAGTTTTTTGCCACTTATGGAAAATCAGATTTTGCTTTGAATGGCTATCTTTTGAACACTATTAATTATTTTATAGAACGAAAAGGGACGCTTCATGGAAAGTTTAATTTAAACTCAAATTATATCCTGATTGATGAATTTATGGCGTTGAAAGAAGGTGATAACTCTAAGAAATCTATTGATGTAGAATATGCTAAAGTTGAAAATCCGAAAAGCAGTGGAGTGGTTATTATTCCGAAAAATCTAGATGTATCTTTAGTCGCTAATGCTAAAAAAGTTGAGTTTAAAGGGTTAGGTTTAAATCATCTTAAAGGAACTGCTTCTGTAGATAAAGGGCAGGTTTATCTTAAAAATACCTCGTTTGATATTATTGGAAGCCGCATGAATATTGATGCCCGTTATCAGGATGAATCTCCGTTAACTGCCAATTATGATGTAGCATTGAAAGTGTTGGATTTTGATGTTCAGAGAGCGTATAAAGAAATTGATATGGTTCGTGAGATGGCAACCGCTGCGAAAAATGTAAAAGGAATTGTATCTTTGGATTATAAACTGAAAGGAGATTTTGATAAAAATATGACACCGATTTATCCTTCTTTGGAAGGTGGCGGAGTTGTCAATCTTCGTGATGTTGAGGTTAAAAATCTGAAAATGCTTTCTGCGGTGGGAGATAATATTGGTTCGAAAGCCTTTAATGATCCTGATATGAAAGGAGTAAATATTGAGACACATATCAAAAATAATTTGATTCATGTAGATAAATTCACGTTTAAAGTTTCAGTATTAAGACCATCGATCAGCGGAACAACAAGTTTTAATGGATTGTTGGATCTTCAGGTGAGAGTAGGGCTGCCGCCCGGCGGATGGGTTGGTTTCCCGATCGTAGTAACAGGAACTCATGAAAAGCCAAAAGTGAAGATTTTCAGCAAAACAGGGCAGGGGATTATTGATGCGCTTTACAATAAAAAATCGAATAAAGTAATTCGCGAAGAACGAAGAGCAGAGAAAAAATCGAGAAGAGAGCAACGTAAAATAAGGGAAGCTCAGGAAAAGAAAGCGAAAAATGCAGAAAAACAGATCAATAAGGATCTAAAAGAAAAATAAATTCAATTAAAAATAGTGAGTCAGTTAAGTTTATTCAATTCCGATGATTTTTACCAGTTTCCGGAGGAATTATTAGAATATACCAACCATTTTTTATCCGAAAAAGAAGCTTCAAGGCTGGAAGAAAAACTTCTGAACGAAACGCCTTGGAAGCAGAATTCACAAAAAATGTATGATAAAACGGTTCTGACTCCCCGTTTAACGGCTTGGTACGGCAATGAAAATAAATTTTACCATTTAGGTGAGAATAAATTTTTGGTCAATCAATGGTCACCGGAATTATTGAACTTAAAGCTTAAAATCGAAAAATTTTCCGGCTATAAATTCAATTCCGTTTTGTTGAATTTGTATCGGGACGGAAATGATTCCGTAGCATGGCATCGCGATAAAGAAAGCGAGTTGGGCAATCGGCCGGTTATCGCTTCTGTGAGTCTGGGACAGACAAGAAATTTTGATTTCAGGAAGGTTGATGACCATCAAAAAAAATATAGTTTACCACTTCACCACGGTTCTTTATTGATTATGAAAGGCGATCTGCAACAAAACTGGGAGCATAGAATTGCGAAGTCTTTGAAGATAATAAAACCAAGAATTAATCTTACTTTTCGTTTAATTAAAGAGATTGAGTAAGTTTTTGATTTTATCGAATTGTCTTTTTTTTGAAGCTATTTCCTGCTTTCAGCACTCGCTATTTTAGATATTTCGGCGCGGCAGCGAAGCTGCCGCGCCGAAATATCTAAAATGAGCTCAAACAAAGCTTCAATCAGGGCTAGGAAATTCGCCAACTCTATCATATTTTGTCATTCTAATTTCTATAATGAATAAATTGAAAATAATTTAAACAGATTTTATAACAAATTTTTAAACTTTAAATATCAATGTGCTATTTGTTTAATGTTTGGTTACAAATTAATTCATTAAAACAGCAAAAACTTCTAGATAAAATTTAAACAGACTTTATAATTATTTTTGAATTTTCAATCAAAGTTTATTTTATGCAAATTAATTGTTATAACTGTGTAAAATTTTCTATAATAAAGCGTGTTTAATTGTATTTTGTTAATAAAAATAATTATCTTTGCAGCGAAAACTAACAAACTACCATGATACAAAGGAATAAACATCTTATGTCCCAACGGATATAATTCTGCCTATATTTTCTCCACTAATTACTTTTTTGTCATAACACGTGATAAAAGAATTCTAATGTGAATATTTCCAATTTTAAATGACAAACTCCGAAAAGAGTTTGATATTTTTTTGTGGCTATAATCACTATCTGGAGATTTATTATTATTTAAATGTATATTTTAGTTTGTTGTTGATTGATAGATTATTAGCAAAAATTATAAATCAATAATGTTATGAACAAAACCTATTACACACTCATCGGATTACTTACAACCATTACTTTATCAGCTCAAGTAGGGATTAACACACCAGAGCCAAAAGCTACTTTACATGTTAAGGAATCAGGAAATTCGACTTCTGTGGAAGGGATTATCCCGCCAAGATTAACGGGAGACGAACTGAAAGCAAAAGATCTTATCTATTCTGGTGACCAACAGGCTAGTTTAGTGTACGTTACTTCTGGAGTAACTTCAGATGCAAGTGGTAAAACGACAGATGTAAAATCAGCAGGTTATTATTATTTCGAGCCCAATCTAAATGGTGAAGGAAGATGGATGAAACTCAACACGAATCTAGATTCGCCGATTAAATTTTTTTATATGCCTTCCATTGTTTTCAATACTTCATCTCCAGGAACGGGATTAAGAAGAAATTTATATGCTGAATATAAAGCACAGTTTACGAATAAAAAATTTGTAGCCAATTCTACAACTGGTGGGAGTATAGGTACAGAAACAAGAACCACTTTTGTAAAAAGTACGAATGCGCCAGATACCATTGGCAATATTCCAAATGCTAATGAACTTTATTATTATGTGACTGATTATGATAATACATCGATGGCAAATTTAAGTATTGATGAAAATGGCATTCTTACTTATGACGTTATCGGAACCGGAACAGATTATTCTTTTGTAAACATTGTTTTCGTATTGAAATAATGAAATATTTTGAATTGAAAAATATGAAAAATACGATTAACAAAACCTTTATACTCCTCGTTTTCTTATTGTTTTCAGGGTTATATAATAGTCAAACCACACAGAAAGTAAGACCCAATACCTCATCCGGAACTAATGTCACCAGCCCCGCAAACGCCAATGACTCAGATGTAAATACTTTCGCACAAATCAATAGTTACGGAGGAACGGCTTTGGGATTATTAGGCTATTCGGGAACGCTTACTATGGAATATAATAATTCTACAGCGTATGTTCCGGCGAATTCTAAATTTTACATGAAAGTAAACTCCAATGAAACCGGACTTTTAGATGCCTTATTAGGTGGAAGTTTGGGGAATCTTTTAAAAGGAGTCTTAGGAGTGGTGATCGGAGGCGAGCACGTAACTTCATTTAATCTTAAAAATGCAGCCGGAAATAGTGTTATTTCTGTTTCTACAACCAATTCTAATGCTAATCAGGATAAAATTACCATTGCAAAAGATGCCGCTCAAAATTATTACGCTATATTTTATCCAAAAGAAGCCGTAAAAACCATTGAAATAAATGATAAAACTTCTTTTTCATTACTTTTTGGCGGGGTCAACAATTTTAAAGTGTATGATTCTTATTATTTTAAAAATGATGTTTCAGATTGTAACGTTTCCTTATTAACGTCTTATACAGCGGGCGGAGGATTATTAAGTTTAATTAATTCTGAACCTGTAACTAATGCACATTTGGCTATAGATAATGATCTTACCACGTTTTCGAAGATCGGGATTACGGCTTTGTTAAATTTGAATGCTTCGGGAACTGTTGAGCAATTTTTTCATTTGCCCAAAGCAGTTCACGACAAAGCAGTTAGATTGAAAGTTCGCATTCCTTCTGGGCTTTTAAAATTAGATGTCGCAAGCCAATCTTCGGTGGTTTTTTATAAAGACGGACAGGAAGTTTCTTCCGTGAAGCTGGATTCTAATGTGCTAGGATTAGATCTTTTAGGTTTAATTAATCAAAACAATGCAGAATTCAGTTTTCTGGCTGCTCCACGGGATGCAGCAGGAAATATTATTCCTTTTGATAAAGTAGGAATCAGAATATTTAAGCCGCTTTCTGTAAACCTGATTAATGCAGAAGATATTCGTGTGTACGACGTTGCTTTCGTAGATGATACGCCTGAAATAAAAAAGGTTTGCTCTTTTGAGTTTTTAAATAATAACATCAGAACGAGGAAGTTTGACATTACTCAAATCATTCCAAATTACAATGCAAATTTCGACGGATATATAGTAGTAGATAGCAATCAAAAAGAAATTCCTTTTAAAACTGCTGCTGAAAAACAAGCCAATAAATGGCAGCCACTCGGAACTTATTATATTAAAGGATTAACCGATGCCGGATATTGTTCAAGCGATTATATTGCTTTCACTGCCATAGAAAATAAAGAGTATAAAATTACCGGAAATACAAGCATTAGCCTGCCTTTGGATGCTAATTTTGATGGAATTGCTGATGCTTCAACAACTTTTAGTGCTGCAAATTATCAAAGTCAGTTACCAGGAAGTACAGGGGTAAGAATTTATGATGAAATTACTAATCAGGAGGTAACTGGTCAAACGATTAACTTTCCCAAAATAGGAACTTATAATTATTATGCTAAATCTGTAAATGCGGCCGGAAACTGTGATATTGTGAAAAGAGTTACGGTTTTCGTGTATGACAGACAAGAATGTGACTACAGATATGTACAAAGAATGGCCAATCTGAAAAGTACAGGTGCCATTTTAACGGGAGGAAGCACGAATAGCGAAAAAGCAATCGACAATGATCTTTCTACATATGCCACTATTTTTAATGCAATTTCATTAGCCGGAATAGGAAATTCCTGGTTAGATCTTGGTTTTTCGAATGCGTTTGCGAGCCCGATTCCGGCAGGAACTCCCATGACGATTAAACTCGGACAAGACTACGGCGTTTTGCAATTATTAGGCGGAATTACGCTTCAAACTTTAGATAAGAGCGGAAATCCTGTTGGCCCAGTAAAATCTATTGGCGAATTGGATCTTCTGAATTTATTGGTTGGAAATAATACCATAGATGTTTCTTTTATCCCTAAAGATGCTTCAGGAAATGCGATAGAATATGGCGGAGTAAGAATTTTGATGGGAAGTGTTTTGGGACTTTTCAATTCTGCCAGAGTGTACGGAATGTATATTGATGACAGAATTCCGTTGACACAGGCTCAGGCTTGTGAAGCTAATATTTTGGTAAGCAGCGCAGAAATTCCAGGAAATTCTAGTTCATCTTTACTTTTGAATCATTCTGCAAAAGATGTTTTGTATGGCGTTCAGGATGCTGGATTAGGCGTTGCCACAACTTTGTCTGGGGTTTTGTATCCTTATCTTGCGGCAGATGCGATAAATAATAGTTCGTCGGTACTACACGGAACCCCGAATTACGATACGGCAGCCATTTTTAATACTTCTTTAGGAGTTTTGAATAAGCAGGTTCTTACCGTAAAGTTTAAAGAAATTGCCCGACCGGGAGACAAAGTAAGAATTGTGATGAGCTCTGAGGGATTGCCTATTTTGGATGTGAATGTGCTTGGAGGTTTTACAATTCAGCGTTATTTGGGAGATATGCCTGTGGGAGATGAAGTAAGTGCTTCAGATTCTCAGATTGTAAAATTAGATTTATTAAAGTTAATTGCCAATCAGGCGTCGCAGAAAACGGCAATTATTTTAGATGGAATTGGGGCAGCTTTCGACCGTGTAGAACTTCGTTTAAATAATGTGATTTCGGCGAATCTTTTGGGAAGTAAAACGTATGTGTATGATGTTTCTGTTTTACCTTATTTTGATCTGGAACAAGATGAGCAGTCGTTGTGTTTATCAAATCCGTTAACGTTTAATTTACTGGAACCTTGTACGTCTTATCATTTATCATTTGCTTATGCAGAGAAAGATTCGGTAGGAAATATTACGGAATGGAAAGATATTCTGAATTCCGTGATTGAAACTGTAATTGGAAACCCGTTGCAAAATCTTTTAAATTTTAAATTGAATAAAATGTATAAAAATTACAGTAAAACAAATAATTTATATTTAAAAATTGAAGTGTATCGCAGTAATTGTATCGCGGGTGAAGTACAGTATATTCCTGTGACGATTAACGGATGTCAGTCCATTGTCAATCCTTTGATAAGAAGTATACCGAAGTAAATTTGATTGTTTATTTTGAATGAAAAACAGACTGCTTTTGGGTGGTCTGTTTTGTTATGTAAAGTGAAAAGTTATTTGAATTTTATCTAATTTTTTTATCCTGAATGGAATTTTGCGAAGTATTATGGAATGGATAATATTTTGGAATTCATGTATTTGGGATGTTTTTATTTCGCTTTATTTTGCTCAAAATGACTTTTCTGTATATTTAAAAATTTAAACAGGTTTTAATGTTTTCACCAACTTTTTAAATGAATGGCTGACACCCTAGCCCCGATTGCAGCCTTGTTTGAGCTCATTTCCTTACAGGTTTCGGCGCGGCAGCGAAGCTGCCGCGCCGAAACCTGTAAGGAAATAGCGAGTGCGGAAAGCGGGAAAAAGCTTCAAATAAATTATATAAACTGGATGTAAAATAAAAATTGAGACGCAAAATAAATCCAAGAGAAAAAATACCTAACTAACTGTATCAACTTAGATTTTGCGTCTCAAAAAACAACTGTATAAAAACGATGCTTTGCAATAGCCAGCCGATGAAACCGGCTATTTACAATGCAACTATATAATTGAAGAAATTATATCTATTGTAAAGTGAACTTTGCTTTTTTCACTTCCTGACTGTTTGTGCCGATCATTACGTCGAAATCTCCCGGTTCGGCTACAAATTCCAAATCGTAATTGTAGAATTTCAACAGTTCAGGTGTGATTTTAAAGGTAACGGTTTTTGTTTCACCCGGTTTTAATGAAATTTTTTCAAAACCTTTCAGCTCTTTTACAGGACGCGTGATGCTTCCCACAATGTCACGAATGTACAACTGTACGACTTCCTGACCTTGTAAAGAACCTTTGTTGGTGACATCAATGCTTGCCGTGATCGTTCCGTTCTGATAGATTTTATTGGAACTTAATTTAATATCACCATATTCAAATTTTGTATAGCTCAAACCATATCCGAAAGGGTAGAGCGGATCATTGCTTACATCAATATAATTTGATCTGAACTTCTCAAACCATTTTCCTTCAGGCAACGGTCTTCCAGTATTTTTATGATTGTAGTAAATTGGAATTTGTCCTACATTTTGAGGAAAGGTCATTGGTAATTTTCCGCTTGGGTTTACGTCTCCAAACAGAACATCTGCGATTGCCGGAGCCGCTTCAGAACCTCCAAACCAAACATTAAGAATCGCTGGAACGTTCTTTTTCTCCCAGTTTAAAGTTAAAGGTCTTCCGTCAAATGCTACCAAAACTACAGGTTTTCCTGTTTTTACTAATTCTGCCAGTAATTTCTGCTGAACATCAGGAATATTAAGATCCGTTCTGCTGCTTGATTCTCCACTAAATTCTGAAGATTCTCCCAAAGCAGCCACAATAACATCTGATTTTGAAGCCACATCAAGCGCTTCTTTAATCATTTCTTCGTCGCTGCGCTTTTCATTCTCTCTACCCAAACCACGTTCAAACATCGTTGCTCTTTTTTCAAGCTCGGCATCGGCAGTCAAATGACTTCCTTTTGCATAAAGAACTTTCACATTTTTCCCTGCAACTGACTGAATTCCTTCAACCAAAGTCGATGGTTTTTTCAAATCTACAGAAACGCTCCATGTTCCGGGCATATTAGATCTTGTGTTGGCCAATGGACCAACAACTGCAATAGTTCCTTGTTTTTTTAATGGAAGAACATTGTCATTTTTCAACAAAACAAAACTTTCTGCAGCAATTTTTCTCGCAAATGCTCTGTTTTCAGGAGTGTAAATGTCTTTTGCAGGTCTTTTTGTATCAATATATTTATAAGGATTGCTGAATAATCCCATTTTATACTTCGCTTCCAGAATGTAGCGACATGATTTATCAATGTCGGCTGTGCTTACTTTTCCTTCATCAAAAGATTTTTTCAATGTGGCTAAATAACTTTCACTTATCATATCCAAATCAACTCCGGCTTTCAGAGCTCTTGCAGAAACGGTCTGCAAATCTCCGATTCCGTGATCTACCATTTCACTCACTCCGGTATAATCGGTCATAATGAAACCTGTGAAGCCCCATTACTTTCTCAATACATCATCCAAAAGCCATTTGTTGGCAGAAGCCGGAATTCCGTCAATATCATTAAATGATGTCATAACACTACCCACACCTGCATCTACAGCCGCTTTGTAAGGGTACATGTATTCATTGAACATTCTCTGGCGGCTCATGTCTACCGTATTATAATCTCTTCCCGCCTCACTCGCGCCATATAAAGCGTAGTGCTTCACATTGGCCATAATCTGAGAATTGGTTTTATAGGTGTTGTCGCCCTGATAACCTTTCACTAAAGCTTTGGCTATTTCACCGCCTAAAAAAGGATCTTCACCATTTCCTTCAGAAACTCTTCCCCAACGCGGGTCTCTGGAAACATCAACCATCGGACTGAAAGTTAAGCTGATTCCGTCTGCACTTACTTCCTTCGCTGCAATTCTTGCAGATTGTTCGATGGCTTTTGGATTCCACGTAGCAGCCAATGCTAAAGGAATCGGAAAGCCTGTTTCGTAACCGTGAATAACATCCAGCGCAAAAAATAAAGGAATTTTCAAGCGGCTTTCTTCTACAGCCACTTTCTGGATTTCCTTTATTTTTTCAACACCTTTCAGATTCAGAATGGCACCTACATTTCCTTTTCTTACCTTATCTGCAATATTGCTGTTTTTAGCCTGCCCGGTTGTTACATCTCCGCCACCCGGAAAATTAAGCTGACCAATTTTTTCCTCAATCGTCATTTTACTCATCAGTTCGGTGATGAATTTATCCATCTTTACCTTTTCAGATTGAGCAATAGTTTGCGCATCTACTTTGAATATACTTGCCGCAATACAAGCCGCGATAATAACCCTTTTCATTATTAAAAAATATAAATTAAATGTTAAGTGAACCGTTCAGGGCAAAACTAAAATTTATAACAAACGAAATCGGGATAGAAAGCTAAAAAGTAGTGGTTTTAAAATTTAAAAATTTGAAAATTAATTAGTTATTTAAATTTTAAAGATTGAAAATGTAGCGATTTTATAAAAAAACAGACTGAATTAAAGTCATTTTTTTGATGATTTTATCTCTATTTTGAACCAATTTTTGGACCGAGTTCCTGAATTTTTATTGAAATGAAAAGTGCTGTTATTTTTTCAAAAAAGCGATAGCATCCACTTCGATCATCATACCGTCCAAAGCCAATCTTGGAACAGGAACTAAAGTGCTTGCCGGAAAATTATTATGTTGCCAGGTATTGTGCATCTCCTCAGACCAAATTTTTAGTTTTTCCTGATCGTGGTCAACAATCAAAATCGTGATCTTAAGAATGTCTTTTACGCCAAGTCCATATTCTTTAAGTACAGCTTCAAGATTTTTTAATGAATATTTTACCTGCGTTCTGAAATCGGCAGAAAGATGATGATTCAGATCTTCCCCGCCGCTTTGCCCGGAAATGAAAACATATTGACCTTCCGTATTATTTGTAGTAGAATGTGAAAAAGCAAAAGGGGTAGGATCAAAAAGAGTACTCGGATTTTTGTGAGAGATTGTATTGGTCTTTGCGGTATTATTCTTTTGGGAAAAAGCAAGAATTCCCAAGCAGAGAAGTGATAGTTGAAGTAGTTTGTTCATTGTCTTATATAAATATAAGCGCAAATGTAGGTAGGTATTATTTTGAAAAAATATACATATGTTGAGAGATTTTACTTTTATCAGCGCTACATTACCAGAATTCTATCTTCTAATTTGAGTTTTTTAGAAGTCAAATTATTTCGAAGCCATTTCTCCAATATTTGAAACTTCATTTTCAAACTGATCTCTTGACACCGCCGCTTTATTTCTGGTTTTGGTTCTGTAATTATAAATCGTGCTTAATGAATATCTCAAGAAGTCAGCAATTTTTACACTGTCAGTAATCCCTAATCGGATAAGGGCAAAAATCCTGAGTTCGGTATTTAAAAGTTCACCTTTTTTCAAAACAATTTTTTCTTCAGGAACAAGCAAAGAATTAAAATCATTGACAAAACTCGGATAAAGATTTAGGAAAATCTGATCGAAATTTCGATACAATTCTTCCAGTTCGTTTTCGATAAGCGTATTCGATTTTAACGTTTTAAAGAGATCGTCCAGTTGATTATCTTTTGCCTTTTTATTTAAATTTTTACGATAATCTTCAATTTTATTGATGTAAGTGGAGCAGGTATCGAAAAAATAGGCGATATATTCTTCTTTAATATGGTTTGATTCCGATAATTGCTGATTCAATTGCTGCAACTGATTATTGGTATTGGTAATTTCAGCATTGGAAAGCGCTAGTTGATCGGTAGTTTCGGAGAGTTGTTCTTTAATCTTTGTTACTTTTTTCATCTGTCTGTAAATATAAACGATTAAAAAAGCAAGAAGGAGTGTTAATAAACTGATCAAAATAAGATAGAGTTTCAACTGACTTTTAGACTCTGTTTCTTTATCCACATACGCCTTATTGATGATGGAATACATTTCGGAAATATTCAGTGTTCTGAATTTTACATTACAGAAAATAGCATCCTCAATGGCAGATTTTGTGAGGCGATATGCGTTGTCGATATCTCCATTGTGGTAAAAAATAAGTGCCAGATTTTGATAAGAAGCATTGTCTTTTATTGCGTTTTGAGTATCCGTAATGGCTGAAATAAGATAATATTTTAACTCATCATCCTGTTTTTTTTTCAGTTTATAAACGTCTCCCAAAAGATAAGCCGACATGGCGTAATCCAGATTCTTTTTCTTGGATTCAGTTATTAAATTGTGCAGAATTTTTTCAGCATCATCAGCTTTGCCTTCATGAATAAATTTTTGCGAAAGATTGATTTTATACTGAACCGAAGATTTTGGAAGCACCATTAAAAGTGAATCGCGATACAGTTCAATATTTTTTATTCCATTAACATCATGAATATTGGTAGTATAATGTTCGTAAAATTTACTGTAGGTATCGTAATAATTTGCTTTAGTTTGAGTGTCTAAAACATTCTTATTAATGCTTTTTAAGAGGTTTTCAGACTCTTTAAACTTCCCTAAAGTCGAGTAGAGGTGAGCCAGTTGAAGACTCGATTCAGCTTTCATTTTAGGATTGTTAAGCTGCTCCGAAATCGCCATATTTTTCTTTACATAATGCACTGCAGAATCAATTTGAAATTGCTTGTAGAGCTTGTAAATATTCTCATTATTAAGGTATTGCTGATCTAAACTTTGAAAATTATTTTTTTTAAGCTGATCGATCGCTTCCTCTTTTTTCTTGCTGTAAATCTCTTTCTGATTGATTTCTTTGTCAAGAGTTTTCAATAATTCCTGATTGCTTTGAGAAAAAACAAAAGTAAAAGACATAAAACACAGAAAAACAGAAAGAAATTTCATGAAAAACAGTTTGACTTAGGAATAAGAAATTGTATCTTAAAAATTTAAAGTCTACAAAATTAGAAATAATTTTATAAATGTGTTTTTTATTTTTCTTCATCAGATATAAAAAAAGTTGATGAAATTTTTCACCAACTTTTTATGATTCAAATAAATTTCATTATTTCAAAATCTCCTTCAAAAACATTAGCGTATGATTCCAGGCTCTTTTTGCCATCACAGCATTATAATCCGGTGATTTCGGATCGGTAAAAGTATGTTTGGAGTGAGCATACGTAATGATTTGCCAATCTGCATTTCCATCGTTCATTTCCTTGATCAGATTGTTGTAATCTTCAGGGCTTACACTTTTATCGTCCGCTGGATTTTCAACCAAAATTTTTGTAGAAATTGGGCCGTTTGCTCTCGATTGATCTTTCCCGATACTTCCGTGAATTGAAACAACACCCACCACCGGAAGGCTTCCACGTGCAGATTCCAACGCACCGGTTCCTCCAAAGCAATAACCAATGACAGCAATTTTATCTGCTACCGCTCCGTTTTTCTTCAACTGATCCAATGCCAAAGAAATTCTCTTTTGGTATAAATCATAATTTTTTTTGAAATATCCGGAGTTTTTTGCGGCAGTATCCATATTGGTTGGAATATTTCCCTCCCCATAAATATCTGCAACAAAAGCAACATAACCTTGTTTTTCCAGTTCTAAAGCCGCATTTTTGGCTTCGTCATCAATTCCTTTCCAGGCGGGTAAAATCAAAACTCCGGGAAGTTTTTTTCCTGCATTTGAAGTCACCAAACCATTTAGTTTTTGCGAACCATCTTGATAAGAAACCGTTTTAAGATTTTGACTAAAAATAGTTCCTGAACTCATTAAAAATGCTGCGAATAATATTGAACGTATCATAATTTTAAATTAATTTTTTTCTTTGAAGCTTTATCCCGCTTTCCGCTGTATCTTTTGGGTTACGGTCTCCGCTTCGCTCCAACCGCAATCCAAAAGGATGTCGCTTCAATCGGGGCTACGTATTTTGTCGGATATCCACTGTTTTACCCTAATTCAACACTCTGTTTGACATCCCGTACATAATCAAAACTCGAATCTTTGAATAGTTTTGTTTAGATTCTTTCAAGAATGACAAAAGCCTGTTAGAAACCGTAATAATTAAAAATCCTTCATCTAAATTACTAAAATAACTCAGAAAAAGAATGAATAGACCATTATTTAATTTTTAAAGTCAATTTTAATCTCAACCTTAGCCTCAACCTTATCCTTAGCCTTAACTAGGTTTGTAAAATTGATATTGTTCATTTTCATAATATGCATTAATATGCTGCAAACCATTCGTTAGAATGATTTCTTTTGCTCCGATGATAGAGTTATATCTTGCAGTTTGCTCAAATGTTTTTTCTGTCAATTTAATTTGTGGAGCTTTGCATTCAATCAAAATAATAGGTTCTGTTTTTTCTGTTATTAAGAGGTCTATTCTCTTTGTTAAACCGTTTAAAACAATCTTTTTTTCGGTAATTAAAGCAGAAGTTGAATAGGATTTTACGGTCAGATAATAGTGAATCCAATGTTGGCGCACCCATTCTTCAGGAGTGAGCAAAAGGTAAGTTTTACGAACCAAGTCATAAATAAAAAACTTATCTTTGTCTTTCTTGAATTTAAAATCAAAAGTTTCCTGAAAATTCAGTTTTGGAAGTTCCATTTATAAGATGAAAGAATTAGATTTAATCCTCAAAAATATTAAAAATAAAGAAGTTTTACCTATTTATTTTTTCCACGGAGAAGAACCTTACTTTATAGATCTTGCTGTAAAAGCCCTCGAACACGACTTTTTAACCGAAGACGAAAAAGCTTTTAACCAAACAGTGGTTTACGGAAAAGATACCACTTATCAGGAAATTCTTTCGTTGGCGAGACAGTTTCCGATGATGGGCGATAAGCAGGTAATCATTGTAAAAGAAGCACAGGATTTAAAGCTAAACGAACCCGAAACAAAAGCGTTGGAAACGTATGTTGAAAATCCGGTTCCGTCTACAGTTTTGGTTTTCGCATATAAACACAAGAAATTAGACAGCCGAAAAAAGGTTACGAAATCTTTAGATAAAATCAATGCCTTATTTTTAAGTGAATCGATAAAGGAAAATAATCTTCCAAAATGGATTTCCGACGAATGTATTTCACTTGGGATAAAAACTGCACCCAATATTTCTCATTTACTGGCAGAATATCTTGGAAACGACCTTTCAAGAATCGCGAATGAATTAAATAAACTAAAAATAATCCTGAAACCGGGTGAGGTTCTTGACGGAAAAATCATCGAAGACCACATTGGCATCAGCAAAGAATACAACGTTTTCGAATTGCAGAAAGCTTTAGGAACAAAAAATGCCAACGCAGCATTTAAAATTGCTCATTTTATGGGCAAAAATCCTAAAAATAATCCTTTTGTGATGATGTTGGCGAGTTTGTATAATTATTTTTCCAATGTCATTATCTATCATACAATGGCGGGACAACCACAGCCAACTATTGCTTCTCAAATGGGTGTTCATCCTTATTTTCTTAAAGATTATGCAGAATCCGCAAGATTATATCCTTTAAAACATGCCACAAGAGTCATTTCGATTTTAAGAGAATTCGATATGAAAGGAAAAGGATTAGGCGCTGTCAACATGAGCGAAGCGGAACTAATTAAGGAATTGGTTTACAAAATCATCAATGTCGATAAGATTAAAATGAAAGTGTGATTTGGTTGATGGTTTATAGTTGCTAGTTGATGGGGTAAAAGCTATCAACCAAAAACAATCAACTATCAACAATTGAAAATCGACATATTAGATATTGACAACTATCATTAAAATAAGTTTAAATAAATATTAAAAATTACGAACTTAGCGGACGTAAATTTTTAAATCTTTTGAAAAGCAAATTATGGAGCAAAACATTTTAGATTGTGTGATCGTTGGATCTGGGCCTTCTGGCTTTACAGCAGCTATTTATGCGGCAAGAGCAGACTTAAAACCTGAATTGTATACAGGTTTGGAGCCGGGCGGGCAATTAACGACAACTACGGAAGTGGATAACTTCCCTGGATATCCGGCGGGAATTACAGGTCCTGAAATGATGATGGATTTGCAAAAGCAGGCTGAAAGATTCGACACAAAAGTGCATTATGAAATGATCACGAAAGTTGAGTTTTCTAAAGAAGTAGGCGGTGTTCACAAATTATATGCAGGAAACAAAGAAATTTTCGCTAAAACGGTAATTATTTCTACAGGTGCAACTGCAAAATATTTAGGTCTTGATGACGAGAAAAAATATAATGGCGGAGGTGTTTCTGCTTGTGCAACATGCGACGGTTTTTTCTATAGAGGAAAAGATGTTGTGGTTGTAGGAGCTGGTGATACGGCGGCAGAAGAGGCTACTTATCTTGCAAAATTGGTAAACAAAGTAACGATGTTGGTGAGAAAAGACGAGTTCCGCGCATCTAAAGCAATGATTCACAGAGTTCAGAATACACCGAATATTGAAGTGAAATTCCACCATGAATTGATTGGTATCGAAGGTGAGAATAACTTGGTAGAAAGAGCGGTTGTTATCAATAACCAGACTCAAGAAAAATCTACAGTTGATGTTCACGGAATCTTTATCGCAATCGGTCACAAACCAAATACAGATATTTTCAAAGGTCAAATTGACTTAGACGAAAACGGATATATTGATACTGAAAAAGGATCTTCAAGAACAAATCTTCCTGGAGTTTTTGCGGCGGGAGACGTTCAGGATCATATCTACAGACAAGCAATTACAGCAGCAGGAAGCGGATGTATGGCGGCAATGGATGCTGAAAAATATCTAGCGGAATTGCATTAATTAGCAAAAATTAATCTTAAAATATGAAAACGTGTTTCTTTTTTGAGGCACGTTTTTTTTTATTTCTGATCCTAAAATTTCCTTTATTAATCAATGTTTGTGAAAAATAATTCAACTGATTTATAGCTGATTATTAAGTTTTGTTAAAATTTATCAATAAAATGTTTTGACAGTATTAAAAATGTTTCTATATTTGCACCACTGAAAACAACGATACAATCGGAGTTTCAAAGGAGAGTTGGCAGAGTGGTCGATTGCGGCAGTCTTGAAAACTGTTGACTGTAACAGGTCCGGGGGTTCGAATCCCTCACTCTCCGCCAGTTGGGAAACCAAAATAATCTAAAACGCTGTAAACATCAATGTTTACAGCGTTTTTTGTTTGAGCACAGTATCAAAAAAAAATAAGATAATAATATACTAGTTAATACCAAATTAATTAAACAACATTTCAAAACCTAAACAGCATCAATCTTTTGATGCTGTTTTTTATTCCTGAAATTGTCAAATAATAAGCAACAACCAACTGAAAATCAAATATAAAACAAGATAAAAATCATAAAAATTTGTCTCCCTGCATTGTTCTGCCTCGATCTTTTACGCATCCTAAAATCAAAAGACCAAATATAAAATACTATTGAGTATGTTTAATTAGCTTATTAACAGTGTATATAGTTAGGGTTGGAATTTGGAAATAGCATTTACCAAATGTCTCAATTTTTAACTAATTCTAGTACTTTACATAATTTTATGAACAAGTATTGAGTTAATTTGTTGGGTTTTTAATATTGATTTTTAGCAACTTATTATTAAAAAATGATTTTTAGCTTCAATTTTGAATGTTAATACTTTGGTTAAAATTAGAATTGGATAGACGGTTGGATGGACATTTAGATAGACAAAATATGCTTTAATCAATAATTTTGACTAAAGCTTAAGGCTTCCAGAGAGAATGAAATCAATCAATTTTTATTATTCAAATATATTTAGGGGCTTACTATATATTGATATTTTCGCTGTAAATCAGTTATTTATAGTTTTTCCTGAGTTTTAAATGCTGTACTTCTGCCTCTAAGTCATTCAATCTGTCGTAGAAATCTGCCGGATCTGGTAAATTAAAGTTTAAATGAAGCTTTACTTCCCAAACTTCTTTAATCGTGCTTGGACTAATGTTTTGTGTAGGAAAATTTCTTCTGTTGTCTGATTTGCAGATCAAATTGTCATACTTTTTAATCCTGTTTAAACATCTTTTAATCAATCCGTCTTCAACTTCATTCGAGATAATTGCGTAAAGCATATTATCTTTTATTCCGTGAATCCAATCGTCTACAAATTGCGCAATTACGTGTGTTCTATCCGGAAGGGTTGGAAACATTGAATTTCCTTCAATTTCAAACATTCTGAAAACACCATTATTTAAATTTGGAAGTCGAAAAGTTGGTAGGGTTTTTATAAAATTTGGATCATTGTACCCTTGCAGATATCCGGCCTTCAGCTTATTGGGAACTAATGCAATATTGTCTTTATTGTGGGCATCAACAGTGATTACCTGAGGAACTCGATGATAGAAATCAGATTGCAAAGTGATTTGCTCGGTTCTGTTTTCACTAAGCATTTCTCCTTTATCCAAAATCAACCATTCGAAATTTATTGCGAGTGCTGAACAAATTTTTTCGATTACGTTAAATTTTGGCTCTGTGCCGTTGATATAGCTTCTTATATTGGCTTCGTTCACGCCTATCATATTGGCAAACACAGAATTGTTGCCATTTGCAAAGTAATCAACAAGTTGTTTTATACGAAAATTTATTCCATTCATAATCAAATAATTAAACTTTGATTCGATAAATATTTCGAATTTTCTTTTGGTTATTCGTAAAACTTTACGACATTTGTCCCATACAAAAGACAAACACGGTAATGAACAAAACTACTAAAAAAAGAACGTATTACAATGCAGAGATTCTAAATATTCTTAAAGAAAGACATAACTGTTCTTTAGATTTTATTCGAAAATCTTTACGAGGAGATAGATTGGGTGAAAAATCGGATATGTTGAAAAAAGAATATAGAATTTTTTTAAAGAAAACGGAAGAAGCAATTAAAAATGAAGCACAACAGCTAAATAGCAAAATACCATGAAAAAAATGTTACAAATGATTTTCTGTCATAAAAAAATAGAGGTCATAGATGCCGAAACAGGCCGGAAAGAGATTGCAACTTATAAGATTATACTGGGAATATTTTTTAAAATAAGTTATAAATCGTATTAAGATATACTCCAATCACAAATAAAAATAACGAAAAAAATTATGCCATTTCAATGGGGCAACATATTAACAGTAACCAAAGATGAGCTTGTTCCTGAATATTTTAACACATTAAATGCTTTACAAAAGAAAATTCAAAGATATAAGGATTTACCCTTCGGGATAAAGCAGGTAAGAAAGGGAGGAAATGGCCGCCAGATGTTAATTGATTTTGATTCTTTACCAAAAGAAATACAAGATAGCATAGGAGATCCTCGAAAAATGAATCATCCATTAATTTCTTTTTTTCAATTTGATCCTTTTGCTGTAAGATATTTTACAGATTTCAGATTTGAAGACGGAACGCCGTTAAAGGAAAGCTTTAAACAAGAATATATTACGAATGCTAGTGTTCTTTTAGCCGCAGAACGATTGAAAATTGCTCGACTTGAAGAGTGGAAAAAATTAAAGAAAACATCCGGAAGAGGTTTACTGCCTTCAATATGTACTGATATTGTGACTTTTAATGAATATCTGCCAAAGCTTTTTCATGTAAAACATACGATACCCTCTTCTTACAGAGCATTTGATCGAATCTGGAAGCCTTTTTTTAACACTTTTGAGCAAGGGTGTAATTATAATAGTCTTATTTCCGGGAAGTTAAAGAATCAAAATAGAAAATTAATGACTGATGAAATGCTTGAATTACTGAATGATCTATTTGCCGGGCAAGAGTATAAGCCTTCTAGAACACAAGTTGCTAATCAATATAAAGCTTTTGTAGATGGTGAATTAGAAATTATTTCACACGAAACCGGAGAATTATATAATGCTGCTGACAATACAAAATTTAAAGAAATATCAGACAGTTCCATTATTGCATGGCTGGGAAAATGGGAAAATAGAATAGGAACGCACGCAAAAAGGTCGGGAGACAGGCAAAAGTTGATGCAGGAATTTATTCCTTGGCACAAGCTCACGAAAATTAAAGAAGCAGGAACATTGATTTCGATTGACGATAGACAACCTCCATTCATGTATGATAAAAACAGAAATCGTGTCTGGTTTTATATGGGAATCGATTTAGGTTCTGAAGCATGGACGTGTTGGGTACACGGAAAAACAAAAGAAGGAATTATCATTGAGTTTTATCGTCAAATGGTAAGGAATTATTCTGAATGGGGTTTTAACCTTCCTTTAGGAATAGAATGTGAAAGTTCTTTAAACAGCAGTTTTAAAGATACTTTTCTTAGAAATGGAGCGATGTTCGACAATGTAAATATTTACGCAAACCGAGCAAGATCTAAAGCGATTGAAAGAAAATTTGAGGAACTGAGATACAGACATGAAAAAAGCAGACTCGGATGGATGGCAAGGCCACATGCTAGAAAAGAAGATAACCAAAAGAGCGCGCAGGATGAAGTTTTTATTCCTTACGAGGATATTGTAGACCACTCGCTGAATGATATTGAGATCTGGAACAATTCTCCACATTCTGTACATACAGACAAAACACGTTGGGAGGTTTTTTGCGAAATGCAAAATAAGAATACCCAGCCAACCAATTGGAGTGCATTTTTACCTTATCTCGGAAAAGAAACAATATCGAGCTGCAATGCAGGCATCATCAATTTTAGAAATACAACCTATGTTTTGGCTTTGGATAATGAAATTGTTTTAGGCGAAGAATTGATAAGACTGATGAAATATGTAGAAGGAAAAGAATTCAGGATTTTTTGGCTTGATGGAAACAATGGAGAAACCTTAAAAGCAATGATTTATTATGATGATATGATGCTTTGTGACTTAATTCCGCATCCAGAATATTCAAAATCAAAACATGAAAGAAGCGAACAGGGAGAAATGAACAGAAAGCTGATGTCGGCTTATGAAAACACAGTCAACTCTTATATGGCTCATAAAAAAAGAGAAATAGACCAGATTACAATTATAGATAACCGCAAGAAAACACTAAACAACAAATTTCAAATTTCCGGCAGAAAGCGATACAGCCAAACAGAATCTATTCCACAAGAAATTCTTTTCGAAGAAAAAGCAGAATATAATTATGAAAACTCTGAAGGAACTGCAAGAAGCTGGAAATCGAATTTTAGATAAACAAATACAAGAGAAAATATGGAGATCAATAAAGAGTTAAAACAACAAATTCGCGAAGCGATACTGAATGGGCGGAAAAATTTCGGAGGTTCAGACGCCGCTTTTGCAAAAACTTTAAATATTAGCAGTTCAATATACAGTAGAATAAAAAAAGGAGAAACAGAAAAGGTTTTATCGAATGGAGAATGGCTTAATATAGGACGCAAGTTTCAAGTAAACATCAATAAAAATGACTGGAAGTTTGCAAGAACAGAGGTATATGAGCAAATGTATGAAAGCTTCATTTTCTGTCAGAAAACTAAAAGTTCTATGATTTTGGTAGACGATTGTGGAATAGGAAAAACCGAATGTGCAAAAGCCATTATTTCACAAATGAAAAATGCATTTTATGTAGATGCTTCTCAGACCCATACGAAAATGAGATTTATCAGGCAGTTGGCTTTGGTTTTAGGCTGCGATTTTAAAGGGAAATATCACGAGATCCTAGAAAATGTAAAGTACAGTCTGAATATTTTAGAAAATCCTTTTATCTGTATTGATGAAGCCGGAGATTTAGAATACAGTGCTTATTTGGAACTAAAAGGAATCATGAATGATACGGTAGATAATTGTGCATGGTTTATGATTGGCGCCGACGGTTTAAGAGCTAAAATTACTAAAGGAATTAACAATCACAAAGTCGGTTTTGCAGAGATTTTCAGTAGGTTTTCCGATGATTTTGTTACACTGGTTCCGCGAGGTTCTGAAGATCGAAAAAAGTTTTATACAAAGCTTATTGGCGATGTAGCTTATGTAAATATTGAGGATAAAAATTCCATCAATGAAGTCATCAGAAGCTGTATGGTAAAAGTAGATTCTCCGTACAAAAAGAAAGGTCAGGAAGATGGAAAGATCAAATCGTTAAGATATTTAAAAACCCTTGTCAACATCAATAAAGTATGAAATCAATATCAGTAAAACAGGCTCTATCGATTGTCTTTAAACAGTTTGAATTTAAAGATTTATGGCTAAAAACTTTCGGACAACCCGAAACTACAGGATTTTGGTATTTGGGAGGAGCCGAAAAACACGGAAAAACCACTTTTGCCATGATGTTAGCCAAATATCTGGCAGGTTTTGGGAAAGTACTGTACGTATCTGCAGAAGAAGGTTTTTCAAAGGATATTATTTCAGCAATGGTTTTTGCCGGTCTTTCAGATACGGAAAAAAATTTCAAACTGTTGGATTATATGCCTTGGGAAGAATTGGTTCAGAAATTTGAATCACGAAAATGTCCGAAAATCATTTTTATTGATAATACAACGGTTTACCGTGATGAAATTACAAGAAAAATGGTATTGGAACTCAAAGAAAAACACAAAAATAAGCTCATCATTTTTGTCAGCCATGAAGAAAAAGGACTTCCGGACAGTGCACTAGGAACTGTTTGGAGAAAATTATCAAAAATCATCATTCAGGCAGAAGGTTTAAGAGCCATTATCTCCGGAAGATGTCCCGGCGGAACACTAAATATTAACGAAGAAAAAGCAAACCTTTATTGGGGAACAACCACAGAAAATTATTAATCATGAATACAAGAGAAAATATATTAACAATTGCATTACAATACGACAGCTACGGAGAAAAATACCTTACAGATTTCGACAGAATGTTTATCCATAAAGAACTAAGCTCTATTTGGAATGAAGCGAGCTATGTAATTCCGGAAGATGTGGAAAGTAAAATCCAAGTGAAGTTGAGGATTATCAATCAGCTTCAATGGGAATCACCTTATTAATATTAAACTAAAACTTACAATAAGACCAAAAACAAAAAATATGATCACAGAAACATTAAAAATTTTATCGATAGAAGAATTGGAGGCAGAACTCAATGCCAGAAAGCAAAACGAAGCAAAACAGCGGGAAGCAAAACGTAGTCAATATGAAAGTCTTAAAAAATCGGTTATCAATGATTTGGTTCCCGTTGCCGAAAAACTTTCAGATGAAATTCAGGATTTTAAAACCAAAGCTTTTTCAGAATTAGGATCACTTTTCGACCTTCTTAAGGATTACAGCAAAAGACATCAGGATGGAAAAGGGAATTTTAAAATTGAAGATGAAAATTATAGAATTCAGTTTAAAAGACAAGGCAAAGGTACGTTTGATGAACGATCTCACCAGGCCGAAAGACATATTATCGATTTTTTAACTTCAAAATATGAAGGAGATCGCGATACAAAAGATCTTATCATGTCACTTTTAGAACGTAAAAACGGTGCGTTGGATATTCTTTTGGTGCAAAAACTTTACAGTATGGAAGATCGTTTTGATGATGAAAATTGGAAAGAAGGAATTAAATTATTAAAGGAAAGTTATAAGTTTTCATTAAGTAAAGACTATGTTTCTTTTTTTAAAAAGGATGAAAATAACGAATGGAGCGGGATTAATTTAAATTTTTCTTATTAGCCATGAAAATACTATTACCGCTCGACAATGGTAAACTAGCAGTTCTTAATAACAGTATGCAGATTTTGGATATATTGAATCTGCATACGCAACCAAGATCATTGAAAAGCAGTGTTTCTATTTGCATGGAACTCAGAACACAATTTCTGCAAAAAGCGATTAAAACAAGGCAAAAAGATAAATCTTTCATTTTAAAATTGCCTTACTATAAAGCAGATGCCTTGTGGCATTTTCTAAAGGAGTTTGAGATTTATTTTCCTGATGATTTCGGAAGTTATGAAACCAATGCCATTCTTTTGATGAAAAATGAACTCCATAAACAACTCATTTAAATAATAATTAAATAAGCTTTAAACATGATTAAAATAAATGCTCATTGGTACAGCAATGATGAGGTAAAAGAAGCTTTAGAGAAAAAAGGATACGTAATTCTTACTTTGGAGGTAAGTACCGAGCCACGAGATTATCCTTTGTATGAAACCTACGCATTGAAAAATTCAGAAGAGCCGAATGTTCTGAATCTTTTAAAAACGGTAGCGCTCAAAGAATTTCAAAGAAAACCTCAACTTCTATAAAACTAAAAGCTACGGATTTTTTCCGTAGCTTTTTTTGTGCTTGAAAATCGCCTTGACTTGCACAAAAAGACGCTGTAATTTTGCCTTAATGTCTTACAACAATAAAAATTATATCAAACGGGCACGCTACATTATAAGTATTTATAATGCACACAAACATGCAGACGTTCCGGATACAAAAATCGTGAGACATACCTTCCCAAAATACAATATTCACCTTTCTTACAGACAATGGATGAATATTAAAGGTATGGTAATTCCCAAAGAGGAAACCCAGCTTACGTTATTCTAAGTGTCTTCTTTTCTTACAAATTTATAGTTAGTTACAGGTTGTGCGATTTCCTCTACACTTGCTGAAAAATCTTCATATTGAGTGATAAAAGTGATTTCTCTTACTTTAAATCCTACATACTTTTTGCTTGTACTTTTTGATATAATTCTTGAAAATGGCGAAAAATACTCCTTGCTCCAGCCTTGAAGGGTTTTATAAAGCTTTTGTTCAATTCTGAAAAAATCTAACCCTAATTTTCTTTCTTCGAGTGAAGCCAAATGCGATGTAGCATGTTGATCATTGGCAACCAACTGAAACGTTACCGGGATATTTCCTAATTGAGAATTGGCAGATAAATCCGAATAATGTGCTTCAGGAAAATCTGCATCATATACAGCTTCGGGAAAATCAATAAATAAAGCAGGATAAACCACATTGTTTTGTGTCTCTGAGGTATTGTTTTCAAGCTGACCCAATTGCTGATCAATATATTGAATTTCCGGAATCTCCTGAGCAATTCTTTCCTGAAGATCTAATAATAATTGTACGTAAAAATATTCTTCCATAAGTATTTAAATATAGTTTCTCATTACTTCTGTTATCAATAGCTTTTCTAAAACAGACTTTATATTTATTTACTGTTTACACTATTTCACGATACAAATTTGAGGGTAAATGAGGGCATTTTAAAAAAGGTGTGCAATCCTTGCGCTGTTATTTTCAAACCGTTGCGAGATTCTGGAAATTTGTACTCACAAAACAACCACAACACTTAAATATTAATATGGATTCACTATCTACAGCAGCATTACAAGTCGCTATTAGCCAAATAGGACAAGAGGAAAAACCTCATGGCTCAAACTGGGGAATTCCTGTTAAAAATTATTTAGCATCTGTAAATATCAACTTTCCGGCAAGCTGGTGTATGGCATTTGTGTATTGGTGTTTTAGTGAAGCATCAAAGCAGAATAAAACGGCTAATACAGCCATTAAAACAGGCGGCGTTTTATATGCTTGGAATAATGCTCCGAAGGAAAAAAAATCTTTAAAACCTTCTGTGGGTTCTGTATTCATTATGGATTTTGGAAAAGGGCTGGGGCATACAGGTTTTGTTGAAAAATTCGACGGACAGTATATCTACACCGTAGAAGGGAATACGAATGATAACGGAAGCCGAGAAGGTATCAAGGTTTGCCGTAGAAAACGAGCTTTAACATCAATTAAGGGTTATATAAAATATTAAAATGAAACAATTTATTTTCTTCATATCGCTATTTTTTGTTTCGCTGGTTCAGGTTTCCTGTTTACATAGGAAGCCTTCGGAACCGGTGATTATAGAAAACACGAAAGAAGTTCTGACAATTGTTAAAGACACGATTTTCAGAACGGAAGCAGACAGCACCTATTACAATGCTTTTATAGAATGTATAAATGGAAAACCTGTTTTTAGATCATCTGAAATAAGTGAAAACGAAAGCATTCAACGTGATAAGTCTTACAAAGGTTTATTGCCTCCGAAAGTTTCTTTAGTAAACGGAAATCTATCGGTACAATGCTACAACCAAGCACAAGAGTTTTTTAAAACATGGCGGGAAACGTACTCCAAAGAACACGAGCAAACACCAATTTACATTGAAAAGCCGATATACAAAGCACAGCCTTTGTCATGGTTTCAGCAAACACAATTATGGCTCGGAAGAATCTTTCTCGCATTACTCGCCCTGTTCGCTCTTGTTCTTATTATAAGATGGAAAAGGATTGTTTAAATAAAATTTAAATACAATAAAAAAAGAGCAGAAAATAGATTTCTGATCAAAAAAATACAACAACTTTTTAAAAAATAATTAAAAAATGTCACAAGGAAATGGAACACCGAAAGTAAAAGCAAATGTGGCTTCAGGCAACTTACTTCGTCAGGTTCAAGTAATGGACGGCGTTGCAGGAATCGTGGGAACTGCTTACTTAGAAGCCAATATTGGTAAAGTACAGACAGTTTATTCACCAGCAGATGCTCAAACAAAAGGATACACAGAACAAGACGAACCGTTTTTGTTTCAGGCAATTAACGAATTTTATCAGGAGCTAGGTGGTAGCCAAGAATTATGGATCTTAGGAACAGAAGATACCGTAACCATGGAAGATGCCGTTAAAAGTACGAACGAAGAAGGAGTGAAAAAACTTCTTAAAGTTTCTAACGGTAGAGTAAATTTAGTAGGGGTTTGCAGAAAACCTAATGCAGCTTACGTTCCGGCAGCTGGCTTTTTAGATGAAGATTCTAAAGATGCATTGGTTGCTTCGAAAGCGTTGGCTCAGTACCAACAGTCGATTAATAAACCGGTAAGGCTTTTCATCGAAGGTAGAGTATTAGATGAGACTGTATTGTCTTCTTTCGAGCCAAAATCTGTTGAAAATACTTTCGCAGGGATTGTGCTTGGAGGTTCAAAGAAAGATGGTTCTGCATCTGTAGCGTTGGTTTTGGCGAGAGCTTGTAAATATCCTGCTCATGTAAAAATCGGAGACGGACAAAACGGTGCATTAAGCATTACCGAGGCCTACATTGGAAAGGAAAAAGTAGACGAAATTATCGTTGAAAAACTAGACAAATTTACAGACGCAGGTTACATTACATTCCATACAAGAGAGGGAGCTGCAGGTTACTATTTCAGCGTAGATAAAATGGCTGGTACAGACGATTTCAGAACTTTAGTTCATGGAAGATTGATCGACAAGGCGCAAAGAATTTCTACAGCTACAGATACTCCGTTCTTAGAATCTTCTGTAAGAATGACTGCTGAAGGAAAACTAAACGATGCAGATGCTGCTTACCTAGAAGAAGTTACAAGATCTCAGCTTTTAGCAAATATGGCAGGGCAAATCAGTGGAGCACAGGTAGTAGTTCCTGTAGAACAAGACTTAATCAACACAAGTACCCTTGAAAAACAAATTCAAATCCAACCTTTAGGTTATATGACTTGGATTGTATTGAATATGGGATTAACACAAACACTTTAATTTAAAACATGGCTAATATTAATATTACATCATCAGAATGTGCATGGTCTAATTTTGAGGTTAAATTACTAGCAAAGACTATCAAGGGGCTTAGAGGCTTCTCTGTAAAGAAAACTGTTGAATCTGAACATATCTATGGCGCTGGAGATCAGCCTATCGATATCATGAGAGGTAACAAAAAGTATGAAGGAAGCATCAAAGTATTAGGTTTTGAAGCAGATGCATTAAACAGAGCCGCTAAAGCAGCCGGTTATGATGACATTACAGAGGTTCCTCACGAGCTTATTACAATTCTTATTTCATACAGAAGAAACTCTTCAGATCCTTTAACAACGATTACTATGTCTGGAGTTCAGTTCACTGAAGATGGTTTCGAAATGGAACAAGGTGCGAAAAATAGAGAAGTTTCTCTTCCTTACATCGCAATGAATAGAGAATTTAAATAATCAAACAAAAACAATAAACAAAAAATAAAATGGCAAACGAAAAGTTACAAGAGATTTTCAATAACAGAAAGTCTAAAGAAGAAAAGAAAACCAAAGAATCTAAAAAATCTGTAGTAAAAGATCTTACACCCTTCGAGGAAAGATATACTACAAAAAAATTAGATGAGTGGAAGAAAGAGTACGGCAACAGAGACCTTATTTATTTAAAGGTGGATGACTTCCTTGCCGTGCTCCGTCCACCAAAAGCAGATGATTTGGGAGATTATCTTACAGCCATTGGCTCCAACGGGATGAGTAAAGCCGTTGCCATGATTGTAGAACAACTTTGGATTGAAGGAGATTATCAGTTGATCGAAGACGAAGATTGCTTCATCGCTGTATTCTTACAGATGAATAACATTTTAGAGAGTAAGAAGGCCGATTTTTTTCGTGCTTAGCGAAAGAGGAAGCCAGTCTTTCTCTGATAAACAGACCGAAGGAATAGAGTTCTTGATTGTTTTTGGAAGTATGCAGTTTGGAGCCGATGCGTTAAAGAATTGGGGTGATGAAAAATTTTTCTATCGCACCGGAATAGCCTTGGAAATTTGGAAAAAACAGGGCGAAAGAAAATTTTAAAATATGAATGGAACAAACAATTTATCTAATCTAAGTGAGTTGGCAGCTTTGGCGAATTTTTTTACAGATATCACGAACAGGCTGAAAAATACTGATTTTGGGGAAGCTTTTATTCGAGTGAAAGACGATTTGACTACGGCTGTAAAAAAAATAAAAGATAATCTACTTGAATCCTTTAAAGACTTTTTTAATATACGAGGACAATATGATAAATTAAAAAACTTTATATCAGAAGGTTACTCAAGAAGAAGGGATAGTTTTATGCAAAGAATAAACCCTCCTTCAACTGTTGAAAGTTACGGAAGTATTCAGAATAGAATCCAAAATATTGGAAATCGCCTAAATAGTGAAAATGACGTAAGTACTATTGGAAGATTAAGGGGGAATTTAAGCGAACTGCAAGCAAGAGCTGCAAATCACCCTGCAAATTTATCTCAATCTACAACTTCACAATCTTCAGATGCTGATGGCGCTGGAAAAAAAAGTGGTTTCTCTCTAGCAGGAATGCTTGCTCCACTTGCAGGAGTAGGTGCGGCAATCGGAGGTATTCTTAAAGATGGAGCTATCGCTGCTATTTCAGGAGGTATTCAAAAAGAGCAGGATGTTTTAGGGATATCCAATGTAGTAGGTAAAGGGCAGGATGCTAATGCAATCTATAAAAACATTGCAACGGATGCAGGAAATTCACCTTTCCAACTTCCAGAATTACTGGAGGCAAATAAAGCTTTACTTTCTGTAGGCGGAGATGCTCAAAAAGCCAGAGAAGAAGTGATGAATTTGGCAAATGCAGTTACTGCTACCGGCGGCGGAGCATCTGAGCTTACAAAGCTTTCTGATCAAATGAAAGATATTAAAAGCAGTGGTAAGGCATCTAGTGATCAGCTTAAACAACTAGAAGCATCAGGGATTGATGTTTACGGAATGTTATCTGCTTCTACAGGAAAAGGCGCAGACCAATTCAAAGGCGGTGTAGATTACGCTACTTTATCGAAGTCATTTGAAGATGCAAAAGGAAAAGGCGGATTATACGAAGGTGCAACCGAAAAAGCAAACAATACAGTTACCGGCAAATGGGATAATATTAAAGAAAGGGGAATGAGTGCTCTCACGGAGATTGGTTCAGCTTTCACCCCTATTATTTCGCAGGTTTTGGATATTGGTTTAAAATTTACTGAAGGTTTTGCTCCTGCATTAACTGCCGTACAACCTTATATTGATATTGTAGCAAATGCACTTGGGCAAGCTGTAGAATTTATTACAGGTCTGGGAGATGGTACAGATACTTGGTCGGGATACGTAGAAATTGCTCAAGGTTTTCTTTCAACGGTTTGGGAGACATTGGGAGGAGTTTTTGATGCGGTATGGAGTATTGTTTCTGGACTTATTACTTGGATTGCAAATAGTGAATTGATAAAAGATGTTTTTGCTGCTGTTTATGGAATCTTAGGAGTTGTATTTCAGGTGATAGGCTGGGTTGCAGATAAGCTTAAATGGGTTTGGAATAATATTTTACGGCCTATTTTGGATGGAATCGAAAGTGCATACCGATGGGCAAAAGAGCTCATAACTGGTGAAGAAATAAAAGTCACTAAGACAACGGAAATTAAAGCCAATGCAGATCTTTTAAACGGAATGAAAGATCAGGATGCGAAGGTAAAAGGTTTTCAAAAAGCGGCAGGGCCAGCAAAAGCGGACTTAACGGGAGGAGGAAAACCAACCATTAACAGGTCTGAAGATACCAGAAGAAGTAACGCTGCAAAATCTCAGGAAACGGGAAGTACAGTTTCGGGTGGCGGACAAAAAACAATCAATATCACCTTAGGAAAATTCTTCGAAACCATTCAGTTTAATACCCTGAATTCCGGAGAAACTTCCGATCAGTTAGAAAGTATAGTAATGGAATGCCTAGGACGTGTTCTATATAACGGAGCAAAAGTAATGTAATAGTATGTACACACAATTTGATTTAGCAGAATTATATAAAACTTATTTTTCGAAGACACCTTATCATATTCCCGATTCAGGCTTTAAAGATAATGAAATTACAGTGGGCTCCGGAGAATCAGCAAATAAACACAGGGGAAAGATTCGTAATAATAAAGCAGGAATTGCATTTAACAGGGTTACAACTAAAGGTCAGGATATTTGGTTTCCTGCAGAGTTTAGAATTAATGGTAATGCTAATGATCCTTTGATAATTGATGCTTGCACAATTGCTGTTAACCTTAGCAAAACAATTGTAAGAACAGCTGTAAGTGAAAGAAAAGGAACCGTAAAGGAAATGTTCAATATTGATGATTACAAATTTACTATCCGTGGTTTTTTAATTGGTAAAGGAAGAACAGTTCCGGAAGATGATATTTCAAAACTCAAAACTATCTTCGAAACAGGAGAACCGGTTTCTCTTAACGGAGGATATCCTGAATTGTTTTTAGAAAAGAGCAATAGAGTGGCAATCACATCATTAGAATTTCCGGAAGTACAAGGCAAAGCGCACTGGATAAGACCCTTTACGCTTACCTGTGAAAGTGATTTTATTGCAGATGTTAAAGATTTAGAAGTACCAAATAATGCTAATACTAACAAGTGATATCTCGATTAAAGATACAAAAAACATAAAAGCCAGTAAAGTCACCTGGAAAAGCGAAGTTGGCTCTTTCATTGATTCTTGTACCATTGAGCTGCCAAGAATTAGTTATCTGAAAACAGATAAATTAGAAACTCAGGATCTTAATAGAGAGCGTGAAAGTAGTGAAAGAAAAGGCTATGCTTTTAAAGAAGGTGATAAGGTAAGTGTTTCTTTGGGATATAATAATGATAATAAACCACGTTTCGAAGGTTTTATAAAAAGAGTCAATATGGGAATTCCCGTAAAGATTGAATGTGAAGGCTACGGATATAAACTTTACGATGTCATTTTCGATAAAAGTTATTCATCTGTTACAGTAAAGAAGCTTTTGGATGATCTTGTTGTAGGAACGGGAATTTTAGTTTCTAAAAAAGTTCCGGAAATCCCTTTAAAAAATGTAAGGTTTAAAAACGTAAGCGGAATTAAAGTATTGGAATGGCTGAAAGATGAATGTAAGCTGGCGGTCTATTTTAATATGAATGAAATTTATGTAGGAACCGTTTTTGGGAAAGTACAAGATAGAGTAAAGGTAAAAATAGGCTGGAATACAGTAAAAGATGATGAATTTAATCAGAAATCTGTAGATAAAAGTACCCAAATTGTCATTAAAGAAAAAGATGATAAAGGCGTGGTAAACAAAACAAAATCAGATCAACAAAAATCATCTGCTCAGAAAAGTTTGAAAGTAAAAGCCGGAATTCCTGCTGAGTTTTTAAAACAAATTGCCAATCGCTTACAAACCAAAGAAAACTACAAAGGTTATGAAGGGAATATTACATTGTTTTTAGAACCTTATGCGGTGAAAGGAATGGTTTTAGAGCTTGACGGCGGAATGTATCCCGACAAATCCGGTCAATATTTCATCGAAAGCGTAAGCGGAGAATTTGGAGCTTCAGGAGGAAGACAAACCGTAACATTAGGATTTTTAATGCAAACATAATGGCAACACCAGAATATATAAGAGAAGGATTAAAACAGATTGCAAGTTCACATGCGCCCGCAGTAAGCAATATTGCAAGAGTAAAGTCTGTGGATGAAAATAAAGCCATCTGTATTTTAATTGATGAAGACGATCAGGAGTACTTCGATGTAAGACTAAGACCTGTTCTTACGGGGAATAAAAGTTTTATTCAGATTCCGAAAGTAGGAAGCTATGTTTTAGCCATTCGGGTTGAAGATGATGAAGATTGGATGGTGATTGCTTGTGATGAGGTAGAAAAATTCTATTGGAAGGTAGGAAATACCAATCTTGAGCTGAGTGATAAAGTTCACCTTGAGGCCAATGGAAAAAATTTTGCTGAATTAGTTGATAAATTATTCGATGCCATTTTGCAAATGAAATTTACCACTAATTATGGTCCTACAATCAATCTGATCAACAGTGTAGATTTTAGCAATCTTAAAAATGAATTTAAATCGCTTTTAAAATGAGTTTAGATATAGCAGAACCAATACTTGTAAATGCATTGCTTAAAATAATGAGCGATGAGGCAAATGAAGAGCAAAGTGCAGCATCTTCAAGAACCAGAATTGCTGAAAAAATGGCAAGTGCAATAAAAGATTTTGTAAAAGCGGGACAGATAAACGTAACCGTAGCCACCACAGGTACCGCAGCTGCACAAACGGGAACAGGAACAGGAAAAATGACATAATATGCCAGTAGATATTCTTTTAAATGAAAATTTTGAACTGCAGTTTGCAAATGGAGACTTTGTATTCGGAGAAAGCACTTACGAACATCAGAGAACGTTGCTTTTGGCGGATAAAGGTGAAATAAAACTTTTCCCTAAAAACGGAGTAGGCGTAAGGAGATATTTGGAGCATGATGGCTCCGAAGAGCTGGCAAGAGAAATTCGTCAGGAATTTTATGCAGACGGAATGACGGTAAACGGGATTAAAATTGGTGAAGACCTTGAAATAAACATAGACGCAGATTATGGAGATTAAAGTATTAAACAGGCAATCAATTTTAGATATCGCGATACAGTATACAGGAGACGTTCAGAAATGCTTTGATATTGCCATTGCAAACGGAATGTCGGTTTCCGATTTTCTTACATCAGGAGTAACGTTAACAATACCTGATGAAATGGAAAAAAATAACGATGTCATTAATTATTATGCATCAAAAAAAATAAAGCCCGCCACGGGTACAACATTAGAACAAGAAAGCCAATTGCCAACATTGAAGGGTATTGGGTTTATGCAATTAGGAAATACTTTTAAAGTAAGTTAAGATGAATAAAACGCTTCAGGAAATAATTAATCAGATCCTTGATTTAAAAAATGAAAATCCGGATCTGCAAAGTCTCAATACATCATCCAAAACCTCATTCTGGAAAAAGATATTCGAGACCGTAGCTTTTGTAATCTGGAATTTTCAGGAAGCTTGTAAACTTCATTTAAAGGAAATAGAAACCATGATTCAGGAGCAAAAAGTACCTACTTTAAGATGGTACAGAAATCAGGCTCTTAGATTTCAATATGGTTTCAGCTTACTTCCGGAAAGTGATCAGTTTTCGCCACAATATGAAAATGAAGATGGCGAAATGGTAGATGCTACGTTGGAAGATATCGAAAAATCGAAAGTAATTAAATATGTTGCAGTTACAAAAGCTGCCACTACCTCCAAAATCTCTATGAAAATTTCAACAGAAGAAAATGATGAGATTGTTCCGGTGAGTGATGATGTAGGGCAAGCATTTAGAGCTTATATAGAAGAAATTCAGGCTGCTGGAGATAATATTACGATTGTAAACTACAGACCAGATATTTTAAGATTAAGATTTAAAGTCTGCTATAATCCGGGAGTTCTTTTCGGTGATGGTAGAAGCATCAGAACAATGAGGTATCCTGTACAAGATGCTATCAAAAGATTTTTAAAGAATCTTCCTTTTAACGGAGAATTAAGCGTTCAGAAACTCGAAGCTGCCATCTTGGCGGTAGAAGGAGTTACAGACTTATTAAATATCGAAGTTTCTACTAAATGGATTGAAGCGGGATCTACAGGATATGGGCAATTTCAACCCATCGAAATCAGCAGAATACCGAGTTCCGGAAGCTTTACATTAAGACAATCAAGCGATCCCAATGCTCCGGAATATCAGGAGGATTGGAGTGGGATTACGTACATCAACTATCAGGCACAGTAATTATGAATGATAAATTATTTTTAATCGATTTTAAAAAACTTGCCAACTGGTGGTTGTTTACATTCTGGAGAACAAGATCGGTGATGAATTTAATTTCTGTTTTGATTTTTTGTATAGAAGATCTCTATAAAAACTTCATGGAAGAAAGAAAATTTAACCTTCTGAAAATGAATTATAATTATCAGAAGTTTTCTCTTGAAAAGATTCTAAACTACAAATATGATCGAGTAGATAAAAGAATCAAAATTATAAAAGCTGTTTTGTATGATGGTGTTTATCTGTATACAGAAGCTGAAAATGATCCATCAAATCCTGCGAATTCAGGTGGGCAATATACCCCAAAAACGAGATGGCTTTTTGGAGATTCAAATCCGCTGTATCTAAGAACAGAGGCAGAGCTTTTTAGTGAATATGATTTTATTGTGCAAATACCAGTAGATGCCAACAATCCGAATAATTCATTAATCAATATAGACCAGCTAAAAGCTGATATCGATTTTTATAAACTGCCTTCAAAAAGGTATCAAATACAAACAAAAGAATATTAATATGAAATATAACTTCAAATTTTTACAGACAGGCGGTGTGCCGCTTACCAATGATTTGATGGCTTTAATTGAGGAAGCTTATGAGATCTTTGAAGTGCTTGGAGATCTTGCTGGTAACAAAACCATTTTAATGGGCTGTGAAACCGTAGGCTCGCAGGTGAACCCAGGAATTGTAGCCATAGACGGAAAACTATATAATTTCGAAGGAGGAACAGTTTTTTCGACTGTGTATATCCATCAAACCGATGTTCCTAAAACTTTTGAAGATCAGCAATCTAAGATTTTGATTGAAAAAAGAGAGGTGAAATTTGGACAAGGAGCGGGTACCAATAATTATTTGTGGTCTGAGTTTGTAAAATTAGATACTTTAAGAGATTTGCAGGCAAAAGTTAATAATATGGCATCTCAACCAGATGTAAGCGCTTTGGCACAAAGAGTGGCTATGTTGGAATTGAAGACAGCTCCTATTATTAATGGAGGTATTGTAATGCCGTGGAGAAAACCCGTGTCGGAAATCCCTATAGGGTGGAAAGAATGTCTTGATTTTAGAGGTAAAACTATTGTAGGGTGGAATCCTAATGAATTAGAATTTAGTGTATTGGGTAGTGAGGTTGGATCTAAAACCCATACTTTGTCAAGAGCAGAGTTACCTAATTTCAGTATGTCTTTTCAGCTTGGTTTAGAAAAAGTAGGAACAGGGAATAGAAATGGATTAAGCAAGCAAGGAGGTAATGAATATACTCAATATATTGGCTCGGGAGGGGCAAATCAGCCTCATAACAATATTCAGCCTTCAAGAATAGCATTATATATTGAACCAAATTTCCAGTAAAATGTCAATACCATTAAACACCATATACAGCTATTTCGAAACCGGAGATTTTCCCACCCAGGAACAATTTCAGGCATCCTGGTCTTCGTTCTGGCACAAAGACGAATCTATTCCTACAACTAAAATTGCGGGATTAGATAATCTACTTCAGAATAAGGCAGATAAAGCTATTTTTGAAACCCATGTTTCCAATCCAGATTCTCATGCTAATTATTTGGCTAAAAGAGATGCATCCAATTTAAACAATGAAAATATTCAGTCTTGGAAAACGACTCTAGGAGTTGGAGATCTTCCCACTAATATTGCGACAGTAGACGCTTACGATGAGGCTGGAAATATTTCTGAATTCGGAAATGTTTATACCAAAGGTCAAAGCAATGACATGTTTATGTCTTATGATGATTACACCGATGACGATGGAAATATTTTAGCCGAAAAGATTGAAGCATTAGGTATTACAACGCTTGTTGAATCTTTAGAGACAAGTATTTCAGACTTTGCCGCAAATTCGGCGGCATATGTATTCGAAGATAATGATTTTATAGCCATCCCAGTAAATAATGAAAATTATTCTCTTTATATGTTCAAAGGGGGCGAAAAAACAGATAAAAATAATTATCTGCCAACCGGTATTTCTAATGTTACCATTGGGATGGTGGAAGGGCTGCAGGCTTCTTTGAATGGAAAAATGGATAAACCTTCAGGAAATGGTAGTTTTTTTATTCGTAGCTTAGGGTCTGTTCCTGTTTATGCTTCAATATCTCCAGCTTCCAATTATCTACTTCAATGGAATGGTGGTGATTTTAGAGAGTCTAATGTGTATAACAATGCTGGAAAATTAGGTATTGGTACAACAGCACCCTCTGAACAACTTCATTTAACAGGGAAATTACGTTCGAAAGGAGTTATTCTGGATGAAAATAATGAGATTGTAACAAACCAAATTACATATTATAACAAAGGTTTTTATGCTACTGATAGTGGAAGTGTGAGGAAGAAAATCTTAATGAAAGAAGATTTAGCCTCTGAGTTTTTACAAATCCCTGATCAGCTTTCTGATGCTGATAAAGCATTATGGAAAACCAAAATGAATGGAGGGTGGACAACCGGAACCATGAGTGTGGCAGTAATTACACCTCCTATTGTAGATGCAAAAGATAAAAACTATTGGATTAATCTCAAAGGTGCAAATCTAAATTTGCCACCCACCAATTTTAAAGTAGAACTTTGTACACAGAATAGTATCTCAGCAGCAACAGCAACAGTTATTGCCGAGATTCCTGCATCACAGGTTCAGTTATATACTAATGGAATAGATTTAACTTTTTACTACAATTTTAAAGATATACCGCTCGGATCTTATAAAATTAGATTATGGAATGGAGTTGCATATTATTTAACTAACTTTTTAATAAATGTTGTTGATAATATTCAAAGGGTTGATTTGAACAGCATTGTTTGGTCAAAGAAAATTTATAACGATGCTTCTTCCCCTGGGATTACGGAATCTGGTTCGTCCGTTACTTATAGTAGTGATTTTATTGTTAAACAAGGAAGTGATGATTCTTCTTTTATTGCGGCTCGAAAAACAAATGAGCTTGTAGGAGCAGACGAAGATTTTTATATGACCGTGGAGATTACGGGGCAAACAGCAATTATAAATTCTGCAAATGGAAGTATGACACATTTTGTAGGATTGGTTAATACAGAAAATCAGGTAGATCTTTTAAATCAGACAATAGTGAATGTAAGATTAGTACAAAGCTATTGGTATCCTATGGCTAAAATTTATCCGGACACTTCCTCCTCAATGATTGGAACTACTGATACAACATTTTCAGTAACTGCAATATTTATACGTCGTGGTGGCAACTGGACAACTATTATCTCTTCTAATAATCAGGTTTTTATATCTACTAAAATAGGATATACAGGGGCCGTTGCTTTTGGAATGTATAATCAAAACACGGCAGGTCGTACAGGTGCAAGTGCTAATATCGTTGAGTTATATAAAATTTAGAGCAAAGTCTAAGTAAATTAATTAGTAATAATATAAAATTAAAATGTCAATACCATTAAACACCATATACAGCTATTTCGAAACCGGAGATTTTCCCACCCAGGAACAATTTCAGGCATCATGGTCTTCGTTCTGGCACAAAGACGAATCTATTCCTACAACTAAAATTGCGGGACTAGATAATCTACTGCAGAATAAGGCAGATAAAGCTATTTTTGAAACCCATGTTTCCAATCCAGATTCTCATGCCAATTATTTGGCTAAAAGAGATGCATCCAATTTAAACAACGAAAATATTCAGTCTTGGAAAACGACTCTAGGAGTTGGAGATCTTCCGACTAATATCGCGACAGTAGACGATTACGATGAGGCTGGAAATATTTCTGAATTCGGAAATGTTTATACCAAAAATCAAAGTAATGACATGTTTATGTCTTATGATGATTACACCGATGACGATGGAAATATTTTAGCCGAAAAGATTGAAGCTTTAGGTATTACAACGCTTGTTGAATCTTCAGAGACAAGTATTTCAGACTTTGCCGCAAATTCGGCGGCATATGTATTCGAAGATAATGATTTTATAGCCATCCCAGTAAATAATGAAAATTATTCTCTTTATATGTTCAAAGGGGGCGAAAAAACAGATAAAAATAATTATCTGCCAACCGGTATTTCTAATGTTACCATTGGGATGGTGGAAGGTCTGCAGGCTTCTTTGAATAATAAAGTTGACAAACCATCAATAGATGGGAAGTTTTACATCAAAAGAGAAGCTGGAGTTACTACTACAGACCTTTTACAGGATGAGACTTTGGCAACAGTAGTTAACCGAAATAATTATTCTCCTAAGGGCATTGCTTTTATCGAATCAGGTTCGGAAAAAGGAAAACCAGGGACAAATGGTGTTTTAGGAGTTAATCAAAGCACATATTCATTTTCCTTTGGAAACATGAATCCAAAGCATACCGGAACATATAATATAGCCTTAGGATATAACTGTTTACCATCAATAACTACAGGAGAATCTAATACTATTGTAGGGCATTACGCGGGTAAAGATGTAACTACTGGGATAGCGAATGTTGCGATGGGGATTGAAGCTGCAACAGGGCTTACAGGAGGAAATGATAACACCTTAATAGGAGTTTCATCGGGTTACGGAATTAAAGAAGGAAGCGGAAACGCAATGCTGGGTAAATGGACAGGGTGCTTTATCGCAGGTAGCAACAATACATTTTTAGGCTATCAGGCGGGACAATACTGGGGGAAAGGTGGATCTGGGATTTGGTCGTCAAATGTTGTTATTGGAGGTGGAACATCTGGTCATCCTAGTGGCATTTGGGGAGAGAATAACCTGATACTTGGTTCTAATATTGAGTTAATTGGTCTTCAGAGTAATAAATTTATTATCAATAACTTCTTAAGAAAAGATAATAATTATTATAAAACACATTTTATTGAAGGAAACTTCGCAGACAGATGGTTAAGATTTGATACAAGTTTACAGGTTCTGAGACTTCCCACTGCAGATGCTTCATTTACAAAAGATGTTGTGGCTAAACCAGATGGAACATTTGGTCTTGAAAATAAGAAAGAATATATTCCCTTAGCTGGCACAGAAATAGGAAAGCCAATTACAGGAAATATTGAATTATCAGCAGATCAAGGTCATAAAATATTTAGCGGTGATGCCGAGTTTTCTATTTCTTCCGAAGGTTATTTAGAATTGAACTCCAAAAATAATATTAGTGTAAGTGTAAATCCGACTCAAGTTTTTATTAATAACGGCTTATATGACGATCGAAAGTACATTAATCTCTCAAATGAATTTCCATATATTGCAATAAAAGCAGATTCAAAAGGAGCTGGTTTAGTTGGGGCAGATTATTATGGAGATAACTATCAAGAAAACTCATTTGTGCAAAAAAGATGGGTTGAAGAGAGGTTGAATAAACCTGCTTACAAAATCTATAAAGCATTAATGTATGCGGATAGATATTTAGATCCTCAATTCAAGGTGTTAGAAAATACGCTTGGAGACATCACTTGGAAGCGTACCGATATTGGAGTGTATTCTGGAGAGCTTAAAGCAGCTTTTCCTAGTGATAAAGTTTGGATCAATAGTAAAATCAACATTCAGTCAGGAAGAAAATATCCGTACGGTTGCCTTACGAATGTATTGTCAGACGATGCAATATCTCTCATTCTTTTTAATAATGATGAAACTAGTAGCTCGACAGACATTGTAGGACAATTCGGAGTAATTGAAATTTACGTCTATGATTAGATAAAATAAACTTAAAAAAACATGATTGAATTATTCAAAGAACATATAGGAACTTTTCTCAGCTTAATAGTTACAGGCTCGGCAGGATGGTTTTTCGGAAGACGAAAAATTGATGCCGAAGTGGAGGGAATGGATGCGGATAACGAAGGTAAAAAGCTGGAGAATGACGATAAACTCGTAAATCTCTATAAAGATGCTTTGGATGACCTAGGGAATCGTTATGAGGCAAAATTTAAAGAATTTTCGGAGATCTCAGAAAGAAAAATTCGTCTTTTAGAAGAAGAAATAAATATTCAAAAGCGTATTAACGAACAGTTGAAAGCAGAAAATACCTTACTTAAAGAAAAACTGAAAGAAAAGTAATTTCCCATACATATTAAAAATTAAAAAGCATCTTGAAATAGATGCTTTTTTGCTTTATAACCAGAGCCATATTTTTTATTCAGACGTTTGGAAATCCAGTTTTGGCATTTCGTATTGTCGTTTATATACAGATTTTATTTTTCTAAACTTAAAACATAAGAATCCAACAAAAAAGGTTCTCCTTGAGATTCTCTTACAGTTTCAAAACCTAAATCTTTAAAAAAATTAAGTAAATAATGATGTTGAAAAATATTAATCCAGATAATATCTGCAAACGAAGCTGCAATTAATGTTTTCTTCCAAAGCGATTGTTGTACTTCAATCGAATTATATTCAGGAAGAATGGCAAAAAGAATTTCTGTCACCCTTTTATCTTTAGGCATTTCAGGATATTCAGAACCACTTTTTAAAATGCTGTATCCCACAGGTTTTTCGTCTTGATAGGTGATGATAAGTTGTATCGATAAGTCATTTAGGTCGTTGATTTTTTGGCGATGATCAAAATGTTCATCAATATATTCTTCAATTTTTTGTTCTTCCACAAAATCTTTATGCAGAGCGATAAAGAATGGTTCTTCCACTGCAAAAAAATCATTCACTCCCTGATCCGAGCCTACCGTAAATTTTGAAACTATTTCCATGAGTCTTTTTATCAAATGTAAGTCGATTTTCAGGGAAAATATAGATACAGTTTCGGAATAAATAATCGATACAGATTTCAATTTTGTAAATTTGTTCAATACAGTTAGAGAAAATGCAGCAATATAAATATGAAATTTTTACTTCTGTTATTGAAGAACAAATTAAAAACGGGACATTTCATTATGGTGATCGTTTGCCTTCCGTTCGCGAGATCAAGGAGAAATATGCGTTAAGCATGAGCTCTGTTCAGAGTGGCTATGAATATCTGATGATTAAAGGTTTGGTGAAAAGCAACCCTCGATCGGGATATGTTGTGGCGTATCAGCATAACAATTTTCTTCAATCACAAAATCAGTTGAAGATTTCTAAAGATAGTAATTTCAATAAAAATATACTTTTAACATCGGCGAGAAATAAGCCATTAACTGTTAATTCCTTTAATAATGCCGCTCCGGGAGATACTTTAATTCCTCAAAAGTTAATTCTTCGAACGATGCAGGAAGTTATTAGGGAAAAAGGTTCTGCGTTGCTTCGATATTATCCGCCAAATGGTTCTTTGGAATTGAGAAATTTAATTGCAGACCGAATGAACAAACTGAATTGTCACATGAATTCAGACGAAATTATTATTACAGATGGTGCGCTTCAGGCTTTGTTTATTGCTTTGCATTCGGTGACCCATGAAGGCGATATGGTGGCTGTTGAAAGCCCGTGTGTGTTTTCTGTGCTTGAAGTTATGGCTAATTTAAAACTTAAAGTTGTTGAAATTCCTATTAATGAACAGCATGGATTTGATGTTGAATATTTGAAGGAGATTTGCAGAACTGAACCTATAAAAGCGGTGATTATAACGCCCAATTTTCATAATCCGACAGGTATTTTGATGAGAGATGAGGTTAAAGAATATTTGGTTGATTTTACTGGAGAGTTTCAGATTCCGATTATTGAAAATGATATTTATGGCGATGTCTACTTTTCGGAAAAAAGACCGACTTGCATTAAAACTTTTGATAAAAAAGGTTTTGTAATGACTGTTTCTTCTTTCTCAAAAACCTTGAGTCCGGGAATCCGTTTAGGATGGCTGAATGCAGGAAAGTTTTATGCTCAGGCAGAGAAATCAAAGTTTTCATTGGGACGAACGGTTTCTCCGATCTATCAGGAATTAATGATAAAATTGTTGATGAAAAATAGTTATAACCGTCATTTACGATTGTTTAGGAAAAGACTTAATCAGCAGGCAATGATTTTATTGAATGCTTTGAGAACGTATTTTCCAGAAGGTTCTTGTTTTCATGAGCCTGAGGGCGGTTACAGTATTTGGGGGAAATTACCACAAGAAATTGATATGGAACAATTTTATGAGTATTGCGAGAAAAATAGAATTTTATTCACTCCCGGAACTACATTTTCTGTACATAATGATTATAAAAATTGCTTTAGAATTGTTTTTGCTGAATATATGACTTTTGAAAGTCTTGATTTGATTAAAAAAGCAGGTGAAAAAGCTCGTGAATTGCTTCAGAAAATATAATTTTCAGACAGATTATAATTGAATGTTGAGTTTCCTAGCCGTGATTGTAGCATTTGTTTGAGCTCATTTTTTTGTGTATCGGCGGCGCGGCGAAGCCGCGCCGCCGATACACAAAAAAATAGCGAGTGCGGAAAGCACGAAAAAGCTTCAAAAAAATAATAAAAAAACAGAGACTAATGCTCTGTTTTCGTTTTTTTAATGGTTTGGTTGAATATGATAATAACTGCAAATAATATAATTCCGATAATGAAATACCTCCACGAAAGATCTTTCTGATGGGTGACAGATCCTGTGGCAGAAATAATAAAGCTGGTTGCCGAAGTAATTACGTAGACCAATCCGCCCATCAATCCGCCAGCTGTTGCTGCATGTTTAGGAAAGTGAAGCATACTTGTGGTAAAAAACGAAGTAAATAAAATTCCTGAACAGATATGAATGACAAAAGCAAAAGGAATCATAATAAATAAGCTTTCTGAAAAATAACTCGTAATAAGCATTAAAATAATTAATACAATCTGAAGAACAACAGGTTTTAAGGCGCGTTTGTCATCCGGTAACGAAAGTCTTTTTTTGCCGATTAAGCCACCAATCATCCATGAAAATCCAAGGATTAACGTACAGTATCCTATGACTACAGAATTAAAGTGAAAAGTATTCTCAATAATAAATGGTCCGGTGATATTGAATACCATGACAACAGAATAGCTTAATCCTAAAATCATAATTCCGAGGATAAATATTCTACTTTTCAGCATCATTTTATAGAGCTTTAAATTTTCAGAAAGGCTGAATTTCTTTTTCTGAGGAAGGCTTTCTCCACTGAAAAACCATTCGAATAAAAATAAAATTCCGGCATAGATTGCCAAAAAATGAAAATTCGACTGCCAATTGAATAGTTTTTCCAAATAACCCCCTAAAAACGGGGCAAGAATAGGACCGCAAGACCAAGTTATTGTAAAATAGCTCAGAAAGTGTTTTGCTCTGTCTGGATCGTAGAGATCGACAAAAATAGCTCGTGTGGAAACCACCAAAACTGAAACGGCAACTCCCTGTAAAATACGCATCAATGATATCAGTAAAATACTGTTGGTCTGCGTTATAAGAAGACTGCTTATAATCAACAGAAACAATGCTGCCAATTTCGGTCGATAACGCCCGATGCTATCAAGAATACTGCCGATGAACAGTTGTGTAATTCCGTAACTTAATAAATACGAGGTGAGCGTAATCTGAATATCTTTTTCTGAAACCGCTAATCCTTTCGCCATAGAAGGAAACGACGGCAAATAGATGTCTGTAACAAATCCAGAAAGGGGAATAGACACAAATGCCATAATGGTTATTAGCTTGATACGTTGTAATGATGCTTCTTTCAACATTTTCTTTTCATTTTAATGATACAAAATTACATCAAGGTTCAGAAAAATGAATTTTAAAAGACAAAGCAAAAATTACAAAAATCAAATAATTAATGTTTTTTTGAACTGCAATGGCGAATGGTCTGTATGTTTTTTAAAGAAATTATTGAAGTGAGAAGGTTGTTCAAAGCCTAAAGTATAGCCCACTTCAGCAATATCCCAATTGGTGTATTTTAAAAGATTTTTAGATTCCTCGAGAATTCTTTCTTTGATAATCTGCGTGGTAGTAAGATTGGTGACTGACTTTACCGAAGAATTCAAATGATTTACATGCACATGCAGGTGATCTGCAAAATCTGAAGCCGTTTTTAGTTCAAGAGGATAAGTAGGTGAATCCAAAGGGAATTGTTTGTTTAAAAGTTCGTCAAACATTCTGTACAAGCGCACATTAGCGGGTAGATTATTCATGCTGATATCTTCCATGCGGTTTTCCAATGCCAGATGCAGAACCGAAACGAGATTGCTTTTAATACTGTTGCAGCGAAAAGGATAAGATGAATTATTAATCCTATAAATCTGATCAAAATAAAGCGTTGCTAATTCCGTCTGTTCTTCGGTAAGCACAACAAGAGGGGAGCTCCATTCTTTAAAAAGGGATGTTTTCTTAAAAAACTGGAGTTCAGAATTACCACTGAAAAATTCCTGGTTAAAAAGGCAGGTGTAGCCTTCCTGAATCACATCTTCACATTCCCAGCTGTAAGGAATATTCAGTGAAGGGAAGAATAATGACGGACTTTCAATCGTAATCGTCTGATTTCCATATTGAAATTTTCCTTTGCCGATGATGAGACTCACGCGATAATAATCCCGTCTGCTGTAAGGGCTTCGGGAGCTGCAGTATTTCCTCATCGTGATATTGAAATGAGAAGTTCCGGCAACAAAATCGTCGGTTTCAAAAATGGTGACTTTTCCATCTTTTACTTTCTTGTAATAATCACTTATGGTTTCCAGCTGATCGCTCATTGTATATAATTATAAAAATCAAATATAGAGAAAGATTCTTGTTTGGGAAATAAATTGTGATTAATATAATAAATAGATGTTTTTGTAATTTCAAATTAAATAATTGATCGTGTGGTCTTTGTTGAACAGATGTCCTTATGAATATTAAAAAACAGTTCGTAATAAATGAAAATTTTGTAGACTTTATGATAAAAATAATTATCCTTAATAAAAACGCTTATTTGTGAAATTTTTAAAGACATTCATAAAAAATAGAAAAGAGCTTTGTCAGTAAGCGTTTTTAAAAGAATTCTATCTAAATTTTAATTTTTTCATTAAAAAATTAGAGGTAATTTTTAGAATGCTGTTAAATTTAAATTAAACTGATAAAACTTTTTCTGTCAAAGTTGGCTGGAATCACCATAAAACCTATATTTGCAGCCTAAATTTTAAAAATAATGAAAGAACTAATTGAAAAAATCAACGCGGAATTTGAAGCATTCGCAACTGAAGCAAACCAACAAGCAGAAAAAGGAAACAAAGCTGCTGGAACTAGAGCTCGTAAATCAGCTTTGGAATTAAGCAAGTTGTTCAAAGAATTCAGAAAAGTTTCTGTTGAGGAATCAAAAAAATAATTGTTCCAGAACCGGCTTTCTAAGTCGGTTTTTTTTTTGGATATAACTCATCGTTAATGAATAAATTCATTGATTTTTTTATTTCCATCCGATTGCTTAGATTTTTTTCATACTGTTGGTTTATCACAAAGGCGCAAAAGTCTTTTTAAACCGTTAAACACTTTTAAGACGCAAGGATTTTATCTATGATAAAATTATGGAATGCCGATAAAAAATTAAACGTTATCCAAGAAAGTTTAAACTACTTTTTGATTATTGTATAATGAAAGCGTAGCTAAACTTAATTTTCCTTAACTTCTTAATATAAATCTTAATGGTTTAAGATATTGGAATTATTTTATTTCACATGGATTACTTATCCACAATTCACCCTAAAAACATTTTCCCCTCTCCCAGAATCTCTTTATCTTTAAGCCAATCAATGAAGATTATGAAGATAAATAGATTTTTTGCAATGCCCGCTGTTGTATTGGCAACACAGTTTTCTTGGGCACAAATTACGGTAGATTCGAAAGAAAAGCTTAATCCGATTGTTCAAAGTTTTGTAAATGAAATAAATACCAATTCTCAATTGGAAGGAATGGCATACGAACTTCTCGATGGAGTTGGTCCGCGTTTGGTGGGAACTCCCGAAATGCTGGCGGCGAACGAATGGACAGCCAATAAGCTTCGTTCGTGGGATATTGAGGCCAATTTACAGCAATTCGGTACTTGGAAAGGTTGGCAGAGAGGCATTACGCATGTTGATATGACCTATCCGAGAACAAAATCTTTGTCGGCAACTCAATTGGCGTGGAGCCCTTCAACCAAAAAAGCAATAGAAGCTGAAGTGGTGATTCTTCCGAAAGTTGCTTCCAAAGCTGAGTTTGATAAATGGTTGCCTTCCGTAAAAGGAAAAATCGTTTTAATGGCTCAATATCAAAAGATTGGGCGCTCGAATGAGCAGATCAAGGAGTTTGCAACGCCTGAATTGTATGAAAAATTAAAAGCCGAGAAAGAAAAAGCAACCAAAGATTTCAATGATTATGTGAAAAATATCGGTTACGATAATACGACTTTGCCTGAAGCTTTAGAAAAAGCTGGAGCTGCAGGAATTGCGATTTCCAACTGGACGGGAATTATGGGAGCCAACAGAATTTTCGGTGCTAAAACGAGTAAAATTCCGATGATCGATATTGATGTGGAAGATTACGGAATGTTATACAGGATGTCTGAAAACGGAGCAAAACCAAAGATTAAAGTAGAAACACAGTCGAAAGTTCTTCCTGATGCGAAAACTTTTAACACCATCGGAATGATTAAAGGAAAAGAAAAACCTAATGAATATGTTATTCTTTCTGCTCATTTAGATTCTTGGGATGGCGCACAAGGCGCGACAGATAACGGAACGGGTGTTTTAACAATGCTTGAAACGATGAGAATTCTTAAAAAATATTATCCTAATAATAAACGAACAATCGTTGTCGGGCTTTGGGGAAGCGAGGAGCAGGGCTTGAACGGTTCGAGAGGTTTCGTGGCAGATAATCCGGAAATTATCAAAGGAACTCAGGCTGTTTTCAATCAGGATAACGGAACGGGTAGAGTGGTAAACATCAGCGGACAAGGGTTTGTGAATGCTTATGATTACATCGGGAAATGGCTGAATGCAGTACCCAAAAATATCAAAGATCAAATTAAAACAGATTTCCCTGGAATGCCGGGTGGAGGTGGCTCAGATCATGCTTCGTTTGTTGCTGCAGGTGTTCCCGGCTTTTCTTTAAGCTCTTTAAATTGGGGATATTTCGGGTATACATGGCATACCACGAAAGATACCTATGATAAGATCGTTTTCGATGAAGTGAAAAGCAATGTCATTTTAACTGCAACGTTGGCGTATATGGCTTCTGAAGATCCTGAATTTACCAACAGAGAAAAGCGTGCAATGCCTGTTGACGACAAAGGGCAGACGACCAAATGGCCGGAAGTAAGGCAACCGAGAAGAGATTCTAAAGGATTTTAAATATAATTTTTAGGAGCTTAATCCCGCTTTCCACTGTATCTTTTTGGTTACGGGCTCCGCTTCGCTCCGCCCGCAACCAAAAAGGATGTCGTTTCAATCGGGGCTAGGGTAGTAGTCTGCCGTCATTGCGATGAACAAAGTGAAGAAGCAATCTTTAAATGAGATACAAAGATTGTCATAGAAATTAAATGTGCGACTTAATCAATAAGTCGCACATTTTGTTTTTGTTCTTCTGTATTGAGTAGATTCCTGATTTCAGATAATTTATTTTGTTTTACGATGTAAGTTTTACACAATTTATTATTCATATGCATACTTATATCAGTTCTAAAACGTGTTTGAGTTCCAAACGCAACAGTTTTGAACGTATATTCTGAAAAGGAAGGATAAAAATTTGATAAACAAAGGAAATTTCTTTTTAAAGATGTAGAAAAATCAGGAAAGTTTCCAAAATCATCGATAACAACCATCCTGAAGAGTTTTTTTCCAAAAGTTGTTCCCCAAATTGTTTCTGTAATACTTCCAATAATTATTACAGATGGTATTGAAAGCAAGAATGATAGGAACAAAGTTTGTTTAAAAATGAAAAGAAAAATCAAAAATAAAGGTATCATGTCTATTATTTTTGCCACTTGTCTTTGTTGATCGCTATAGGGAAAATCAACTTTGTAAGGTAAATCATATTCAAATTCATTATAAATACGATTACCTTCCAAATCAAAATCTCGCGTTGCTCTGCGAATTGTTTTTCTTTCTTTAATTTCTGATATTTTCAAGATAATTTTTTTACAAAATCATACTCAACTGAATTCTTTTTCTTGCTTCATCAATTTCCGTTACTCTCACCTGAACGTGCTGATGTAATTTCACCACTTCATTCACATCAGACACAAAACCGTCTTTTAGTTGAGAAATATGAACCAATCCGCTTTCTTTAATTCCTAAATCTACAAAACATCCAAAAGCCGTAATATTATTCACAATTCCCGGTAAAATCATTCCAACTTTTAAGTCGGTAATCTTTTTCACGTTAGGATCAAATTCAAAAACTTTAGCTGCTTTTCTTGGATCTAATCCCGGTTTTTCAAGTTCTTTTAAAATGTCTTTAATGCTTAAAATTCCGATGTCTTCGGTAATATATTTTTCAGGTTGAACTAATGCAATTTTCTCTTTATTGGCAATCAGTTCATCAGTTTTTATCCCTAAATCTTTTGCCATTTTTTCGACAATTTTATAGGCTTCAGGGTGAACTGCAGAATTATCTAAGGGGTTTTTAGCATTATTAATTCTCACAAACGCAGCCGCCTGTTGGAAAGCTTTTTCACCTAATCTAGGAACTTTTTTCAATTGTTTTCTATCTTCGAAAGCGCCGTTTTCGGTTCGATAATTGACTATGTTTTCCGCCATCTTTTCACCGATTCCGGAAACATAACTTAATAATGATTTACTTGCGGTATTTAAATTAATACCAACAGAATTCACGCACTTCATCACCGTAGAATCCAGTTCATTTTTAAGCTGAGTTTGATCAACATCGTGTTGATACTGACCAACACCAATTGATTTCGGATCAATTTTCACCAATTCAGCCAACGGATCTGCCAATCTGCGACCGATAGAAACCGAACCACGAACCGTCACGTCATAACTTGGAAATTCATCCCTTGCAATTTTACTTGCCGAATATACCGAAGCTCCGGCTTCCGAAACCACGAAAACCTGCAATGGTTTGTCGAATGCAATTTTTTTAATGAAAAACTCAGTTTCACGACTTGCGGTTCCGTTTCCGATTGATATTGCTTCAATATTGTAGGCATTCACCATCGAACGAATTTTTTTCATCGCCATTCCGCTTTCGTTTTGCGGAGCGTGAGGATAGATGGTTTCATTGTGCAGTAAATCTCCTTTTTCATCCAGACAAACAATTTTGCAACCGCTTTTATAGCCTGGATCAATTGCCAAAATTCTCTTTTCTCCCAAAGGCGGAGCAAGCAATAGTTGAGTCAGGTTTTCAGAAAAAATTTCGATAGCTTTTTTATCTGCTTTTTCTTTGGCTTCCTGTAAAGTTTCATTCGAAATAGCGGGTTCTAATAGTCTTTTATAGCTGTCTTTTATGGCTAATGAAATTTGTTCCGCTGTTTCGTTATTTGACTTGATAATCGCGTTTTCAATAAAATCAATCGCTTCCTCTTTATCAATTCCGATGTTTGTCTTTACAAAACCTTCAGATTCTGCTCTCAACATCGCTAATAATCGATGAGAAGGCGTTCTGTTCAGATTTTCTTCCCAATCGAAATATTGTGAAAACTTTTGAGCATCTTCTTCATCTTTCTTCGCTTTTACGACTTTTGAAGTCATCACCGCTTTTCTTTGGAACAATCGGCGAAGATTTTTTCTCACATACATATTTTCATTGATCCATTCTGCCATGATGTCTCTTGCACCCTGCAAAGCTTCATCTTCAGTCGAAACAACATCATTTATATATTTTGAAGCTAAAAATTCCAAATCCTGAACTTTCTGGCTCATGATCATTTTAGCCAAAGGTTCCAGTCCTTTTTCTTTTGCCGCATCAGCTTTGGTTTTCTTTCTCTTTTTGAAGGGTAAATATAAATCCTCAATCTCCTGAATATCGAAACTTTCTTCAATTCTCTGTTTCAGTTCCGGAGTTAATGCATTTTGCTCTTCAATTGATTTTAAGATTGAATCTTTTCTCTTTATAATTTCATCAAACTGCTTATTGAGCTTAGAAATTTGTTCGATCTGCGTTTCATCCAGATTTCCGGTTTTATCTTTTCGGTAACGGGAAATAAAAGGAATCGTACAGTCTTCCGCCAATAGTTCTAACGTTGCGTTGATGCTTTTCTCGGATATATTGAGGGTTTGTTGTATATAATTAATGGTGTTCATTGAAATTTTTTGGAAGTGCTAAAATAGCATTTTTGAAAATAAAAGAAGGGGAGTTGCCCGCCTTAAATGTTTTGTTCATTGATTTTTATCCGCTTAAAAGAATTCACGAAACATTTGGGCATAAAAAAACCTCCTGATTATGGACAAGAGGTGACCCAAATGTTTTCACAACGGAATAATCCTTATTGTGAATTGCTTTCGGTTTCAAAGATAGAAATTAATTTTTTATACGAAATAAGGTAAACCGTATTTTACATTATTTTTTTCTTTCTATTTTTAGGGTAATTTCAAAAAACGGATAATCATGATGAAAAATATATTAGGATTAGATTTAGGAACAAATTCAATCGGCTGGGCATTAATACAGCAGGATTTTCAAAATAAGAAGGGTAACATTCTAGGAATGGGAAGTCGAATTATTCCAATGTCTCAGGATATTCTGGGAGATTTTGGAAAAGGAAATGCTGTATCCCAAACTGCTGCAAGAACTAATTACAGAAGCGTAAGAAGACTTCGTGAAAGGTTTTTATTACGAAGAGAAAGACTTCACAGAGTTTTAAATGTTTTGAATTTCCTTCCGGAACATTATGCTTCTCAGATAGATTTTGAAAAAAGATTCGGAAAGTTTAAATCTGAAACAGAGCCAAAGTTGGTTTATCATAATGGTGAATTTATTTTTAAAAAGTCCTTTGAGGAGATGATTTCTGATTTTAAAAATCACCAACCTCAGCTTTTAGAAAATAATAAAAAAATTCCTTATGATTGGACCATATATTATCTGCGTAAAAGAGCTTTAACTGAAAGAATAGAAAAAGAAGAATTGGCTTGGCTTATTTTGAATTTTAATCAAAAACGTGGTTATTATCAATTGCGTGGTGAAGATTTGGATGAGGAGAAAGATAAAACGTTTGTAAGCCTAAAAGTTGATAAGATTGTAGATTCCGGAGATAATGTAAAGGGCAAAATATTATATGATGTTTATTTCGATAATGGGTGGAAATATGATAAGCAAATTGTAAAAACAGAAGATTGGATAGAGCGTGTAAAAGAATTTATTGTTACAGAATCATCATTGAAAAATGGAGATGTAAAAAGAACTTTTAAAGCTGTTGATTCTGAAAAAGATTGGATTGCTATAAAGACTAAAACAGAACAAGAAATTGATCATTCAGATAAAACGGTAGGAACTTACATTTATGAAACGCTTCTTCAAACTCCGAAACAAAAAATTAAAGGAAAGTTGGTTCGTACCATCGAAAGAAAATTTTATAAAGAGGAACTAAAGCAAATCTTAGAAAAACAGAAAAAATTTCATCCTGAATTACAGAATGAGGATCTGTATATTGATTGTATTCGTGAGCTGTATCGAAATAATGAAGCACATCAATTAACCTTAAGCAAAAAAGATATTGTTCATCTTTTTATGGATGATATAATTTTCTATCAAAGACCGTTGAGAAGTCAGAAATCGTCTATTTCAAATTGTACTTTGGAATTTAGAAAATATAAAGATGAAAATGGAGTAGAACATACTCAATATTTAAAAGCGATTCCAAAATCTAATCCGTATTATCAGGAATTCAGAATATGGCAGTGGATTTTTAATCTTAATATTTATAAAAAAGATGATGAGCAAAATCCTGTTACAAAAGAGTTTTTTAATACAACCGCAGATTACGAAAATCTATTTGAATTTCTGAATAACAGAAAGGATATAGAACAGAAACAATTACTCAAATTTCTGTTAGAGCAAAAAGAGTTTAGGGGAAAATTATTGAATTTAGAAATTGAAAAGTATCGTTGGAATTTCGTTGAAGATAAAAAATATCCTTGCAACGAAACCAAAACCATGATTTCATCAAAATTAGATAAAGTTGAAGGAATTTCTGATGAATTTCTAACGAGAGAAGTTGAACAAAAAATTTGGCATATTATCTACTCTGTAAATGATAAAACGGAATATGAAAAAGCATTAAAATCTTTTGCTCTTAAAAATAATCTAGATGAAATTTCTTTTTTTGAAGCTTTCAGAAAATTTCCACCGTTTAAAAGCGAGTACGGTTCTTTTTCCGAGAAAGCGATTAAGAAATTATTGCCTTTGATGCGATTGGGAAAATATTGGAACTATGCTGATATTGATAAATATTCAAAAGACAGGATTCAGAAAATTATCAATGGAGAATATGATGAAAATATTAAAGACAAAGTAAGAGAAAAAACAATTCATCTTACAGCCGAAAATGATTTTCAGGGTTTACAATTGTGGCTTGTTCAATATATTGTTTACGGAAGACATTCAGAAGCTTCAATGATTGGGAAATGGAATTCTGTAGATGATTTAGAAGAGTTTTTGAAAGGTTTTAAGCAACATTCACTTCGTAATCCGATTGTTGAACAAGTCATTACAGAAACGTTACGTGTAGTAAAAGATATTTGGTTGAAATACGGAAATGGAGCTAAAGATTTCTTCAATGAAATTCATATCGAATTAGGAAGAGAAATGAAACTTCCTGCAAAAGAACGAGAAGATCTTACTCGCAAGATTTCTGAAAACGAAAATACTAATCTTCGTATCAAAGCGCTTTTGGCAGAAATGATAAATGATGCTGAGGTAGAGAATATTCGTCCATATTCTCCAATGCAACAGGAAATTTTGAAAATTTATGAGGATGGAATTTTAAAATCTGACATAGAAATTGAAGATGATATCCTTAAAATAAGCAAAACAGCTCAGCCTTCTCCATCAGATTTAAGAAAGTATAAGCTTTGGCTGGAACAGAAATATAAATCACCATATACCGGGCAAATTATTCCTTTAAATAAATTGTTTACACCGGAATATGAAATTGAGCATATTATACCACAAAGTCGTTATTTTGATGATAGTTTTAGTAATAAAGTTATTTGTGAATCCGCAGTAAACAAATTAAAGGATAATTATATTGGCCTTGAATTTATTAAAAAATTCGGAGGGACAATTGTTGAAACAGGGTTTGGTAAAAGTATCAAAATATTTGAAGCAGAAGAATATGAAGATTTTATAAAAAAAACTTATGCTAATAATCGAGGAAAGAAAAATAAGCTTCTTTTGGAAGAGATTCCTGAAAAAATGATTGAACGTCAGATAAATGATACGCGTCATATCAGTAAATATATTTCTGGAGTACTTTCTCATATAGTTAGAGTGCAAGATGGAACAGATGAAGGTATTAATTCTAAAAATATTGTTCCCGGAAATGGAAAAATTACAACACAACTGAAACAGGATTGGGGGCTGAATGATGTCTGGAATGATTTAATACTTCCTCGTTTTGAAAGAATGAATCAATTGACAAAATCTACGGATTTTACAACTTGGAATGAAAATCATCAAAAGTTTTTACCTACTGTTCCTATTAAGTTTTCAAAAGGATTTTCAAAGAAGAGAATAGACCATCGTCATCATGCTTTAGATGCTTTGGTAATTGCCTGTGCAACAAAAGACCATGTGAATTTATTGAATAATCAATCTGCAAAGTCGGAGACAAAACGGTATGATTTGAAAAAGAAATTGATGAAGTTTGAGAAGACAGTCTATAAACATTCACAATCTAGCGCTACAATTGAAAGAGAAGTTCCAAAGCAATTTTTAAAACCTTGGGATAATTTCACATTAGATGCAAAAAATAGTTTAGATAAAATTATTGTCAGTTTTAAACAAAACCTTCGTGTTATTAATAAAGCTACCAATTACTATGAAAAATATGTAGAGAAAGATGGATTGAAAAGAAAAGAAAGGGTAGAGCAGACCGGAATGAATTGGGCGATAAGAAAGCCAATGCATAAAGATACTGTTTCGGGTAAGGTAGATTTATCTTGGGTAAAAGTTCCAAAAGGAAAAATACTTACAGCCACGAGAAAAAGTCTTGATACATCTTTCGATTTGAAGTCAATTAATTCGATTACAGATACAGGAATACAGAAAATTCTTAAAAATTATTTAGAGTTTAAGGGAAGTTCTGAATTAGCTTTTTCTCCTGAAGGAATAGAAGATTTGAATAAAAATATTGAAAAATTTAATGATGGTAAGCTGCATCAACCTATTAATAAAGTCCGAGTTTTTGAATTAGGAACCAAATTTCAGGTGGGTCAATTAGGAAATAAAAAAGATAAATATGTAGAAGCTGCAAAGGGAACCAACCTCTTTTTTGTAATATATGAAGATAAAAACGGGAAGAGAAGTTATGAGACAATTCCCTTAAATGAAGTGATTGAAAGGCAAAAACAAGGTTTGTCAGTTGTTGATTTAAAAAGAACTAATGATTTTTATCTTTGTCCAAATGATTTAGTTTATATTCCTTCAGATGATGAGATTGAGAATGTAAATACGATTAATTTTGAAAAATTCACTAAAGAGCAAAACGAAAAAATATACAAAGTTGTAAGTTTCTCAGGAAGCCAGATATTTTTTGTAAGGCAGGATATTTCTGTATCAATTGTTAATAAGGCTGAGTTTTCAACATTAAATAAAATGGAACGCTCAATTGAGGGCTCTATGATTAAAGAGTATTGTATAAAACTAAATGTTGATCGTCTAGGAAATATCTCAAAAGCATAATTTTATGATCACCCGCTCCATTTACATCGGCAATCCTGCTTATCTCAAACTCAAAGACGAGCAGATGAAAATTCTCTGTCCGGAAACTAAAACGGAAAAGGGGAGTGTTCCTGTGGAAGATTTGGGGCTACTGATGCTGGATCATTTTCAGATTACGATTTCACATAATCTCATTCAAAAAATGATGGGGAATAATGTAGTGGTGATAAGCTGTGATGCACAACATTTACCACACGGAATTATGTTGCCACTTTATGGACATTCCGAACATTCTGATCGGGTAAAAGATCAGTTGGAAGCGAGTGAACCTTTAAAAAAACAACTTTGGAAACAGACCATCGAATGTAAAATTGAAAACCAAAAAAATGTATTGATGAGATTGGGGAACTATTATGAACCCATGATTGATTATCAAAACAACGTAAAAAGTGGTGATATCACCAATATGGAAGGTATTGCGGCTCAGCATTATTGGAAATATCTTATAAGTTTAGATTTTCTTAGACAGCGTTTTGGAGATTCACCGAATCAATTTTTCAATTTTGGTTATGCCGTACTTCGGAGTATTGTGGCAAGAGCAATTGTGGAAACTGGATTGCTTCCGGTGCTCGGTATCTTTCATAAAAACAAATACAATCCTTACTGTCTCGCTGATGATCTCATGGAGCCTTACCGTCCTTTTGTTGATATGTTGGTGATGCAATGGCTTGCTAAATGTCCTGAAACAGAGGAGTTAACCAAAGAATTTAAAGCACATATCCTTCAGATAGCTACCAGAGATGTAAGAATTGATGATAAAGTGAGACCTTTACTAGTTGCTGTAAAAACAACGGTAACCTCTCTATATAAGTGCTATACTGGTGAAAAAAGGTTAATTTCTTATCCTGAACTGATATGAATGCCGAAAGGTTTAATGCATACCGAATTATGTGGGTTTTAGTATTATATGACTTGCCAACAGAAACCAAGGCTAATATGAAAGATGCCAACCGCTTTCGTAAGGGGCTGATTGATGACGGATTTACCTTATTTCAGTTCTCAATGTATGTAAGGCACTGTCCGAGCCGCGAAAACGCGGAAGTACATATTAAAAGAGTGAAATTTATGCTTCCCAAAGCGGGTAAAGTAGCCATTATGTGTATCACAGACAAGCAGTTTGGAGATATTGAAATCTTCTTTGCCAGAAATAAAGAAGAGCCACCACCGACGTTTCAGCAGCTCGAATTATTCTAAATTTTAAATCCTGAAAACAAAAATAATCTACTGAATTTCAGTAGATTATTTTTTGAGGTTGTGTATTATCACGAAGATAATAAAATTTGAAAGCAATTCACAACTTAGGTTCTGAATTAACGGAAGGAATTACAGTTGTGTATTATCACGAAGATAATAAAATTTGAAAGCAATTCACAACTAAAGGAAAATACAATATAAGCAAGGCAACGTTGTGTATTATCACGAAGATAATAAAATTTGAAAGCAATTCACAACTATTTGAATGAAATTAATAAAAGAAATATCGTTGTGTATTATCACGAAGATAATAAAATTTGAAAGCAATTCACAACAATTAATAAAAAATCCTAAGCACGATTTAAGTTGTGTATTATCACGAAGATAATAAAATTTGAAAGCAATTCACAACTTTTCGACTTACCAACTAAGAATAATCCATGTTGTGTATTATCACGAAGATAATAAAATTTGAAAGCAATTCACAACTTTACCGAGTAATTACCATTAGTGGCTAAAGTTGTGTATTATCACGAAGATAATAAAATTTGAAAGCAATTCACAACTGCAAGCTATGTAAGCAATCCGGCATAACCGTTGTGTATTATCACGAAGATAATAAAATTTGAAAGCAATTCACAACGTGATTTGCCACGCCCGCGTTATCTACGGTGTTGTGTATTATCACGAAGATAATAAAATTTGAAAGCAATTCACAACGAGTAAGCCGGGCGCAAAGACAATGCTAGAGTTGTGTATTATCACGAAGATAATAAAATTTGAAAGCAATTCACAACCACATTTTTGATGATGCAGCAGGAACCAGGGTTGTGTATTATCACGAAGATAATAAAATTTGAAAGCAATTCACAACTTGTTTACGCTAATGAAAAGATTCAAATGAGTTGTGTATTATCACGAAGATAATAAAATTTGAAAGCAATTCACAACATGTGAAAGAGTTTCACTGTAAGGATGGTGGTTGTGTATTATCACGAAGATAATAAAATTTGAAAGCAATTCACAACTTACTCAAGAGAATGAACTTCGAGATATTAGTTGTGTATTATCACGAAGATAATAAAATTTGAAAGCAATTCACAACTAAAAGCAAAAGGCGTTAAAACATTCGTTAGTTGTGTATTATCACGAAGATAATAAAATTTGAAAGCAATTCACAACATCATAGAACACCAATACGGCGGCATCGTCGTTGTGTATTATCACGAAGATAATAAAATTTGAAAGCAATTCACAACGTTCTACACACCCATTAATGAAGCTAAAGAGTTGTGTATTATCACGAAGATAATAAAATTTGAAAGCAATTCACAACTGAATACTTTGCTCCTCAACGCTGGGTTAAGTTGTGTATTATCACGAAGATAATAAAATTTGAAAGCAATTCACAACTAGTCAAGGTGAGTATCAAGGTCATACAACGTTGTGTATTATCACGAAGATAATAAAATTTGAAAGCAATTCACAACATGGCGGGATTTGGAATGGTAATGGAGCAGGTTGTGTATTATCACGAAGATAATAAAATTTGAAAGCAATTCACAACTTACAGCAGGAAAAGATCTTATTCCTGTAGGTTGTGTATTATCACGAAGATAATAAAATTTGAAAGCAATTCACAACTAAAGGTGGAAAATTCCAGAATGAACTTCAGTTGTGTATTATCACGAAGATAATAAAATTTGAAAGCAATTCACAACAATTCTATGAATAAGCCTTTGAAGTTGCCTGTTGTGTATTATCACGAAGATAATAAAATTTGAAAGCAATTCACAACTATTCAATTACAA